>JAEEKX010000011.1 GCA_016288655.1 Bacteroidales bacterium
AAGTTAGCGGGTTCTGTGGGAGAACAAGTTATCCGAAATACTCTATCAGACCCATGACTGTGGGTGGGATGAAGAAGAACTGGAAGGCGTATTGTAGGGCAGTGACCACACGGTTGCCTGCCAATTCGGTGGCGCTTTTCACCCAAAACCAGCGTGGAGGCACTGTCTCTCCCCAGCCGAAAATGCCGATAAGCAGTCCAATAAAGGCACTCACACCACCAAGGATGAGTGATAATGTGTCGCCGCATTCCACAAGGTAGAAGCCACCGACAAACAGACAAAGTGGCGACAGCCATTGCCAAATCCAAAGAAATATTGCCATATTAATTTTGTTTTTCAGATATCTTCTTCAGTTCGTCAATCTTCTTTTCCAACTCATCCAGCTTCTTCATCACATCGTCGTTGTTGTCGCTCACCATGGCATCAACGAAGATGGAGTTGATGAACGACATGCCGATGATGCCGCCGAGGATAAGAAGGAACACGAAGTACAGCCGCACGAGCCCGCCGATAAGCGGTGAGGTGCCCGCGGCGATGGTGTCGGGGATGTCGTACCAGCCCTCCACGGTGCAGATGCGGAAAACGGAGTAGATGGATTCGAGTGGGGTGGAGAAATACTGTGGGGCGATATCTTTGAAAAGACTGCAGTTGAGGAGCCCGAAAATGACGATGATGACAAAAAAGCAGAGGAGGATGGCATACGACTCGCGCATGGCCATTTTAAAGGCCTTCACAATCTGCGTGAAATTGGGGAAGAAGTGCAGTACGCGGAAAAACCGAAGCACTCTCAACATTCTGAAAATCAGCAGTATCGACAAATCCATCATGCCCGTAGGCAGAAACGCCTCCACCAGCGATGGCACCGACACGATGACCAAGATGCCGTCAAGCCGGTTCCAGCCGGAGCGCCAGTACTCCTTCGCCCCCAGCTTGATGTGCTTGACAATCATCTCAATAAGGAAAATCAAGGTGCAGGCGATGTCCAGCCCCGTCAGTAGCGGTGTGCTTATACCGCTAATTTGCAGGTAGATGACCACCGCATTCAGCAGAATGACGGCCAGGATGATTTTTTCGTTCAGGAAGATTTTTTCAATAATGTTTTTCATAAAAAGGGATGGATATGTGTTTTTGAATCGGCAAGATTTTGCGAACTCAAAATACGATTTATTGGTATTTTCAGTTTACAAAGATACGTAAATTCCCAAATCCTCATGTTTTATTTTTTTTGCCTACTTTCTTCAGGTCTTTCGGCTGGCTCCATTGTTGCGTGTCTCCAACACGCATGTGATGCCGTGAGTTCTCCATTCCCCACACTCTGCACTTCGTTGGAGTGGGGTTACTGGAATTTCGTGCCCTTGGCACGAGGAAGAATTTGTTCAGTTTCTTTTACTTCTTCTTGGCGCGCTCCCTTTCGCGGGCAAGGTTGGCTTTGGCACTCTCAATCTCGCGTTTCAGGCTTTCGATGCGGCGGTCGTGACTGGCCGCGTGGTCAATTTTCGACTTGCGGTAGCTGGCCTTGCTGCTCGGTGTGGAGGCCCTCTTCACGAGGTCGGCATAATGGGCGTTGTCTTTTTTCTTGGCTTCGCGCTCTTTGGTCATCTGCGCCCGTAAATCAATCAGGCGTTTGCGGTAATATTCTACGCTCATAATTTTCTAATAATGGAATAATAAAAAGACGGTGATGATTGCTTTCACTATCACCACCGCCATTGATTCATAATCTTTTACTTTCCAGCGGCCACGAGGGTGATGCTGTTGTCGGCCAGCTTGCTGTTGTCTTTGTTGGCCACTTGCACGCCGATGCCGTACATGTCTTTGATCTTGTCTTCGAAGTTGCCCACGCGGAGGTTGCCGCCCACGGTGAGTTCACCGCCCTTTGCGCCTTCAGCACGGATGCTGGCCAGGGTGGCGTTGTCGTCTGCAAACTGCTTGCAAGCCGGAGTGGTGTAGACGCGCAACGTGGCGCCGAAACATTTGTTGAAATTGTCTTTCAGACTCTTGACCTTCATGCGGCCGTCTAATTTGAATTCTGCCATAATTTGTTGTTTTTTTTAAGGTTTATGAATAATTATTTGAAAAGTTTCTTGATTCTGTTTTTCAGACTCTTCTGAGCTTTGCGGGCTTTGGCCATGCGTGCTGCGGCTTCTTTTCCCTCTTTAGTTCGCTGGTCAAGTCGTCCGTCGGCGCGGCGTTTGGCCGTAGTGGTGCTTTTCTTCACTACAGGCTTCTTGGCGGCCTTTTTTTGTGCCTCACGTGCTTTTTTGGCACGCTCCACCAACTCTTTGTATTCTTTGGTGCGTTTATCTACTTTGCCGGATGCTGTTTTTTGTAATGCCATGATATGTATTATTTTACTGTTATTGCTCAATAATTAAATCTTCTTCTTCCTCCACAAATTCATCGAGGAGGGCGCTGGCGGCCTCTTCTTCCACGCCGAGGATGTCGGCAAAGGCAAAGAAGTTGTCCACCTCGTCTTGTGCGAGGAAAGCGTCGGCGCACATCATTTGCAGACAAAGGGAGAGGATGCCCTCTTTTTCTCCGGCATCTACCTTTTTGGCGGCGCCTTCCAGAAGGTTGGCGAGCTCATCTTCGTTCATCTTTTCAGTGGTCTTAATCTCTTTCTCGAGGTTTTCGGCAAGTTTGGGCAGTTCCATCTCTTCGGCCAAATCGCCCACAAATTCTTTCTCAAACTCATCGTATTCACCATCGGCCCAAACGGCGGCGGCTAAAAACGAGGATAAGGTTTTAATGTCAGTTTTCATGTTTTTAAGTATTTGGTGATTATTTAATGATTTCAAACTCGGTGCGGCGGTTCTCGGGTGCCATCGGGTCGGCGGTGTTCTTCAGCTTGCTGCTGCCGAAGCCTGTGGCCACCAGACGACTGGCATCAACGCCTTCGTTATTGACGAGGAATTCAACGGCGGCCTGTGCGCGCTGCTCGCTCAGCTTCTGGTTGAAGTCGGCATCGCCTTCGGCGCTGGTGTGTCCTTCAATACGGAGCTTGATTTCAGGGTGTTTCTCCATCACCTTGGCGAGGTCGTGCAGCACGAATTTGGCGGCCTCGGGCAGGTCGGCCTTGCCGGCTTCGAACTCTGCGGCATTGAAGTTCTCCTCAATCTTTTCGATTTCCTGCACATATACGGTATCGTGCTGAATAATAGTGGTCACTACCTCTTTGGTCTGCACTTCAGGTGCCTTGTTGCAGCTGCGTGCGAGCAGAATAGCGAGCACTGCGATAGCGACGATGGCGCAGAGCAGGATCCACAGCCATGCCTTTGATTTCTTGGGCTTTTCGGGCGCGGGCGGCACATAGCCGTTGAGGTATTCGAGTCGGAATGAGCCTTTCTTGCCGACCCCTTTTTCTGCTTCCTCGAACTTTGCAACCTCGATGCCATACTGAGCAGCGTGGCTTACCAGGCGGTCGAAACTGGGTTTGGTCCACATGCTTACCACTGCCACCTTGGTGCCGTCGCCCATCGTGAGCAGCTCGTCCTCCTTCTGGAAGAAGCCGTTCCAGTTGGCGTCGGTGCCCTTTTCGCCGGCCTTCACGAAGTTGATTTTCACTCCGCTGTCGGGGTTCAACTCATTGGGGAATGCCTTTTGAAGGTCTTCCATCGTGGCCTGGGGATACATCACCATATAGGCGTGCATGATGCCCAGTGCCGTGCGGTTTTGCGCCTTGCCATAGACGCGTACTTTGTTTACCATGATTATCTAATTTACAATTAACAATGTACAATTGGAGGTGATTATTTTGCGTATTTGGCTTTGAGGGCTTCCATGTCAGCCTTTTTGGCATTCTTGGGGATTTCGGGCAACTTAGCGAGGGTCATCTCGTCGAGGGCAAGCACCCAGTCGTCGGCGGAGGCCACTTGGACTTTCAGACCGAAGTTGGTCATCATGTCCTTTTCGAAGCCGCCGACGGTCTTGCTGCCGCGGCACTCGTAGCTGCCAGTTTTGGTGGCGATTTCGCTCACTTTTTCGCTGCCGGTGAGGCGTTTTTGTCCTTGGTACACGCGGAGGGTGCCACCGAATTCTTCTTTGAAGCGCTCGCAGAGCGTTGACACCAACAGGCGTCCGTCAACTTTAATTTCCATAGTGATTGTTTTTGATTATTAAATTAATATTTTGATTTGCAATATTTTATGATTACTTGTTGATGAAGTCCACGAGTTTGCTGCCGAGTTGCTGGGTGTTCCATTTTGGATCGACTTTGAACCCCACCTTTTCAGAAATTTCGCGCAGGGCCGCTTTGGTGTTGTCGCATGCTTTGCCACCCTTGTTCACGACAACCTTGTTGTCGGCTGTAATGCCAATGGTGTAGCCGCCGGAAACGGCTGATTTCTTGAAGTCTCCAGAAACCTTTGCTGCTGGTTTTGGTTCGGCCTTGGTGGCGGATGCAGTTTTGGCGGGTTTCGGTTCTGGTTTGGACGCAGATGCAGTTTTGGCGGGTTTTGGTTCGGCCTTAGGTTTTGCAGGCTCCGATTTCGCTTTTCCGTTTTTCTGCTGAGCCTCGTAGATGCGTGCATCCAGCAGCATCTCGAACTCGTCCACATCGCCACCTGCTTCCTTCACCTTCTTAACAAGAATGGAACGCTCTTTGTCGGTAACCACACCGTCGACCAGTGCCGCTTTGATAAGCTTCTCAATGTCGATTGTGGCACCTTGTGCGGGTGTTGATTCTTTCTTTTGCTCGGCTGATGCTGCTTTCTTGGCTCCATTCTTGCCAAGATAGTTGATTTTCACCCCAGAGGGGAAGGCTTCGGGATGGATGAGAATAGCACCCTCTTCATTGAGTATATTCACGACTTTAAGCTTATAATTAAATGCAGCTTCGTCAATTGACTTCACCGACGATGGAATTGTTATCTCCTCTAACCGGCACCCAGAAAAAGCTTCTTTTTCTATTACACTAATTCCTTCATGCAGTTCGATGTGCTCTAACCCTGTTTCTTTGAAACACCTCCACGGTATTTTGGTGATGGATTTAGGGAGATGTACTTCTTTCAAAGATCCACAATGGTAGAAAGCACATGGGTAGAGTTCCTTTACGGAATCAGGAATGATTACCGACGTTGGACCATCTATGAAATATGGATCTCCACCATATGTTTGACTTGTAAATGGACTGCAAATTTTTTTCTCCCCAGTTTTTCTATAGTACCCGGGGGTTCCAAGTTTATTTATCCATCTATGTACATCAACTTCTCGATTTTGTATACTAGTAACTAAATAGGATTTACCGTTATATTCCACCTGCGAAGGAATGAAAAATTTGCCTTTAACATTCTGAGCATCATATAGACCAACAGTCTTTCCATCTCCATTTATTACATAAGTACATCCAAAATAATCAAACGTTGTCATAGTTATTTGTTTTTAGTTTTTTATCATTAAATCATACAAGAAAACACCAGCATATTGCCGACTATTTCTTGGCAATAGTTATCATTTCCTAACGCAGAAATGATTTTATCAATATGTTTCTTATAATCATCTTTGTCTGTGTGTATCGGAAACAAGACAAATGCGACAACACCTTTTTTTATTTTTAGTGTCCGCAATTTATGAATATCGTCTATTATGCTTTGAACATTTTTAGTTATAGGTCTTGTTTTATCAACAACACCAGAAAGTTTGAAATTGGTGTTTGGCGTTTTTAATTCAATATATGTTTCATTGGCATAGATATCAACATGTTTCCCATCAAGCGGATACTCAATTTCCGTGTCATCGAATCTCTTTTTCAAGCGCAACGACAATACAGCCTGGAGATACCTCTCAAACTTGGCCCGCTGTGGTATATGAATCGCCAATATGGGCTCATTCCAAGTCGAATCATTTAAGATGGACACCATTTCATCAAAAACTATTTTGTACATAGGCTAATAGTTTGATTTCAATACTTTATGCTTATTTTTCGAGGAAGTCAATAAGTTTGCTGCCGAACTGTTGGGTGTTCCAATTCGGATCGACTTCGAAGCCCACCTTTTCAGAAATTTCGCGAAGGGCGGCTTTGGTGTTGTCGTAGGTGCGGTAAATCTCAATGCTGCCGCTGTCTTGTACGCGGATATGGTAGCCTCCTACCGTGGCTTGTTTGCCGTCGCCGAACTCCTTGCAGATCTTGCTCCCGAACTGACGGGTATTCCAGTTGGCATCGAACGGAAAGTTCTTCTCTTCGGCCACCTCGCGAAGGGCGCCTTTTGCGTTGTCGTAAATGCGGTAAACCACAATGCTCCCGCTCTCTTCCCTTTGGATGATGTATTCACCCGATATTGCTGATTTTGCTGCCATAGTTTTTTGTTGGTATTGAAATTTTGAATTGTATGTTTTAAATCTCTACTATGCAATAATGGAAATCCACGCCCTCGTAGGCATTGTGGTTCCATTTAATTGTGTATTCTTTTTCGAGGTCGAAGTCAGGATGAGTTTTAGCGCAAGTGCTTTCTGGCTGTTGCCAATGTCTGGTCGTACCGTGGAGTCCTTCTTCCATGCTAAACAAATAGTTGTTTGAGGTCTTGCGGGTGGCATTAAGATACTGACTGTCGTTGGTGACGAATACGGCTAATCCGCTTTTCACAGCGGCAAAACGATTGCGCACTAGTTCTACTCTGCGCACATCTTTCCAGAAGTCGTACATGCCAAGATCTTGTGCCCCTTGGTTCTTTAAAACATCAATTTGGCGTTCTAAATGCTCTTTGAAACGCGTGAGTTGTTGGCTGTGTTTTTTTGTCTTGTACTTCAGTTCCACAGGTAAAAATTCATCACCCTTGCACAGAAGAATATCCAGCTTTAGTTCGTTTTTCCAAATGTAGTTGTCAAGCTCTTCGAAGGGAACATAGTATTCTACATCCACATCATTGTAATGCCCGGTGCTGATAAGGTGCAGTGCGAGGTGCATCTGCAAGTCGCGCTCGTTGAACAGCAGTTCCCCGTTTTTGCGGTCGAGATATTGCTGTATATCAGCTTTAGCTTGTTCTACTAGTGTCATAGCTGTTTTCATTTCTTCCCAGTCTAGTTTTCGACTTTTAACTTTCAATTCTCAACTTTCAACTCTCAACTAATACTCTCCTCTTGCAGCTTGTCCGATGGTGATGCCATTTGGTACGCATACCTTGCCGGCCTTGTCCTTGATCTGCACGGTGACGCCGAAGTTCTGGTCGAACAATTTCTCAGCCTCACCCACCTTGGTGCTGCCCTTGATCTTCAGGCCGTCGGCATTGGTGTTCACCTCCTTGGTAGTCTTTTTGTTTAAGGCGGCGAGGGTCATCTCCGGGTCGGCCAGCACAGCGCCCTTGTAAAACGCCAGCGTCAAATCGAATGTCTTCTTAAAGTCGGCTGAAATGGTCTTGAGCTTCTTGTTCGGTGCAACGGTGAATTCCGCCTTATTGAAATGATCCTTGATGTTGTTGAGCAATCCCATAATATTTTGTTTTATAGTATTTATAAATTATTGTATATTAGTTATTTATCAATTTTATTTAAAATTGATAATATCAACTTGCAAATATCTGAATTATTTAGTCTCCAATCGTTATGTGATGCATTGGATTGATGTGCAAATTGCCCATAGTTACTTTGCATCTAAAAACATATATGATGAGGGAGAAATAGAACGAGTGTCAACTTCCGAGGGAATCTCGGTAGTTATTGATGCTCTCCATTGTACCATCCGCTCAAATCGGCAAAGAAATCGTGCTCAAGGATTTGCGAGAGCTTCATCAACGAGCCGGTGTCAATCCACGAACGCGAGAAGATGAGATAGACGTTGTTGCGGTGGCAGCCCAGCTGCTGCGCAAGCCACGGCACCTTGACGCCCTTCTGCGCCACCACCTCCTTGATGTGCCTGCCGATATGAAAACCGGTGTCCTGAACTTTATTGTGCGAATGCATGTCTGTCGAATGGTTGTGAGCTTCCCCCATTTTCTACAGACCACTAAAAAAGGCGCCGCTATTTCGTTGTCTGCTGATTAACTTGGAGGGTTCTGGTAAACCGCTGCGGTAATAAGCACGAAAGAGCTTGCGCCCAAAACGCAAACTTTCCGCCAACTTATTCTCCCGCTAAAATTTACCAGATTTTCCAAGTGAGAATAAGAGCGTCAAGCTCAATGTTGTTATCTTTTTAAGATGATTTACATATTTAGATGATTCTTTTAATTCAAAAATTGTAGCTGCAAAAGTACGAATAATTTTATTCTCCCACCCACCCTCTCATTCCAATTTTTTCCCGTATTTTTGCCGCCGTTATGAGTAAGAATATCGGTTTCGATGCCAAAAGGGCCTTCAACAACCAGCGCGGACTGGGCAACTACAGCCGCGAAACGATCCGTATTCTATCCACTTACTATCCTGATAATCAGTATTTTCTGTTTACGCCGAAAGTAAATTCCAACATTTATTTTCCGCTTCCAGAGAATTCCCAAGTGCGGATGCCTCACGGTTTGCAAAAGTGCGGTCCTTCACTCTGGCGCACTTTCTCGCTCGCCAGCGAGGCGCAGAAATGCCATCTTGACCTGTTCCATGGTCTCAGCCACGAACTGCCGGTGGGCATCCAGAAGAAGAATATCCCTACGGTGGTCACCATCCACGACCTCATCTTCCTGAAATTTCCCCAACTCTATCCCGCCTTCGACCGCGCCATGTACAAACGCAAGTACCTGCGCAGTTGTGAGTTGGCCGACCGCATCATCGCCGTCAGCGAGCAGACGCGCCGCGACCTTGTGGAATTGGCCGGCATCGACGACGCCAAGATTGACGTGGTATATCAAGGGTGCAGTCCCATCTTCCGACAGCCGCTGCCGCCCGAAACCGTTGAGGAGGTGCGCCGGAAATACGCACTGCCGTCGCAGTTTGTGTTGAGCATCGGGGCATTGGAGAAGCGGAAAAATCACATTCTGATTCTACAAGCATTGGCCAATCAGCAACTTGATATCCCTGTGGTCATCGTGGGCAACGAGACCGCCTACGCTCCGGTGTTGCGACGTTTTATCGTCGAGCACCGTCTGGAAAAGCAGGTGACTCTGCTTTCTGGGGTGCCCTTCTCCGAGTTTCCCGCCCTCTACCGTTGTGCCTCGTTGTTTGTGTATCCATCTCTGTTCGAGGGATTTGGCATTCCCGTGCTGGAGGCCGTCACCATGGGCGTGCCGACCATTGCGGCCACGGGCAGTTGTCTGGAAGAGAGCGGCGGTCCGGGCAGTCGCTATGTGTCGCCCCATGACCCTGAGGCGTTGGCCGATCAGATGAAAGAAGTATTGGAAAATAGCGACTTGCGTGCGCAGATGGTCGCCGATGGGCTGGCGCATTCCAGCAAATTCACCGATGAAGCCATCGCCCGCAACCTCTGGAACAGTTACGAACGCGCCCTGGAAAGTTGATGTCGAAAAGAATAGACAGCTTTTCTCCTGAATTTTCCTCTCTTAATGATCGTTTTTCTTCTGCTCTCCGTTAAATGCGGCTTCCCTTTCCATTGGGGAGGGTGGGGGGCAAAGCTATCGTCGCAATACCGTCTCGTACGCCTCCCGCAATTGTTGGCCAATCACCGGCATCGAGAAGTTCGCCTCGGCGTAGGCGCAGATGGCCTGCTCGTCGTAGTCGTGGCAGTGGTCGAGCATCTGGTGAAGGGCCTGCAATAGGGCATCCTCGTCGCGGGCGGGCACGGTAAGACCGCGGCTCTCATCCATGATCTCGCTGATGCCGCCCACCTCCGTCGTGATGATCGGCAGCCCGCAGGCGAACGCCTCGATGATGACGCAGGGCAGGTTCTCGAAGTTGGAGAAAAGCAGCAGGAAGTCCGCGCGTTGGTAAAACTCCGCAATGTCACGCTCCTCCTTTCTTCCATGGAAAACGACGAACTTCTCCAAATGATTCTCAATCACAAACTGCTTGAACTCAGGCCGATCGAACTCATGGACCACGTCTAAGACGAAGTCCTGCCGTTGTTGGGCCAACCGTTGCACCGTGCGCAAAATGCCGGAGAAGTTCTTGGCCTCGTCGCGCAGGGTGGAGATGTGCAGGATGTGCTTGATTTCGTGGGGCTGGCGGTCGTCGGGGTGGAAAATCTGCGTATCCACCACGTTGGGAATACACCGGAAGGGACGGTCGATGCCGTAGCGGCGCATGTTGTCGGCCAGGTCGTGGCTGACGGGCAGGATAAGTTCGGCGGCGTTGGCGATCTTGCGGATGCTGCGCAACGTCTTCCGCGTCATCATCGCCACGTTCTGCGGCTGGTAGATGGTCCAGTGCTCGGTGAGCAGATAGGGGAGTCTGTGTCTTTTTTTCCAATAGAAAGCCATCTTCCCCAGCGGCAGCGCCACGTGGAGGTGCATCAGGTCGGGTTGGAAGAAATGCTTCCGAATGTAGGTGAATCCGGCGTTGTATGCTAAAAACAACGAGATAGACGAGGGTAGGGGAGAGGCGGGAACGTGAATCAGCACTTGCTGGAAGTTGGCATAGTTGACGACCTCGATCTCGCGCTGCGACACGTCCGGGTCGATGTAGGCCGAAAGCACCACCGAGTTGACGTCGTCGGAGACGCTGCGAATGTGCTTCAGGCAGAAGTTGCCCGACATGGGCTGGTCAGGGCGGGGAAACCAACTGAGCAGATGGAGGACGTTGATTTTTTTCATAGCGTAAAAATGTGATTATGGAGCGGTTGTGCCGATCTTCTCGGCGATGTAGTCGATGGCGAGGAAGTTGCGCGGACAGAGGTTGTCGATCCAGCCGGACTCGATGGGATAGATGCGCCCCTCCTTCACGGCGGTGAGCAGGTTGTAAGGTGCTGTGTTGCAGAAGGATTCGAGGTCCTCCTTGCGGATGAAGATGTACTCGGGATCCTGCTGGAACAGGAACTCACGGCTGACGCTCCAGGTGGTGAGCGGCTCGCCGATGTTCCGACCGCCGGCGAGGGTGATGATGTCGTGGATGAAGGTGTTGCCCGAGGCGGTGAAGTCGCCGCTGGCACCGAAACCGACGACGTAATACACCGACTTGTCGCCACTGGTGGCGCGCGACTGGTACTGCCGGATCTTCCCCTCATAGACCTTCGCGAGACTGTCGGCGGCGGCATCGCGGTTGAGCAGCCGGCCGGTGGAACGGATCAGCCGCGGCATGTCGGCCAACCGATCCTCCTCCTTCAAACAATACACCGGCACGCCCGCCTTCTCGAAGTTGTCAACGGTCTTGGGACTGACCACCGAGCCGACGATGATCAGGTCCGGGCGCTGCGCCAACACACTCTCCACATTGATGTTGAGCAGATCTCCCACTTTGGTGATTTTCTCTGTCTCAGGTGGATAGGTGCAGAAGGTGGAGATGCCGACGAGTTTCTTTTCCGCATGGAGCAGGTAGATGGCCTCGGTGACGGCTTGGGAGAAGGAGACGATGCGTTGCGGCTCGTTCTTGATGAGCACGTCGCGTTCGTAGGAGTCCTTTCCTTTGAAAAAGACTTCGTCGCCCTGTTTTGGTGCATGTTGGCAACCGAAGAACAGGGCGACGAGGGTGAAAAGTAGGAATGCTCTTTTCATGGATTATTTGGGATTGCTGACTTTGGGGACGATGACTTCGAGGAGTTCCACCTCGAAGATGAGGGTGGCGCCGGGCTTGATGCCCTGTGTGCCGCGGTCACCGTAGCCCAGGTCGGAGGGGATGTAGAGGATGTACTTGGAACCTTCCGACATGAGTTGCAGGCCTTCCGTCCAGCCAGCGATGACGCCGTTGAGGGGGAAGGTGATCGGCTCGCCGCGCTCCACGGAGGAGTCGAACACGGTGCCGTCGAGCAGCGTGCCGGTGTAGTGAACCTTCACCTGGTCAGTGGCGTTGGGGTGCTTGCCCGTGCCCTCTTTGATGACCTTGTATTGCAAGCCGGAGGCGGTCTCCTTCACGCCGGGTTCCTGCTTGTTCTTGGCCAGGAAGGCGGCGCCGGCGGCTTTCTCTTCCTTCAACATCTTCTCCTGGTTCTCTTTCACCATCTGGTCGAGCAGGCCGAATGCCTCTTGCATCTGCTCCGGCGTGAGCAGGTTCTGTCCGGCCAGTCCGTCCTTCAATCCCTTCATGTACATGTCGGGGTCGAGTTTCAAACCGATGTTCTTGAATTGTTCGCCGTTGCTGGCGCCCAGCGCGTAACTTGCTTTCTGTTCGTTAGTCATGTCGTTCTGTGCTTTGGTCGTGATGCAGACGCCCAGCAGGAGCGCGCACACGAGGATGATGGATTTTTTGTTCATTTGTAAATGATTTTTACGGCGGCAAAATTACAATTTTTTTTTCTTACTCTTGAATAACAAGCGAAAAATGACGTAAATTTGCGGCCGCTTTTGTGTTGGGGATTCCTTTGGAAAATTTTTTGATAAACAACCATACAATTTAGTATTATGAACAAGATTAACGAACATCCAATTTTGGACATTCCAAAAGCGGAAGAGGTCGTGTTTGAGTACAACGGCCAGAAAGTCACGGGTTACAAGGGTTACACGATCGCGGCGGCGTTGCACCAGGCCGGCTTCCCGGTGCATAGCCACAGCGTCGATGGGCGCGGCCGTTCCCTGGAGTGCGGCATCGGCAAGTGCGGCGCCTGCCAGATGCTGGTTGACGGCGTCATCCGACGTATCTGCATCACGCCCGTCGATGGGGTGAAGCAGGTGCGGGAGATTCTGCAGGACTACTTCCCCGAGGCCGCCGCGCCCCGGGAGGAAGTTCGCAAGGTGTATAAGACGCAGGTCGCCATCATCGGCGCCGGCCCCGCCGGCCTCGCCTGCCGTGAAATGCTCAACCAGCAGGGAATCAGCAATATCGTGCTCGACAACAACGAGCGCGTCGGCGGACAGTTCAACATGCAGACCCACCAGTTCTTCTTCTTCGAAAAAGAGAAGGTCTATGGCGGCATGCGTGGCTTTGACATCGCCAAGACTCTCGCCGGCGACGACCACTCCGGCATCTTCCTCAACTCCACCGTGTGGGATCTGCTCGAAGGCCCCCGCGTGGCGGTCAAGAATCTGAAGGATGGTAGCATCTTCTTCGTCGATGCCGAGTATCTTGTCGTTGCCACCGGCGCCGTGCCCTTCATGCCCGTCTTCGAGAACGACGACCTGCCCGGCGTCTATACCGCCGCCGTCGTCCAAAAGATGATGAACGTGGAGCATACCCTCCTCGGCAAGCGCATCCTCTCCATCGGCGCCGGCAACATCGGCTATCTCACTTCATACCAGGCCACCCAGGCCGGTGCCAAGGTCGTCGCTATCGTCGAGGCCATGGACCACGAGGGCGGCTTCCCCGTGCAGGCCAACCGCGTGCGCCGGCTCGGCATCCCCATCTACACCTCGCACGTGCTGCTGCGTGCCATCCCCAACGAAGACCATACCGGCATCGTCGGCGCTGTCATCGCCGAGTGCAAGAACTTCAAGCCCGTGCCCGGCACCGAGAAGACCATCACCGGCATCGATGTCATCAACATCTGCACAGGACTTATTTCTGATAACCAACTGCTGGTCAAGGGCAAACAGGTCTTCGGCGCCAACGTCTTCGGCGCCGGCGACGCCGTCCGTGTGGGCGAAGGCACCTGCGCCGTGCTCCGCGGCAAACAGGTCGCCCTCGAGATCGCCATGCAGATGGGCCGCCGAGTCAACTACGACGACTACCTCGCCGTCTCCAAAGAGTATATCGACGCCCAACAGCGCCCTGTCCGCGTGCTTGACGCCCCCGTCAAGCCCTCCAGGGCGCGCATGGAAGAGAAGGGCTTTGTCATTCCCGACTGCCTCTTTGGCTTCGCCTGCAACCCCTGCTCCTTCTCCTGCCCGCAGGGCGCCATCACCAAATCCTCCACCTCCGCCGTGCCCGTCATCGACTACAACAAGTGCATCGGCTGTATGGAGTGCGTGGCACACTGCCCCGGACTCGCCATCTTCGGCTATAACCTCCAGAAAAACTGGCTCTTCCTGCCGATCGAATACCACGTTGAGAAGGACGCCAAGGTGGTGCTCATCAACGACAAGGGCGAAAAGGTGGGCGAAGGCGTCGTGGAGAACATCAAGACCAACCCCAACAAGACCAACGTCGCCCGCGTGAAGGCCATCGACATCAGCGGCGAGAAGTTGACCGAGGTCACCGGCTTCATCGTTAAGGAGAACTTCGGCGAGGCCGTGGCGATGGATCCTTGCACGCTCACCGACAAGGAGCCCTCCTACGTCTGCCATTGCGAGGATGTCCGCATCGAAGATCTGCTCACCGTCATCGGCGACCGCAAGGTCATCTCCGTCGATGAGTTGAAACACACCACGCGCATGGGCATGGGCACCTGCCGTGGCAAACGGTGCATCCCGCGTGCCAAGCAGCTGTTGCGTGGCTACGGCATCGAGGTGGTGGGCGACGCTACTCCGCGAGGACCTCTTTCCAACCAACTGACCATCAATGAGATGCAACCGAATAGCCAGCCCACGCAGTTCATCACCGACGTCAACAAGCCGACCCGTAAGGTCGAGTGCGACGTCTTTGTGGCCGGCGGCGGCATCGCGGGCAGCGGGCTCTTCCGCTACTTCTCCGAGGCGGGCAAGAAGACCGTGCTCTGCAACGCCGAACGCGGCTCCTCATGGCGCTGCATCGGCGGCGGCCGCCCCGCCTTCTCCGTCCCAGAAATCGCCGACATCGCCAACCACAACCAGGAGATTTTCAAGGAGTTGCAAAGCAAGACCAACGTGGGCTACTACCCCATCCGTTATGTCGGTTTCGCCCACGACGAAGCCACCTACAAGTCCTTGGAGGCCTCCCTCGCCTGGTCGGACGGCTACATGGTCGATCGCAAGGACTTCCAGAAGGAGATCTCTCCCTACTTCAACCCCGACCTCAATACCTACAGCGCGGCGTTGGTCACCAACGACTGCTGGCAGGCCACGCCGGGCCGTGTCATCGACTACATCCGCCATCTCGCCTGCGAGAAGGGCGGCACGCTGCTTGAGGATTGCCGGCTGGTGGAGGTGCAGCGCACCGCCAAGGGCTTCATGGCGTTGGTCTATACTCATGATAAGGAGTTCGTGGAGTACCACTGCGAGCACTTTGTGAACGCCCTCGGCTATCAGGCCGCCAAGTTTGCCAAGCAACTCGGCATCGAAACCGGCCTCTATCCGATTAAGCACCAGGCGTTTATCACGGGCCGCCTGCCGATGTTGGGCAAGGATGGCGAGTGCCTCGATATGCTCATCGACCGTCGTCGCTACAAGGGCTTCTCCGCCGTCTATGGACAGCAGTTCAAGGAGACCGGCCAGATCATCGGCTGCGCATCGCCCGGTACCGACAGCGCCGAGGCGGGCAAGAACCTGAAATACAACGCCCAAGACTTCCTGGAGATCTGCTCCGAGATGTTCCGCGAGTGGCTGCCGCGCCTCGGCGCCGTCAGTTTCCAGGCCTTCTGGGCGGGCTACTACACCGAACCGCGCTACATCATCGACCCCGACCACGGTCTGTTGGTGGGCTTGCAGGGCCACGGCTTCATGTTGGGCCAGTATCTCGCTAAGATCTATGTCGATCGCTTCCTCGGCCGCGAGACACCCGCCTACATGGACCGTCTGCTCCTCAGTGGCGACGGACTTACCGAAAATGCTTTCAAATAGCAGATTATCAATAAACTATAATCATCTATCAAAAGGGCAGAGCAATATCTCTGCTCTTTTTTTTATGGAAAAAAACACATTTCACAACGATTTTATCTTTGGAAAAGATGCCGTTTTTTGAACAAACTTTTGTATTTTTGCACTTTCAATTCCAACGATTCACAACCATTAAAAGAAGCAGACAAGAGAGAGCAGAAATTTCCAAATTTATAAATACACGGCGTTAGCTTGATCCTACATTTCTAAAATCTGGAAAATTTTCGAGGTATCGGGAGAAAAGTTAAGGCTTGCGCGTAAGCGCGGGCAGTTAATTGATCTGATACGCGGGTTTTCCAGAGCCTTGAAATGTAGTGATATTAATAATGTCCGCGTTTTTTTTGCCCATTTCCATCCTTCCCGCTTCGTCCTTTTTCCTTCTTCTTCCCTCAATGAACTTTGATCTCTAAACTTCCGGTTTTAAACTTTTTCAAAAAAAAATCTTCCAACCGTGTACAATGTAAAATTTTTTGTATTTTTGCATCGTCAATCATCACATAAAAATAACACAAAAATTATAGGAGGAACGCTATCGGTTAAATATCTATCTTTTTGATTTATAAACAAATAGAAAGGAGTGCCTTATGAAGAAGATAGCGTTGTCCGACAATGAGCTGATAGAGCTTTATACCCAAGGTGATGAGTCCGCACTGAAAAGTTTGATCCAGAGACACGAGAAAAAGGTCTTTTCCTATATTTTGCTTTCCGTCAAGAACCGTGAGCTGGCCGAAGATATATTCCAAGATACTTTCATCAAGGTTATCAATACGTTACGTTCCGGCAATTACCACGAAGAGGGCAAGTTCGTGCAGTGGGTGATGCGGATAGCCAACAATCTCAAGATCGACTATTTCCGTAAGATGCAGCGGATGCCCGCCTTTGAGACCAACGGCGAGTTCGACATCTTCGACGTCATCTACGGTACCGATCCTTCCGCCGAGCAGAAGATGATCACCGAGCAGATTTATGCCGAGATCACCGCTTTGGTGAAACTCCTTCCCCCGGAACAACGTGAGGTGCTTGAAATGCGTATCTATCAGGATATCAGTTTCAAGGATATCGCCGAGATGACCAACGTGAGCATCAACACGGCACTTGGCCGCATGCGTTATGCCCTTATCAACCTCCGCAAGATCATCAAGGAGAAGAACGTGGTGGTCTGTTAGTTCTTCCGTAATTTGTTTCCTGAGATTCCACCGCTGAGATAATATAGTGTCGCAAAGCGGTGGGGTAGTAAAACACACAAGGCGGAACCGCCACTGAAAGTGGTGTCCCGCCTGGGTTTAGACAAGTGCTTTTTGCGGATTTTTAGTTGTTGACAACCAGCAACGAACCACCGACGGAGCACAAGGATAGTGAATAGTTGAGGATGTTGTCGATAATGTGCTTGCGAGGGACGAGCCGACGTACGCTTTTCCTCTTTTTTGAAGGGATAGAACTTTGTTCCATAGGCAGCTACTTTGGTTTGTAATAATTACGCTAATAGAACGCCGTCGGCTTGCGTTTTATTGTTTGAAAATGAAAAAATAGGTTAAAGTACCGTGATACTGCCGGTGTATTGGTAGTTTCCTCCTCCGAACACGCTGACTTTCAGGTGGTAAGAGAAGACATTATAGGAGGGCGTCTTCCCGTTCACTTTGCCGTCCCAGCGGAAATGCGGGTCGGTGGAGTGATAGACCAACATGCCCCAGCGGTCGTAAATCCATATCTCACTCGTCTCCAACTGCGCGGCTATGCCGTCAGGAATGAAGAACTCGTCGTTTTCGCCAGGCGTCACGGACGGGGAGATGGCATTCGGCAGGTACATATAGAAGGGGCAGCCGTGGATGGTGATGCGGTCGAATGACTCACACTGCGCAGTATGCGCGGTAACCACGTACGTGCCAGCACGATGCACTTCAATCTGCGGGGTCGTCTCGCCCGTGGACCAGTGGATGTTGTCCAACTCGGTTGTCACCTCCAACACCGCCGTCAGGTTCTCGCAGAAGTCTTCGGTCAGGCACTCGAGGGTCAGCGCGGTATTCACCACCTCGACGTGCTTGGTGACGACACTGTCGCATCCGTGCGAACTGGAGAACGACTGCGTGTAACTGCCGGAGTTGTGGTAGATCTGTCCATTCCAGATCATGCTGTCGCAGGCGACGACATCGAACTCCTGGGCATAGACGGGGTTGACGGTCAGCCGCAGGATGACGGTGCTGTCGCAGCCCATGGGCGTCTGTAGTTCGTGGACCACTTCGACGATGCCCGCTACGGAAGTGCTGTCGGTGGAGACGGTGAACCCGTGGCCGCTGTATGGCATGTACTGGCAGATCTCGTCTTCAATGGTGATGGACTGCGCGGGGATGACGTTCACGGTGACATGCACGATGCTGTCGCTGCCTAAGGACGAGGGATGCACTACGTCTTGTGTGCCTGCGCTGGTGAAGGTGGCGCCATTCCAGGTGATTGGCAAGTCGTTGGCGCACACGGTTGTGTCAATGGATGCCTCAACGTTGGGAATGACGTTCAAGGTCATGGTGACGGTGCTGTCGCAGCCGTTGGCGGCGGTGAGCACGGCCGTCTGGCTCCCGGCTTCGGTGAAAGTGACGCCGTTCCAAGTGTAGGGAAGGTCGTTCTCCACGATGGTGCGTTGGTCGGTGCCGGTGCTGTTGGGCAGCACGGTAAGGGTGAGGTTGATGGTGCTGTCGCAGCCGTAGATGGTGGTGAGGTGCGCGATATTGGTCAGTGTGCCAGGCGTTTGTGTCTCCGTGGCGGTGAATGAAGCGCCGTAGTTGTTGTAGGCGGTGTTCTGGCAGATGGTGTCGAAGACGTCGGTGGGTACGGGATCATGAAGGTTGATGCAGGCGACGTTGGTATAGACGGTTCCGCAGTTGTCGCTTACGTATGCCACACGATAACAGGTGTTTACTGTAAGTGTACCAGGGGTGACGCTGGTGCCGTTGGCGCCGGCGATGTCGGTGAAGGTGGTGCCGTTGGTCGATTGTTGCCAGACATAGTAACTGTTGTCGCCGCCGGAGCAGCCCGATACGGTGAGGGGGGCGGGGGTGCCGCCGCGACAGATGTCCTGCGTGCTGGCCACGGTGCCGGCGACCATCGGGTCGGTGAGCGGCTGGAGGGTGATGGCTTGCGTCTGCTGGCAGCCGTCGGCATCGGTGACGGTGACGGTGTAAGTGCCGGCGGTGAGCGGCGTGGCGGAAGGTCCGGTGAACGAGCCGGTCGGGAAGCCGTTGTTGGAACTCCACGCGTAGGTGTATGGCGGGTTGCCTCCCGAGGCGGTGATAGCGGCTAAGCCGGTGGTGTCGCCGTAGCAGAGGATGTCGGTGGTCTGTGTGACCGCCACAGTGACGCTGGTGGGCACGTTGAGCGACACCTGCGTGGTGGTGGTGTTGCCGCAGGCGTCGGCGATGGTGACGGTGACGGTGGTGGGGCCGGTGATGTGGGAGCCGGCGGTGGGCGACTGCGTGATGGTCAGTTGGTTGGTGGGGGTGAGGTTGTCGGTGGAGGAGGGACGGACCATATTCGAGAGATCGGGTACGGCGAAGACGCAGTTGCCGATGTCGGTGGCGTTGAGCGGGCCGATGGAGCCTGAGAACACGGGCGGCTCAGTATCGAGGTGGACGGTGACGCTGCCGACGGAGGGACAGCCGTTGCCGTGAGTGACGGTTACGGAGTAGGTGGTCGGTTCCTGGGTGGGGCGGGCGATGAAGGAGGAGGTGGTAGCGCCGGTATTCCATTGGTAACCAATGGCGTCGCTGGCGTTGACACTCACCGTGGTGGGGTCGTTGGCGCAGAGCAGCATGGGAGAGGCGGTCACCTCAATGGGCGTCACGTTGGTGTTCATGGTGACGTGGCAGGTGTTGGTGATGTCGAACTGGTCGCCGTTGCAGGCAGTATATTGCAGGCGGGCGGTGTAGTAGGTGCTGCCGGTGGGGGTGACGGTGATGACATCGCCGGTGCCGACGACGGGGCCGTTGATGCCTTGCCCTTCGTACCAGGTGACGGTGTATTGCGGGGTGCCGCCGTTGGGAATGAAGCGCCAGGCCTCGTTGTGGGCCGTCCAGGCGCCGGTGTTGCGGCCGGGCGGCACGGTGGCGGCGGTGCCGCTGGCGTTTTGGATGCCGACGACGCCGTTACCGTTGTTCCAATCGGAGCAGGTGGGCGCATCCCGCAGGTAGATGTCGATGATGTTGGTGCCCTCATACAATACGATCATGCTGGAGAAAGTGCGGACTTCATAGCATGAGAAAAGTGCTATATTGTTGAAACTCAATACGTATGAGCGGCAAGGATAGGTGCCGAGCACACCTTGGTAGATGCCGTCGCCATCATAGTAGTTGGGGTAGATGTCGCGGTAGCATGCGAAGATGGTATTGGGAAATAGATTTGAATTGGGGAGGGATTCGTCGTACGACCAGGCGCAACTACCGTTGGCGACACTAGTGTTGAAGGTGGCGACGGAGTTGGCACCGGGGACGATCTGGTTGTAGTTTTGGCCGTAGAAGCAGAAGCCGAAAGGCAGGGAGAGCACGTCTCCCCAGGTGTCGTCGGTGGCATTGGTGAAGATCCGCGTGCCGGCGGTGTAGGAGTAGGGCGGATTGTAGGGAATGGCGGTGACGTAGTAGCTGTTGGTCTGCAGGGCGGTGGCCACGGCGTTGGCTTCGAGGGTGACGGTCGGTTCGTCGCAATCGACGACGATTTCAGTGAGATGGGTGCCGAGTTGCGCGGGGGCGACGCTGGGACAGCCGTCCATGTCGCAGTCCTGCACGTTCACGGTGATGGAGGCGACGGAAGAACCGCAGCCGGGGGAAGTGGCTGTGACAGAGTATGTTGTAGTGGAAGATGGCGAGACATTGATGAAAGCGCTGGTGGCCCCCGTGCTCCAATGGTAGGTGTAGTTGGTGCAGCCGTTGCACCAGACTCTCGCCTCCCAGCCGTCGTACTGCACACTGCCGTCGGAGGAGAACTCAACGGTGAGACTGCCGGAGTTGGCGGTGAAAGTCATGCCCTGCAGGCCGCTGTAGTAGTTGCCGCTGTTGAGTAGCGTGCCAGAGGTGGAGGTGCCGTCGTAAAGATAGATCTCGTCGTAATTGGACTCCACATTGACGTAGTCGAAGGTGATGGTGACGGGCGTGTTGTTGTTGGAGGTGAAGGTGCGGATGTAGTCAACGGAGTAGTCGTATTCGTAGTTGATGCCGCCGTCGTCGTAGAAACAGATGGTGTTGCCGCAGTTGACAATGGTGGTGCCGGAACTCATGTTGACGGTCTGGGAGCAACTGGTCGCCCCGCCTTGGGTGAGAGCGGTGAGGGTGGCGCTGTTGCCTTCGCAGATCGCCGTGGGACCGTCGATGGAGACCGATTGCGCTTGCATCTTGATCAAAGAGAAACACAATGCCATCAAGAAGAAAAGGCTTCTAAGGGAAGTTGTTTTCATTTTTCTCAAAATACAAAACGGCATTCTTGATAATTTTGCGCAAAAGTACAAATTTTTTTTCACAAATATAACATTATTCACAAAAAATAATAATATGTGGTTTTACTTCCCAAGCCACTGTTTTTTTATGTATCTTTGCAGACTGATTCTAATTTGGTCAAAATCTACTTTACCATGAAGTTAGGGCTGATACAAGAAACGAAAATTCCCGAGGACAACCGTGTGGCGCTGTCGCCTGCGCAGATGGCCGAACTGCAATGCCAGTATCCGGAGCACCGCTTTGTGGCGCAGTCGAGCCGTACCCGCGCCTTTCACGATGATGCCTACCAACAGGCTGGAATAGAGGTGGTTGAGGATGTTTCCGATTGCGATGTGCTCTTTGGAATCAAGGAGGCGGACATTGCATCGCTGCTGCCCGATAAGCACTATTTCTTCTTCGGTCACATCGCGAAGATGCAGGCCTATAACCGACCGCTGTTGCGGGCGTTCATGGAAAAGCGGATTACCTTTACCGACTATGAGTATTTGGTGGATGACGCCGGCCGTCGCGTCTGTGCCTTCGGCTGGTGGGCCGGCATTGTGGGTGTCTATTACACGCTGCGCGGCTACGGCTTGCGTCACCGTCTGTACGAACTGCCCCGCCCCGACCGTCACTTCACCCTCGACGCGCTGAAGTCAGCGCTGCGGTCGGTCAACCTGCCGCCCGTCAAGATGCTGGTGACCGGCAACGGCCGCGTGTCGCAGGGCGCGCAGTACATCCTCGATGAGATCGGCGCCCCCCGTCTCAGCGAAGAGCATTTCTTTGCCGCGGATACGGTCAATGCGCTCTCCTACGTCGTTGCCGACGCCGACCGGCTGGTGAGACGCGCCGACGGACAACCTTTCTCGTGGGATGATTTCACCAGCCATCCCGCCAACTACCGGAGTGACTTCCATCGCTGGGCCGCCGCCGCGGACATCCTGCTGTGCGCCCACTTCTGGAGTCCCGACGCCCCCGTCTATCTTACGCATAACGACCTGAAAGACAGTTCTGTACGTATCCGTTTCATCGGCGATGTCACCTGCGATATTCAGGGCAGCATCCAATCTACCCTGCGTGCCTCCACCCACGACGATCCCTACTACGACTACAACCCGCAGACCGCTCAGGAGGAGCCCGCCTTCTCTTCCGACCGCAATATCACGGTCATGGCGGTCGATACCTGCCCCAATGCCCTTGCGTTGGACACGAGCGCCTATTTCGGCGAAATGCTCATGAAACACGTGCTCCCCGAATTGCTGTCAAGCCAGCATTCGCCTGTGATAGCGCGCGGTACCATCCTTGACAAGGGCGTGCTTACCCCCCATTTCGACTATTTGAAATCATTTGCAGAAGGGAAATAGCATGGCACAGGGCAGTCTGAGAGCGAAAACCATATCGGGAGTCTTCTGGAGCGCCCTCCAGAAGTTCGGCGTGATGGCTATCTCGTTCATTTCCAACATCGTGCTTGCACGCCTGCTCTCCCCCGACGACTTCGGCTGCATCGGCATGTTGGCCATCTTCATCGTCATCTCATCGACATTCATCGATGGCGGTTTCGGCTCGGCGCTCATCCAAAAGAAGGAACCCACGGAAGAGGATTACTCCACTATTTTCTATTGGAATATGATCCTTTCCCTTGTCCTATACGGCATCCTTTTCATCTCCGCGCCCGCCATTGCCCGCTACTACGAAATACCCTTGCTCTCCGACGTGCTTCGGGTGGAAGGGATTGTGCTCATCATCAACGCTTTGAGTATTATACAAAATAATCGCCTTCGTAAACAACTGAAGTTTAGAAAGTTGGCGATTATCGACATCGTCTCTGCCGTCATCTCCATCACCGTCACCATTGTTTTGGCGGCGAACGGGTGGGGCATCTGGGCCTTGGTGGCACAGCAGTTGATGCTGTGTTCCATCACGACGCTCATCCTCTGGCTGACCAACAAGTGGCATCCCAAGTGGGTCTTTTCCTGGCAGTCGTTCCGTGAACTCTTCAACTTCGGTCTTTTCATTCTGATTGCCAACTTGGTCAACACCTTCTGCAACAACATCCAGGGCTTGCTGATCGGCAAGATCTACAATCCCGCGACGATGGGGTACTACTCGCAAGGGAAGAAGTTGGAGGAGCTTTCATCGACGAGCATCTCCAGCGTGGTTGACCGTGTGGCCTACCCGGTGCTGGCGGAGATGCAGAACGACCTGCCGCGCATGGTGCGTTCACTCAGCCGGTTCATCACTTCGTTGGCCTATCTCACCATCCCGTTGATGCTGCTGTTCATCCTGTTGGCAGACCCGATGATCCATCTCATCTATTCGGAAAAATGGCTGCCCGCGGTGCCCTACTTCCAGATTCTCTGCATCGCCGGCATCGCCATCAGTCTGCAGGGCATCAACTACTACGCCATCGCAGCCATCGGGCGCAGCGGCAAACTGCTGCTGTGGACGCTGGTGAAACGCGGCGTCGGCCTGGTGCTGGTGGTGGGCGGTCTCGCCGCCTTCGGCATGTACGGACTCTTGGCCGGCATGGTCGTCACCTCCTATCTCATTTATTTCATCAACGCCTCGTTGGTACATCGGTACGTGGGTTACAAGGTGCAGCGGCAAATGCTTGACCTGCTGCCCATTGCGCTCATCGCGGTGGCCGCTTTCGTACTCGCTTTCTGGGTGGGTAAACTTTGGGTGATCAACAAGTTCGCGATGGGCGGAATACAGTTGGCCCTGTTCCTTGTCGTCTATTTAGGCCTTTCCTATCTATTAAAATTACAGGCATTTCGTAATTTTCAGGAGATCTTTCAAGATGTCTTGAAGAGTTTCAAAAATAAAATCCATCCCATAAAACCGCAGGCATGAAAGAGGTGAAACTGTTTTTCGCGGGAGACTTTTGCTCCAAGCCATCCACGTCGCACATTGCGGTATCGGACCGGTTGCGGCAGATGTTGGCGGGTTGCGATCTGCGCATCTGCAATTTCGAGGTGCCGTTGATGCCGGAGCAAAGGGTCGCCAATGCGGTCTTCTACCAGCATGACGATGCGCCTGAGTTTCTGCAATCCCTTGGTTTTGATTTGTTTGCATTGGCCAACAACCACGCTTTCGACTGCGGGGACGCCGGCTTCCTCAAGACGGCGG
The DNA here is from genome assembly GCA_016288655.1 of Bacteroidales bacterium. Lineage (GTDB taxonomy): Bacteria > Bacteroidota > Bacteroidia > Bacteroidales > WCHB1-69 > UBA1756. Next base: position 24,212 of record JAEEKX010000011.1, read on the forward strand.
CGGCACTGAACGGGAAGAGTTTCGGCGCCGGCAGTTACGACGAGGCCTACCGGGTGAAGGTGGTGGAGATGAACGGCGTGCGGTTGGGCTTCTTGGCGCTGAGTTATGCCGCCAAGCAGGGCGTCTTCGACGACGTGTCCGCTCACGACGGTCTCGGCTGCGCCTACATCAACGATCTCCGTGTTAATCACGATATTATGGCGGCCAAACAGCAGGTTGATTACCTGTTCGTGCTGCCCCACGACGGCATCGAATACATCGACGTGCCCCTGCCCGAGACCCGCGCTCGCTACCGCGACTTCATCGACTACGGCGCCGACGCGGTCATCGGCACCCACCCGCACTGCCCGCAGGGGTGGGAGACCTACAAGGGAAAGACCATCTTCTATAGTTTGGGAAACTTCTTCTTTAACAGCAAGAATACCACCGACTTCCATGCCGACAAACCGCATTGGTATGAGGGAATTTGCGTGGTCTGCACCCTGAGCGATGACGGGATGAACTTCGAGATTGTCAACACGCGCAACCGCGACAATGTTGGTCTTGATATAGATGGTGATGCCGCTCGTGATGAACATAACAAGTTGATTTGTGATTATTTGCAGGATAAAAAGAAGTATTGGGATTACCTGATTCCTGTTGTCGATCGGTTGGCGCGCGAGCAGGAGTTTCCCATTGTCGAGCGTTTTTATGCTAAAAATTCGCTGAAATCGTTAGTGAAAATCGTTCTGAAACGTACCAAGGCGTTTCTGACGGGCAGATCGGCCGAATCTACCGAAGGACTGCTGATGCTGGCCAAGAACGACGCCCGTCGCAGTCTGCTTATTCAATCGTTGAAACATTAGTGTCTGATTATGAATAGTTTAAGATCTACTTCCAAAATCAAGAAAATCGTGCAGGAGTTCTCCTTCTGGCACGAAATTCGCCAAAAGTATCGAAAACTCAAGATCAAACGTCGGCTCACCTGGAAGCAACGTCGGGAGATTCAATCTTTTTTCAAGGAGGCAATCGGCCGCCGCGTGCCGCTGATCTGGCACAAGTTCCTCTATTCCCGCACTGGCGTCTATTCCCCGTACTACATCCCGGTCGGGGTATATCGCACCGAGATGATCGGTCGTCTGAACAACTTCATGTTCAAGGATGCCTACGCGGACAAGAACGTTGCTGATGAGTTGTTCCCCGACATCAACCAGCCCAAGACTTTTGTCAAGAATATCAACCACCACTACTATGCTGAGGGAATGCCTATTACGGATGAAAAGGCGTTGGAGTTGTGTCAAAATCTGGGCGATGTCATCATCAAGCCATCGCTGTTGACGCGGGGCCAAGGGGTTCGTCGCGTGACGATTGCCCAGGGCAGGGTGGAAGGCAGTCAACAGACGCTGGCGCAGCTTTTCGCCGAATACGACCGCGACTTCATCGTGCAAAGTGTTGTGAAACAGCATGAACGCATGGCGGCGTTGAATCCGGCGTCGGCCAATACCATCCGTTTACTCACCTATCGGCACGACATGGAAGTGCGGTTGTTGTATGCGGTCATTCGTATCGGGCGTGCTGGACAAGTCATTGACAATGAGAGTGCTGGTGGCATCAGCACCTACATCGATGCCAACGGGCGGCTGGGCAAGTACGCATACGGTGCGCCCGGTTACGACCATATTGAGAAGACCGACAGCGGCATCACGTTGGAGGGCTATCAGATCCCTTCTTTCGACGCCGTCGTGGAGACCGTGAAGGCGTTGCACATGCGGTTGCCGTACTTCAACATCGCGGCTTGGGACTTTGCCGTCGGCGAAAACGGCGAGCCGGTCTTCATCGAGTGGAACGCCGACCCCGACCTGAGCCAGTCGGCTTTCGGCCCGGCCTTCGGCGAGCGCCCTATCGCCTTGCTCAAAGAGATCTATCAATCTAGAAATACACGGCATAGTTATTGGTAAAATTTCCATTATGAAAGAAAAGATTGCTCAAGCGTCACTGCTGACTTCGCTGCTGCTCGTTGCCGTCTCCTACCTGCCGTGGGTGTATCTGCAACCCATGTACTACATACTCCGTTATGCGGTCATGGGATTGCTCGGTATTTCCTCGGTTCTGGTGTTCTCGTTCCGCCAGACTTTCACCGGCCATTTCATGAAAATCTTTCTGATCGCCATCATCCTGATTGCAGTGGAGTTCTTGATTTTCAAGTTGATGAGTCTGCATTTCCGTTTGGAGGACCTGACCCAACTCGTGGTCGCCTTCTTGTGCATCATGGTGGGCATGAACATGAAACGCGATCTCTGTTTTTGGCGCGATGCCAGTTATTACTACACCATCTGCCTTGTGGTGATGGGCATTATCAACTGTCTGTATTATGCCAAGGGGCTTTATGTCCCTGAGTATTATATGTTTAACGAGGGGAAAAATCAGGTTGGCGCGTTGATTGCCACGGGTGCCGTGGCGCTCTTCTTCTTCGGCATGAAGATGCGGGAGCAGCGGGTTCACTTCTGGGTCGTCTTCTTTTTGGCTGTGGAGGTCCTGCTGTTGATCCGCGCCCGCGCCGATTTCTTTGCACTGCTGGCCTGTGTGCTTCTCATTGTCATCAAGGATGGAAATTGGAAATGGAAGTGGAACCCCAAGGCGTTTTTCACTATCCTTGCTGTAATTCTCGGCAGTTATATTCTGCTGAAAGGATTTTTAGGAAACGAGTTGCACACTTTCTTCAGTGGGGGTAAAAACATGGGCTATGATGCCGCTGATGCAATGAGTACCAATCGGTTACACCGAGATGCCGACGGCATGAAGGAGTTTGTCGGCAATCCCTTCGATGGGGAGTTGAGCAAGGATTCGGGCATTCGCCAAATCCATAACTACGCTATTCTCCGACTCGTGCGCTATGGCGTGTGGGCGTTCCCGTTCCTGCTTTTCTATGCTTTCTTCGGCATTCGGATGATCATCGGCATCTTCAAGCCGTGGCATTCCGACGTGAGACAGGTGGGGTTCATCGTCTGCGGCCTGCCCTGCATCGTCAGTTTCTTTGAGCCATCCTTCCCCTTCGGCCCGGGCGAGGTACAACTGTTGGTCTTCCTGCTCCTGGGCTTCTCGCTGGCTTCTGGTGACGGGATGCCCGAACAGAATGAAAAGTTATGGTTGGATGAGATTCGGGATTTTCGAAACCGAAAGAAAAAATCATCATAATTCACTGGTATCATGGATATTCGCTCCAACGCCAACCTCTATTTCCGCTACCTGCTGACGGCTATCTCGCCTCGGCTCAACATCAATTTCTTCTTCAAAAGATGCCATGGAAAAAGGCCGGATTTGCGGAATCCGAAGACGTTGGACGAAAAGATCCAGTGGATGAAACTGCACTACTACAAGGATAATCCGCTGGTCTATCAGTGCGCCGACAAGTTGCGCGTGCGCGACTATGTGCAGGCGTGCGGACTCGGACACATTCTCAACGACCTGATTTCCACCTATCGTTCCGCCGATGAAATCGACTGGACCGTCCTGCCCGATCAGTTTGTGCTGAAATGGAACTTCGGTTGTGGCGGAAATGTGATTTGTAGGGACAAGTCTGCTTTGGATAAAAATCAGGTAATCAATGAGATAAGCCGCTTCCAGAAGATCAAGGCGCACCTGATTGCCGCTGAGCCGCAGTATCGGATGGAGAAGGTGCTGCTGTGCGAGAAGTTGATCGAGACGGACGATGGTCAGCCGCCGGTGGATTACAAGTTCTACTGTTTCAACGGGGAGGCAAAGTACGTGCTCTGTTGCGTTGGGCGCGACGGCCAGCACAAGCCCGCGTTCTACTTTTTCGACCGCAGTTGGCAGTTGCAGCGGCTCAACCGCAGTTCGCTCGATCTGCCTGCCGACTTCGCCGTGCCCAAGCCCGCCGGCATCGACGCGCTCTTCGACTATGCCGAAAAGTTGTCGAAGCCGTTTCCTTTCGTCCGCGCCGACTTCTACTTGGAAAACGGGCGCGCCATCTTCGGTGAACTGACCTTCACGCCAGCAGGCGGTTTCGACGCCGGCCGGCTGCCCGAAAGCGACCTGCTCTTCGGCAGCATGGTGCAGTTGCCGCCCGCCAACGCCCCCAAATTGTCCGCCGTATGAGAGTGTTACACCTTTGCAACGACTTTGCCGGCAGCACCGTCCACGCCGAACTCTACCGCCGCCTTGACGCCGCGGGCGTGGAACAGGTGGTCTATTGCCCCATCCGCCACCCCCAACTCGACGGCCGCAATCGCTTTGAATCCCAACACACCGAATTCATCTATTCGCCCATCCTTAAGCCGTTGCATCGGGCTTCTTTTCATTTGAAAATCAAGAAGATAGTGGAAGATGTGGAGTCCAAGGTTGATCTCTCGACCATCGACTGCATCCATGCCACCACACTCTTCAGCGACGGCGCCGTGGCCCTGCGGTTGCATCGGAAACGCGGACTGCCCTACATCGTGGCCGTGCGCAATACCGACATCAACGTCTTCATGCGCTACATGCCGCACCTGTGGGGTGAGCATCGGCAAGTGGTGCGCGAAGCCCACAAGGTGGTCTTCATCTCGCCCAATCTGCAACGCCGCACGCTTCATCACCGCACGCTCAAGCCGGTCGTGCAACTGCTTGCCGGAAAGGGCGTTGTCGTTCCCAATGGCCTGAATGACTTTTGGCTCAATAATTTGAGGTTGGAAGGGGGAAACGGAGAAAATCATTCGGTGGTCTATGTGGGAAAGTTCGACAGTAACAAAAATGTGGAGCGCTTGGTGAATGCCGTGTTGAAATTGCGTGCTGATATTCCTGACATTCACTTGGATTTGGTGGGCGGTGATGGTGAGCGCGAGGTGGCTGTATTGCAGTTGGTGCAACAAAATCCCGACACGATCTCCTATCTTGGTCCCATTTTCGACAAACCGCTGTTGCAGTCCATTTACTTGAAAAACAGCGTTTTCGCAATGCCATCCAAGAAGGAGACCTTCGGATTGGTCTATTTGGAGGCGTTATCGCAAGGGCTGCGGGTGATGTACACGCGCGGCGAGGGCATCGACGGGCTGTTCGATGTGATGGTAGGGGAGGCGGTCAACGCCTTCGATGAGGATGACATCACGGATGCGCTCCGACGGTTGCTGTTGGAGCCGAACCGTTACCAACGACTTCTGCCAGAGGACTTTGCAAGGTTCCGCTGGGATGACATTGCAGAAGTATATGCAGGGATGTATGGAGAGATGACGGGATCGGAGATGTAGTCTTTGGGCAGCTTTGCTGTATTGGTAACTACGGATTATGCAGATTGGCACGGATTAGCGCGGATGAATCGAAAGGAATAACCATACAACTCAGATCAAGTCGATGAGTTTGTAGTGGTGAACTGTGCGAAGTGCGTGGATTCCGTCACTACCGTCTCACCCGCTGCAGACGGTTGTCGTCGGCGTAGTAGAGCGTGTCGATGGTGCTGCCGTAGCCGCACCACACTCCGATGACGTTGTCTCCTCTGATGTTGCAAGGAACGGGTGCGGGGCTCATGAAGGGGTTTTGCCCGATGGCTAATTCATAGGTCATCGCCGACCAGTATAGGTAGGCGTCGTAGTCGAGCATGGAGGTCTTGAGGTAGATGGTGTCGCCCTTACGATAGGTGATGCGGTAAAATTCATTCTTTTCCTCGTCGGTCATGGTGGGGGCGAAGAGCGCGGATGGGTTGGCGCGCAGGATCTCGTAGTTAACGGTCAGTCCGTTGAAGGTGGCGTCGTCGAAGGCCACGGGCATGGAGGTGACCCAGAGTCGGTCGTGCAGTCGCTTGCCGTGTACTTTGATCCGGAACTGGTAGTAGTCGTGGGTGGCGGGGTTGTCGGTGAGCAGGATGCGGCTGGTGGGCGTGGTGTCGTTGGCATCGGAGAAGGCGAGCCACGCGGAGTCAAGCCGGAACGGATCGCGAATGGTGGTGGAGGCAGTGTAGGTCTGCCCGCCGTATTCGACGGTGAGGTCGTAGCGCTTGCCGGGTTCCCCTTTGATGTTCTGTCCCACGTAGGCGAGATAGACGGGCGAATCCTCGCAAAGGGCGAAGTGCAGCTGTTCGCTTTGCCCATCGCAACTCACTGTCACCACGGCGTCGCGGATGAAGACGTCGTTCATCAGCGTCTGGATGTCGATGGGGTCGAAGTAGGGCACGCTGCGGCTGACGATGACCATGGCCGGCGAGCCGTTCTCAATGCTTCCCTCAATCACGATCTTCGGTTCGTAGTCAGGCGGTTGCACCTCGATCTCCTTCTGGCACGAAGGCAGCATCAGGGCGGTGAGGCCGATGATGAGGATCAGTTGGAGCAGTTGGCGCATGACGGTATGTTTTTTTCGGCTGCAAAGTTACAAGAAAATCTCGATATGGAGTGGTTTAAAAGGAAACAACCGCCTTTCGGCGGCTGTCCCTTCATAAAATCCCAAACAAAAATTTTATAAAACCCCTTTTTTGCTTGCTTCTAAAATGCTGTTCCATACGCCATTTTTGCTCATGGTACGCATGGCCTTGGCAGAAACCTTCAGATAGACGAACTCGTTGAGTTCAGGAACGAAGAATCTCTTGGTGTGGAGATTCGGCTTGAAGGTTCTTTTCGTTTTAATATTGGAGTGGGAAACATGGTTTCCTACGATCGCTTTCTTTCCGGTAATCTGGCAAACTCTTGACATCTTGTCTCTTCTTTTCTTGTGTTGTTATCCTCAAATCGGGACTGCAAAAGTACAACTATTTTTTATATCTACAACACTTTCTTGCAATTTTTTCTAAAAATATTTCTAAACTCTTCAATATCAGATGGATAAGTTAATTTCTGATTGGAGATTTCTCCTTCGACGATTTTGATCTTCGCGTGGGGAAAATAGTGTAAAAATAGTCCGCAATCATCTGTCACAGAAATGTTTGCATCTGTTTTGGCGGCGATGGCGGCGGGACGGAAGGATCGGAGGTGAAAACCCTGTGGGGTCTGTGCCAATTGGAAGATTTTGCGGTCGAGGGCGCATTTTACGTTGTCGTTGTCGGTTTGGAGGAGGGTGTCGCGGAGGGGGAGTGCGGGCACGGCGGCGTCGGCGTGGTCGAGGGTGTCGAGGAGATGGTTGATGAGGGTGGGGGAGGTGAAGGGGCGGGCGGCGTCGTGGATGAGCAGGATGGCGTCGTCGAGGTTGCCGCATGCCTCGACGGCGGCGACGGTGGAGAGATGGCGTTCGGCACCGCCTGGGACAGTGAGCCGCCATTTGCGGTAGCCGCCGCCGGTGCGCAGGACTTCTGTGCGCGCGAGATGGTCGGCATGTGCCACCACGATGATTTCGTCGATGCGTGGGTGCTGCTCGAACAGGTCCACGGTGCGTTCCAGCAGGGTGCGGCCGGCCATGTCGAGGAACTGTTTGGGCTGGCTCTCACCGGCGCGGCTGCCGGTACCGCCGGCCAATATCGCTGCTATCGTTTTCATATTCACAATGTTATTGAAAATTCCTACTGCTTCTTTCCCTCCAGAGTGTTGCTCCAGGCGGGGGTGAATGAGTCGGGGATTTTGATGTTGGTGGGGCGCGGTGTATTCACCTTGAAACTCTTCAGTGTGGCGTCAATCCGGGTCTCTTCGGAGTTGATGTCAATGGTGAGATGGGTGAAGAAGGAGAGCATATCCGTTCCCGCCGCTGTCGAGACGGAGGTCGTGTCTATAACATAATCATTGTATTTCACGGAGACGCTGCGCATGCTTTTGAGGTCGGTGATGTCGTTTTGCAGTAGGATGCCGCCCTCGCCAAGCCGGATTTCCTGCATGATGGCGGTGTCGCCGGCGGAGCGTTGCGGCCAGAAGTAGTGCAATTGTCCGGCCTCTTCGGTGCTGGTGCAGGGGCCGGTGAAGTCGGCGAGGTCGCGGGCGTTCATGAGCGACTGCACCCAGTTGAAGGTGAGCGGGAAACCGAAGATGCGCATGAAGATGCTGTAATCGCCTCTGTAGTAAGTCTTATCGAGTTTGTTGACATAGACGACGGAGTCGGGGGTGAGCACAACGCGGGCGAGTTCGATGCCGGAACGGTTGAGGTTGAAGTACATGAGACTGTCGGTGCGGTTGATGAAGAAGCATTGGAAGGCGAGGTCTTGGTCGCCGGTGGTCATGGAGACCTTCATCTGGTAGGAGAGCCAGTCGAAGTGGTTGGTTTTCAGGGCGCTGTCAATCGGCCACGACGCCGCCGACATCATTTCCGCGGTTGTCGTGCCGGCGGGTGCGGTCGTCATCGGTAGGTCCTGCGCGCGGGCTGAAAGCAGTGCGCCGCAGGTTATGATTAGGATGAGTAGCGTTCTTTTCATGATGGACATTTCTTATTAAACGTTGAAAAAGGGGGGATAGTTTAAAAGGGGGAGAAAATAATGGAAGAATGACGTGGCTCTCCCGTATTAACTGTTTTTTCAAAATGACGAAATCTTTTCACGAAGCATTTGCCAAAAGCGTTTTGTCAGAATTATTTTTGTGGAATTCCGCACTATTATTCTTTTTTGTATATTTGCACCATGAAATAATATTCATAACCAAAACGATTTATTCACCCAAACCCTCTTGATCATGAAGACTGTTTTTTTCCGCTGCAAACATTGCGGCAATGTGATTGTGAAGACTGTTGACTCCGGCGTGCCGGTGGTATGCTGTGGCGAGCCGATGGAAGAGCTCGTGCCCCAGACCACCGATGCAGGCGTGGAGAAGCACCTGCCCGTGGTGACCCGCCTTGACGACGGTGCCGTCAAGGTTGATGTCGGCAGTGTGGCCCATCCGATGCTGCCCGCCCACTACATCCAGTTCATCTACTTGGAGACCGAGAACGGCGGCCAGTTCGTGCGCCTTGCCCCCGACCAGGCCCCTACCGCCACCTTCCGCTGCTACGACAAGCCCGTTGCGGTTTACGAGTTCTGCAACCTGCACGGACTCTGGAAGACGGAGTTGTGAGCGGTCGCCGTTCCGCGGCACCCTTTCTAAAAGAAGGGGGAGTAACAAATTGTGGGAGAAGTTGTTATAGGTTATTCGGTAATCTCAACACTCTCTCTTTCCACTCTAATCTGTAACCTTACAACTTGAAACCAAAAATCCCCATCCAATCGGACGGGGATTCTTTTTTGTCGTATCGCTTGTTGTGGCGGGATGCCTTACTCCTTCACCAACGTGCTGTTGGCGATCATCTTGCCGTCGGTGATGACGCGGACGAAGTAGATGCCGTCGGCATAATCGGAGAGGTTGAGTTCCAGGGTATGGGAGGTCATGGTCTGGCGGAGCAACTGCTTGCCGCAGAGGTCGTAGAGCAGGATCTCGGAGCCCGCGACGTCGCAACTCACGGTGCAGGTGCTGGTGGCGGGATTCGGGTAGATGCTCACGGTGTGGCCGTACTCGGCGATGCCGACGTTCTGTGTGGAGAAGGTGGCGACGTTGCTCCACGGGCTGATGTTGTCGGGAGCGCAGACGCCCTGAACGTACACGTCATAGGCAGTGCCGGGTGTGAGGTTGGTCAGGGTGTAGATGTTGTTGTTGGCGGTGACTTGGGTGCCGTTGCCGTGGATGAAGCCGTTGGGACCGTACTCGATGTTCCAACTGGCGGCATTGCCGGCGTCCCAAGTGATGGTGGCGCTGTTGGTGGTGACATTGGTAACGGTGATATTGGCGGGCACGCTGCAGTCGCCGGGGGCGCCGACGCGGATGTCGTCGATGTCGATGACGCTGCTCATGTCAACCATCGTGGTGGGGTCCATGCCACCGAAGATGTCGTCCATGTTGTTCATATCGACTATGCTCACGAAGGCGATCTGGTAGGTGGCGGAGGGGGAGAGAAGGGTGATCTGTTCGCGGGTCCAGTCGCTGGCGGCGCTGGTGAACTGTTGCAGGTATGCCCAAGTGCCGGTGGGGGAAGTGCGGTAGAGGACTTGCAACGTGAGCGGGATCATCAGGGAGTGCTGGCGACGGTAGAAGGTGAGTTCCACCGGGCCGGTCATGCCCGTGAGGTCAAGGATGGGGGAGATGAGGCGTGCGGAGCCGGTGCCGAAGTCCATCATGCCGCCGAACATTGAGAGAATGTCGAGGATGGAAGGCTCGCCGCCGCCCATGAGGTCGCCGAAAATGGAGTTGGAGTAACTGATGCCGTAGGCGCCGGTGTGGGCACTGTAGCCGATTTCCCAGTTGTCCTGGGCTTCCAAGACCTCGGCCAACCAGCAGTCGAGACTGTTGTCGTCGAAGTCCTCGAGGAAGGGGTTGTTGTTGTCAACTGCGATGACGGGGCATGCGGTGGTGAAGGTGACGGGGGTGCCCCAGTAGGAGGTGTCGTTGGCACCGCAGATGGCGCGCACGTTGACGGTGTATTCTGTTGACGGGGTGAGGCCGGTGACGGTGTAGGGGTGCGCGTTGACGATGTTGCTGACGCCGTTGCAGGTCACTTCCCAACTGTTCTGGCTGGCGCTGCCGGGGGTCCAATCGACCTCGACGGAGTTGGGGGAGATGGCATCGACGCTGATGGTGAGCGGTTCGGCGCAGCTGCGCAGGATGCGCGCGGTGAAGTCGTCAATGCAGCAGGTGGATGTGGCGGTGGTGCTGGGATCGCTCCAGCGGAAAGCGAGGCGCGCGTGTGTGCCGTTGCAGACCGGATAGATACTCAGCGGGATCACATGGTTTGCCGAGGGCTCGATGACGTAGTTGTTGCTCTGGATGATGCAGATGTTGGTGAATGTGTTGGGATCGGAGGGATCGGTCATGAAGCCGAGGGTGAGCACGCCGGCGGTGTCGGTGGACATGGCGGTGTTGAAGATGAGTTGCAGTTCCCCGAGGGCATTGGTGAATTCGGGCAGGATGACGTAGTTGTCGATGCCGGCGTTGGCGAGGGTGATGATGCCGAAGAGGGTGCTTCTGCCGCTGGTGATGGCGAGGGCGTTGTCGCCTTCGTTCGGAACGTAGGTGCCGTTGAAGACCTTGGGCTCGTAACCGGCGGTCGAGCCGCTGAAGTTATAGTCCCAGCAGCCGGGCATGGGGCCGGCGGTGCCCACCGCATTGGAGGCGGTGTAGTTGCTGAAGTCCTCGGTATAAGGCATGTTGTCGGTGATGGAGATGGCGTCGCAGGGGGTGTTGAAAGCGACGGGGCCGAACCAGTCGGAAGTGCTGCCGCCGCAGTCGGCCTGGACGTAGGCCTGGTAGGCGGTACCCGGCGCGAGGGGTGCGATCGTCTTAGTGGGCGTGCCGCTGGCCTGCACTTGCGAGCCGGTGCCGAGTGCGAAACCGACGGGACCATATTCAATCTTCCAACTGCTCTCGGCACCTTGGGGCGTCCACGTCAGGACGGCGTCCGTGGAGGTGACGTTGCCAACGGTAAGTGCCGTCGGAATCAGGCAGTTGGTTTCCGTCGTTATGGATATGTCGTCGATGTAGGCGCCACTTAAACTGCTGGCGGATACACCCTTGAAACCTATCTGCACGAGGGAGATGTTGGCCGGCAGATAGAGCGAATCGAGGGTGAAGGTGGTGTCGGCGGCGGTGAAACTGCGCAGCAGGACCCAGTCTTCGGCCACGTTGGTGCGGTAATAGACGTGCAGCGCGGTGACGGAGAGCAACAGCCGCTGTTGCAGGTGATAGAAACTGAGTTTGGCTACGCCGGAAAGTCCAGACAGGTCGAGTGCCGGCGAGATGAGCATTGTCTCGTTGCCCGCGCTCCAGTCAAGGAAGTAGGCGCTTTTGCCTCCGCTATGCGCTTGCGAGGTGCTCTGCGTCCACAACGAGGAACCGACGAGCGTGTCTTGTGTCCAGCCAACCATCGTGCTGTCTTCGAAACTCTCGAAATAGGGGTTTTGGTCGGTCACCACAATGACTTGCGCCGTCGTGGTGGATCTCATGCCGCCTATTACCATCAACAGGACGGCCATCATCAGGATGTAAATTTTTTTCATGTATAATAAGGATTTGTTGTTGTTAATATTGATTCGCAAAAATACGATTTTTTTAGAAACGATTTCATTGATGATTTGGCTTTCAACGAATTGAGATAATTTGTAAGCGGACATGTGAATTTTTAGGATATTTAGTTGACAGATAACACTGGGGTATTGCTTTCTCAAATCAGAAAAATCATGTAAATTTGCAGTCTCTTTGCGGAGCGTTTCTGACTTCGCCAATCCGTTCTTTCTATGTCTATTATTCAATAAAAAATAAACACTATGAATCCTTTGTTTGAAAAATCAGTTTATGTGGCCCGTCGCGAGGCGCTGGCCCGCAAGATGGGGTCGGGCATCCTGCTCTTCCTCGGCAACAACGACTCTCCGATGAACTATCCCGCCAACACTTATGATTTCCGGCAGGACAGCAACTTCATCTACTATTTCGGACTGGCTGTGCCGTCGTTGGCCGCCATCATCGACGTGGATGAGAACCGCACGATTCTGTTCGGTGACGATTTCACCATCGATGATATCATCTGGGTGGGCGACCAGCCCTCCATCAGCGACTTGGCTTCCCGCGTGGGCATCACCGAGTCGATGCCGATGGCGAGGTTGCAGGATTATTTGGTTCGCAACGCTGCCCGCAAGATCCATTTCGCCAAACCTTATCGTCATGACCTGCAGATTACGCTCGCCAACCTGCTGGGCAAGAATGTGAACGATGTCAAGTCGCTGGCTTCCATCGAGTTGCATAAGGCCATCATCTCCATGCGTTCCGTCAAGGAAGATCGCGAGATCGAAGAGATGGAGAAGGCAGCGAACATGGCTTACGAGATGCACACCGCGGTGATGCGTCACTGCAAGCTGGGGGCGACCGAGCACCAGTTGGTGGGGGTGGCCACGGGTGTGGCGCACGGCGAGGGCAACGGCTTCTCGTTCCCCATCATCCTGACGCAGCACGGCGAGATCTTCCACAACACCGACCATAATGTGGCCTTGCAGGCGGGCAAACTTCTTCTGGTGGATGCCGGCGTGGAGGGACTGATGAACTACTGCTCCGACAAGACCCGCACCTACCCGGTGACGGGCAAATTCACCCGTAAGCAGCAGGATATCTACGAGATTGTGCTGAAGGCCAACATGGAGGGGATCTCCTTGGTGAAGCCCGGCACTCCCTACCGTGACATTCACTTCGCCGCCGCCGAAATTGTGATGCAGGGGTTGAAGGACCTCGGTCTGATGAAGGGCGATGTGAAGGAGGGCGTCCGCCTCGGCGCGCACGCGCTCTTCTTCCCCCACGGTCTCGGACATCAATTGGGATTGGACGTTCACGACATGGAAGGTCTTGGCGAGGATTACGTCGGCTACAACGAGGAGTTCCGCCGCAGCGAGATCTTCGGGACCGCCAACCTGCGCATGGCCCGTCATCTCGAACCGGGCATGGTGATGACCGTTGAACCCGGCATATACTTCATTCCCAAGTTGATAGAGATGTGGAAGAAGGAAGGCCATCTGGCACAGTTCATCAATTACGACAAACTGGATGAGTACCTCGACTTCGGCGGTATCCGCATTGAGGACGACGTGTTGGTGACCGCCGACGGCCGTCGCGTGTTGGGCCAGCCGATTCCGAAGAGCGTTTCCGAGTTGGAGGCGATCGTGGGATTGTAGAAATGTTTCATGATTGAATTGTAGCGATGTTTCGTACAACGTCGCTACAGTTCAATTTTGTAAGAGGAAAGGAAAGTCGTTGACTACCGGCGTTTTCTGGGTCCTTTCATTGCGCTGCTCTTGCTGTAGCGCGGCTTGCCGGTGCCGAGGTTGGAGCGGTTGCGCATCCGTCTGTACTGTTTGGTGACGCCGTCGTCTTTGAGGGCGTCGTTGGCGGTGGCGTTGCGCGGGTTGGCTCCACGATGCATGGGAAAGTCGAACTGGTAACTGACGCCGACGACGGTGTTCCAGACGCCCTCGAAGGCGCGCTGGCCGGAGGTGTAGGCGTCGAGGTAGTCGGTGGCGGTCCAGGTGATGCCGGTCTCAAAGAAGATGCGCAGTTCGGGCAGGGGGCGGTAGCTGGCGCCGAGCATGACGGGCATGGCGAAGGCGCAGCGGTAGCCGGTGGCGAACCACTCGCCGGTCTCTGGATCCTGCTCTCCGGCAGGGAAAAAGTCAACCATCTCACCGGTGTTGGTGTTCCACACTTTGGAGCGGAAGGCATAGACGCCGAAGCCGATCTTGGGATAGACCGCCCAGTTGGTCTTGAGGTTGCACATGGAGAGTATATCCAGCGTATTGGAGATGACGACCTCGGTGTTCCATGAGGTGCGGAAGGCGAGCGCATCGTATTTGTCGGCACCGGAGAGGCGCCCGAACTTGAAATCGAGGGCGAGGGTCCAGAAAGGGGTCATGCGCTTGCCGAAGTAGCCGCCGATGACAAAATGACGGTTCTGATAAAATGACCGTTGGAAGGGCGTGGCGGGGAAGATTTTGTTGGTGTTGTCGTTCACGTCGCCGTAGAAGGAGTTGACACCGAAGTTGATGCCGCCTTCCCAGGCTTCATAGTCATTGTAAAAATAGTAATTGTTTTCTTGGGCTTTGGAGGAGCCGAAGGCGAGAAATATAGCCAGGAAAAGGAGGAATACGTATCTTTTCATCTCATTGTCAAATGGTTAGAATCCATCAAGTGGAAGGTAAATGGTTGGCAAAAGTAATAAAAATCCTACAATTATCAAGAATATGATGAAAGGAAAAATAAATTTCGCCCATTTGGCGTAGGGGATGCGTGCGATGCCGAGGGCGCCGATGAGGACGCCGGAGGTGGGGGTGATCATGTTGGTGAAGCCGTCGCCGAATTGGAAGGCGAGGACGTTGGTCTGGCGGGAAATGCCGATGATGTCGGAGAACTCGGCCATCATGGGGATGGTGAGAGCGGCCTTGGCTGAGCCGGAGGGGATGATGAGATTCAACAGATTTTGTATCAGATACATGCCGCCGAGTGCGCCCTCTCTGCCGCTGTGGGCGACAGCATTGGAAGAGCCGTAGAGGAGCGTATCGACGATGTGTCCCTCTTGCAGGATGACGATGATGCCGCCGGCAATGCCGACGATGAGGGCCGGGTTCAATATGTCTTTGCATCCCTCCAAAAACTGGCGGATGATGTCGTCGAAGCGGGTGTTGTAGGCGAATCCGGCGGCCAGGCCCATGGCGAAGAAGAGTGCGGCGATCTCGCCGACGTACCAGCCGTAACCGAGCACGCCCACCACCAGCATGACGATGGTGAGGAAGAGCAGGGTCATGATGTAGCCGTGTACGGATTTCAGGATGCTGTAAACGCCCAATCCGATGAAGATGACTGCGATGACGGGGAAGATGACCCAGGTGCGCTCGCCGCCGCCGACGGTGAGGGTGGTGTGGGGGTAGCAGATGGCGAGGAAGATGAGTAAGACGCTCACGAGCGAGAAGACAACCCAAGTGCTGGCGGTCGCCTTCCGAACACCCTGATCGGCCTGTTGCGTCACCTTGTCGCGCCAGAAGCCGTCGGCCTCGTGCATGAACGACTTTTCGGGGCTCTTCTTCACGCGGTGGGCGTACCAGAGGGTGAAGAGGATGGCGAGGGTGGTGAGGATGAGCCAGCAGAGCAGGCGGTACCCCAGTCCAGAGAAGGGTTGCAGGCCGGAGAGCCCTTGGGCGATGCCGATAGTGAAGGGGTTGAAGAGCGCGCCGGCGAAGCCGACGTGGGCGGCCACGTAACACATCAGCACGCCGGTGACGGAGTCGTAGCCCATAGACACGGCAAGGGGCACGAAGATGGCGACGAAGGCGAGTGTCTCCTCACTCATGCCGAAGATGGCTCCGAAAGCACTGAACAACAGCATGATGAGGATGATGACTATGTTGTTGACGCCGATGGCCTTCAGTGGCTTGAAGCGTTGCAGTTTCCGGGTGAAGCCGAGGAAGGAGTAGATGCCCTTGTTGATGGCTTCGGTGCTGTTGAGGATCCAGAAGGCGCCGCCGATCATGAGAATGAAGACGATGATGTTGGCGGTCTTCTGGAAGCCGGCGAAGAAGGCGGTGAAGATCTGCCAGGTCTGCGGGTTGCCGTCAACGGCGTGGTAGGAGCCCTGGATGACGTTGCCGGCTTCATCGCGGGCGTATTCGCCGGCGGGCACGAACCAGGTGAGCGCGGCGCAGGCGACCACGATGCAGAAGACGATCGTGAAGGTGTGCGGGATCTTGAACTTGCGGAGGGCACTCATGGTAGGGAAGGGTTATCGGATGGGACGGAACATTCGTTTCCAGCGCACCTTGCCGTCGCCCCAGTTGCGGCCTTTGTCAAGCGACATCCAGACGAATATGGGCTTGCCCACGATGTGGTCTTCGGGCACAAAGCCCCAGTAGCGCGAGTCGGCGGAGTTGTGTCGGTTGTCGCCCATCATGAAGTAGTAGTCCATCTGGAAGGTGTAGGAGGTGGCCACCTTGCCGTTGATGTAGATCTTGCCGTTCTTCCGCTCCAGCGTGTTCAACTCGTAGTTTTTGATGATGCGGTCGTAGAGGACGATGGTGGTGTCGTTGATGGGAACGGTCATTCCTTTTTCGGGGATGACGATGGGGCCGAAGTTGTCCTTGTTCCACGGGTAGCGCGGGTCGTGGGGGAAGATGCTCTCGTCGTAGCCGTAATTCTCATCCACTTGAGGGACGAGGATCTTGCCCATGTCGCGCAGTTCGGCCAGCTGGCTGTCGGTGAGGAAGAGGTATTGGTTGCCGGCGGCATCGGTATAGACATCTTCGGCGTTGATGCGCAGGCGTTTGATGACGCGCTTGGAGATGCCGCCACCCGGAGCGACGTAACTGAATTGCCGATTTTTCGGGACCGGGGCTTTTTTGCCGTTAATATAAACCACACCCTTGCGGATGGTGAGTTCTTCGCCGTGGCTGGCGATGCAGCGTTTGACGTAGTTCTCGCGTTTGTCGATGGGGCGGTAGCGGACAGTGAAGTCGGCCTTGACAGCGTCGGAGGCGGATTTGCCGGCGTGTTTGTGGCGCACGGCGGCGACGAAGGATTCGCCGTAGTGGGCGGTGACATAAGCTAATGACGCGGGTTGGGCGTTGGGGTTGAGGATGGCGTCGTACTCGCGCACGATGGCGTAGTAACTGCGATCCTGCTGCTCAATGGCTACGGTGTCGCCGTCAGGATAGTTGAAGACGATAGGGTCGTTGTCCTTCAGTTCGGTGGTGCCGGGCAACCGCATGTAGGGTAGTTCGAGCCAGGTGACGAAACTCGGCACGGCGGTGGTGAAGACCAACGTGTGCTGCATGAACGGCATCGCCAGTACGGTCTGCGGGATGCGCTGGCCGTAGTGGTATTTGCTCACGGCGAGGTAGTCGCCCACCATCAGCGAACTCTCCATGGAGGAGGAGGGGATGGCGTAGA
Organism: Bacteroidales bacterium; assembly: GCA_016288655.1. Taxonomy (GTDB): domain Bacteria; phylum Bacteroidota; class Bacteroidia; order Bacteroidales; family WCHB1-69; genus UBA1756. Next base: position 41,521 of record JAEEKX010000011.1, read on the forward strand.
GTTCGATGAAGAAGGTTCGGAAGATGTAGGCGGCGGCGACGGCGAAGATGATGGCATCGCCCCAGCCCCGTGCCCACGACTTCCGAAACTCCGGCAGTTCCGCGCGGGGGGTGAAATGCTCTTTTTTCATCAATCCCAAATAGGGAAGATAGAAGAAATAGAAGAGCGTTCCGGGTATTAAATATAGATAACTTGTTTTGTTAAAGCATCTTATCGTCTCCCAAACCATGTAGTAACCCATGAAGACGTTGATGAAGGGGATAAGATACAGCAACATCCACCACCACGGGCGGTCGATGACCTGGCGCATCCATACCCAGATGCGGTAAACGGGAATCAGCGAGAGCCAGCCCTTGACGCCTGCCTTGCGGAAGACGGTCCATAATCCAATCTGAAATCCGACCGCCTGCACGACCGAGATGATGATGACTGCTGTATAGGAAAGTGTCATGGTTTATCTGTTGATTTTGCCTTTTTTGTCGGCTTGTTGATATAACTCTTTGATTTTCTTGTCGATATAATCTTTCTTCTTCTGTTGGATCAGCATGGTGCGCACGCTCTCGCGATAATCGTCCGACTCTTCGCCGGAGAGGGATGACTTGTAATCGAGGATGACGACGAGATAACTGTTCTCGCCGCTGGAAGTCTCGTAGGTGAGGGGGAAGTCGTGTTGGCTTTTGTTGAGTTCGATGTTGGTTTCCAGTTGGATGTCGTCCCAGAAGAGCCACTGGTCGTCGTTGATGAAGTACTCCACGGAGTCGCCGCAGATGAGGGCGATGGAGTCCTTGCTCTCCTGTCGGCGGCTTTCGTCGAACAGCAGGCCGCGCAGTTCGGCGAGTAGGGGAGACCCCTTCGGGAGTTTGACATAGTTGATCTTCACGATCTCCTTGTCGGGCACGAGGTTGACCTTCATCTGTCGGATGGCGGTGCGGACTTCTTCGTCGCTCACTTGGAACTTCGAGGCGTCGGCGGTGAGGTGTTCGAAATAGCGTTGTTTGAGCAGGGTCTTGCGGTATTCCGTTATCTCCGAATCAAAGACCTTTTCTTTGATACTCAGGGCTTTGTCGGCTTCGTATAGGATGATTTGCTCTGTAATCCAGTCTTCGATGATCTTGTGGGCCAAGTCGATGCTGTCTTGGGTGTTGAGACCGCTCGGGATGAGGGCGCTCACTTCGGAGGCGAAGAGTTTCTTGTTGTGCGTTTCAGCCACAACCCAGTCGTCGTGGCGGCAGCCGGCGCACATGCAGAGCAGCAGGGAGAAGGCGAGGAGGGCGCGTTTCACGTTACTTTTTGATGAGGGTGGAAAAGACGCGTTCATCGACTTGCGGGTTATACTTCTTGCGCAGTTCGAGGATCCACTGTTTGTCGAGGAAGTCCTGGTAGTCGGTGATGACGATGGCCTTGATCTCGGAGAGTGGCTTGGGCTGGTTTGTTTTGGGGTCCATGTATTTGTCGAGGTGGGTTTCGTAGAACTCCGCTAAGCCGGTGCTGTCCTGGATGGCGGCGGCCCACACCTTGGTGGTGTTGATCTCGTAGAGCACCATGCCGTCGTGGAACTCTTGCACCAGTTCGCGCAGTTCGGGGTATTTCTCCAGCAGGCGTCCGTGCTCGAAGCGCATGATCTGTTCCTGCACGTACATGTCGAAGCGCTCCTGCATGAAAGGCTCGAACTCGTTGGGGGTGAGGCGCATGCCTTTGAATCGGTTGATGTACTTGCCGAACTCCTCGGCGGTGACGGTCTTGTCGCCGAAGGTAGCCATGGGCTTGAGTTTCTCAATGCCGGCGATGGCGCTGAGGTCGGACTCCTTGTTCTGGAAGAATTCGGGCGGCATGTTCTTGAGGAAGAGTTTCATGGCCTTGGCTCTCCCAGGCTCTTGGTAGTTGTACTCTTTTTTCAGTTTGACGATGAACGACTCCTTGCTCTTGTGGGAGCGTTGGTCGCGGGTGATGCGGTTGACCAGCGAGTAGCGGGTGTCTTCATCAAGTACGAAAGGCTTGATTTCCACTACTTTGATGATGTGCCAGCCGTTGTGGGAGGCGATGGGCTGGGAGATCTCGCCCTCTTTGAGGTTGAGGATGGCCTTCACGAAGTCGCCTTGGCGGCGGTTGGGGGCGAAGGGCTCCTGCATGCCTCCGGTCTCCTGAACGTCCTTGTCTTCGGAGAATTTCTTGGCGGCGTCCTCGAAGGACATGCCCTCCTTCAGTGCCTGCTGCGCCTGTGCCAGTTTGATGGCCGTGGCATTGGTGCGCTGGCCCTCTTTGGCGAGCGAGTCGGAGACGTAGATCTGGGCGATGGTGATCTGTTGGATGGCGGGGATGCGGTCTTGTACGTAGATGATGTGGTAGCCGAATTGGGTGCGTACGGGCTTGGAGATTCCGCCGACGGGGGTGTTGTAGGCGCCGGTTTCGAAGGGGTAGATGAGGTCGAAGACGGTGAAGTAGCCGAGGTCGCCCTTGTTGCCGGTGTGCACGCGCTGGGTTTGCGGATTCACCATGTCGCGGGCGGAGGGGTCGTCGGAGTATTCCACGGCGGCGTCGGCGAAGGAGATGGCGCCGGACTTCACCTCCTCATAGATGCGCATGGCCTTGGCGTAGGCCTCGGCGGTGTCTTTCGGGGAGGCCATCTCACCACAGTTCACTAAGATGTGCGACGCGCGGATGTACTCTTTCGAGCGGGCGATCACCTCGTCCTCCAGCGCCTGGGTCACTTCCTTGTCCACTAAGTATTGCTGTGCGGACTGGTTTTGGTACTGTTTGAGTTCCATCTTGAACTTGCGGGCGGTGTCAAGTTGCAGAAGTTCCCCCTCCTTCACCTTCAGTTTGAAGTTGATGAAGAGGTCGAGGTACTCGCGCAGGTCGGCTTCGGTGGCCTTGCTGAGGTTGTTGTTCTTTCCGTAGGTCTTCAGGAACTCGTCGGCAGTGATTTTTTCATCGCCGATGGTGAGCAGCACGTCGGAGTTGTTTTGGGCGCGTGCGGTGAGTGCGGCGACCGCGAGGAGCAGGATTGCGAGGATTTTCTTCATATTACTTATTTTTGAGGATACAATTTTTCAAACTGCAAAAATACTATTTTTTTACAAAACGACGGGTGATGAATGCAATTTGGTCGCCGGAAATGATCTGTGATCTATCCCCTGCAACCTATAACCTAAAAAGTTGTACCTTTGCGGCATCAAACGAGATGGTATGTTTGTCTTTTATTGTCCTGAATTACAACAAAATACGGTAACATTGTCGCCAGACGACTCGCGGCATTGCGCGAAGGCGCTGCGGATGCGCCCTGGCGACGCCATCCGGCTGACCGATGGCGCCGGCACCCTCGCCGATGCGTCGTTGTTGTCCGTCGCGCCCGACGGTTGCGTGGCCGAGGTGACCGCCCGGCGCGAAGTGCCGCCGCGGACGCTCCGACTGCACCTTGCCGTTGCGCCCACCAAGAACGCCGACCGCATGGAGTGGCTAGTGGAAAAGACCGTGGAACTCGGCGTGGAGCGGATCACCTTCGTCGTGTGCGAGCACTCCGAACGCCGCCGCATTGACCTCGACCGCATGCACCGGCTGGCCGTCGCCGCCCTCAAGCAGTCGCAGACGGCCTGGCTGCCGGAGTTGCAAATGGCTGATTTCAAGGATTTCATAGCGGAACAGGCGGCGACGGATGCCGCCCGGTACGTGGCCTGGTGCGACGACGACAACACTCGCCAGTTCGCCGATGCCGACTTTGCTGCCGGCACTGTGCTGCTGCTCATCGGTCCCGAAGGCGACTTCTCGCCCGTCGAGATCGACCTCTGCCGCACCCACGGCTATGTGGAGGTGAAATTAGGAAGCCGCCGACTCCGGACGGAAACGGCGGCTCTCTTTGGTTGCGTTATCGTGGCTTCCCACAATTAGTTACATCAACTCCACGCTTCGTTTTACGAAGTCGCTCAATTTCTCGCCCGTCAGCAGGTTCTGCGACAGCAGCGCCAAGTCGATGAGTTGGTGGGTGAGTGCTTCCTTGCGGGCTTCGTCGCTCTCGCCGAGGATCTTGCCGGCCAGCGCGTGGTTGCCGTTCACCACCAAGTTGTAGTGCTCGAAGTTGCCGTACATGCCGTTGCCCTGACCTGACAGTTTCTGCATGTCCTGGAACCGGCGCATGAACTCGTTCTGCGTGATCATGATGGGCAGTTCGCCCTCGCTGAGATTGGCGATCTGGACGGTGAACTTCTCTTTGTCAACGCATTTTTCGAACAACTCCTTCAGGGATGTCTGCTCGGCTTCCGACAGCTTGGCGGGCATCGGCTCGTCTTTCTCGATCAGCTTCTCCATCACGTCGGCATCGACGCGGGCGAAACGGCACTTCTCGAGTTTCGGCTCCAGCAGGTTGATGAAGTGGGTGTCGAGGAAGCCGTCCATCAACAGGACGTCGTAGCCCTTCTCCTTGGCCGACTGGATATATACGTGCTGGGTGGCCAGGTCGTGTGCGTAGAGATAGACCACGATGTCGTTCTTGTCCTTCTGCAACGTCTCCACGCCGGCGCGGTACTCATCCATGGTGTAGTATTTGCCATCGACGTTCTTGAAGAGGATGAAGTTCTTGGCGCGTTCGTAAAACTTCTCGTCGGTGAGGCAGCCGTATTCGATGAAGACCTTGAGGTCGTCCCACTTCTTCTCGTAGTTCTCACGGTCGTTCTTGAACATCTCCTCCAACTTGTCGGCCACCTTCTTGGTGATGTGGGAGGAGATTTTTTTGACGTTGGCGTCCGACTGGAGGTAGGAACGGGAGACGTTGAGAGGGATGTCGGGCGAGTCGATGACGCCGTGGAGCAGCATCATGAACTCGGGGATGACGCCTTCGAGTTGGTCGGTGATGAAGACCTGGTTGCAGTAGAGTTGCACCTTGTTCTTCTGGATTTCCAATTGGTTGCGCACTTTGGGGAAGTAGAGGATGCCGGTGAGGTTGAAGGGGTAATCGACGTTGAGGTGGATCTGAAACAGCGGCTCCTCGAAGGTCATGGGGTAGAGTTGGCGGTAGAATTCGAGGTACTGTTCGGGGGTGATGGAGGAGGGGGATTGTTTCCAAAGCGGGTGGGTGTCGTTGATGATGCGGGGACGTTTCACCTCCACCTCTTTCACCTCTTCGCCCTCTTTGGCTTCGGCGCCTTCGGGCTTCTCCCAGTGGCTCTCTTCGCCGCACTGGATGGGGATGGGCAGGAAACGGCAGTATTTGCGGAGCAAGCTCACGATGGTGCTCTCTTCCAGGAACTCCGCGGCGTCGTCGGCGACATGCAGGATGATGTCGGTGCCGCGGTCGGCCTTGTCGGCCTCCTCCATCTCGTAGTCGGGCGAGCCGGTGCAACTCCAGCGCACGGCCTTCGCGTCGGGCTGGTACGAGCGGCTTACGATCTCCACCTTTTCGGAGACCATGAAGGAGGAGTAGAAGCCGAGTCCGAAGTGGCCGATGATGTTCCCGTCTTCCATTTTGAATTTCTGGAGGAACTCCTCAGCGCCGGAGAAGGCGATTTGGTTGATGTATTTGTCCACCTCCTCGGCGGTCATGCCAAGGCCGCGGTCGCTCACCGTGATGGTCTTCGCATCCTTATCCACCTTCACATGGATGGTGAGGTCGCCGAGGTCGCCCTCGAACTTGCCCATGGTGGACAACGCCTTCAGCTTCTGGGTGGCATCCACGGCGTTGGAAATCAACTCGCGGATGAAAATGTCATGTTCGGAGTACAAAAATTTCTTGATGACAGGGAAGATGTTTTCTGTCTGTACATTGATCTGTCCTTTACTCATATCGGTCTTATTTTATTGTTTTTCTTTTCTTTAAAATAGTCTGACGATGCAGCCACATGGAGGACAGCAAAACTCGTGCCAAAAGGGGGTGCTGACAGATTGTCAGTTACACTTCCTTGGGGTCGGAGGCGAAGAGGAAGAAGGAACTGAAAAATAGGAAAAGGTTGATGCCGGTGACGGTCTCCAAGGTGTCCTCGAAGAGCATGGAGATAACGAGGCAGAGCCAGAAAAGTGTGTAAATGAGGGTTTTGCGACGCGATTTGTCGAAGAATGGAGCAACCAGCCATACGATGAAAAGGATGGCCAACGGGATGCCGCCCATGAGTGTATAGGTGAGGAATTGGTTGTGGGCGCCCATGTCGGAGTGCAGTTGCGACTGGCGGGCGGCGAGTTCGCGGTCAACGGCGGCCTTGTTGCAGCCCATGCCGTAGCCGGTGAACGGGCGTTGACCGATGGCGGAGGATGCGGCCTTCCACAACTCGATGCGCTGCAGCACCGACGAGTTCTCGGTGGTGCCGTTGAGTTGGTAGAGCGAGAAGCTGAAGTAGGTGGGATAGAGCATCTTCTTCAACCCGAAACGCTGCACGTAGGCGCTGTTGGCGATGTGGTTCTCAATGTGGGTGATGTCTTCGTCGTCGAGTGCCGCCAGTCCTTGCGCGTCCTTGTGGAGACCTTCGGAGTTGAGGTAGCGGATAAGTCCTTTCCTGACGGTGTCGTAGGGCACCCGGCTGCGTTGTGCCCACCCCGCGCGCAACTCCTCCTCGCAGAGGTACAGCCCGATCTTGTGGCCGTTCTCTACGATGACACCGTCGGGCAGGTAGTCGGGACAGTGGGTGTAGGCGTGCCCCTGGGCGGTGTGTGACGGCAGGTTCGCCTCTTCGGCGGCATTGAGGTGGTAATATTGGTAAGTGACGACGCTGAAGCAGGTGATGAGCACGACGCCGGCGATGCCGCTGCCACAGAAGACGAGGGTGCGCAACGCCGACTTCTCCATCATGAAAATACTGTATATCAATGTGATGATGACGACAACGGTCAGAAGCAAGATGCCTGTAGCCACCTGTACGGAGAAGAGAAATGCCACTAACCAAGCCGTCATCAGCAGGCAGCCCAACTGCACGGGCAGTGAGTAGGTGGCACGGCGGAAGGCGTAGTGGACACAGAAGACGATGGCGAGCACGGCGCAGATGCTGAAGCGGATGTGGGAGATGAAAAGTCCGCCGTCGCGCACGTCGAGGATGCCCTTGGACTGCATGACGATGATGCAGATGGCGGCGGCGACGGAGGTGGTGATGGAGAAGGCCAGCAGCAGGAACCGTTGCCAGTGTGGCTCGGGCTTCCGCGTTGAACCCAGGATGACGGGCAGGTAGAGGATGGGTGTCTTGGTGAGCAGGTCGAGCCAGCCGGCGCGGGCGTCGCACGTGCCGACGAAGGTGTATCCGAAGCAGAAAAAGAGAGCCGCCATCGCGATGGCCAACTTATTCTGTTGAAGCAAATTCCATTTTTCTTTCCAATTCCATTCCAACAGCCAATTGCCCACCAGCACGCCGCCCAGAATGTTGGGCATGGCGGTGGATACCGGCAGCGAGATGGCCATCAGCACGAGGCAGCCCAAGTAGATGTATCGGTGCGCCTTGCCCAGCATACGGCTCTATTTGAGGTTGAGGATGGAACGGTAGCGGGCGGGGTCTTTCAGGATGGCCTTCGCCTCCTTGATTTCTGGATCGACCGACAATTCGTTCATGAGGCGGCCCTTCTGGTAGTAGTAGCGGGCGGCGATCTCCGACGCCAGCACCTCGCTGATCTCCTGCTTGTGGGTCTGCAACTCCGCGGCCTTCTCCGCCTTCAGCGTCTCGGTCATCTGCTGGCAGAGTGGGGCGAGTTTCTCGTAGTAGTGCTCATCCTCGGCGGCCTTCTTGAGGTCGGCCATCACCTCCTCGGTCTCGCTGGTGTAGTCGTAGTTCTTGCCCTTGACGAACTCCACGAACTCCTGATAGAGGTCGTCGTCAACGGAGAACTGGTCGGCGGGGGGGATGGCGGTGTGGGTGGCGTGGTACTCGTTGCAGAAGTCGAAGATCAGGTTGTTGATCATGAGGGCGCCGAGCACGTTGCTGGCGTATTCGAGGGGCATGGGCACATCGGGTTCGATGCCGCCCTTGTCGTAAACGATGCGCCCGTTTTTGGTCTTGAATGCCACGGCGAGGGAGTCGGGGATGGTGGCGGGGGTGCCATCGACCTTGTCGAAGTACTCGATGGCCTGCACGCAACGTCCGCTGGGGATGTAGTATTTGGAGACGGTGAGTTTCATGGATGTGTTGAAGCTGAGAGGTACCACGTTCTGTACCAGACCTTTGCCGAAACTCTTCTGCCCGAGGATGACGCCGCGGTCGAGGTCCTGGAAGGCGCCGGCGACGATTTCGGAGGCCGAGGCGCTGTGGTCGTTCACGACCACTACCACGGGAATGTCGCGGTCGGTGACGGCTGCCGGTGTGCGGAAGGTGTTGTTCTGCGTCTCCAGCTTGCCCTTGGTGGTGACGATGACGGTGTTCTGGTCGATGAAGATGTTCATGATCTTGACGGCTTCCTGGAGCAGACCGCCGCCGTTGTTGCGCAGGTCGAGGACGAGGGCGGTCATGCCCTGGCCTTTCAGGTCGGTGAAGGCGTCCTTGACCTCTTTGCCGGCCTGTTCGGTGAACTGGTCGAGTTTGATGTAGCCGATGTGCTCGTCGATCATGCCGTAGTAGGGGATGTTGGGCAGTTTCACCTCTTCGCGGCGGATGTCGAAGGTGTAGTTCTTCTTCTTGGAGGGGCGATAGACTTCGAGGGTGACGGTGGAGCCGGGCTGGCCGCGCATGGCGGAACTGACGTCGGTGGAGTTCTTGCCGGCGACCGACTTGCCGTCGATCTTGACGATGATGTCGCCGGCGAGCAGGCCCGCTTTGTGGGCGGGGCAGTTCTCGTAGATCTCGGAGATGGCCACGCGGTCGTTGTCGTACTGCTGGATGAGCGCGCCCACGCCGCCGTACTGTCCGGAGGTGAGCATCTTCACGTCTTCGATCTCGTTCTCGGTGTAATAGACGGTGTAGGGGTCGAGCGACTCGAGCATGGCGTCGATGGCGGTCTTGGTGAGGTCGCCCGGCGTGATCTCGTCGGCGTATTTGGCATTGAGTTCGCGCAGGATGGAAACGAAGATGTCAACGTTCTTGGCGATCTCGAAGTCGTTCTGTGCGGAGGCGGGCGCGATGTTCAGGAGGATGAGCAGGGCGAGGATGACGGTTCTCGCAGGGTGAAATATTTTCTTCATCTATCTCGTTTTTAATGAATTAAGGAACAGGATCGTAGCCGCTGCCGCCCCAGGGGTTGCACGACAGCACCCGCTTGACGGTGAGCCACGTGCCCTTGAACGGACCGTGTTTCTTCAGCGCTTCGATGCCGTAGTTGGAACAGGTGGGGGTGTAGCGGCAGGCACGGCCGATGAAGGGCGACAACGTCCATTGGTAGATCTTGATGAAGAAGATCAAGAAGTAAGCCAGCCCTTTTTTGAAATAGAAGTATGCCTTTTTCACGAATCCTTGGATTGTTCGACATTTGTTAAACGCTTCAAAACCTCAATTATTTTGTCTTGAATGAATTTGTAAGGCAAAATCTCGGAGGTGGCGTAGGAGAGGCAGAACCGCACGCGCTGGCCGTGGGCTTTCAGGACGGGGTCGAGGTGCTCGCGGTGGTGCAGGCGGTAGGCCTCGCGGATGAGCCGTTTGACGCGGTTGCGATCGACGGCGTGCTTGAAATTGCGTTTGGAGACGCTGATGACCAATTGGTTGACGTCATCCTCGCCGTTGGCGGGACGGAATTGGTAGAAGCAGCGGAAGGGGAAGCAGAAGAACTGCTGCCGGAGACGGAAGAGGTCGGCGATGGCCGTTTCCGAGCAGAGCCGCTCGCGCTTATGGAAGGTGAGCCGAGGGCGGTTAGCGTTTCCGGGTCGCATTGTTCTTCAGGAATGCGTCGAGGGCGGTGGTGAGGGAGGGGTTCTCCGGGGTGCCGGCGGCCACGTGGAGGGTGAAGCCGGCTTCTTCCACGGCCTTGCAGGCAGCCAGACCGAGCGCTCCCATGGCGACCTCGCCCTGTTCGAAATCGGGATAGTTGATCTTCAGGGAGGAGATGCCCGATGGACTGAAGAAGATGATCATGTCGTATTTCGTGATGTCGATGGAGGACTTCAGGTCGGAAGGCACGGTCTTGAAAATGACGGCCTGGGTGTATTTGATGTCGTGCTCCTGGAAGAAGGTCACGTACTGGGTGCCCATGGAGTCGGCGCCGCAGGGGAGCAGGTAGTTGTACTCGGGATTCTTCAGAAAGAGGTCGAACAGCCCTTTGGGGTTGTTGTTCTTGTTGTAGAAGATCTTGCGCTTGCGGAACTGGATGTATTTTTGCAGGTAGAAGGCCACCTGGTCGGTGGTGCAGAAGTATTTCATCTCTTCCGACAGGTCGAGGCGCAACTCCTTGACGAGACTGAAGAAGTAATCAACGGTGGTTTTGCTGGAGAAGACGACGGCGTCGTGAGCGGGAATGCTGATGTGCGACTCGCGGAACTCACGCGAGGAGATCCCTTCCATACGGAAAAACTTGAAGAAGTCGATGTTGATGCTGTATTTTTTAGTCAGATCAGCGTAGGGCGACTTGTCGAATTCTGCGGGGGCGTTTTGGGAAACAAGGATGTTTTTAATCTTCATAAGCGCAACTTGCAAATTTAGCGTTATTTCTAAAACCCTTGATTATCAAAGAAAAAGAGCAGTTTGACGGCAATGAGCAAGGGGAGAATTTCAAGTGTGCAAAAGTACAAAAAAAATTGGAACAGTCCGAGTTGTTGAGATTTTAAAGAAAGTGTTTTGACGAGCAGGAAGACGAAGTTGGCGAGATAGAGGGGAATGTAGAGGAAGAGCACGGAGAGGTGGCGGGTGTAGAAGGCGACCATGAGCAGGGGAAGCAGCATCAGCGAACTGCAGATGAGGTGGAAGAAGCGGTTTTGTTGCAGGAGTCCGTTGTCGTCGCGGCATTCGAAGATGGTGGAGAGGAAGAGGGTGTTGAGTTTCTTGAGAAAGTAGTCGAGGGTGAAGGCGCCGCAGCAGGCGAGCCAGAGCAGGGCGGGGGCGAAGTGGCCGGCGAGGGTCGGCAGGAAGTGGTCGGCGAGGAGGTAGAGGAGGGTGCCCTGGGTGAGGAAGACGTAGAGGAGCAGGAAGACGTAGATCCATTCGGACATGGGCTTGCTCTCGCGCAGCAGTTGGGAGCGGCTCCGTGCCGAGTAGAGGGAGCGGATGATGAAGGAGAACTTGCGACGGCCGTTCACGATGATGAGGGTCAGCAGCACCAGCAGTCCGCAAAACAGGCCGGTCACCCAGTCGTTGTCGGGACCGTTGGAGGGCATCGGCAGCGGCGTGATCTCCGCGATATTGGTGTAAATTGCTGACAATAAGTGCATTGTAAAAACCGTCTTTCCTAAAAAATGATTTCGCAAAATTACATGAAAAAAAATTTCCGTCGTGGGGTGTGAGGGATGTAAAAAAAGTTGTAATTTTGCAGCCGCAAAAACACCGATGCCCAGGTGGCGGAATAGGTAGACGCGTCGGTCTCAAAAACCGATGAGGTAACACTCGTGCCGGTTCGATCCCGGCCCCGGGTACGCTTGAAGAAACGCTTCGAATCGTGAGGGTTCGAAGCGTTTTTTTTACTTCTTTTGCACCGAAAAGATGATTTCAAAATCATCAGCCGACAGATGCTGAAAGCAGGTGCCTTGTCGGTGGTTGTGAGCGGAGCACAGATGAAGGCGGCGGTGTATCACATAGCCATCCTCACCTCGCACGAGGTACCCGACTACCTGCAGTCCGACCCTGAGGTGCAGAAAGTGGATATTGAGTTGTTGGGGGACTACTGAGAAGAGGTGAGCTGGATGAAGACTCAGCATATTCCATTTTGGAATATACTGCTGCCGATGGTAAAGTCTTTATGGCCAACGTTTTACTTGTAATATCCCAATTGTCAGACAGTGACTGACAATTTAAGTTGGTCCCATATAGGTAGCAGTTTCTGTTCCCACGGATTCTATATTTATAGCTTTCTTCCCATACTCCCCGCGGCAGAGGTTGATATGTGGGGAAAAATGTGTATCTTTGCAGCGTGAATAATCAATAAAACGAATACTATGTAATAAAGAAAATTGCGTCATAAACATCCTTGATTAGGCTGAAGAAGCAGAATTAGGACCTCTTGTAACACATCAGTCAGACAAGGCAACGGATGTTCGCGCTCAAATAAATGGGCGTGGACTGATTGTCGTCTGATGTGGGCCGTCCTAAGCCTTGCTTCTACCCAATCTATTTCACGCCCTCTTTTAGAAACAAAAGGGGGCTTTTTTTATGCCAAAGAAAAAATATACATTCATAGATTTGTTTGCAGGTGCTGGAGGTCTTTCCGAAGGCTTCATCAGAGCTGGTTTTGAACCTATTGCACATATTGAAATGAAGAAGGAGGCTTGTGACACTTTGCGTACACGAGCTGCATTTCATTACTTGAATAACAAAAATCAACTTGATGTTTACAAAGAGTATTTGCTCCACAAACAAGAAAAAGATGATGGTTCAAAACTTTGGAATAAAGTTCCCAAAGAAGTAACAGATACGGTCATTCAATCGGAAATCGGTGAAAAAACAATAGCAGGTATATTTGAAAAACTTGACCAATTAATTGGAGGAAGAAAACTTGATTTGATTATAGGTGGTCCACCATGTCAAGCTTATTCTGTTGCAGGTCGTGCAAGAAAAGGGGAAGCCATGGCAACCGACCCCCGCAACGAATTGTATAAGTTCTATGTTCAATTTCTCGACAGATACAAACCTAAAATGTTTGTGTTTGAAAATGTATTAGGAATTAGAACAGCAAAAGGAGGGGAACCATTCAGAGACTTGCAAAAGCGAGTTCGTGAACTTGATAATTGTAATTATGAAATAGAGGCTCATGAACAGATAGCGTCAGAATTTGGAGTCTTGCAACGTAGACACCGAATGATTATTATCGGATGGCGCAAAACAGATAATGGAAGGCCGACAAAATTTGCTCATTATCCCAATCTTGATGAGTTCAGAATAGACAATCAATTCCAAACCTTACGTGATTTGTTTTCTGATTTGCCAACAAGAATTGCTGGTGATGGCAAATTGTGCGAATGTGTAAAATACACTAAGCCAATTACGGAAATGACATATTTGCAAGAATATGGATTACGAAATAAAGATTTCGATTTTACAACACAACATATTTCTCGTCCGAACAACCTCAACGATAGGGAAATTTATTGTTGGGCAGTAAAGAAGTTTTTAAAAGAGGGAAAGCAATTGTCCTACAGTAAAGATGTACCACCAGACCATCAAAAGCATAAAAATAAAGAAACATTTGACAATCGTTTTTCTGTAGTAAATCCGTATGGAGTGTGTCATACCGTGGTCGCTCATATCGCTATGGACGGTCACTACTATATATACCCCACACTAAACCCAACAGTTGACAATGTGCGTTCAATTACAGTTCGTGAGGCAGCACGGCTTCAATCATTTCCTGATGATTACTTTTTTGAAGGTTCTCGCAGTGCTGCTTTTATGCAGATAGGCAATGCCGTTCCCGTAATAATGGCCCAAAAAATAGCAGAAGCCATAAAAAATCAATTAGATATATGATTAATTTTCAGTTTTACCCCAAAAACAAGCAAATCACTCATGATTTAAGATCTGTTGTTGATGTGTTCAAAGCCAAAATTACTAAATTTGAATCACCCAAATTTACACTTGAAAGCAATGAGGTTTTAAATCATGTAGCAAATGATTTGAAAAACATAGGCTATCGTGTTGAGACAAGCAAAAAAAGTTCAGATAAAATACTTGTTCCTGTTCTATATGGTCTAAACGGGCAGATGGAACAGCGATTTGATGCTGACGCATACAATGAAGAAAAAGGGATAGTAGTAGAAGTGGAAGCGGGTAGAGCTGTAACAAATTATCAGTTTCTAAAAGACTTGTTTGAAGCATGTGTAATGAGTGATGTTAATTACTTGGTGATTGCTGTTAGAAATGAATATAGGAATAGTCGCGATTTTGAAAAAGTTATAACTTTTTTCAATACGTTGTATACATCAAACAGATTACAACTTCCTTTGAAGGGGGTATTGATCATAGGGTATTAAATTTTAAATTAAGGTATTGTATATGAATTACGATAATATTGAAATTCAAAAAGCAATTCCTGATGCCTCATCAATGATCGAGACATTTCGTGCCATTGGCTACAACCTAGAAACCGCTGTTGCCGACATCATCGATAATGCCATCTCTGCTGAAGCAAAAAACATTTATATTGAACGTATTTGGCATGGAGGCAAATCGATTATTACTATTAAGGATGATGGACATGGCATGAATGGAGAAGAATTGATAAATGCCATGCGTCCCGGTGCACAAAATCCACTTGCTGAAAGAGCGGAAACCGATTTAGGTCGTTTTGGATTGGGGTTAAAGACAGCGTCGTTTTCTCAATGCCGTAAACTATCTGTGATGAGCAAAAAGAAAAACTCTGATTCAGTATATTGGTCATGGGATTTAGACTATGTTGCATTATCAAATGAATGGAATCTTATAAAATGGTTACCAGAAGGTTATTTGAATGCTTTGGACAATCAAGAATCGGGGACAATCGTCATTTGGACAGACTTGGATAGGTTTTTGCCACTGTCGACACCTGAAACTGATTACAATGCGAAAAGGAAGTTTTCTAATTCGTTGGAACGAGTCAGGCAGCATATAGCAATGACTTTTCATCGTTTTATAGAAGATAAAATCGTAAAGATTTATTGGTGTGGTAATATCATTGAACCTTGGAATCCTTTTTTCCCGTGTCCTGAAGAGAACCTCACAGATACACCAGCACCGCAAGAAAACATTTCTGGTGGTGGTACAATAAAAGGATTTGTACTTCCGCACAAAAGCCGCGTTTCTGAACAAGCGTATAAAGCAGGTGAAGGAATGAATGGATACCCTGCTCAACAAGGTTTTTATGTTTATAGAGGTAAACGGCTTTTGCTTGCTGGAGACTGGTTAGGCATTTTTCGAAAAGAGGAACATTATAAACTTGTTCGTATTCAAATAGATTTGCCTAATACCCTTGACACAAATTGGCAAATTGATATAAAAAAATCAAAAGCAACGCCACCTGCTGTTTGCCGAGATCAGATAGAGCAATATGCAAAAAAAATTCGTAGTGTTGGCGAAATCGTATTTCGACATCGAGGCAAGATCCTGAAACATCGAGCTGGTCAAGATTTCCAACCTCTATGGTTGGATAAGACTAAAGGTGGTAAATGGTCTTTTGTTGTAAACCGGGACCATCTATTAGTAAAGAACATAAAGGAATTTGCAAAGAGTGAGCCGGACAAGGCTATTGATACACTTCTAAAATTCATAGAAGAGTCAATTCCTACTAAAGCAATCTATGTAAAAGAAACACATGAGGAAACAAAAGACGCATATAAACAAGAAGTTCAGAAAGAACCATTCTCTGATATTGACATGAATATTATCAAACAAATGCTATTGCAAATGTTCAATAATCAAATCAATAGCGGGAAAACACCTGAGCAAGCAAAAACGTTGCTCAAATCAATAGAACCATTCAATAATTATGAAGATTTAATTGAAGAATTATGACACCAGAATTTCTAAATAAAGCAGTTCGTCATTGTAGGCTAATCATCGGAGAAGAATCCACGACAACTGACGCAAAGATAGACCAATCTATCGAAATGGTCAAAATCTTGTTGGGTGCTGAAAATATTGATGCTATTCGATTAAAGCGAGAATTGCAAACCATATACTCAACACAAATTGATACATTTCGCATTTTAGTTGGCAGAGAGCGTAGACAACCTTGGTTGAACGATTTCAAAGCAAACGAACAATCAGAATGGAAGTTCTGGAAGCGTTATAAGGAGTATCTTGAAAATAAAGGATTTGCACCTCGCATTATTGAGAATTTGGACATCC
>JAEEKX010000012.1 GCA_016288655.1 Bacteroidales bacterium
CTCCATCCATGAGACACACCCATCCGCCGACTATAATCCCGCCCCTACACTTTGAAGATCCATCACGGAACTTTAGTAATAAAAAAGAGGGTGAATAAAAAAATCACTTTTTAGTCACCCTCTACTCCACAATCTTGATTTCCTGCATCAGGTTCTGGGCGTTGGCCATCTTGTCGATGATGAAGAGCAGGTAGCGCATGTCCATGCAGATGGTGCGTTGCACTGCGTTCTCGAAGGAGATGTCGCCGCTCATGGCCTCCCAGTTGCCGTCGAAGGCCAGCCCGATGAGGTTGCCGTCGCCATCGATGACGGGACTGCCAGAGTTGCCGCCGGTGATGTCGTTGGTGGTGATGAAGTTGACCACCAGTTCGCCTTTTTCGTTGGCATAGCGGCCGTAGTCCTTGTTCTCCCACAACTTGATGAGATCCTGGGGCACGTCGAACTCCCAGTTGCCGGGGATGTATTTGTCCATCACACCATCAAGTGTGGTGTAGTAGCTGTACAGCACACCGTCTTTCGGACTACAATCCTGCACGCTGCCGTAGGTGAGGCGCATGGTGAAGTTGGCATCGGGGTAGAAGTTGCGGTCTTTCTGCATCTCCATTAAGCCCTCCATGTAGAGGCGGTCGGCACGGGAGCAGTTCACCTTCGATGCGGCTTCATCCAAAGCAATGTACGATTCCACAAGCTCCTGCATCAAGGCAAAAATAGGGTCTTTGGAGAGGGATTTCGGATTCTCGCACCATGCGGCAAGTTTGGCGGGATCTACCAATATGGATTTGGCGAAGGCGTTGTTCACGAAAGCGGTAAAATCGCCGCCGTTCTTGTCGCCCACCTTCTTGATGGTGGCGGGCAATTGCTCGCGGTTCACATCCTTGTAGAAGAGGTTGAGCAGAGCGATGGTCACATCGCGGTCGAGTTCTTTGTTGTAGTCTTTGAAGAAATCCTGGAAACTTGGCTGCAGCCGTTGGAGATAGGCCTTGATATCATCCTGAGAAGCGGCTTTCTCTTCGATGGCATAATTGGCCGATCTGAATTTCAAGGCGAAGGCAACGGCCTCGCCGCCGCGCCAGCCCGCCTCGCGGTGGTAAATCAGTGCCTGGGTGTATTTCGACTGATGGTTCCAGTAGCTGTCCATTTCGTCGAAGATGCCGGCATATTTGGCCTGGCGCTCTTTGTCCTGTGCCATCCACTCGCGGAAGGCCTTCTCTTGTTCGAGGCGTTTTTCATACACCTTGTTGTATTGAAGTTGCTTCACCTGTCCGATGTAATATTTCCAGTAGTTGCTGACGCTGGCCTGCTTGGAGGCGTACTGGATGAAGACGGCGGGGTCGGCGTCCATGTGTTTGCGGTACTGGTCGAGTTTGGTGGTGCGGCAGGCCACAATGGCGGGGCCTTCCAAATCGATGACGTTCTTCACGGAACCCGAAGCGGAGTAGCGGTCGGTGGAGCCGGGATAGCCGAGGATCATGGTGTAGTCGCCCGGCTGCACACCCTTGAGCGAGATGGGCAGGAAATGCTTCGACTTCATCGGGATGTTGTCCTTGCTGTATTCGGCGGGAGAGCCGTCGGGGGCGGTATAGACGCGGAAGATGCAGAAGTCTCCCTTGTGGCGCGGCCATGTCCAGTTGTCGGTGTCGGCGCCGAACTTGCCGATGCCCCACGGCGGACAAGCCACCAGACGGACATCCTTATATACATCATACACAAACAGTATGTACTGGTTCCCATGGTAAAAGGGCACGATTTCCACTTCCACATCGCGGCCTTCTTTTTTCTTTTCTGTCAATGCCTTGATATTCTTCTCAATGATGGCGGCACGGTCGGCTTCTGAGGTCTTGCCGTCAATTCCCTTCAATATGGCGGCTGTAACATCCTCAATATAAGTGAGGAAAGAAACAGTCAGTCCTTCATTGGGAAGTTCCTGGTCTTTACTTCTGGCCCAGAAGCCCTCTTGCAGGTAGTCGTGTTCGATCGAAGAGTGTGCCTGCACCTGTCCCAGACCGCAGTGGTGGTTGGTGAGCAGCAGTCCTTCGGGTGAGATCAGCTCGCCGGTACAGCCGCCGCCGAACTGCACGATGGCGTCCTTCAAACTCGGCTGGTTGAAGCTGAAAATCTGCTCGGCAGTGAGCTTGCAGCCGAGTTTCTGCATCTGTGCCAGACTCTGTCCGTTGATGGAGTAGGGCAGCCACATGCCTTCGTCGGCGCGGACGTTCAGAAAAATCATCATCAAAGCGATGAAAAGAAGATTGATTTTGTGTTTCATGTGTGATTGGTTTTGAAAGTGCAAAGGTAGGGATTTTTTCGGAAACTATTCGTCATCCTTCCAAAAACCATGTCTTGACTCTGCCAAGGGTTGGCAGGGTCTCCGAAACGGCTCCATAGCCCACTGTAAATCAGCAAAATAAAATTTTCAAAAATGTTTGGATTTCGGCAGGCGGCTGATGTATATTTGCAGTGCTTAAACGACTCACATGAAGAAAGACGAACCCACAATCTACATCAACGCACTCAACGACTTCGGTTTCAAACGCACTTTCATGAACAAGGAGATCATCATCGCGTTCCTCAACTGCTTCCTCGGCCATCTGGTGCCGAGGATCGTCGATGTGACGTTCCGCCCCAACGAGCACCTGGGGCGCGACGCCGATGACAAGCGGATCATCACCGATCTGGAGTGCACCGACGAGCGGGGCAACCGCTTCGTGGTGGAGATGCAGCGCCTCCGCCAGAGCGGCTTCATTGACCGCGTGCTCGTCTATGCGGGCACCGCGATTACCGAGCAGGCCCGCAAGGGGGAGCGCACCTACCACGTTGATCCCGTCTATTGCTTCTCCCTCCTCGATTTCGAGCCGGAGGAGTTGAAAGGCACGGACGGCTTCTACCACGTGCTGCGCTTTTCCGACCCGGAGGGGCAGGTCGTGCTGCCGCAGGCCACCCTCTGCTTCTTGGCGCTGAGCCGGTTCGAGAAGAAACTGAGCAGTCCGGAGGAGTGGGACGCGCTGAGCGAGCAGGCGAAGTGGGCCTACGCGCTGAAACACAGCACCGAGTTCGGCGACCCGGAGTTCGCCCACGTCGATGGCATCTTCGCACGGCTGAAGGAATTATGTGAAATCTCAAAACTGAACGACATGGAAAAACAAGAGTACAAGAAGAGCGTGCTGGAGTACGCCGACGTGCAGGACGCCATGCGCTGCTCCTTCGAGGACGGCGAGAAGGAGGGTCTGCAAAAGGGAATGCAGCAGGGA
>JAEEKX010000013.1 GCA_016288655.1 Bacteroidales bacterium
CTATAGCGTCGGGGTACACCTCTTCCCATTCCGAACAGAGAAGTTAAAACCGACCGCGCCGATGGTACTGCCTGAAGAAGGTGGGAGAGTAGGTCGTCGCCCAATACCACAGCCCCTTCATCGTGAAGGGGCTTTTTTTATTCTCTCCCTAATCGCCAACCCACAACCCCTGACACCTAACATGCCCTACCTGTCACTGAACGGCTTCACCACGGTCCAACAACTGCTTCTGCTGGGCGGTTTCCTGCTGTTCGTGGCTTCCTTCATCCTGCATTTTCAAGGCAAAACCCGATGGGCAATCGGACTGCTCACCCTCGGCGGCCTCTGTTTTTTTATCTTCGCCGCCATCGTTGATCCCTTCCTCCACTCATGGGACGAACGCTTTCATGCCGTGGTCGCCAAGAACTGCATGGACGACCCTTTCGCCCCCAAACTATACAAGGAGTGGGTGGTGGAACAGTACAACCCTGCGCTCTGGTCGCACGGCTACATCTGGCTCCATAAGCAGCCCCTCTTCCTTTGGCAGATCGCCCTCTGTTTCAAACTGTTCGGCGTCTCCACGTTCACGCTTCGACTCCCATCCGTCCTCATGGCCACCGTGATGATCCCCATGGTCTATCGCATCGGCAGCATTCTCATCGACCGCCGGTTGGGCTACTATGCCGCCGTCTCGGTCGCCTTTTCCTGGTTCCTCATCGACTTGGTGTCCGGCAACGGGACCGTGGATCACAATAACGTATGCTTCGTTTTCTATGTCACCGCTTCCCTATGGGCTTGGTTGGAGTATGTGCACAGTGGAAGGAAGTGGGGATGGATGGTGCTCACCGCTCTGTTTTCCGGTTGCGCCGTGATGACCAAGTGGCTCACGGGACTGCTGGTCTATCTGGTGTGGGGATGCTATCTTCTTTCCGAGTACCGTTTTAAACTAAAAGACTGGAAAATAGGACATTTCGTTGTCGCAGTGGCCATTACTGCAGCTCTCTTTCTGCCATGGCAAATCTACACGGCAAAGACCTTCCCAGACCTGTACGCTTGGGAGCGAGGACTGCAGAGTCTTCATTTTACCACGGACTTGGAAGGCCATGGCGAAACCGCCGATTTCTATCTCAGAACGCTTCCCTTTTTGTACATCGGCGACAGCAAATATTGGTCGGGGGTTAGCAGCGCAAATGCCGCATGGAATGCCAAACGCATCTTCCATCTTTGCCTTATCTTGGGTGGATTGTTTCTACTGATATGGCGAATGAAAAAGTGGAGCCATCGTATCGTATTGATAACCACGGTGCTTTTTGTGTATGTTTTTTTCTCGCTGGCAGCCACCAAGATGCCGGCCTACCCCTTCTGTATCGCCGCCATCGGTTACTTGAGTTTGGCGATGATCTTATACGAATGTCAAGGCTTGGCCGAGCGATTTCTGCATCAGTCATGGGTTAGGGGAGTGGTCCTGGGGACTGTTTCGGCCATTTTCGCCCTATATCAAATGAATTTCGCATGGCTTCGGAACAATCATACAGATGCCAGGGATATTCGTCAGGTATTTATCCATAATACACAGGAAATGAAATCATTAAATGCTATGGTTCCGGAAAAAACATGGATTTTCAACGTGCGTGGGACGGAAGATTGGCAGGTTCAATGCACCTCCATCGAGGCGATGTTCTTCACTGATGCACTCTGCTATCCCTTCCCGCCCACGGAAGAAGACTTGCGCCGTGCCAAGGAGTTGGGCTACCATGTGGCTGTGCTCACCTCGAATGAAGTGCCTGAGTATGTGCTTGATTCTCCCGAGGTGCAACTCATCGACATGGAACTGTGGGCTGATTATTGATGAAAATCTGCCACAAATGGCGATTTTGATTTCTTAAAAAATGTTTTTTTTCAAGAAAAATGTGATGAAAATGAAATTTTAGTGCTATCTTTGCGCGTTAAATATTTTTTTAAGAAAAAAGATATAAATCACTTAATGTTCCATTTAAATCATTGATTATGAAAAAGACATCAATCACTTTTGCCGGCTTGTTCATGCTGCTGGCAGCGATGTTTTGCTGTTTTCCGCAGACTTTTGCGCAGAACAGCACGGGTTTGGCTCCGCGCACCCAGAGAAGCCATTCCTTGGTGAGTCAGTCGATGCAGATGCGTTCGCTCTCATCTGAGGCTGTCGTTTGCATCGGAGGTACCGACATCAGCCATTTCACGCTGGGCAATCCTGCCAACGTCACCTCTTATGGTGCGACGTCAGCCAACTTCACCAACTCGGTTGAGTACTATAGTGGCGGATACTATTTTGCCAACAGTTCCGGCGAGTATGGTACCATCGACGCCTCTACGGGCCAGCCGACGATCATTGCCTCTGGTACGGACTACAGTTGCATCAGCTTCAACCCCGCTGACGGTCAGATGTATGCCATCAGCTCCGGCTCCGCGGCCAATTTGTACACCATTGACATCGCCACGGGTGCTTCTACTCAGGTGGTCTCGGTCAACGGTACCTACTTCATCCTCGGCATGGCCATCACCAACGACGGTCGTTTCTGTGTCATCGACGCTGAGGCCGACGGTATCTGCGAACTGAATCCCACTACGGGCAGCCTGACTCCCGTCGCGGTCCTCGGTTTCACCGTCAACTACGGACAGGATCTCTCCGTTGACCGTGAGGAAAATGTGGTCTATTGGGCTGCCTACAACGCAGACGCCAATGAGGCGCAACTCTACGCCATCGACCTGACGGCTGGTACCGGCAACCTCATCGGTGCTTTCCCGAACCAGGCCTCCGGCTTCGCCATCCAGACTGAGTACAATCAGGACATCGCCGCCGCCCCCAGCAACTTCACCGTCACCCCCGGCGCCAACAATGCCCTGACAGCCACCATCACTTGGAACAATCCGAGCCAGACCCTCGGTGGTGATCCGCTCACCAGCATCACCTCCGTGGAGCTCTATCGCGGCGCCACGCTGCTGCAAAGTTTCAGTAACCCCACCGTCGGCGGTGCCATGACCTACACCGACAACAGCATCACCATTGACGGCAACTACTCCTACAGAGCCTACGCCGTGACCAGCGAGGGCAACGGCGCTTCCGCCTCAGCTTCCGCCCAAATCGGCACCTTCTGCAACATCCATTTCGAACTGCACGACAGCTTCGGCGATGGTTGGAACGGAGCCAGCATCGGCCTTTACAGAGGCAATGAATTGGCACAGAGCGTCTCCTGCTCCGACTCCCTCTTCGATGGCGATATCGCCCTCCCGATCGGTACTTACGACTTTGTATGGACTGCCGGCTCTTACGACAGTGAGTGCAGCATGACCATCACCGATGGCTTCGGTTATCAGATTTACTCTGGCAACGCCCCGGCTGCTGGCACTTTCGCCCAGTTCGACCACACCTGCGCTGCTCAAGAACCGAACCTCCACGCTACCCCCTCCACACTCTCCTTCACTACCGGCACGGGCATGAACGCCACTCCGCAGGTCGTGAGCGTTAGCGGCTTCCAACTGACCGATGACATCACCGTTACGGTTTCCGCTCCTTTCCAGATTTCGGAAGACAACAACACGTATGGACAGTCCCTCACCCTTCCGAGAGGCACCACCGACCAGACCAATGCCAGCTTCTATGTCACCTTCGCTCCCACGACAGCCGGCACCTTCAGCGAAACCATCACTCTCACCAGCGGAACCCTTTCCGCCAGCGTCGCTGTTGAAGGCGAAGCCGTCTCTTGCGATCCTATCACCTCCTTCCCCTACAACTGCAATTACACCGACGAGACCCAGCTCCTCTGCTGGAACGTGATCGATAACAATATGGATGACAGAACCTTCACCTTCAATGCCACGACCGATGGCGGTGCCCGCTATACCTACAGTAGTACCAACCCTGCTGATGACTGGTTGATCTCCCCCGAATTCGTTCTGACGGGCGACCAATATCTCTCTTTCGATTATTATATCGCCAGCACCAACTATCCAGAGGCCTTCTCCGTGCATATCATCCAAGGTTCCACCGATGAGGTTCTGGTTCCCACGACCACCTACACGAACACGGCCGCCGAAAACCTGCTCGTTGGCCTTAGTGACTACACCGGCACTTACAGAATCGGTATCCACGCCGAGTCTAATGCCGACATGTATTACTTGTACATCAACAACTTCATGATCGGTTCTTCTTCCGATTTGGATGCTTCTCTGACCGCTACTCCGGATGCCATCAACTTTGGCACCATCATCCTTGGCAACAACGCCAGCGCCTCTGTGGAAGTCACCACCGTTTCTCCTTCAGAAGCTGTTGATGTCACGACGGATGCTCCGTTCGAAGTCTCTCTCGACGGCACCACCTATGCGACCAGCGTGACCATCCCGGCCACCACCGCCCTTACAAACACCACCACCCTCTATGTCCGTTACACTCCTGCTGCTGTCGGCTCTGACAACGGTTCTATCGCCCTTACCAACGGCTCTCTCACCGCTAACGTCACCCTCTCTGGTGCCGGCGTCGATTGCAGTGCCGCTTTGTCCGTGCCCTTCACCGAGGATTTCGAAAACGGTATCAACCCCTGCTGGCAGAACCTCGACAACGATGGTGACAGCTACGCTTGGATGCTTTATACCGATGTCTTCCCGACTTTGGACCCCGCGGGTCACTCTGGCACCAACTGTATCACCAGCGCTTCCTACATCAACAATGTCGGCGCCCTGTCTCCCGAGAACTGGCTGGTCACGCCCGAATTCAGCGTTCCCGCCGAGGGTGCTACCCTCTCTTGGTGGAGCAAAGCTGTTGATCCCAGTTTTGCTGGCGACTACTATGAGGTGAGAATCGGTGTGGGTGGTAACTATACCACTGTCTTCGCCTTATCCGGTGATCTTCCGTCGGATTGGGAATACGCCAGCATCGCCTTGGCTGACTATGCCGGTCAGAACATCACCGTCGCCTTCGTCCATACCAACAGCAACGACGAGTACATCATGATGATGGATGACATCAGTGTTGCTCCTGGCGTCGGCGTCGAAGAGAACGAGGCCGCCCAGGTCCGCGTCTATCCGAATCCTGCCACCAGCACCATCAATGTGGAGGCCCAGGGCTTCGAACAGTATCAAGTGGTCAACATGCTCGGTCAGAGCGTTGTCAACGGCAAGCTCATGAACGGCACCACCCAGATCAACGTTTCCAACCTCACCAATGGTGTCTATTTCGTGCGCCTCATCAATGGCAGTAGCGTCGAGACCATCAAGGTGGTGAAGAAATAATCTCCCTACGGATTTTCCATCCGCAAAATCCCCGTCCAACTGACGGGGATTTTTTTTGTCCCCCCCTGTAGAGCCGCACGGCGTCCCTCCCCCCAAAAAAACACCATTTTCAGAAGCATTTTCCAAAAGAAAACGTCAGATATATAAAATGCCGCGAAATTGCGAGAAATTCCGTAAGTTTGCAGCCGTAAAATGAGAAGCATGCGCAGTAATGTTGTGAACCGATGGTGGGCGCTCCGTCGCCTGTGGCTGTGGCTCGGCTTGATGTTGGCCACGCTGGGGACGTATGCGCACCATCGCGACTCGCTGACGATGGGGGAGTTGGAGTTTATCGCCAACCTCGGGCAGTGGGATGATCCCTGCCTCTTCAAGGCCCCCATGTACGGCGGAGCCTTCTTCGCCGAACGCGACTGCTTCACCATCGTGGTGCTGTCGCCGGAACAACTCTCCGAGTTCTACGATGCCAAGTTCGACCCCGACGCCAAGATCTCCGGCTACATCGACGCCGCCGCCTACCGCGTGCGCTTCCGAGGCGCCAACACCGACGTGCAGGTGTCGGGACGGACAAAGATGGTCGGCCATTACAACTACTTCATTGGGAAGGATCCTCGGTTTTGGAAAAGTGAAGTCCCGCGGTATCACGAAGTCATATATAATAATTTGTATGATGGCATCGACTTGCTGCTCACGCAGTCGGGCAGCCAGATGAAGTACGAGTTCACCGTGGCGCCCGGGGCGTCGCCTGACGCCTTGAAATTGGAGTACGAAGGCGTTCAGAACCTCGCCCTCAACAAGGGCAACTTGCTGGTTTCCACCGCCGTGATGCAGGTGGTGGAGTTGCGGCCTTTCGCCTATCAAATCGACGGACAGGGGATGCGCGAACCGGTGGAGTGCCGTTATACCATTACGAAACGCCAGGTGGGCTTTGAGGTAGGGGCGTACGACCCCGCCCGCCCGTTGGTCATCGACCCCACCCTCATCTTCGCCTCGCTTTCCGGCTCCGCCGTTGACAACTGGGGGTACACCGCCACCTTCGACGCCGACGGGAACCTCTACTCTGGCGGCAATGCCTTCGGCGTGGGCTATCCCGTCAACACCGGCAGTTTCCAGGTGAACTACGGCGGCGGAGCCACCGACGTGGCCATCTCCAAGTTCGACAGCGGCGGCGCCTTCCTGCATTACACCACCTACCTCGGCGGCAACAGCGCAGAAGTGCCACACAGTCTTTTCGTCAACGAGAACAATGAACTTTACGTCTATGGAACCACCAGTTCCACCAACTTCGCCGTCACCCCCGGCGCCTTCGATACCACCTTCAATGGCGGCGACGCCTACACCCTCACCAGCACCGTCATCTTCGAGAACGGCTCCGACATCTTCATCTCCAAGTTCAACGACAACGGCTCCGCGCTGTTGGGCAGCACCTACGTCGGCGGCACCCGCAACGACGGACTCAACACGGCCTCGCAACTGCGCCAGAACTACGCCGACGAAGTGCGTGGCGAGATCATCCTCGACAACCAAAGCAACGTCTATGTCGCCACCTGCACCCAGTCGGTGAACTTCCCCGTCACCGCGGGCGTGCTCGACAGCACCTATAACGGCACGCCGCAGGACGCCTGCATCGTGAAGTTCAGCCATGACCTCTCCACCCTGATCTGGAGCACCTACCTCGGCAGCACTGGCGACGATGCGGCATACAGTCTCGTGCAGGCCGCCGACGGCTCCCTGTACATCTGCGGCGGCACCACTTCCACCGACCTGCCTACTTCACCCACCGCCGTGCAACCGGCATACGGCGGCGGCGACAAGGACGGCTTCGTCGCCCACATCAACCCCAACGCCACTCAGATTCTTCATTTAACCTACTTGGGCAAAGACAATTACGACCAGGCCTATCAGGTGAAACTCGACCGTTTCGACTATCCGCACCTTTACGGACAGACCTACACCGCCGGCACTGGCTGGGTACACAATGCCCAGTGGTACGTCCCCAACGGCGGGCAGTTCCTCACCAAGCTCACCCCCGCGCTCGATTCCATCGTCTGGTCCACCGCCTTCGGCACCGGCTCCATCGGACTGGACATCTCCCCCAATGCCCTGCTTGTCGATCTCTGCAACAACATCTACCTTTCCGGCTGGGGCAGTGCCAGCACCAACTATGGCCAGGGAGGCACCAGCGGGCTGCCCGTCACCGCCGACGCCCTGCAGACCACCACCGACAACAACGACTACTACTTCTTATGCATCACCGACGACGCCTCCGCGTTGGTCTATGCCACCTTCTTCGGTAGTCCTAACGCCCGCGAGCACGTTGATGGCGGCACCAGCCGGTTCGACAACAAAGGGCGTATCTACCAAGCCGTTTGCGCCGCCTGCGGGCACACCAACTTCCCCGCCACCCCCGGGGCCTACGCCACCGTCAACGGGAGTTCCAACTGCAACATCGGTGTCATCAAGTTCGACTTCAACCTCCCCGCCGTCGTCGCCGACTTCCACATCCCCAACACCGTCTGCGCGCCCCTCGACCTCAACTTCCAGAACACTTCACAGCGCATCAGCGACTCCACCACCTTCCACTGGGATTTCGGCGATGGAACGACGTCAACACTCGAAAATCCTACGCATACCTACACGCAATCAGGGACTTACACCATCACGTTGGTGGCGCAGGATATCGGTAGTTGCAACTTCTCCGACTCCATCTCCCGTCAACTTGTCGTGCTCTCCAACTCCAATACCACCCTCGCCGATGTCGGCTTCTGCCAGGGCGAATACGTGCAGGTCGGCATTCCGCCCTCCGGCAACGCCGCCCTCACCTACCTCTGGTCGCCCGCCGACGACCTTTCCAACCCGCACCTCTCCAATCCCATCGCCAGCCCGCCGGCGACTACCACCTACCAACTCTTCATCACCGACGGCGTCTGCATCGACACGATCACGCAGCAGGTGGTGGTGGAAGAGCTTACCGTTGACGCCGGCAACGATCAGGTGGTCTGCCTTGGCGAGGCCGTCACCCTTTCGCCCGACATCACCGGTGGCGGCGTCACTTACGAATGGGCCACCGACCCCCATTTCCTTCATTTGGTCAATGGCAACATCTACCAGCCCAACCTCACCATCGTGCCCACCGACACCACCACCTACTACCTGCGCGTCCGCGGCAACTACTGCGAAGAGATGGACCAGGTGACCGTCTATACCTCGCACTTCTCCATGCCGCAGCCCGCCGAGGTGGTCGTCTGCTATGGCGATAGCGTTCAGCTGTCTGTAAGTGCTGATATCCCAGGAAATTATACTTATACGTGGCAACCTGTTGAGTCGATAGTCAGTGGCGGCAACAGCAGCCATCCCTGGGTGCAACCGTTGGAAAATACTACCTACACCGTCACCGCCACCAACGAGTATGGTTGCACTTCCACCGCGGCGGTCGTCGTGCATATCAAGCAGTACGATGCACTCTCCGTGGTGACGCCCGCCAGTTGCTACGGCGGCCACGACGGTGCGGTCTCCCTTGTCGTCAGCGGCGGCGTGGAGCCATACTTCTATCAGTGGTCCAATGGCGCCGCCACCGCGTCGGTGCAGCACCTTGCCGCCGGCACCTACACCGTCACGGTCACCGACGACACCGGTTGCAAGGGCGTTGACAGCGTCGTCGTCACCGAGCCAGCCCCGCTGACTGTCAGTGCGTTGTCGGTCAACTCCGTCGCTTGCAATGACGCCTGTACCGGCAGCATCACCGTGCAGGCCGGCGGCGGCACCGCGCCCTACCAGTACCAGTGGCTCCACGGCGCAAGTGGCACTACGGCCACTGACCTCTGCGCCGGCGTCTATTCCCTCGTCGTCATCGACGACCACCAGTGCCAGATTTCCGCCATATACACCGTCGCCGACACCGGGCAGCACCACCTCGCCTACGAAGTGCGTCAGATCAGTTGCGACGGCGACTGCGACGGGCTGATCGCCTTGTCGCCCGACTTTCAGGGCGCGACGTACCAAGTGACTTGGAATCAATCCACTATACCCGGCGGGGATACGCTCGCCGACCTCTGTCCAGGCACCTACTCCGCCACTGTCGATGTGGGCGGCGGCTGCCGGTACGAACTGCACTTCCAGATTGCGGTCGGCTCCGCGTTGGAGTTCCTGAACGTCTATGCCACCTCGCCCGACTGTTACGGCGACCACAACGGCGCGTTGCAGATCAACGTGGCCGGCGGCACCGCGCCCTACCTCTACGAAGTCAACGGCACGCCTGGAGAAGCGCACCTGAGTGGCTTGGCGCCAGGTGCTTACAGCATCACGGTGACTGACGCCCGCGGGTGCCGCATCGACACCACGGTGACCATCACCGAGCCGGCGCCGCTGGCGTTGTCGGCGACAGCCGTGCGCCCGCCCTGTCCCGAAGTCTGCGCCGGCGCCATCGATCTCACCGTCAGCGGCGGTACCTACCCCTTCCGTTACAACTGGAACACCGCCGCCGAGACGCAGGACCTCACAGCACTTTGCGCCGGCGAGTATGCGGTCACGGTCACCGACATGCGCAACTGCCAGGCCACACTCGCCCTCACCCTCGCCGACTCGTCGCACTTCCCATCGCCCATCGAAGCGTGGAGCGATCAGGACACCCTCTACGCCGGACAGCAGACCACCTTCCACGCCACCGACTTGGGAGCGGGGTTCTCCTACCTCTGGACACCCGGCGAGGGAATTGCCGATCCGACGGCTCCAAATACAGATGTAATCGTTTCAACAGTAAGTGATTACGTGGTGCATGTCATCGATGATGCCGGCTGCGAACTCACCGACACCATCCATCTGTTGCTGCATGAAGTCATCTGCGACGAGCCGTATGTCTTCGTTCCCAACGCCTTTACGCCCAACGGCGACGGCAAGAACGACCGGCTGTTTGTGCGCAGCGACATCGTGTTGGAGCTGCAATTCCGCGTTTATGACCGCTGGGGCGAGAAGGTCTTCGAGACGAATTCCCTCGACGAAGGGTGGGACGGCACCTTCCGCGGACAGCCGTGCGAGCAGGGCGTATATGACTACTACCTCAAGGTGGTGTGCCTCGGGCAGGTCGAATTTTTCAAAAAAGGAAATGTCACGCTCATCCGATAGCGTATCGTAGGTCGTAAGGTGCTGGTTCAGCGTGCGATAATCTCCGCAATCTGTTCTAAATAGCGCTGGTCGGTCTCGTCGAAGGTGGCGAGGTTCTCGCTGTCGATGTCGAGCACGGCGATGACGGTGCCGTCGCGCAGCACCGGAACTACGATTTCGCTTTTCGAGCGGCTGCTGCAGGCGATGTGGCCGGGAAACTGCTCCACGTCGGGCACGACGAGGGTGCGCTGTTGTTGCCAGGCACTGCCGCACACCCCGCGTCCGAAGCCGATGCGCGTGCACGCCATGGGACCTTGAAACGGCCCGAGCACCAACTGCTCCCCCTGCACGCGGTAGAAGCCCGTCCACCAGAAACGGAAGGTGTCGTGGATCATCGCGGCCGCGTTCGCCATCCGCGCAACAAGGTCTTCCTCCCCCTCCATCAACGATTGTATCTGACTGGTTAACAACTTGTAACTATCTTCTTTTGTGCTCATAACGGGTCTGTTTTTCTGTCGGCAAATGTACGAATTTTCCGCTACAATATCCAAAATCACGTTGAATGTTGAACGGGATGGGCGATGAAACCTCTCTTTGATCGTTAAATGAATAAAAAGGGCGCCACGGCGGGCCTTTTCCGCTCCCATACCTCCGCGCGTCCCGCCGTCGGGCTGTCCGCTTTACTCCACTTCGCGGCTCCCACGTCCGTAAGGGGGCCGACATAGAGCCGCACGACCGTGCGGCTCTACAGCGGCTTCCGCTGGTCGCCGCTCGGCCCCCACGGCCGTAGGTCGCCGCGTGCGTTCCGTGCCCGCTCCCATCCCTGGCGCACGCTCTTCCGACACTGCTGGGGGGGGCGAAAAAAAACTTCCAAAAACCATGTCTTGACTCTGCCAAGGGTTGGCAGGGTCTCCGAAACGGCTCCATAGCCCACTGTAAATCAGCAAAATAAAATTTTCAAAAATGTTTGGATTTCGGCAGCTGGCTGATGTATATTTGCAGTGCTTAAACGACTCACATGAAGAAAGACGAACCCACAATCTACATCAACGCACTCAACGACTTCGGTTTCAAACGCACTTTCATGAACAAGGAGATCATCATCGCGTTCCTCAAC
>JAEEKX010000014.1 GCA_016288655.1 Bacteroidales bacterium
ATGGGTTCCCATTCAATGGTGCAGCCGGTTTCGGCATTGGGGTAGGCTTCGCGGATGATGGAGAAGATAGAGGGGAAGATGCCGTGCGCATTTTCATACGCGAAGGGGAGGTCGTGTTGCTCGGAGTCCCACGTGGTAAAGCCGTGCGATTCGGGACCCACGCCCATGAACATCGAGGCCCAGTTGACGCCTGAAGAGGATGGCAGCACCGAGCGCTTATGCAGTGTTACGCTTCCGCCTTGCATCAGCATACGGATATTCGGGATATCGTGCGCCTTGTCCAAGTCGTGCGCCGCCCATCCGTCCAGTCCGATGAGTATCACGTGTTTCGCGCGGGGCTGTGCCTGAGCCGACATCGCGAAAAGCAAGAAAATCAGTAAAATTATTCTTTTCATGATCTTAGCTGTTTCGGGAATCAGGTGGCAAAGATACAATTTTTCCAAGAAACAACTACGAATTGCGCAGATTACGCGAATTATTCATGGGCGCCATCCCTACCCAACAATTCAACAAATCAACACTTCAACAAAAAAGTAGGAAGCAACCTCCCGTCACTTCCCACTTGAAAATAAAACTTTCAATTTTCAGTTTTCAATTCTCAACTCTCGAGCACGCACACCAAGTTCAATCCTGAATAGATTCAATGACAGCAGTAACTTTTTCCACAAAATGATGGGATGGTTCTGCCAGGCTTTTCGCTTCCTCATCAGAAACATTGTATGCACAATTGTAGTCTGCTTTTTGCCGAAGCTGAAACAAACGAGCTAACAAACTTCCTTCCTCTATAGCAACAATCCCGGTCTTAACAAAATGCTGACTAAATTGAGAAATAATTCCCGAGTGAGTACGGACAGCAATCTGCTTTTTCAAAAACAAGGCTTGTACAATGTGGTAACAGGCATAATAGAAACGATTGACAGCCAAATCAAAATGCCCCAATGCCATCATTTCATCTGCTTGACTGATAAAGTGATGTGCCTTTTCAACTTGATGTTGAATCAATATGTGTCGTTCTTCTTGGTTCATGATAATAGGTTGATGGCATCCTGTTCAACATTCTCGTAGAAGGGAGTAGCCTGATATGATTTCCACTCCTTTGCTGTGTACATGATAGGATTGATTTCTTCCCCCAGTTCACATCCTAACAATACAAAAGGATAACTCACAGTATCATAGTCGGATTGCGTAAGTGAATCTTTGTTTAGAATGAGAAGAATATCCCAATCGGAATGACGATGGGCAGTTCCCCTCGCACGGGATCCATAGAGCCAAGCTGAACTTCCCGCAGGAAGCACAGTTAGCGCAAGGTGTTTGATGTCAGAAAGGACGTTGCCCATGATGTGTTTTTTTTGATTGGCAAAAATACGATTTTTCTGACAAATATCAATATTCAGACAAAAAACGCAACAGGAATCAACACTTCAACAAAAAAGTAGGAAGCAACTTCCGGCTACTTCCTACTTTGAACTTTTAACTTTTAACTCTCAACTTTTAACTACTTCTCGAGCACGCACACCAGGTTTCTGTCGCCGAAGGCGTCGTCGATCTTGCTGACCGTCGGCCAGTACTTGTCGGCGACGGGCATCGGGAAGGCAGCCTGCTGGCGGGTGTACGGACGATCCCACGTGTCGGCGCAGACCACACCCATCGTGTGCGGGGCGCGCTTGATGACATTGTTCACGCGGTCGGCCTTGCCCTCTTCGATGTCGCGGATCTCCTGACGGATGGAGAGCATGGCGTCGCAGAAACGGTCGAGCTCGCTCAGCGGCTCGCTTTCGGTGGGCTCCACCATCAAAGTGCCGTGTACCGGGAAGGCCACGGTGGGAGCGTGGAAACCGTAGTCCATCAAACGCTTGGCGATGTCGCCCACCTGCACTCCGCAGCTCTTCTCGAACTCGTTGAAGTCGAGAATCATCTCGTGGGCGCACATGCCGTTCTTGCCGGTGTACAAAATCTTATAGTCGTTCTGCAAACGGGCGCGGATGTAGTTGGCATTCAGGATGGCCCATTCGGTGACGTGCTTCAAGCCCTCGCCGCCCAGCATCTTGAGGTAGCCGTAGGTGATGGGCAACAGGTAGGCGCTGCCGTAAGGTGCGGAAGCCACCTGACTGCCGTTCTTGCCACCGACAGTTGCCAAAGCGTGCTTCGGCAGAAAGTCCACGAGGTGCTCGGCCACGCATATGGTGCCCACGCCGGGACCGCCACCGCCGTGAGGCATGGCAAAGGTCTTGTGGAGGTTGAGGTGGCACACGTCGGCGCCCATCGTGCCGGGTGAGGTCAGACCCACCTGAGCGTTCATGTTGGCACCGTCCATATACACCTGCCCGCCGTTCTCGTGTACGATCTTGATGATGTCAAGCACCGCCTCCTCGAACACACCGTGCGTGGAGGGATAGGTGATCATGAGGCAGGCGAGGTTGTCGCGGTTGGCCTCGGCCTTCTCGCGCAGGTCGTTCACGTCGATTTCACCGTCCTCGGTTGATTTCACCACGCAGACTTGGAAGCCGGCCTTGGCGGAAGAGGCGGGGTTTGTGCCGTGAGCGGAAGCGGGGATCAAGCAGATGTTGCGGTGACCCTGGCCGATGTGGTGCAGATAGTTGC
Organism: Bacteroidales bacterium; assembly: GCA_016288655.1. Taxonomy (GTDB): domain Bacteria; phylum Bacteroidota; class Bacteroidia; order Bacteroidales; family WCHB1-69; genus UBA1756. The sequence goes on from JAEEKX010000014.1 coordinate 2,602, forward strand.
GGATGACCGTCAGACCGGCATACTCGCCAGCAGCGCCGGAGTTGGGCTGGAACGACATCGCCTTGAAACCGGTGATGGTGCACAGCCAGTGGCTCATCTCGTCGATCATTTCGAGGTAGCCCTGCGTCTGGTCGGCGGGAGCGTACGGATGAATGTTGCAGGCAGCGGCCCAGCTCAGCGGCAGCATCTCGGCGGCAGCGTTCAGCTTCATGGTGCAGCTTCCCAGCGGAATCATCGCGCGGTTGAGCGACAAATCCTTGATTTCCAACATCTTCATATAACGCATCATCTCCGTTTCGGAATGATATTTGTGGAAGATTTCCTGCGTAAGGATTTCAGATTTGCGTTTCAGATTTTCCGGAATGTGGAGGTCGGGAACGCAGTTGCCCTGGCACACATACGGGGTGAAGGTCTTGCCGGCGGTGATGGCCAGCACTTCGAGGATGGCGTTGACATCCTTCAAGGTCACGGTCTCGTCCAGAGAGACGGTGAAGCAACGCTCGCAGTGGTAGCAGAGGTTGATCTCTTTCGACAGGGCCACCTTCTTCACGTCGTCGCAAGTGAAACCTTCGGGCGTTTCGAGGCAGAGGGTGTCGAAATAGTATTCGTTGTACTGTTTGAAACCGTATTTGGCCGCTTCGGAAGCCAGCACGCCAGCCAGCACGTTGATCTTGGTGGCTTTGTTGCGCAGACCTTCGGCGCCGTGCCACATAGCGTAGAAGCCGGCCATGATGGCGGTGAGGGCGCTGGCGGTGCAGATGTTGGAGGTGGCTTTCTCGCGCTTGATGTGCTGTTCGCGCATCTGGAGGGCCATACGCACGGCGCGGCCGCCTTCGGCATCAACGGTGATACCGATGATACGGCCGGGCATCTGGCGCTTGAACTCCTCGGTGCAGGCGTAGAAGCCGGCGGCCGGTGAGCCGAAGCCCATCGGGATGCCGAAACGCTGGGTGGAACCGGTCACGCAGTCGGCGCCCCACTCGCCGGGAGGTGTGAGGAGCGTGAGGGCGTACAGGTCGGTGGCAACGCCCACGAAAATCTTGAGCTCGTGGCACTTGGCGGTGAAAGCGGCGAAGTCGTGGATGCCGCCCCAGTAGTTGGGGTACTGGATCATCGCGCCGAAGAAGGTCTCATCGAGCTGCACTTGGTCGGCCTTGCCGATAACCAGTTCGATGCCTTGAGCGGCGGCGTTGGTCTGCATCACGCCGATGCAGTGCGGGAACACGCCTTCGGAGACGAAGTATTTGTGAACGTTGTTCTTCTGCTGTTCGCGGGTGCGGCAGCGGTAGAACATCAGCATCATCTCGCCGGCGGCGGTGGCGTCGTCCAGCATGGAGGCGTTGGCCATCGGCATGGCGGTGAGGGAGCTGACCATGGTCTGGTAGTTGAGCAGGGCTTCGATACGGCCCTGTGAAATCTCGGCCTGATAGGGGGTGTAGGCGGTGTACCAGCCGGGGTTCTCGAAAATGTTGCGCAGAATCACGGCGGGGGTGTAGGTGTTGTAGTGCCCCATGCCGATGAAGGAGCGGTACATTTTGTTCTTGGCCATCTTGGCGTTGATGAGGTTGAGGTATTCGCCCTCCTGCATGCCTTCGGGCAGGTCGAGCGGCTTCGGCAGGCGAATAGCGGCCGGAACGGTCTTCTCAATCAGTTCGTCCATCGACTTGACGCCGATGGTCTGTAACATTTTCTGGGCCTCCTCGCAGGAAGGTCCGTTGTGGCGGGTTGTGAAATCGTCTTTGATTACCATATTATAATGATTATTAAGTATTTATAAAATTTTTTCTTGAAAAGAAAAGAGGTGGCAAATATACAACTAAATTCGCAAATTCTTCAAAATATTAAACAAAAAAATCCCCGCCAAATGACGGGGATTGAATATTTTCAGAAATGATAAGATTATTTCTTGATGAACTTTCTGGTGACAGTGCTTTCGCCGTTCAAACGGATGAAATAAACGCCGTTGCTGAGGTTGGAGACATTGATTTGGAAATCATTGTCGGTGATGTTGGCGCTATAGACAATCTGTCCGAAAGAGTTGATAATCTGAACATTGCTGAAGTTCTCAGCATGTACGTTCAGTGCCGTGCTGGCGGGACTCGGGTAGATGCTGACGAGGTTGGACTCGTTCTCGTCAATATCGTCGAATACGGTGGCGTAAACCGTGACATTGAGGATGTTTACACTGTTGTTGAGGTCGTTGGAGTAGAGGTACAGTTTGCCGGTACGGATGGTGCCAAAGTCACCGGCAGTGAGGGAGATGGTGACCTGTTCCGAACCGTTGGCGGCGATAGTGCCCTGTGCAGTAGGCGCGATGCTCATCCACGGAGTGATGGGGGCACCATTCACATGACCCGTGATGGCCCAGTTGTAGGTGAGAGAGGAGTTGGTGTTGAGGTGGTTCCACGCCACGGAGGTCTTGCACCAGTTGCCATACGGGTCGGGGCTGGTGGCGTCGTCGCAGCCGATGGAAGGCTTAAGGTCCTCGGAGGCAGCGGTCTCTTCCGTCTGCTCAAAGTAGACGCCAAACCAAAGGTCGCGGCCGTCAAGCAGATACGGTGTAGTGAGGGGAACACTGTTCAGTCCTTCCACGGGGGTAAAGGCCTGTTCGTAAATCACTTCACCGGGACCGTCCACGAGAATGCCGTTCATGTCGTAAATCTGGATTTTGGGGTTGAGCATCAGATCAACATTTTCCAAATAAACTTCGATGAGATCCAGCGAGTAGCCGATGAGGTTTTGGTTGATGAGGTCGGTGGCGGTATAACCGATAGCGGCTGCGACAAAGGTGCTGCCAAAGATGATGCCACTACCCAAGTCACCGGCACGGGTGAGGGTGGTTTCTCCTTGTGCAGTGCCAGCAGTCACGTCGTAAACCGGCACAATGCGGTAGTTGACGGGCATGCCGCCGGGATTGCTGAGGCTGAGGGGGTAGGTACTAGTGGTTCCGCACTCAACATCCCAGTGGATGTCCATGTTCGGTGTAATGACGAAGCTGCCGTCGTTGGCTGCGGTGATTTCAGAGAAGACGAAGTCGTCCACATAGTAGGTGCCGCTGGCGTTGTTCGGTGCGCCCGCGTAGAAGTTGACAGAACCGAGCTGGCAAAGACCGTTGGCTGCCTCGGAGGTGTTGCTGAAGGTCCAGGTGATGACGCTGGTGCCGTTGACCGTGAGGCTGGCCGAGTTGTTGTCAAGGTCCACGTGAATCTTGACGGGGAACCATGCGTTGGTCGGATAGCTGAAGTTGGTATTGTTGTTGTTGATGGTGATGTAGCCACTGCCGCTGTTGTAGAGGAAGCACTCGAAGGCCCACTCTATTCCTGGGTTGTAGTAGTGCTGCACGTTGAAGTAGGCACCGCTGCCACTTGTGGGGACATAATAGTTGAAGTCGATGTCGAACACCCCTGAAGTCTGGTTGGAGAAACGATAGATGATGTCGTTGGTACCAGTGATTTTAAGGGAGTTGCTTCCGCTATTAGCCTGCTCGGTAGAGATGTAGGCATCTTCGGAGGTGCCGGGGGCGTTGCTCCATGTCGTCCAGTTGGTGTTGTTCTGTGAACAAAGCTGCTGACCGGCGGTGTAGCTGTCGAAGTTGTCGGAATAGACAACCGTCTGTGCCTGAAGCATGGCGAATGAGAATGCCAGACTGAAAAGGAGTAGTACTTTTTTCATACGCATAAAATTTAAGGGGTTAAAAGAGACTCCTGTTTGAAATTTTTGGCGCCATACTGTCCACCTTGCGAAGTCTCATAAAACAAGGGTGACAATATGATGCTGCAAATATAGGTAATTTTTTAATATAAAGTGCGTTTCGTTTTGATTTTTATAAGGAATGGTGTCTTTTACCGAGCCATAGCCGCCTCGATTTCCTCCACCTCCACGGGCATGTCGGGCATGAGGTTGATGGGCTGGTCGCCCACCACCACGTCGGTCTCGATGCGCACGCCGATGCCCTCTTCGAGCACGTAAATGCCAGCTCGCAGCGTGGATTTTTGTAAAAAATTGAAATTATGAAAAATTTATCGTACTTTTGCCGTGTTTAAATTATCAAAAAATGAAAAGAATCCTTCTGCCTTTGTTTTTTATATCGCTGATAAGCATAGGGTTGTCGCAGATTCCTCCCGCGAGTTCCCCCACAGTGGTGGGCGTGGTCTGCCCCAATTGCGGATACATTGACTATGAGAGCGGAGAGCACCACAAGCCCGGCTGCCCCTACGATGAGCAGAACAGTTCGTCATCGCAGCCCGTTGACCCCGAGCGGCAGCGGCAGTTGGAAGACCGACTCTGTCCCGAATGCGGCGGCACCAACGGTCACCACAATTCCGACTGCATGGTAGGTAGCGCATACAAACTCCTGTATGAGTATCGTTCAAATGGCAAAAGCGAGTCCGACATCCGGCGAATGGAGGACAATATCATCCTTCTCAAGAAGGCGAACGCCAGACCGCAGCCGACCGTGCAACCCAGCACCACCGGGCGGGCGCAGATGGTCGATATGCAGCCGCGGCCGCTCTTCTCCGGCATCAACGAACGGAACCTCTCGATTCCGCCGACCGCCATCGGCGCATACAACGACTGGGGTTCTGTTGATGTGAGCACCCTTACCGACCCCGACTTCAAATACGACATCTACCGTGGCGCCAACACTGCGGGCACGCCGCGTCTGCTCGGCGCCCACCTTCCCAACGGCACCATCCAGTGGAAGGTCTTCAAGATGGGCGACCGCGGTCAATACGTGGAGGTGGAAAACCCGTACCCCGTCGGATTGGTCAGCGGCGGCAACGCCCCCATCACCGACCTCTCCTACATCTGCGAGGGGCAACTCATCCGCATCACCTACAACGTCAACGGCACGGACGCGTATGCCGTGTATAATACCGACGGCGTCCGCATCTTCCCCCACAAGACCTTTCCCTATCCGGCCGTGTCGAACTTCTCGCTGCTCAACTACCGGCATGGCGGACTGGACTTCTTCCAGATTGAAGTCAATGGATGCCTCCATCTCATCAATTCGCGTGGCGATATCGTCTCCAGCGGGGAAAAACTGACCTATTACGACAACGTCATCATCGAGACCAAGGAGTATGAGGGCGATACCTGGTATGTAGTGCGCAATTACGAAGGGAAAGGCCTCATCTGCGACGAGTTCGGGTCGGAATTGTTGCCCAACACCTTCGCCGAGGTAGGTGTGTTCAACAGTACCAATGGTTCCTATTTGGTGCTGAAAAAGCGCGTTGCTTCCTACGACAAAAAGGATTACCTACTTGTGGATCAATTTTTCAACATCTATGGGCAGTATGAATCCGCTGATGCGGCGCACGCCGCCTGGCGGGCCGGAAGGCATTAGGAATTTGCTGATTTCAACCCATCAGCGCTGCTGCGACATCGGAACACATTCAGCTTCAGTTGAGACGGATTAAAGTTCTACAGTGAGGAAATAAAAATAGCGCGCTTACTGTGAATTGCAACATATTGAATCAATGTATTTTGCAATTGAATAAAATTTTTATTTCGCAATGAGGGCTCACATTTCTGCTGTGATGGGATAGATTTTTGACAAATAGTTGTATCTTTGCGGCTGATATTGTTAACCCCAATGTTGCATTTGTAACTTGGATTCAGTTTTATAAAAATTGATTTTTTTCACACCGAAAAAAGAGTTCATTATGAAAAGATTTTTTACCCTGTTAACCCTGGTTCTGCTGACGGTGGCATGGACGTGGGCCAATCCTGTCGATCCGGACGAGGCGCGGAATTTCGCGCAGACTTTCTGGACATTGAAGTGCGGACAGCGTGGTCCCGCCGACTTTGAGAATGTCTCCGCTTCCGCCGGCGTTTCCAATATCTACATCTTTGACAACCAGAACGCTCCCGGCTTCGTCATCGTTTCGGGTGACGACTGCGTCATCCCGATCTTGGCCTATTCCGACGCCAATAGCTTCGGCACGGGAGAGATGCCCGACAACCTCCGTTCGTGGTTGGGCTATTATGAGATGACGATTGCGGCGGCGGTGCAGCAACAGTGGGTCATTTCAGAAGATGTTGTAAATCAGTGGAACAACTTGCGTGCTGGCCGGCTGCCCGTGGAGGAATCTCGCGACATCGCCGCGGTTTCGCCCCTGCTCTCCACCACCTGGGACCAGGGCGCGCCCTACAACAACCTCTGTCCCGGCACCGGAAGCAACAAGGCCTACGTCGGCTGTGCGGCCACCGCCATGGCCCAGGTCATGAAGTATTACAACTGGCCGACGACGGGCACGGGCTCCCACTCCTATGTCTGCAACAACAGCGGCTACAACTACGGAACCCTCTCCGCCAACTTCGGCGCCACCACCTACGACTGGGGCAACATGCTCAACAACTACCCCTATCAGAACTCCGGCACGACGGCCCAGCGCACCGCGGTGGCCACGCTCATGTACCATTGCGGCGTATCCGTCGAGATGGAATATACCCCCGAGGGCTCGGGCGCGCAAATCGCCGACTTCTATCAATTCTATGGAACCCATAACGCCAGTGTGGAGTATGCCCTGAAAAACTTTTTCGGCTATAGCCAGAACATCCACTCTGAATGGCTGGAGCAATATTCCAACAACCAGTGGGTCAATATGTTGAAAACGGAATTGAACAATGCCCGCCCCGTGTTGTACAGCGGTTATAATTCCGACAATGAAGGCGGTCATGCCTTTGTGTGCGACGGCTACGACAACAGCAACAACTTCCACTTCAACTGGGGTTGGAGCGGATATGGCGACGGCTATTTCGCCATCACCAACCTCACGCCGGGTACTGGTGGCATCGGCGGCGGAACCTACGACTTCTCTTACGGGCAGCATGCCCTCTTCGGTATCGAGCCCGACGGTGGCGGCGGCAACCCCGACGACCAGGATTTCAACATGCAGATGTACTCCGACTTCACCGTCAATCCTAGCCCGCTGCAGCCGAACCAGTCGGTGGCGGTCTCGGTGAGTCTGGCCAACTACGGCGATGGCGACTTCACCGGTGCCATCAAACTCTCCCTGCTCACCACCAGCAATGTGGAAGCGCAGGTCATCCAACAGGGCAACCTCAGCCAGACCTTGACCTCCATGACCTACATGTCTCTCGATCTGAGCGGCACCGTCACCGTGAACCCTGGCACCTACAAACTGGCTCTCTACTATAAGGCCTCCAACGAGAGTTCCTGGACCCTCGTGCACACCGACTACGGCTACACCAACCCGCTTACCGTGACGGTGGCGGGCAGCACGCCCTCTGTCTCCTTCGACATGCAGATGTACTCCGACTTCAGTTACACTCCCAACCCGCTGCGCAAGAACCAGAACGCCACGGTGGAGGTGAGCGTGGCCAACTACGGCGACGGCGACTTCAACGGGGCTTTCAAACTCTCCCTGCTCACCAGCGGCAACACGGAGGCACAGGTCATCCAGCAAGGCACCCTCAACGGCACGCTCTCTTCGATGACCTACGTCCCGCTCACCCTCAGCGGCACGATCACCGTCAACCCCGGCACTTATCGGCTGGCGCTGTACTACATGGGCTCCAACGAGTCTTCCTGGACCTTGGTCGGAACGGACAACGGCTATTCCAATCCCCTCATCGTCACCGTTACCGGCTCCAGTGACATCACCGACAACACTCTCGACATGAGCGTGGTCTGTCCGAATCCCGCTACCGACTACATTCGAATCAACGGGTTCGATTATTCTATAGATAAAGTTGAGATTTTCAATGAGTTGGGAAAGATTGTCTTCTCCCAGCAGAATGTCGTTCCGGAACAGGACCTGAACATTTCCCACTTGGATAGCGGCGTCTATTTCATCCGCTATGCGACGCGGGATGGGATCCAGACGCAGAAGTTCATCAAACGATAGACGCCGGTATCGTGCAGCGGGGCTGGCATTGGCAATCCGCCCCGTTTCTCTTTGCCCCCATGCAATCGTGAAACAGAAAAAAGTTGTAATCTTGCCGCTCAAATTCCTATGCCGATGACCACCGCAGAATTGAACGCCATCACCGACCGCATCCGCAGCAGCCGCACCATCACGCTGGAGCAACTGTCCGCCCTACTTGACACCGCCGACACCGACGCTGTGGAGTACCTCCACGCGCAGGCGCGCGAGGTCGCCCAATCGATTTACGGAACCGCCGTCTTCATGCGCGGCTTGGTCGAAGTGACCAACTACTGCCGCAACAACTGCAACTACTGTGGCATCCGGCGCGACAACGCCCATGCCGACCGCTACCGCCTTGACGACGACACCATCCTCGACTGTTGCCGCACCGGCTACGAGCACGGCATGCGCACCTTCGTGCTGCAAGGCGGCGAGGACGGCCAGTTCGGCGACGCCCGGCTCGTGGCGTTGGTGGCCCGCATCCGCGCCGAATTCCCCGACTGTGCCATCACGCTCTCCTTCGGCGAGCGCAGTCGCGACAGTTATCAACGGCTCTTCGACACCGGCGCCAACCGCTACCTGCTGCGTCACGAGACCGCCGACGCCCGACACTACGCCTACCTTCATCCGTCCGAGATGAGTTGGGAACACCGGATGGAGTGCCTGCGTCAGTTGCGGGAGATTGGATATCAGGTCGGCGCGGGCTTCATGGTCGGCTCGCCCGGACAGACCCACGCCACCCTGCTGCAGGACCTGCGCTTTGTCGCGGAGTTCCGGCCGGAGATGTGTGGTATCGGCCCCTTCATCGCGGCCCAGCACACTCCCTTCGCCGACCAGCCCGACGGCAGCGTGGAGCAGACCTTGCGCCTGCTGTCGCTGTTGCGTCTGCTGCACCCGCACGTGCTGCTGCCCGCTACCACAGCCCTCGGCACCCTCCACCCGCGCGGGCGCGAACTCGGCATCCTCGCCGGCGCCAACGTCATCATGCCCAACCTTTCCCCCACCGACTACCGTCCCAAATACAGCATCTACGACGGCAAGATCTGCCTCGGCGACGATGTCAGCCACTGCCGCCATTGTCTGGAGATGCGCATTCACTCCGTAGGGTATCAACTGGTTGTTGACCGCGGAGACTTCCGTTAACACTACCTCCCGATGTCCCGCCTGCGTTCCCTAATCCTGCTGTTGCTATTGGCCATCTTCGTGAGTCCGGCGGCGACGCAGTCGTTGAGAGAGCGGCGCCAGGTCGCCTCGCCCGACGGCACCATTCAACTCTCCCTCAATATGACCGACGCCGGCGAGCCCCGCTACAGCGTTACCGTGGATGGAAAACCCTTCATCCTGCCCTCCGAACTCGGGTTCGACGCCCGCGGCGGCCTCAACCTGCGCGACGGATTCCACTTTTTCTCCGATGGCACTGTCTTTTTCTCTATGGACAATGACTGGACCTGCCCTTGGGGAGTAAACAAGCAGATGCACCAGCATGGAAACGTCATGATGGTGTGTATGCAGAATTCCACCGCCCAGCTTTGCCTGGAATTCCAGGTTTTCAATGACGGCTTCGGGTTCCGCTATTCCGTCCTCGCAAATCATGCCGACAGCATCCAGGTCACTGATGAACTGACCCGCTTCCGCTTCGCCCGCGACGGCGATGCCTGGGCCATCACTCCCGACTACAACACCTATGAGTTCTTGTACCACAAGCAGTTGCTGTCGCAGATGCCCTATGCCGCCACGCCGATGACCTTCCGCACGGCCGACGGACTATACGGCAGCATCCACGAAGCCGCGCTGGTCGATTTTCCTGAGATGATGCTCTATGCCGACGATGATTCGCTCTGCTTCCGTGCCGAACTTGCCGAGTGGCCCGACGGCGTGAAGGCCCGCTTCAACGGTGACGGTTTCATCTCGCCCTGGCGCACCTGCCAGATCGCCCGCGACGCCGTCGGACTGATCAACTCGTCGCTCATCCTCAACCTGAACGAGCCCTCCAAACTTCCCGGCGACTGCGGCTGGATACGCCCCATGAAGTACATCGGCGTATGGTGGGGCATGCACCTCGGCATACAGACCTGGGCCATGGACGACCGCCACGGCGCCACCACCGAGAACGCGCTGAGATACATCGACTTCGCCGCCGACAACAACATCGATGCCGTCCTCTTCGAGGGCTGGAACGAAGGTTGGGAGAACTGGGGCGGCAGCCAGCGGTTCGACTACACCCGTCCCTACGCCGACTTCGACGTGGAGCGCATCTGCCGGCACGCCCGTGAGCGTGGCGTGGCCATCATCAGCCACCATGAAACCGGCGGCAACATCTATAACTACGAACGACAACTCGACACCGCCTACCAGTGGCTCGCCGACCACGGCATCCACTGCGTGAAGACGGGCTATGCCGGCGGCTTCCCCGACGGACACAGCCACCACGGACAGTTTGCCGTGCGCCACTACCAGCGGGTGGTGGAGACGGCCGCGCGCTACCACGTCATGCTCGACGTACACGAACCCATCAAGCCCACAGGACTCTGCCGCACCTGGCCCAACCTGATGACTGGCGAGGGCGCGCGCGGTATGGAGTGGAACGCCTGGAGCGACGGCAACCCGCCCGAACACCACGAGATCCTGCCCTTCACCCGACTGCTCGCCGGCCCCATGGACTACACACCCGGCACCTTCGACATTCTGTTCACCCAATCCCGCGACCTGCCGCAGCGCCGGAAGTGGAACGATCAGGACAAGGGCACCAGCCGCGTCAACACCACACTGGCCAAGCAACTCGCCAACTGGGTGATCCTCTACTCTCCGTTGCAGATGGCCTCCGACCTCATCGAGAACTATGCAGGGCATCCCGCCTTCCAATTCTTCCGCGATTTCGATCCCGACTGCGACTGGTCGTCGGCGCTGGCCGGCGAGATCGGCGAGTACGTGGTCGTCGTCCGCAGGGCAGGGGAGCGGTACTTCCTCGCCGCCAGCACCAACGAGGATGCCCGCACCGTCAGCGTGCCCCTCCTCTTCCTGAAGGAGGGGGAGGCATACGTGGCCACCATCTACGCCGACGCCCCCGACGCCGACTGGAAAAGCAACCCCACCGCCTACACCATCACCCAACAGCGGGTTGTCCGCGGCGATGTGCTGACTATTCGCATGGCTCCCGGCGGCGGTCAGGCCGTACTCTTCGAACTGATCAAAAAATAATAATTGCTTGATTTACAGTTGGAAAAGGTGTATACATCGGGGCCTCCTGCAAATCAATTTTCAATAATCCGCTATTTGTTGTCGCAGGGCAACGCGAACGCTATTTCTTCATCTTCCCTGTCACGTTCTTGGCCAAACCGCTGATGTCGGACTTCAATTCCTTGTTGGAGGAGATCTCCTTGACCGCCTCCTTGACCTCCTTGTTGGCGGCTAAGTCCTTCACGATATCCTTCACGTTTTTGCCGGCTTTGATTTCCTTGACGGAATCCTTCACTTCGTTAAGTGCTTCTTTGACCTCTTTGTTGTTGGCCAATCCCTTGATCGAATCTAATAAACCCATGATATGCTGTTTTTTATTTGTCGAATGATGATGTTAATCTCGGATGATGGTGAGACTGCTGTGGTAGTCGTGCTCCTTGTTGAATCGAGTATAGTGGAAAGTATAGTAGTAAACGCCGTCGGACAGCTCTTTGGGGTCGAAGCCCTCTTCGGCGTTGTAGAGCACGCCGTCGCGGATGAAGGTGCTGTAGTTCTCCTTCTCGAACACTTTTTTGCCCCATCGGTTGTAGATGGTCAGGATGTTGGGCTGCTTGAGTGGAAGGTTGACGATGGCGAACACGTCGTTGATGCCGTCGCCGTTGGGAGTGAGCACGTTGGGGAACTCCATCTCCTCCGGGCACTCCTCCACCACGATGCTGTCAAAAACCTCGCACGGGCCGTCGTTGCCGATGACCGAGTACAGTCCGAAGTTGTAAACCTCGATCTGGTCTGTCTCCTCGCCGGTGCTCCAGACCATGTGTGGAGCGTCGGTGACGGCATGCAGTTGGATCACCCCTTCGGCGCAATACTCGTTGGCGATTTCCACTTCGAGCGTCATCTCCTCATGGATGTTCACCTCCACTTCGTCGCTGCCGGTGCAGCCGTTTTGGTCGGTCACGGTCAGCGTATAGGTGCCTGCCTCCGTCGCCTGGACCTCGGCCGTCGTCTGGCCGGTGCTCCATGCGTACTGCTCCGCCCCGCCGTCTATGGTGGCCGATAACGGGACTGGGAAATCCTCCTCCGAACAGAGAAGGATGTCCTCCCCCAACTCCACGCCCGGCGGGGTCCACTCGCCGACATGCAGTCTCACCACGCTGTCACAGCCGAGGTCGGTTCTGAAGGTGAAGTAGTACGTCGCGGGATGCTGGATGGTGTTGCCGTAAAAGTCCAGTGTGTCGCCCGGGCACATCGATATGGACAGGTCCACGGTATCGGGAGGGATGATGCTGAGGTGCAGTTCGATGATGGAGTCGCAATCCCCTTCGGTCTCTATCGTGTCCAAATAGACGCCGGGCGATGACAGTTCCGTCCCATAGAAATCGTACGTCGAGCCGGAACAGATGGAGCGATATATCGGAATGGGGTCCAATGGCGGGATATGCACGATGATATCCAGCGTGTCGAAATAATCGTCGTAGCAGTTCACCGACGTCCGCTGGACGATCGCCGACACGTGATAGGTGCCGGGCGCGGGGAAGTCGTGGGTGATGGGATTGCCCGTTCCCGTGGTGCCGTCCCCGAAATCCCAGGAGATGTCGGAGTGCGGGTAGTTCAACTGGAGGGAAAAGTCCACGTCGCTGTGGGGACAGGTCGAGAAGCCGTGCGGCAGTTCGATGGTGTTGATGTCATCCACGTACATCTGCACGCTCAGATCCATCGCGCCGGTGCCGACGGAGTAGGCGTAGGAGGTTACGTTGGCCAAGCCATACACATGGGCCACCACGCCGCTGTCACTCTGGATGGTGTGGGTGTTGTGGGTGATGCTCATCGTGGCGAAGGAGTATGCGCTGTTGCCGGCGACGGGCACGAACTGCGAGGAGATGCTGGCGCCGTCTAACTGCACCGATGCGACGTTGGAAGTCGGTGTCACGATGTTCACGTAGTGGTTGTAGGCATGGCCGGCATCCTGGTAAGTGCCGAAGATGACGTGCTTCATGCGCTGCTCGATCGGACTAAGCAACACCATGGAGGGGTCGCCGTTGGTGCCGCCGCAGGATTGGCCCACCAGGTAGAGGTATGCCACCGCGGGGCTGGATGTCTCGATGTAGCACGACTGTTCCGAAGAGGGCAGGGTGTAGGTGTACGATTCCCCCGCATTCAAGGTGGCGACTGTGACGCCGTTCTTGTTCACGGTCGTGTTGGCGTTGAGTGCTGTCACGCGCACCTCGTCCCTGGAACGGTTGTAGGAGTTGGTGGCGATGAAGCGGGTCCCCCAGTAGGAGATGGGCAGCATCGCTTCATAGATGTGGTCGCAATAGGTGCAGTCCGACGGGATGCGCGCGCATAGGTGCCCGCCGAATACGGCGATCCGCTTGCAGTCCTGCGCCATCACGTGCGTGCCGGATAAATCGCCCGTCACGGAAGCGGTGGTGGTTTGATAGACCTGTCCTGCGCTGAGCGAAATCGTATAGGTCTGCCCTGCCGAATGACCGTCGCCCGTGTTGGCGGTGGGCGTGATCTCCACTACGGTCGCATCCTCCGTGGCCACCACCATCAACGAACTGCCGTGGATGTCGGTAGAAAAGGTCTGGATGATGTATTCGTTGCCCAACGTGGGCGTCGGGAAAAGGAACGACCCGTCGAAGGAGGCGTCGCGGTAGTTCATCGAATAGGCGGAGATGGTGTCTGTGGCCACGATGTGGCAGCCCGTGTAGGCCGTGCCGTATTCCTGGTTGCCGAAATAGCAGTAGTTGAGCGGGATGTCCACGTCGATGCGCCCGCCGGCAGGGATGCTGAAAGGAACGCTCCACCCGTAGTGGCTGTTCGTGACCGTGCCGGTGCAGGCGTGCTCCGCCGACAGGATGAGGCAGGTCTGCGTGGGACTCGAGTTGTTGTTGTCCATGAACGAGAACCAGAAGTCGGTCCCCTGCGTGGTGGGCGACTGTGCGCGGACGGCCTGCCCCCCGACAAGAAGGACGACGAACAGCACGATCCAAATGATGTTTTTTTCTTTCAAGGGATTTTTCATTTTCAAAAAGGGGATAAATAATGTGGCAAAATTAGTAAAAAAATGTCATTCCGATACTTATAAGACGAAAAAATACATCATTTCGTCCCACCACATCCCCATTTTTTTCGGGAAAAAACTTTTAGAAAGATCTTTCAGCGCAAATGTCGCATCAACCGTCCATGCGGAGGCATCTGCCCCGCCGTCGTATGTCTGGCTCGTCAGATGAATGTTGCCTTGAAGAGGGAAGTACTCGGGACTTTAGAATTTCACCGCCACTTCGGTCGTCACGGCGTGTCCTATGCGGCCGCTTTCCAAGGCCTGGCGCAGGGTGTAATGCAACCGCACCTGCAGATGCCGCTCCGGCCACCAGTCTATGCCGGCGCCGTAGTGGATGGAGGCGCTTCCAAAGTCCTCTATGTCGCGTTGGTAGAAATCGCAGCGCAGCACGGGACGCAGTTTCTGCCGCACGTTGCTCTTGCTGCCCCAGCCGAAGTTGAACCAGTAGCCGGCCACGAGGTAGGCGCCGTGCGTGGTGAGCCGGTAGATGTAGTCTTCGTCGCCGTCGTTGTCCAGGATGTCGGTCTCGCCCCACACGTACTCGCCGCGGATGGTGAGGTGGTTCGCCGTGTATTCGATGCCGCCGGAGCAGCGCAAGCGCAAGCCATCGCTGCCATTGCCCATGGCGTAGCGGCCCCAATAGGCCGAGCCCAGCAGCGTCAGGTCCCATCCCATCGGACTCAACTGCCGCACGAGCGGGTGGACGGCGATGCTGCCGGCGATGTCCTTCGCCATGTTGTCTTTCTTGACGTTGATGCCCGTGCCGCCGAAAACGCCCACCTTATATTCCAATATGGGATAATGCTCGTCGAGCCATTCGTACTGCGCCAACGTGCCGTACAGTTGCAGCCCGATCTCGCGTCCGCCGGAGAAACTGCTCACCCCCGATACGTCCTTGTATCCTGCCAACGCCGTGATTACCTGCGCGTTGCTGGCAAATTCAAGGTTCAATGGACTGTAGGGGTTCTCGATGGTGAGCGGCGACTTGAACTGACCGACCTGCACGTTCACATAACGGCAGATCTTCATCCTGACGAAACCGTCGAGCAGCCGCGGCGTGTTGGCGAAATCCGCCTGCAGCCGGAACTCGAGCCACGGCGTGATGTTGCCCTTCAGATCTACACGCGCCTGCCGGATCTGGAAGGTGCTGCTCTCGTCGTATTCGTCCGTTCCTATGTCCTGATGGACGTATTCGTATTGCCCGGTGACGAAACCGCCGATCGACAGGTAGTCGCTGATGTGGAACTTGCGCTCCTTGGAAGGTTTCTCCTGCGCCACCTGCGCGGTTGTGTCTTGCTGCGCGTTGGCCATGACTGTGCCACCAATCAGCAGAGTCAACATCATCATCCGTAGTAAACTGTTTTTCATTCTCTTCTCTTTTAACTTTTATTAACCTGGTTTGAAAATGCAAAAATAGGGCTTTATCTTCAAAGAAAGTCCACTGATACGATAAAAGATGTCATCATCCGTCATTATTTTGACATTATTTAAAAAGAAACCCATGGAGAATGTTAAATTGATGCTGCTTTATAAATTATTGACAACTAATTTATTGTACGAATTATGACTGTAATATTTACAAAATATGACAAACTATATACGAATTATGACAAACGGGGTGGGGCAATGAATGTACTTTTGCAAATTAAATAAGTCAAATCTTATTTGGGCTTATTGGGAAAACCATTCAACTTTTAATCGTATTAAAAAAATAAAATGAAACGTTTTTTGCATTTGAGTGTTGTCGCCCTCATCATCGCGGGTATGACATTGTCCATGCAATCGTGTGGCGGCAAGAAAGAGACCAAGAATATCACTATCTCCGGTGCCTTCGCCCTCTACCCGTTGGCGGTGAAGTGGGCGGAAGAGTATCAGAAACTGCATCCCGACGTGCACATCGACGTGTCGGCTGGCGGCGCGGGCAAGGGCATGACCGATGTCCTGTCCGACGTGGTTGACTTGGGCATGGTGTCGCGCGAGGTCTATGCTCCCGAACTGGAGAAGGGCGCGCTTCCCATCGCCGTGGCGAAGGACGCCGTTGTCATCACCATGAATGCCGATAACCCGCTGGCGGCGCAGATCAAGAGACACGGCATCTCCCGCGAAGCGGCTACAAAGATTTGGATTACAGGCGAATACACCACCTGGGGACAGGTGCTTGGCACGAACGACCAGACGCCTATCCACGTCTATACCCGCTCCGATGCATGCGGCGCCGCCGAGACTTTCGCCCTTTGGATGGGCAAGAAGCAGGAGGATCTGCTCGGTACGGCCGTCTTCGGCGATCCGGGGCTTGCCTCCGCCATCCAGAACGACCCGCTGGGTATCGGGCTGAACAATATCGGCTACGCCTACGACGAGAAGGCCCGCACCCCCAACCCCGGACTTTTCGTCTGCCCCATCGACCGTGACGACAACGCTCAAGTCAGCGCCGACGAGTATTTCTACGATACCAAAGACGATTTCATCGCGGCCGTCGCCAAGGACAAATACCCGTCGCCGCCCGCCCGCGACCTCTATATGGTGGCTCATGGCACCCCTCAAAACGAGGTTGTGGTCGATTTCCTCAAGTTCATCCTCACAGACGGACAGAAATATAATGTGCCCGTCGGTTATATCAGTTTGACCCAAGAAAAACTTGACAAGGGTCTTAATGCGCTGAAAGTAAAATAGTTGATTGTATCTTGGAAGATGCTGGGAAGACGTATTCTCAAGGATAGGGTGGCTCACGGCACGATGGCGACGCTCACGGTGTTCGTCATTCTGATGGTGCTGGTGATGGCCGTCGGACTGTGCCTCAAGTCGGCTCCCGTATTGGAGGGGCAGTCGCTTTGGACGCTCTTGGGTTCCAGCGAGTGGAAGCCCATGAAGGGGCAGTTCGGATTCCTGCCTTTCATTATGGGCACACTCTGGGTGACTTTCTTAGCCGTGCTGATTGCCCTTCCCATATCGTTGCTGACGGCCATATTCCTGACCGAGTACGCCCGCCCTGTGGTTCGCCGGTTCGTCTTTCCCGCCCTTGACATTCTGGCGGCGTTGCCATCGGTCATCTACGGCGTGTGGGGCATGTTGGTGATTGTGCCGTGGATTTCGGAGCGGCTGGCGCCCCATTTCGTGGAGTTCTCCTCGGGTTATACCGTGTTGGCTGCCGGCATTGTGCTGGGTGTCATGGTGATACCGTTGTTGGTGAGTCTTTTCATCGAGGTCTTCTCCAGTGTCCCGATGGAGTTGCGCGAGGCCTCCATCGCCTTGGGCGCCACCCGTTGGCAGACGACCCGCAAGGTGGTGCTGCGCAAGACGTTGCCGGGCGTGCTTGCCGCCACCGTGTTGGCCATCTCCCGTGCCATGGGCGAGACCATCGCCGTGCTGATGGTTTGCGGCTGTGTCATCGGCATCCCCACCAGCGTTCTTGATTCCGCCTATCCCATCCCAGCGCTCATCGCCAACAACTACGGCGAGATGCTTTCCATGCCGCTCTACGAATCCGCCCTGATGTTCGCCGCGCTCATTCTGTTTGCCGTCGTGCTGATATTCAACCTGATATCACGAATCGTACTCTACCGTATCGAACGTCGGGACGCTTAATTATATCATCAAAAAATGAAAGTCAGTCAATCCAAAAGAATCGAAGAGGTCGTCATGAAGGCGTTGATGTGGGTGGGGATGGCCGTTGTTTTTGGCTTCCTCATCAGTGTCATCTGGACGGTCTTCTCGCGTGGCGCGAAGGCGATGAGTTGGGAGATGGTGTCGCAGTTGCCGGGCGGCGGTTTTTACATTGGCAAGGAGGGCGGTTTTCTCAATGCCATCGTCGGTTCGCTCTATATCGTGGGCGCCTCCACCGCCATCGGACTGCTCATCTCCGTTCCGGTCGTCTTCTATCTGAATGTCTATTTGAAGAAGGATTCGAAACTTGCTTACGTGGCGCGCTTGGCCTGCGACGTGCTTTTCGGCATGCCCTCCATCGTCTATGGTGCCTTCGGCTTCACGGTCATGGTTTTCTTCGGGCTGCGGACTTCGTTGTTGGGCGGCATCATCGTCATCACCCTGCTGATCATCCCGATTTTCATCCGTTCGATGGACGAGGCCACTCGCAACTTCCCTCGTGACATCTTGGATGCGAGTTTCGCCCTCGGCGCCACCAAGTGGGAGACGCTGAAGGTGGTGCTTCGGCAGATCGCGCCGGGCATTGCCACGGCCACGTTGCTCTCTGTGGGCCGTGCTATCGGCGACGCCGCCAGTGTCATGTTCACCGCCGGTTACACCGACAGTATCCCGACGTCGCTGTCGCAACCCGCCGCCACGCTGCCGTTAGCTGTCTTTTTCCAACTCAGCAGCCCCATTCCCGAAGTGCAGGATCGGGCCTACGCCGCCGCCCTCGTCCTTACCATCATCGTGCTCATCCTCAGCATCGGCGGCCGTTTCATCACCCATCGTTTCTCCAAAAACAAACTGTAATGGCCATCGAAGTACAACATCTCAACGTCCACATCGGCGACAACCACATCCTGAAGGATGTCAACCTCACCCTGCCCGAACGCCAGATCACCTGTATCATCGGGCCGTCGGGCTGTGGCAAGTCCACCCTGCTGCGCACGCTCAACCGTCTCATCGACTCCACCGAGGGTGTCAAACTTGACGGCAAGGTGCTGGTTGACGGGGAGGACATCATCGGCAGCGGTCCGGAGATCACCGAGTTGCGCCGAAAGATCGGCCTGGTGAGCCAGCGTCCCTGCCCGCTGCCCATGTCCATCTTCGACAACGTGGCCTATGGCTGCCGCATCAACAAGATGTTCAAGCGCCGCAAGTCGTTGATCTATGCGGTGCAGAAGAACCTGATGGCCGTGGGATTGTGGCAGGAGGTGCGCGGTCGCGTGCGCACACCCGCCGCCCGTCTTTCCATCGGACAGCAACAGCGACTCTGTCTCGCCCGCTCGTTGGCCGTCGCGCCGCAGTACATCCTCGCCGACGAGGCCACCAGCGCCCTCGACCCCATCTCCAGCAAGACCGTAGAGGACCTTTTCGTCTCTCTCAAAAACGAATATACCATCATCATGGTCACCCATACCCTGCGCCAGGCCCTGCGCATCGCCGACAATGTGGTCTTCATGTACCTCGGCGAGATCATCGAACAAGGCCCGGCGGATCAGGTCTTCAACCATCCACAACAGGAACTTACCCAGAAATATTTATCCGGAGCATTTAGTTAAAATACTATGACATATAAACTTACACATCTAAAAGAGTTGGAATCGGAATCCATCTACGTGCTGCGTGAAGTTGCGGCACAGTTTGAGCGACCCGCTATCCTCTTCTCCGGTGGCAAGGATTCCATCGTCGTTACCTATTTGGCCTACAAGGCCTTCTATCCCGCCAAAATTCCCTTCCCGTTGTTGCACATCGACACGGGACACAACTTCCAGGAGACGCTTGACTATCGCGACGCCCTGGTGAAGAAACTGGGGGCTCAGCTTATCGTCGGCTCGGTACAGGAGAGTATCGACAAGGGGCGCGTCAAGGAGGAGCAGGGGTATAACGCCAGTCGTAACCGATTGCAAACCACAACGTTGCTTGATACCATCGAAGAGTACAAGTTCGATGCCTGCATCGGCGGGGCGCGTCGCGACGAGGAGAAGGCACGCGCCAAGGAGCGCTTTTTCTCGCACCGCGACGAGTTCGGTCAGTGGAATCCCAAGAACCAACGTCCGGAGTTGTGGAATATCTTCAACGGAAAGAAGAACGTGGGCGAGCATTTCCGCGTTTTCCCCATCAGCAACTGGACTGAGATGGACGTCTGGCAGTACATCTACCAGGAGGGGATCGAGATGCCCAGTCTCTATTTCACCCATGAGCGTGCCTGTTTCGAACGCGACGGGCAGTGGCTCGCCGCCGAACCTTGCATGCGCCTCAAGCCCACCGAGCAGGTGGTGACGCGCCGTGTACGCTGCCGCACCATCGGCGACATCAGTTGCACCGGGCTTACCCTGTCGGAGGCACACACCCTCGAGGACATCATCGAGGAGATCGCCGCCACCCGCGTCACCGAACGCGGCGGCCGCGCCGACGACAAACGCAGCGAGACCTCCATGGAAGACCGCAAGAAGGAGGGCTATTTTTAGGGAGTCGGTTGCGGTTGGATCCTTCTTTTTTCTACTGGCACTATCTCAAAACGAAAAAAACGCAAAAAATGAACACCAAAGGATATTTAGATATGGAACTGCTCCGCTTCACTACAGCGGGCAGTGTTGACGATGGCAAGAGCACTCTCATCGGACGGCTGTTGTACGACAGCAAGTCCATCTTCGAAGACCAGCTGGAGGCGGTGGAAGAGGCCTCCCGCAGTCGAGGCAATGAGGAGGTGAATCTGGCGCTGCTCACCGACGGCCTGCGTGCCGAGCGCGAGCAGGGCATCACCATCGACGTGGCTTACCGCTATTTCGCCACCCCGAAACGGAAGTTCATCATCGCCGACACCCCCGGCCATGTGCAATATACCCGCAACATGGTCACTGGCGCTTCCACCGCCGACTTGGCCATCATCCTCATTGATGCCCGCAACGGCGTGGTGGAGCAAACTGTTCGTCACACTTTCATCGCCAAGTTGCTGGATATCCCGCATATCGCGGTCTGTGTCAATAAGATGGACCTGGTCGATTTTTCGGAAGAACGTTTTCAAGCGATTGAGCGCGACTATCGGGAGATGATGCGCAAGATGAATTGCGACGCGCGACTCTATTTCCTGCCCATCTCCGCCAAGTACGGCGACAACGTGGTGAACGCTTCCGACCGTGCGCCCTGGTATGCCGGTCCCACGCTGATGGGGTTGCTCGAGGGAGTGCAGATCAGCCACAAGGCAGGGGAGGAGGGCGAGCCGCTGCGGATGCCTGTGCAGTATGTCATCCGCCCCATCTCCGACAAATTCCCTGATTACCGCGGCTATGCCGGGCGGCTCGCCGGAGGCGTGCTGCACGTCGGTGACAGGGTGCGCATCCTGCCCTCGGGGTTGGAGAGCCGCGTGAAGGCCATCATGCAGGCCGATAAGTCCTTGGAAGTCGCCCATACGCCGGAGTCCGTCTCCGTGCTGTTGGAGGATGACATCGACATCAGCCGCGGCGATCTGCTGGTCGGCGCGGACAGCCCCCAACCCGTTGTGGGTCAGCAGTTCAGAATGATGTGCTGCTGGTTCAACGAGCAGCCGATGCAGTTGAGGAAACGCTATATTGTGCGCGGTGCCACCTCCGAGTGTATCGGGATGGTCAGCCAGATCGAGTACCGCGTTGACATTCACACGTTGGAATCCGTGGAAGGTGATAATATGCTGAAAATGAATGATATCGCCTGTGTCAACCTCCGAATGGCCTCTCCCATTGCCTTCGATTCCTATACCGACAACCGCGCCACCGGCTCGCTGGTGCTCATTGATCCGGACAGTTTTGAGACCGTGGGCGCGGGAATGGTGATGAATGTGTAGAGACGTTTCCTGAAGTGTATCTTGAAATTGTGGATTAAATTATTGATATAATGATAAGTAAAGCTGAAATAGATCGGTTGAATGCCGATTATGCAGGTCGTCCGCCGCAGGAGTTGTTGCGGTATGTGATGGAGCGTTGCGGCGACAGGGTGGCGCTCTCCTCCAGTCTGAGCATCGAAGACCAGACTTTGACGGATATGATGCTGGAAATCAACCCCCAACCGCGGATTTTCACGTTGGATACGGGGCGGCTTTTCCCTGAAACGTATCAACTGATCGACAAGACCAACCTGCGGTATGGCATCAAGTTGGAGGTCTTCTGTCCGCAGACAGAGGCGTTGCAGCAGATGGTGCGCGACAACGGCATCAATCTCTTCTACGAGAGCATTGAGAAGCGGCATCTCTGTTGTCAGGTTCGGAAGTTGGAGCCGTTGTCGCGTGCGTTCCGCACCCTTGACGCGTGGGTCTGTGGTCTGCGGCGTGCGCAGTCGGTCACCCGCAGCGAGATGCGTCTGGTGGAATGGGACGATGCCCACGGCCTGTTGAAGGTCAACCCGCTGATAGAGTGGAGCGAGGCGCAGGTGTGGGAGTATGTCCGCAGTCACCACGTGCCCTACAACCAACTGCACGACAAGGGTTATCCGAGCATCGGGTGCGAGCCCTGTACCCGTTCCGTGAAGCCGGGCGACGACATCCGCTCCGGTCGTTGGTGGTGGGAAGACCCGCAGCACCGCGAGTGCGGCCTCCACGCCAAACACTGAAACAAAAGAAGCATCCAAGAAATTAAAAACTTGTATTTTTGTGCCTGAAATCCATTGTGCTATGCCCGTCATCCCATGCACCCTCATATTTATACTGACCTTGGCCGCCGCCGTTGTATTCTTTGTGCTGTTTATTCAGAGCCGCCGCGCCTATAAGAAGTTGCTGAAGAAGAACTTGCGGGAACAGGAGGAAAAATTCTCCTTCTCGCAGAAGGTCGATTTTTCCAGCATCCACCCCGAAAACCATGCCGACCAGTTGGTGTTGGAGAAGTTGTGTGATCTGTTGGAAAATGAGAAGGTGTACTTGGATCCTAACTTGTCGCTCAGTCAGTTGGCGAAGCGGATGGGGACCAACCGCACGACGGTTTCGCATGTGGTGAACCGCTATTTTCAACAAACACTTCCCGCGCTGATCAACTATTATCGTGTGAACGAGGCCATCCGGCTGTTGTCGGATGAGGCCACGCGCGACAACAAGTTGGAGGTGATCGGGGAAATGTGCGGCTATCAAAACCGCCAGGTTTTCCATTCGGCTTTCAAGCGAGAGACGGGCATCACCCCCAAGCACTTCCGGAGGGTTTCGGAATCGTAAGCAGTGCCAATCCTTTAGCCGCCCTGCGGTGACGACTCGGAAATCGTTGACAATTTCCCCTTTATTGCAAAAAAAAGCCCTCCGTTTCGGCGGAGGGCTGGTCTATTTTACGGGAATCCTTATTTTTCAGGGGCGGTTTCGGGCTTCGAAAGTTCTGTTTCGAACTTCGACTCGTTGTCGCAGAGCATTTTGTTGAGTTTGTTGTAAGAGTAGATCATGTAGCATTCATAGCCGACATAGACGAGCCAGCAGAGGAGGAATGCCACCATGACGATGGTGTGGGGGCGGAGGTAATAGAAGAGGCCGGTGTTGCCGAAGTAGGTGCCGAAACTGAGCATGCCGAGGGTGTTCTGGGCGGTGTCAATGTCGGTGCCGAGAAGCGGCAGCAGCCAGAAGTTCAGGCAGATGGCAAGACCACCGATGAAGAAGGGCATGACGACCTTGGCCATCAGGTAGGAACCCCACCAGAAGCCGATCGACTCCATCTGGTTGCTGTCCTTGGCATCGGTGATGATGGATTTGTCGCGGAGGGCGTACTTGGTCTCGCTGATCATGTTGGAGAACATGCTGCAGGGTTTGAAGAGGTTGTAGATGGGGATGAGCCAACCGAGGATGGTCATGATGCGGTCGGTTTTGGTCTGCCACGGGGCGAAGTGGCGGGTGTTGTTGTAGTTTTTGTTCATCCAGAAGCCGAAGGAGAGGACTTTGCAGATCATCAGGATGGCGGCGATGATGAGGATGGCGTTGTAGCCGCGCAGGTCGGGAGCGACCTCCTCCAAGCTCTTCTGGCGCTGGGCTGCCCAGGGCTTGAGATCCTGCTGGGCGAGTTGCAGCGTGTCGCTGATGCCCTTGAGTTCGCCCTCCAGACGGGTGATGTTCTCCTTGTAGTCCCTCAGGTGGGTGGTGTCGCTGTAGTATTTGTTGCCGTACTCTTTGTTCTCCGGGTCGGAAGCAAGCAGTTCCTTGAACTTCTGTGCAGATGCCTCGGTCTCCTTGCACAACTTGGTGTAGCCGTCGAGACTGTTCTGCTTCTTGCCGAGGGCGTCTTGGAGGTTGGCTACGGAATCGGCCCAGAAGGTGTATTTGGGCATGACGGAATCCTGCAGGTGCATGTTCTTGCTGTCGTAGCTTCCCAATTTTACCGCGGAGATGATGACCATGATGAGAATCACGAGGTTCAATCCCATGACAATCATGCCCCAAAGTGAGTTGTTCGTAAATTTCTTCATACTAAAATGCTTTATATGACTTTGATTTTTAATTATTTACAGTAAAAACTCAATCTATTTTTTACAACTTGCAAAGTTACATGTTTTTTTGATTGAAAAACCACTCCACGAAAAAAACTTTGACAATGGAAAATGTCAGGCGGGATTCTGCCGTACGATGACTATCCGGAGGAGCATTTCGAGCAGCAGGCAGCAGAGGGCCAGCAGCAGGAAGGGGGCGTAGTGGTCGTTTTTCCATTCGATGACGGTTTGGTTCTCGCGTTTGGTGGTCTCCAACTTGTCGATTTCGTCATATACCTGCCGCAGGCCTTTCTCGTTCTTGGCGGAGAAGTACTTGCCGCCGGTCTTGCCGGCGATCTCCTTCATCAGTTGCTCGTCCAACTCGGTGGGCACTTGCACGATGCCATGCCCGGGGACGCGCATGCCGGCCATTTTGCCGTTGGTGCCGCAGCTGATGGTATAGACGCGGATTTTGTACTCCTTGGCCATCTCGGCGGCCGTGCGCGGGTCGATGTAGCCGGCATTGTTGACACCGTCGGAGAGCAGGATGACCACCTTGCTCTTGGCCTTGCTCTCGTTGAGGTGGCTCACCGCCAGCCCCAGCCCGTCGCCGATGGCGGTGCCGTCGGGCAGCGGCTCGCGACGCACGGTCTTCACCAAATTCTGGAAGTAGGCGTGGTCGGTGGTGGGCGGACAGAGCGTGTAGGCCTCGCCGGCATAGAGCACCAGACCGATGTTGTCGTTGGGCCGCTTGGTGGAGAAGTCGCCCACGATCTCCTTGGCCGCCTCTAACCGCGTGGGCTTGAAGTCCATCATGTCCATGCTGCCTGACACGTCGAGCGCCATGATGATGTCGATGCCCTCCGTGATGGATTTGCCTCTCACCTGTTTGTCGGCCGTCTGCGGCCGCGCGAGGGCCACCACGAGCAGGGCGAGGGCTATGCAGCGGAAGACCACCGGCAGATGCCGCAGCCAGTAGCGGAAGGTGCGGGGCGACCGCTTGAACGGCCCAGGACTGCTGACAGTCAGCGCGACGTGCTGCCGCCGCCGTTTCCAAATGTACCAGCCGATGTATGGAACCAGTATCAATAGTAGCCACAGCAGATGCGGATGGGCGAACTCCATCTCTCCGAGCATCTTGAAAAAACCGTCGAATTCGTGTAGCATGATTGAGCGTTTTTATTTCTGTTGGGCGCGACGGGCCTGCTCCTGCTGGTCGGTCGTGCGGACAAAGTCGGTGACGTGGTCCAGATGACGGGCGTTCTCCGCCTGTTCGGGCTGCCGCCGGGCGTATTTCACCAAATCGGATAGACGTAGAAATTCTTGAATCTCAAGCCGTTGCTGTTCAGTGACATCCAACTGCGCCATCGCCTGCATGATTTCGTCGGTCACCATCTCCATGGCGTTCACGTCCCATTGGTCATCCAAGTAAGTACGTAAAATCTCACTCAATTCGGAGTAGTGCTCTTTCGGCATTCCTTTCTCGCACAACTCTTTGGCTCTCAATTCTTTAATATGGCTTAAAGCCACCGCGCCGGAACTCATCCTGCGTTGTTCGCGCAGTTTGGCCCGATGTTTCTCTCGCAATTTGGGCAGCCAGCGTTTGAAGAAGAGCACCAGCAGGGTGACTAAAACGGCCAATCCTACGACGACCAGGATCCAAACCCAGGCCTTGCTCTTCTCTTGCGGGGCCTTTTCGATGCCGCCGAGGGGCATCTTGATGTCGCGGAAGGCCTGTGTCGTATCGACGCCGCCCGGAAGGGTATCTACATAAAAATATAATGTATCGGTCAGGGCGGCGGGCAGGGTGTCGTCGAGCATCAACACGATGGGGGCGATGACGGCGCGGCCCGTGTCGAAGGCGGTGACCACAAACTCCTGCGTCAGCACGGTCTTTCCGTGTTGCTGACGGCTTTCCGGCGTGCCGCTCTTCAGCACCTCGCAGTTGAAGAGTCTCCAGGTGTCGGAGGGCTGGAACGAGAGCGTGTGGGTGCCTTCCCCTTCCGCCGACAGGTGCAGCCGCAGGTGGTCGCCGGTGAGGATATGCGTGCTGTCGAAAGCGGCCTTCACCTGTACCGATGGCGTTTGCGCGTGCGCGACCGCCATCCAGAGCAACAGAATCAGACCGATGCAGCCGATTCGAAATGGGATGGACAACTTCTGCGACATCACGGTCTGGGTTGTCTTACGTAGTGGGGCATCTCGAAGGGAATCTCCATCGAGAGCTCTATGTAACCGGCGAACACTTCGTCTTCGTACCACGGCATCTGGTAGATCAGCTTCTTCACACCGTTCTTCTCGATGGTGTAGGCGTTGACGTTGTGGTTCTGCAACATTGCCACCAGTTTGCTGCGTGCTGGCTCGGGATGGCAGTCCAGCAGGTTGGCGCCAACCAGCGACTTGCCGTCGCGGGTGAGGGTGGCGATGGCTTTATCGCTCATTTCCAGTATCTTGCCGTCTTTGTCGCAGATGGTGACGGAGATGGGTGCTTTTTGGAAGTGCTTTAACATGATGTGTGCTTTAGGTTATTGGTTCTGTTCTTTGTCTTTGTTCTTGCGAGCGCGTTTCTCTCTCTTCTGACGGATGAACGACTCCCTTAGGTCTTTTCGGTTGTCGAAGTCCTGCTTGTAGATGACGGCGACGCCTTGGGCGTAGGGGTTGGTGCGGGAGGCGTTGCGCAGTTCGTCCTGGGTGGTCACGTTGAAGACTTTCAGTCGCCAGGTGCCTATCTCGTTGAGGAGTTGCTCCACGCTGAAGTCGCCGATGAACTGGTTGCTCAGAGAGGCGCTCTTGTCGTCCTTGTAGCCGACGTAGGTTTCGATGATGGTGCGGTTGTTGAAGAGGGAGGTGGAGGCGCCGACGGTATATTCGGCGGCCTGGTCGGCATCGGCGTTTTTGTAGTTCAGGTTCACATCGACGAACTTCAACTGGTTGGAAATGAAGCTGCTCAAGGTGGAGGTGAGCACACCGATGCCGGTGTTTTCAATGTTGAAGTTGGCGACGGAAGTCTGTTGGGAGGCGAACTTCCCGAGCATCACCAGCGAGAAGAACTGTTCGGTTTTCTTCTGAATGTCGGAGGTGTCTATCGTACTGTAAAACAGAGTTTTGAAGTCGGATGTTGCGTTGGGGAGGTCGAAGGAGAAGTCGATGGCGGCGGGGTCGTTGAGGTTGCCGTTGAAGTTGAGGTAGGCCTTGACGGGCATGCTGCGGAGGTTGGTGCTCTCGGCGGTGAAGAGGTCGGAGAGGGATGCGGTGGTGGAGTAAGCGGCCTTGACGTTGATGTTGATGTCGGTGATGGGTCCTGGGAAGTTGACCACACCGCCAGGCATCAGTTCGAACCTTTTGTTCAGCAATTGCGCGAAGGTCATGACGAACTTGCCGGATTGCAGGACGACGTCGCCTAACATTTCGATCTTGTCCTTTTTGGTGTTGTAGGTGAAATGGAGACGCCCCTCACCTTTGGTGTCGATCTTGCCGCCGAAAGCGGAGAGGTCGAGGTCCAACTTGATGTCGGCGTCGTCGGTGACGTCGAAGGTGAAGTCGAAATCCATCTCGGTCGAACTTGCTGCCACGGGTTCGGGCATCTCCGTCATCTTTGTCTTTGTTGTTGGCGGCGGCGCCACGAAGGTGATGACGTCGGAGTTGGAGACCTTGTCGGAGAAGCTGATCGGGAGGCAGAAGACGGTCCCTTTCTGTGTCCTCAGGTTGTCGCCGTAGAAGGCGAGGCGGTCGGTGTTGCCGGAGATGGAGATGTCGCCCGATACGAAGCCGTCGCCGTAGAAGGGCGCGTCCGGACCTTGCTTGGTGTTGAGCACGAAGATCTTGGGGGTGGAGATCTTGAGGTTGAGGTTGAAGTCGTTGAAGTTCTTGTGGTTCACATAACCGTCCATGGTGGCGCGGTTGTCGAACTTGTCGGTCAGCACGATGTTGTTGAAGGCGAAGCCCTCCTTGGTGAAGTCGATATCCTGGTTCTTGAGATAATAGAAGGTGTTGAGCGGTGCGATTCCGATCTCGGCCTCCCGCACGTGGGCCTTCCCCTCGAAGTACATGGTGTCGGCGGTGAGCACGAAGTCGATGTCGCCGGAGGCGTTGCCGTCGAACTTGTGGCTGAAGGAGGAGAGCATCGGCTCGAGGAAGCCGAGCGGCAAAGTGTCGATGTCGGCGGTCACCTTCAGTTTTTTCTGGTCTGTCTCGAAGATGCCGTTCAACCGGGTGTTGACGCCTTGCTGGTTGACGAAGTCCTTGCTGTAGGTGTAGTTGAAGACGGTAGCGTCTTCAGGAAAGTATTCGGGATTGATGAAGCCGCCGCGGAAACGGATGTTCTTGTCCGATGGCAGGATGGCGTTGGCGTACAGGTGCCCGAACTGCTCCTGGTTGAATTCGAAGTCCTCGATGATGGCGGTGCCGAAGAGCATGTTGGTGCCGCGGACGTCGCGCAGTTGCACGTTGGCGGAGAGTTCGCCGCCCAGATGCAGTTTGTCGGTCTTGAGGATCAGGTTGACGAAGTCGATGTCCAACCCGTCGATGTTGGCCACCAGACTGTCGCCGGCCTTGCCGACGAAACCGTTGACATAGACCTCGCTCTCTTGGGAGTTCAGGATGAGGTTGTCGATGTTGACTGTCCCGTGGTCGATGGTGACGAGGTGATCGGGGTTGAAGGTGAAGAGCAGCTCCTTGAAGTGGACTTTGGCCTCGTTGACTTTGGCGCGGATAACACCGCCGTTGTCGAAGTTGATGCTGGCGGCGATGAGCGACGGTCGGTTGGAGATGACGGGCGGGTTGTCCCAACTCAGACGGCAGTCGATGGCCTGCGGCCCCGCGTCGGCCCCCATGCTGATGTTGGAGAAGACGAGATTTCCCTCGTTGCCGATGGCAAGGGACTGCACGGCGGCGTTGAGTCGCAGCGTGGCCGTGTCGGACTGCACGGTGCTGACTTGCACGCTGGATACCCGCACGCCGTCGCCGACGCGGATATCGGGAGAGAAGATGTCGATGTAGTCGTCGGAGTGGCTGGCGTTGGTGCGGATATTTACCTTGGTGTTGTCGGCGATTTGCACGTTCGGCACGAACATGTCGAGGATGGGGGAGAGGTGATATGCGGTGATGCTCAGATCCAGAGCTGGGTCGTCGGTGCGTGCAACGGCTTCAGCCGCCTTGCGCTGCGGAAGCAGGTTGCCGCAGTAGGTGTAGGCCAGGTCGAGGATGGCGGCGGGGACATCCTTCAAGTCGTAGTTGGTGTTCAAGGAGAGGTTGAGCATGTCGGAGGAGAGTTTGATCAACTGGCTGCCCTCCGAGGCCAAACTGATCAGCCGCATGCGGTCCATGGCCATGGTCTTGCCGTCTTGGCTGTATGCGATGCTGTCGATGAAGACGTTGCCGCTCAGGTCTTTCAGCGATGAGGCGTTCAGGTCGCAGGAGAGGTGTCCGATGGATAGCGCCACCTCCGGGTGCTTCTGCGCGTAATAGACTAATGCCTCGAATCCCTTGGCCTTGCTGCTGTCGATTTTCGGCAGATGTTGGAATAACTTGCTGAGGTTGAGCGCGGCGATGGAGCCCTCCGCCTCGTACTCCTTCTTTTTCTTCGACAGGTCCATCGATCCGCTGAGATCGACGGTGCAGTTGGGGTCGTGGATGGAGGCGACTGCGTCTATTTGGCGGTTTCCGTAGTTGCCCGTAGCGTGGATGCGGCGCAACGGGTACCCTTTGATGTTGATTTGGTCGATATCGGCTTTGACGTCGGCGGTCAGGGTGTTCGCGAACTGCTGCAGGTCTCCAACCGTGCCGTGTGCCTGCACCGATCCCGTCAGACCGCCGATCATGTTGACTTTCGGCAGCGCCCGGTTGACCGAAAGCCCGCGGGCGGTGGCCTGCAGGTTGTAGTCGATGCCGGGGCCGTCGCCGCGACGGTCGGAGTGCAGTGTGGCGTCGATGTCGCCGATGTCCGTCAGCAGGACCGCCGCCACGTCGAGTTTGTCGGAGATGACACCGTCGTACTCCACGTCCAGATCGACCACGCCCAGATTCGCGATGTTGGAAGGCAGCGTGATGCTCTTCCCGCCCGGCAACTTGAAGGCCTGCAACTCCTGCAGATCGACATTGCTCTGCGAGAACTTGGCGTGGATGTCGGCGTTGAAGAAGTCCGTCACCTTACCCAAGGCGAGCGTGCCCGACAAGTGCGTGTTGTCGGCATAACGTGCGTCCATATCGGTGATGTTCAGGTCGTTGATGGGTCCTGTGACCTTGCCGGAAAAGACTAATTGGTTGTCCATCCCCGCCGTCTGCGGCGCGAAATAGCCGATGTCGTGCAGGTCGATGGTGGAACTCTTGGCGTTGACATTCAATTTGATCTTGTTCAGGAAGTCGCTGTATTCGTGCCAACTGCCGTATTCGAAGGCAAAATCCATGAAGATGCGGCTGCTGGCGGTCGCCACGCTGGCGTTTTGGATGGAAAGTCCCGTCGGCCCGATGTGGAACTTGCCGGCCAACTTCTTCAGTTGGAAGCCGGTGTATTGGTTGAAGGCGATGTGCTCGATGTCCGCATCGATGTTGGATCCCAGCAAGTTGAAGTGGTCGAGGCGGGCGTCCAAATCCTTCAACTCGAAATATCCAAAGTCAATCTGCCCCTGGTCTTTGGTCGTGCATACGTCATCGTTTCTATATAGGAAATAGGCGTCTTTCAACACGATGGAGGGTGAAGACATCCTGAAGGGCTGGGGACTTTTCTTCTTTTTCTGGAAATTCTTGGCCCACAGGGAGATGTTCACGGCATCGTCGCCCTTGTACTTGCGCACCACCACGCGCACGCCCTTGCTGTCGATCTCGCCGAAGCCCAAGTGTATCGGCTTCAACTTCAGCGTGCGCAGGCGCGAACTCAGCATCTCCGCGCTGATCATTGGGTTGTCGTGGCAGTCGTAGATGGCGAACCCTTCGGCATAGAGCTTCATCGTCGGACTGAGGTAGATGTGGTCAACGGAGACCTTCGAGCCCCATTTCTCCGACAGTTTCTCGGTCACGATGCCCACGACTTTCTCCTGGATCGGAGGGACGAAAAGCAATCCCACGATCAGCAGGTCAAGGGTGAGAAAAATACCCAAGACGAGCAGGGTGACCTTTATGATTTTTTTCGTAATTTTGCGTTTCAAAATTCAGCTCTTATGTCGATCTATATACTTGGTGTAGAATCCTCATGTGACGACACTTCCGCGGCGGTCTTGGAAGGTACGACGATCTTGTCTAACGTCATTGCCTCCCAAAAGGTTCACGCCGAATATGGGGGCGTGGTTCCCGAGTTGGCGTCGCGTGCTCACCAGCAAAATATCATCCCCGTGGTAGACACTGCACTCAAGCGTGCAAAGATACACAAAAATCAAATATCCGCGATAGCTTATACAAATGGTCCCGGTCTTTTGGGTTCGTTGCTCGTAGGAAGTTCATTTTCTAAGGCAATGGCCTTCAGTCTCAACGTTCCGCTCATCGAAGTTGACCACCTGCAGGCGCATGTACTGGCCAATTTTTTGGATAAAAATGGAGAGAAACGCGACAAACCCGACTTTCCGTTCCTCTGTCTGACGGTATCCGGCGGGCATACGTTGCTGTTGCGCGTACACGACCATTTCGACATGGAAATCCTGGGGCGCACCATCGACGACGCTGCCGGCGAGGCGTTCGACAAGGGCGCCAAGATCCTCGGGCTGCCCTATCCCGGCGGTCCCGTCATCGACAAACTCGCCCACGAGGGCGATCCCAAGCGCTTTCCTTTCGCCATTGCCCACCTCCCTGGCCTCGACTACAGTTTCAGCGGGCTCAAGACCTCCTTCCTATACTTCGTGCGCGATCAACTGCGCCTCCAGCCCAACTTCATCGAAGAGAACCTCGCTGACCTCGCCGCATCCTTGCAATATGCTATCATCAAGTCACTTACTAATAAGGTGGAGCGGGTGCTGAAGACCACTCGCGGGGAAGACCTCGTCATCTCCGGCGGCGTTTCCGCCAATAGCGGACTGCGCGCAGCCATGCAGCAACTCGCCGACAAGTACCACCGCCGTCTCTTTGTCCCTACCATCGACCTTACCACCGACAATGCTGCCATGGTTGCCGTGTGCGGCTATTTCAAGTTTCTGAAAAACGAATTTTCCACCATCCAAGCGGCACCCTATTCTGCCGCACGCACCTCATTATGAAAGCAACTTATAAAGACATCCTCGCCAAAGCCAAGAAGGGCGAATACGCACCCGTCTATATCCTTGCGGGGGAAGAGCCGATTTATATTGACAAGTTGGCCAACTTTTTCGAAAACAACGTGATGGACGAGCCGGATCGCGACTTCAACCAGGCCGTCTATTATGCCAAGGACATCACTCCCGAAGAGGTCATCGCCCAGGCCCGTGAATTTCCCTTCGGTGTGGAAAAACGGCTCGTCATCGTCAAGGAGGCCAAGGAGTGGCGCAACCTTGACGCTATCAAATCTTATATCCAGAAGCCGACGGAGACGACCATCCTCGTCATCTGTTACAAGTATGCCAAACTCAAGGAGACCAAGGCCTTCGAGCAGGCCGTGATCTACGAGTCGGCCAAGGTGCCCGACTACAAACTCAGCGGCTGGGTGGAGGAGTGCGCCAAGGAGCACGATTTCACCATCTCCAAGGACTCTGCCGCTCTGCTGGCCGAGTACATCGGCAACGACCTCACCCGCATCGACAACGAGTTTGCCAAACTCGCCATCATCATGCCCCAGAAGGGTGCCATCACCCCTGAAATCATCGAGAAATACATCGGCATCAGCAACCAGTACAACGTCTTCGCCCTCCGCGATGCCATCACCGCCCGCGATGAGGCCAAGGCCTACCGCATCGTCAACGCCTTCAGCCAGAACCCCAAGAACAACCCCATCCAGGTCGCCATCGTCAATCTCTTCAACTTGTATAACTCCATGCTCAAATACCAACTCGCCCCTACTAAGAACCTCGATGAACAGAAGGCCTGCTTTGGATACAACCGCTCCGAAGCCCAACTCCGTCGTGACATCGCCATCTCCGGCGGCTACTCCATGCAGATCCTTGTCCGCAACATCGGCATCCTGCGCGATTTCGATGCCCGCGCCAAGGGAGTGGATAATGTCGCATCTGAAAGTGAATTATATAAAGAATTGGTTTATAAACTTTTACACTGATTTTTATGAATGTAAGCAACCAAACGGAAGTCCGCGCCACCGCCCAGAAGGTGTATGAACTCCTCGGCGACTGCCGCCGACTGGGAAACTATCTTCCCGAGCAGGTGCAGGATTGGAAGGCCGAGGAGAACGCTTGTGAATTCAGCATCCCTGGAGTGGCCAAAGCCAATGCGCATATCGTTGAAAAACAGCAGTTTGAAAAGATTTATTATCAAATAGACAACGACAAGAACGTGCCCATGCACCTCCGCTTCGACATTGCAGGGCAAGGTGATGCCTGCACGCTGTCGGTGACCGTTGAGATTGACCTACCCATCTTTCTGGCACCCATGGTGAAAGGCCCGGTGCAGAAGGTGGTCGATCTCGCTTTGGAAAAGATTAAAACAGCCGCAGAACAATAATTATGGAAGAGCAGACACATATCATTCAGACCGACAAGTTGGTCAAGAAATACCGCAACCGCACCGTCGTCAACGAGGTGAGTATCAACGTGCGACAAGGGGAGATCGTGGGATTGTTGGGTCCGAACGGGGCAGGGAAGACCACCTCCTTTTACATGATCGTCGGGCTGATCCGTCCGCTGTCCGGCCGGATTTTCCTGGACGACCAAGACATCACGGGGATGGCGATGTACAAGCGGGCACAGTTGGGGATTTCGTACCTCCCGCAGGAGGCCTCCGTCTTTCGGGATATGACGGTGGAGCGCAACATCCGTTCCATCCTGCAATTCTCCAATCGCAGCAATGCCGAGCAGAAGGAGCGTTTGGAGAGTCTGATTGAGGA
Organism: Bacteroidales bacterium; assembly: GCA_016288655.1. Lineage (GTDB taxonomy): Bacteria > Bacteroidota > Bacteroidia > Bacteroidales > WCHB1-69 > UBA1756. The sequence continues at coordinate 36,743 of JAEEKX010000014.1, forward strand.
GTTCCGGTTGCAGAAGGTGCGTAAGAACCTGGGCAAGAACCTCTCCGGTGGCGAGCGCCGCCGCACGGAAATCGCCCGCTGTCTTGCCGCCGATCCCAAGTTCATCCTCCTTGACGAGCCCTTTGCCGGCGTCGATCCGATCGCTGTCGAAGACATCCAATCCATCGTTGCCACGCTCAAGGATAAGAATATCGGCATCCTCATCACCGACCACAATGTGCATGAGACGCTTGCCATCACCGACCGCGCCTACATCCTGCACGAGGGCAACGTCCTTCGCACCGGAACCGCCCAGGAACTCGCCGACGACGAGTTCGTCCGCAAGGTCTATTTGGGCAAGAACTTCGAGTTGCGCAAAAGCAGTCCTGCCGACAACGGCGCGTCGTCCACCCCATCATCTTCCTCCACAAATCCCATGCCATGAAAACACTTGTCCGCCTTGGTCTTTCACTTCTGTCGGGCGTCCTGCTATGGCTCTCCTGGCCGCCGCACGGTTTCCCGCTGCTGGCTTTCTTCGCCCTCGTGCCGCTGTTGTGGGTAGGGGAGACGGTGGCAGCCGAGTCGCCCCGCTTCCCGCTCTTCAAGGGAATGGGATACGCCTATCCCGCCTTCCTTGTCTGGAACGCCTGCACCACGTGGTGGGTATGGAACAGCACGCCCGAAGGATCCATCGCCATGATGTTGTTGAACTCGCTCTTCATGGCCATCGTCTTCGGCGCTTGGGTGCGTTTTCGCACGCTGAAATTGCCCGCGATCACCTCGCCCGTCGCCTTTGCCTCCTTCTGGTGCTCCTGGGAGTTCCTGCATCTCAACTGGGACATCTCCTGGCCCTGGCTCAACCTGGGAAATCTATTCTCCTCCTGCACGGAATATGTACAATGGTATGAGATCACCGGCGCTTTCGGCGGCACCCTCTGGGTCATCGTCGCCAACTTCCTCGCGCTCTTCTTCCTTCAGGCGCTGCGCACGTCCGGGCGCATCATTCTCGGCATCTCTTGTCTGCTCTGGATTGTCCTCCCCGCCACCGCCTCCCTTATCCGCTACCATACTTATGACATGCCCAACGAAGATAGCGCGAAGTCTATTGAAGTGGTTGTGGTACAACAGAATACGGATCCGTGGGTGGAAGAGTATGCCATGACCAACCAGGAGCATGCTGCCCGTTTGCTCTCCGTTGCCCGCCCGCTCATCACCGAGCATACCGACTTGGTGGTTTGTTCCGAGTCGGCCATTGCCAACACGTTGTTGTACGAGCGTTTGATGTTGGGCCGTGGACGGGAAAGCCAAGTCTATAGCGCCTTCGACCTCTTCGACACCACCATCCTCACCCATCCCGAACTCAACTTCATCTTCGGCACTTCCGTTGCCCGTTATTATGAGACCAAGGCCACGCCGACGGCTCGTTTTATGGAACATGCCATTGGGAAACAGTATGTCGATTATTTCAACGCTTCGGCGTGCTACAACCGCTATGGCGTCACGGGGCTTTATTATAAAAGCAAATTGGTGCCGGGTGTGGAGAAGATGCCCTATCCGAAGGTGTTCGGCTTCTTGGAGGATTTGGCTGTCGATTTGGGCGGTACCAGTGGCTCGTTGGGCGAGGATACCGAGCAGCGTTGTTTTCAACTGGCAGAGAAACAGGCGCTTATAGGATGCCCCATCTGTTATGAGTCCGCCTACGGTGAGCACTTCGGCAAGTTCGTGCAGAACGGCGCGCAGGCGATGGCTGTCATCACCAACGACGCCTGGTGGGGGGAGACGCCCGGTCACCAGCAGCATTTCCTTTTCTCGAAACTGCGTGCCGTGGAGAGCCGTCGTACCATCATGCGTGCTGCCAACACGGGCATCTCGGCCTTCATCGACGAGCGTGGCGACGCCCATCAGGTCACCCGATACGGCGAGCGCACCGCCATCCGCCAGAGGGTTCTGTTGAACGACCACCTGACCTTTTACACCCGTTACGGCGACTATCTCGCCCGTTTCTGCGCTTTCCTCGCCGCTGCAATCGTTCTCGCCGGCGTGGTCATCCGCATCGGACGCCGTAGGTCGTTGAAGGTGAAGGTGGATTGATGGCATAAAAAAAGTGCGATGAAAGTCGCACTTTTTTTATGGAATCTTGTGGATTTTCTTTACAGCACTGTAATGGAGCCGCTGAGCACCATCTTCTCGTGTCCGGTCGTTTTCAGGTCGATGCGGTAATTATAGACGCGCCCGCTGAGGATCTTGCCGTTCACGTTGCCGTCCCATTCGAAGTTCGGGTCAAGTGAATGGAAGACCACGCGGCCCCAACGGTCGAAGATGTGGACCTCGAACTCAGCGATGTCCTTTGTCGTGGGCAACTTGAACACGTCGTTGATGCCGTTGTTGTCGGTCGGCGTGATGGAGTTGGGCAGGTAGATGTTGAACGGGCAGACGTCGTGGATGGTGATTTCGCCGCTGTTGGTGCACCCGTTGAGGGAGGCGGTGACGCTGTAGGTGCCTTCGTCGGATACGGTGATGTGCTGCGTGTTGGCGCCGGTGCTCCACATGTACGTGCAGTTGCTTTCAGGAACCGAGATGACAGCGTCGCCATCGTCCTCGAAACAGTGGTTGTACGGGCGGCCCAGACTGGTGTTGGGCAGCGGCTTCACCACTAAGTTCACCGTTATGGTGCTGTCGCAATGGTACTGGTTGGGGCGGACGATGGAGTAGGGGAAGGTGCCGGCGGAGAGTTGCGGCGGCAGGTTGAAGCCGTGCTCGTGGTAACTGTCGCCTTGGCAGACCGAGTCGGTGAAGGTATAGGTGGATGTCGGTGAAATGACCACCTCTTGCTCGATGACGACTTCGCATCCGTCGGCGGCGATGGAGTGCAGGGTATAGGTGGTAGTGGTTTGAGGTGTGACATAGACAGAGGGGTTCTGACTGATGAGGTCAGTGCCTTGGTACCAGTCGTAGGTGTTGCCTCCAGTGGCCGACAGGGTGGTGCCTTCGCCGAGGCAGATCGACGTGTCGCCCGAGATGACCGGGTAGTTGCCCAGCAGGTCGATGGTGAATGTGGTGGTGTCTTGGCACTGGTCTTCGCTGATGCCGGCGATGAGGGTGACTACGTAGTTCCCCGGACCGGGAAACTCGTGGATGGGATTGTACTCATTGGAGGTGGTGCCGTCGCCGAAGTCCCAGTGGGCGGTCTCGCACGGCTCGTTGGTGGGCAGCGGATTCTCGCCATCGGCAGAGACCGCGCTGGTGTTGTTCATCGCAAAACTCCAGGTGCAGCCGTCACGCTCGGGGGCGAAACTGGCCAGCGGATAACGGGCCGTCATGCTCGTCCTCAGGTCAAATCCGCAGTTCGGATTGCCGATGAAGGAGACGTGGCAGCAGAGGATCATGTCGTCACCTGTCGGAGTTACGGTCACCGATTGCTCGTTGGAGATGATCTGCCCGGGGTTGCGTTCGTAGTACCATGCATAGTTGAAGCCGGCAGGCGCCGTGTAGGTGTTGGCCAACATCTCGCCGCACGATTCCGCAAGGATGGTACGACGTTTACAGTTCATAGTGAAATAGGCATAGCCGAAGTGCGCACCCTGCGAGCAGTCGTAGGTGGTCATACGTGTGCGGATGGTCTGTCCGTGATATGCCGAAACGTCGAAGCCGACATAGGTCCAGTCTTTCCAGTAGAGCGTCTCTCCGCTGTAGGTGATTTGGTTCCAGCCGGTGGTCGTATTGCCCGAGATGAAACTCGCATATCCGCAGGTGGCGTCGATGCGGTTGCCATTCTGGTCCAACAGTTCGAAGTCGAAGCGGGGCTGCTCGTCGGGGTCGTGCCCGGTCGGGTTCTGCAACACGGCGGCGTACTTCAACAACAGGATGTCCGCCTCGGTGGTATCGACGAGAAAATCATAGGCGATACTCTCAGCTTCGGAACTGGTTTCCCAGTTGCCCAAACGCACGGAGTAGAGTTCGCACGGCGGCACCGTCATCAGTCCGCCGTTGGTGCGCGGGTCGGGTTCGCTCATGAAGTGGACGGTGTGACGGCTGGTGGAGGCCTGGTAGCCGTTGTCCACAATGCCGGTGGTCTGATACGGATTGCTTGTGGTACCGTAGGTGCCGATGATGTTGCTGGCGGTGAGGTCGGTGAAGTCGAGACAGGGGGCGGCATCGGGCACGCAGAAGGAGACCAAGCCCGGGTTCTCGTCGGTGATCACGCCGTCGTCGCCGCAGTCGTAATAGACATAGATGTCGTAGGTGTTGAGCGGCGTCAGCCCTAAGATTTCGTACTCGTTGCCGGAGACCACCACGGTGGTTCCGGTGCCGGGAGTGAAGCCGTGGGGACCGTATTCGATGATGTAGTGCTGTACGGTCGGGTCGAGGGAGGGCGTCCATGACACGACCACGCCGTTGACGCTTTGGGTGACTTGGATGCCGTAAGGAGCGCCGCCGCAGGTACAGCCGCCACGACAACTGACAGTGAATGCGAATCCGGAGCGCACGACCGAACCGTCAGTGGTGAAACGGATGGTTAGCGGACCAGCGGTGGAGGTGACATCGACAGAGCCCGTGCCTTGATACTGCCCCACCTGCGGGCTGTTCACGTCGGGACCGTCGTAGATGTAAATGTGGTCACAACAGTTTTCGGTGTCGAAAGGCCCTTCGATGTGCAACACGCAACTGTTGTTCTCCGGGAAGATGGTCAGGGTGCCGCTGTTGGAGTTGGAGTAGTCGCCGCTCTCACCGCCGTTGTCGTAGATGACGCCCTCGCAGGAGGTGGCGGTCTGAGTGCCGGTGGCGGGCACGATCAGGTTGATGGAGGGAACCGCGCTCACCATTGTGGGCGTCTCGGTGGTCACAACGTGGTCGCCACCACAGTCGTACCATACGTAGAAGTCGTAGTTGGTACCGTTCACCAACCCGTTGATGATGTAAGAAGTGCTGGTGGTATAGACGGTGGTTCCATTACCCGGAGTGAAGCCGTGCGGACCGTACTCGATGATGTAGCCGCTGATGTCGGCGTTGTTGGGATTCGTCCAGGAAACCGTGACGCAGTGGTTGCCGGGAGCCGCCTGCACGCCGTAGGGACCGCCGCAATTGCAGCCGCCCACGCAGGTGAGCGAGAGCGCGAAGCCGCTGCGCACCACCGAACCGTCACTGTGGAAGTAAAGGTACATCGAACCGGAAGAGGCCGTGACATCCACGTTGCCCGTGCCCGTGCAGTAGGCCAACTGCGTGCCCGACGTGCTCGTGCCGTCGTAAATGTACAGGTAATCGAAGCTGCTCTCCGTGTTGTAGTCGCCACTGATGTGCGGCAGACACCCCGGCTGGTCTGACGTGATGAGCATGTATCCATTGCAACTGTTGGAGTAGTCTCCCGTTCCGCCCGGATCATATACCGTTCCGCCACAACCGGTTACGTTGATCGTACCCGATGACGGAATGGTGTAGGTCTGTGCACTCACGGTCGCCCCGAAGAGCAACATGCAAAACATAATGACGAAAATGTGGCGTATCTGATGGCTCATGGATGAATTTTTTTTATTCCTTTTAAGTTGATGATATGACAATATATTTCTTTTACCTAAAAAACGAAAAAATGTTGCCTAAATTTGTGAATTTTTTTGTTTCGTGAAAAATGAGGTCACGCGGTCGAAAATGCCGGTGAGATAGGCGAGGGTCATTCCGTAGTTGCTGACGGGTACGCCCGCCTCCTTCAACGTCTCCACGCGGTTCCACAACTGACGGCGGGTGACCATACAGCCGCCGCATTGGATGGCAAAAGCGTAATTGTCAAGGTTTTGCGGTAGCGGTGCCAAGGCAGCCACGAACACAAATTGTAGCTTCTTGCCCGTTTTTTTCTGTAAAAGCGTGGGAATCTTATGCCGCCCGATGTCGTCGCAGGTGGCCGTGTGGGTACACGACTCCAACATCAGGATTTTATCATCATCTTTCAGATTGTCAATATATTGTGTATTGTTTATGAAAAGGTCGAAATGCCCTTTCGCACGCGCTAGCACGATGCTGAAACTGGTGAGTGGTACCTCGGCGGGCACCTGCGGCGCCACCTGAGCGAAAACCTGGCTGTCGGTGACCACCAGCGCGGGTGTCTGCCGCTTCAGGAAACCGTCCAACTCCTCGGGCTGCATCGCCACGGGAATGGCGTGATGGTCGAGTAGGTCGCGGATGACTTGCACCTGCGGACGGATGAGCCGACCCGCCGGCGCCTCCGAATCCTGCGGCATCACCAACGCCACCCATTCGCCGCGTTGCACGAGGTCGCCCAACAAGGTCCCCTCTCCCTCTTTCTCCGGCACCAAAGTCACCAATGCTTCCACCACCTTTTCGATTCCCGTCGGCGTAACCGCGCTGCACTCCACCACGGGCGCCCCCTGCGATTCCAATTGGGTGCGGAGGGTTGCCGACAGCGTCTCCTCATCGCTTTTGTTATGGACGATGAGGAAGGGGAGCTTCTTGTTTTTGAAAGATGTAATTAATTCTATATCAGATTTTTCAATGGTATTATGGGAAATGACCAAAATGGCGGCGTCGATGCTGTCAATGGCTTCCAACGAACGCCCGACGCGCTGTTGACCGAGGGCGCTGCCCAAGTCGTCGATGCCGGCGGTATCCACCAGCACCGCGGGGCCGATGCCCAAAATCTCAATGCTCTTCTTCACGGGGTCGGTGGTCGTCCCCGGAATGGACGACACGATGGCTAAATCCTGCTTGGCGATGGCGTTCAACAAGGCACTCTTGCCTTGGTTACGCCTGCCGAAAATCCCTATGAATGTGCGTTTTATGCCTGTCATAAATCCAAATAGGTTTGATATAACAACTGAAGGTAGGCCTTCGCGTTCACTTTCTCTCGTTCCATCTGCGTGTAGTCCTCGATGGTGCACCGGTAGTAGCCCTCCCGGCCATGGTGGTAGCTGAAGGAGCCGTCGGGCGTGATCCATCCGATACCCAACTGGTTGAGGAACGGCGCAAACTGATGGGTGTATGGGTTGAAAATGTCGTTGCTCCAGCGGAAGTCAGAAGCGTCAAGGTCGAGTTGGTGCAGCAACGTCAAGGGTAGATCGATGTAACTGCACAGTTTGTCTATTTGCTTGCCGCGCCACTCCTCTTTCAGTGCGCCGCCGATCCATAACATCGGAATATGTTGGTAGCCGGCGTCGTGGTAGTCCCACTGTTTGTAGGTTTCGTGACTGTGGTCGGCCACGAGGATGAAAAGCGTGTGGTCGTACCACCCTTCCTTCTTCGCCTTGGCAAAATACTGAACCAGAGCGTAGTCCGAGTATTTGGCGGAGTTGAGGTAGCCCAACTGCGGCACGTCCCAGTCGAGGGTGCCGGCGGTGGTGGGCACGTCGTAAGGCGAGTGACTGCTTGCCGTGAAGAGGGTGGAGAAAAAGGGCTGTTTCTCCGTGTGCAGTTCCGCCAGCTGGCGGGCTAACGTGTATTCGTCGTGGATGGAGAGTTTCCCGTGCGGGGTGCCGCTCGGGAAGTCGTCCTCATCGATGATGCGCTGGTATTGCATGCTCATCAGGTAGGCCCGCAGATTGCCGTAGGTGAGGTCGCCGCCGAAGTAGAAAGAGGAGGTGTATCCATTGTCGTTCAGTACTTTAGTAATACTGGGCAGCCCGTGGTATTTCTCGAAATTGTCGGTCACCACATTCACGGGAATGGGCGGAAATCCGCTCAGCATGGCCGAGATGCCCTCCTGCGAGCGGCGTCCGGCGGCATAGACCTGCGTGAACAGAATGCCCTCCTTCTCCAACTCGCGGAAGCCGGGGGTGATGCCCGCGCGACCACCTAAACTCTCCACTAAGTCGGCAGACCAACTCTCCATGAAAATCAACACGATGTTGGGCTTCTTCTCCTTCAAAACATGGATGCAAGTATCTCTTTCACAAGAAAATAACTCTTTTACGACCCGTTTTGCCTTCTCGTCCGACATGCTCACATACGGATTCTCACTGTTGGTGCGCGCGAAACGAAGCGTGCTCTTCAAGAGATGCCATTGCGTGTTCGTGGCGGCATCGTTCAAAACCTGGTTCTTGGAAAAATAGGCGTTGCTTTGCGAGATCGGAATGCCGGTCAGTTTACCGCGCATTCCCACAAAGATGAGGAAAAAACCAACGACTTCCAAAAGTGCTGTTTGCCAATAGAACTTCTTGATACTCTTGATAATAGGTTTTGCAAACCATTTGAAATAGAGCCAGATTGTGCCAAAAAATAGCAGAATAGCGATGATACCTCCGCCGACGAGTTGGAAGCCGGTGGCGGTGCGTATCACCTCGCTCGGCTTTTTCAGATAGTACCAGATCCGATAGTTGAGTTTGGTGCTCCATTCGTCATAAAGAAACAGGTTGCCGAGGGCGGAAAGCACGATGAAGATGAGGAGTAGTATGGTGTAGCCATGCAGAATCCGTTCTATCCATTTGGAAGAAAAACAGAGTTCTAATGTAATGAGAATGAATGGGATAAGAAAACAGTACGCTAAAGCCGATAGGTCGAGATGCAGGGCATGAAGGTAGGTTGAGAGGATTTCGCCCCAGGGAGATTGGCCTACTTGGACATGATACGTTGCCAAAAACGCCGTTCTTTCGAGCGTGAAGAGGGTAAAGAGCAGCAGGAGGTATTTTCCGAGGCGGGCAAAGTAGGCTTTCATCGTTGGTGGATTGGAAGGGAAACGGTTACGGAGTGGCCGGGGAGAGGTGCCCGAAGGTGGCGTTTTCCGGAATAGGGTAGCGGCGTCCGTTCACCTCCATCAGATAGCGTTCGTCATCATAGATGATGTTGATGCTTTCGAGGTTTAATCCCTTGATTTTTAATTTGTTGCCTTTCCGTTGGTAGGAGGTCTTGTTTTTGATGGGCTCGCTCCAGGCCTCGACTTCAAAGGTAGCGATGGGCGGAATAATCTCTTTATCCGCTGATTTGACGGTGATGGTGCGGCGACCGAGGCACTTCTCCTGATAGATGTTTTCGAAATCGTCGGTGCCCTCCTCGTTGGGCTCGAAACTAAAAACTCCTTCAGCCAACAGCGTGTCGTCCGCCAGGATTTCCAAGCTGTCGGACAGTGCCGCCTTGGGCGTTTTCGTATTGGAAAGTTGCTTTCCGACAGCTGGGTTGACTTTGACCACCTCGTCCTCGGGGGCTTTCTCTTCCGTCGGTGCTGGCGGCGCCGTGACGTGTAGTTCGATGGGGAAATCCATCTTCCGTTCCACTAAGAAGAAGACGGTGGCAAAGACAAACGCCACCATAAGTCCGATGGAGAACCCTAACCAAAACTTGGATCTAACATGTTTGTTACCAGTTTCTTCCATGGCTTAATACCATTCGGTTTCGTATTTGAGAAATGCCGAGGAACGGTGAAAATCGGGGCGCACTTCGTCTTGGACGTAGTTCTTGACTTCCGCCATTTCGCCTCGCTCGCCATAAATGTACTCGGTCCAGGCAAGCAGATTCCCTTCCTTGTCGAAACGACTCGCTTTCACGCATTTGCCATCCTCATAGTCGTAGGTGGTGCGTTGGTACTTGTCCAAATCCTCATCCTCCTGTTCCACAAGGTTGCCGTCCTCATTGTAGGTGAAGTAACTCTTGGCGATCAGTTTTCCGTGGTAGTTGTAGGTGAGTTCCTTGACTTTCTGTCCGTTTCCGTCGTATTCATAGGTATAGGTGCGGCTATCCTTGTTCTGCACTTCCTCGTACAATGTTTTGACAATCAAGTTGTTGTCATTGTATTCATGGGAATGTCGGTACATGGGCTTTCCCTCTTCGTCGAAGTCGGTACGGCGGATCATCCTTCCGCACGGATCGTATTCGTAACTTTTTTCGGTGAAGTCAAAATCCTCTTCGGTGTAGGAGTCTTCACGGGCGAGCAGACCGTTTTCATAGAGGTAGCGGGTGGCGTACTCCGGGGATCCTTCTCCGTAGAAGGTGCTCTTTTTCAGAATGTTGCCTGCATCGTCGTATTCGTAGCGGTCTTGCTGTACGAGTTCGTTTTCTCCGTCGTATTGGGCGCTGGAGAGGATGCGGCCTTGCGGGTCGTACTCGTTCACAACGGCGGTCTCAAGTTCGTCTTCGCCAGAGAACCGCTTTTCTGTCAGTACTTTGCCATCTTCGTTGAAGGTGGTTTCGGATTGCACGAACTCCTGTTCGGTCACGTCTTCGGCGCCATAGCCGGTGCGCAGGAAGGCGGTGAGGATGATGCGGGTGAATTTGGGTTTGGGCATGGCTTAGAGGGTGGGGCCGGCGGCGACGAGGGCCTTGCCCTGCTCGGTGTCGGCGAAGTTTTCGAAATTCTTGATGAAGAAAGAGGCCAATTGGTTGGCGCTTTCGCGGTAGGCGTTCTTGTCGGCCCAGGCATTCTCAGGGTTCAACAGGTTGTCGTCGAGACCGTTGATGTGTTTGGGGACGAAGAGGTTGAAGGGCTTGACGAGGGTGGTCTCGCAATCGACGAGTTCGTTGTTGAGGATGGCGGAGATGATGGTGCGGGTGTCCTTGAGGGAGAAGCGCTGTCCGACGCCGTAGCCGCCGCCGGTCCAGCCGGTGTTGACGAGGTAGGCGGTGGCGTGGTGTTCGGTGAGTTTCTTGGCGAGTTCCTCGGCGTATTTGGTGGGGTGGAGCAGCAGGAAGGCGGCGCCGAAGCAGGAGGAGAAGGTGGGTTGTGGGGTGACGATGCCGCGTTCTGTGCCGGCGAGTTTGGCGGTGTAGCCGCTCAGGAAGTAGTACATGGTCTGTTCGCGGTTGAGCACGGAGACGGGGGGCAGCACGCCGAAGGCGTCGGCGGAGAGGAAGATGACCTTGCTGGGGTGGGTGCCGCGGGAGACGGGTTTCACGATGTTCTGGATGTGGTAGATGGGGTAGGAGACGCGGGTGTTCTCGGTCTTGGCGGCGCTGTCGAAGTCGATGTTGCCCTCCTCGTCGATGACGAGGTTCTCGAGGAGCGCGTCTCGTTTGATGGCGTTGTAGATGTCGGGTTCTTTTTCGGCGCTGAGGTTGATGCACTTGGCGTAGCA
>JAEEKX010000002.1 GCA_016288655.1 Bacteroidales bacterium
TGCAGGTAGATCCTGATCTGGTGTGGGTGCACGGGTTCTGCTATCATCCCGATGGAAAATTATGGATTACATCCGCCAGCGGGCGTAATTTTCAAAGTATGTCCTATAGTGAAAATGAGGGGCGCACATTTGTCCGTCTGGTCCCCTCTTTTGTATCAAAAAAAGATGGTACAGACGGCATTGAAGAACTCTATATGGCCAGTGCCGACAGCGGTTTCGCGGGCACCTACGGCAACGGGCTCTATTTCACCTCCGACAACTGGCGTACGGTTCGTCGTTTAACCACCCCGATGGACCAGCATTTACTGCAAAAACGCAACTATCAGGATACATGGATCAACCGCATCCGTTTCTGGAAAAACTGGCTTATCGTTACGGAGAGCGACACCACCGCCTATACGGACTTCAGTATTGAACTGCAATGGAAGCCACTGCCCCTTCCCATCACCACCTACGAGGTGGACACCACCCTGGATATGCTTTGGACTATTACAAAAGATGGTAAATTGGTCTTGATGGAGGATATGGAAAATTGGAAGACAGTCAAGGAGGGCTTCTCCGACCAAACTTTCATTTGCGGAACTATCGGAGGATGTGCGTACCTCAGCACCCCCGATGGCGTAGTGCGTGTGGCTTCCAACGGTCATGCCGACACCTGCGGTTTCTTTACCGATGAGAAAACACTGGAGGATGTTTTTGACGATATTTTCGCAAGAAATGCTGAATATGGCATTTCTGCCCAATCTGCTCTCCCCACTCTCAACCACGGGAACCGCCGGTGGCGCACGGATGGGAGCAGTATCTATCTTGAGGACTCCGAAGGCTGGTACCGTATTGCGAAACCATTGAATATTGGAAAGATACTGCCTGATCTGGACCGATCCGACCGCATCATCTTCCTTTGCTACGATGAAAAAAACTACAGTGTTGACACCAATGGTCGTGTAGAGCACTATTCGTACCATAATCCTACCGCAGACTTTGTGCAAAGTGGACTGGGAAGTGTGGAGATCGCCACCTACTATGGCGGTTGCTTCAACTATGACGACCATACGGTGCGATACACGCGCCAAGGAAACCTGTTGTACGAAACCGAGAACACGGTGGAGAAAGATACGCACGTCATCCGTAGTTTCCCCGCCGACAGTTTGGAACGGGCACTGTTGCATCTCGGTAAACAATACGGCGTCTTCCCAACCCCGAAGGATTTCGGTCTTCAGGAGGGACAGGTGGATTTGAAAAATGTTTTCCAAAACTTAGGTTGGTGCACTTCGTATGCCGGCTATAAGGTTGTCTTCATCAACCAAGCGGGCGAAACCCTGACGGCATACGGCAGAAGTGATGTTGACTGTGGAGAGTATTTTCCGTGGTTGTTGCCCATGCAAATCCAGAGTGACAAGGTTGCCTTTACCACTTATCAGCCGATCCTGTGGAAGGCGTTACGTCCTATGATGCCTGACAAAATGATGTTGCGCAAACACTTGAACAGTCTGAGTTTTTTGCGTCCCGGCGACCTGCTTTTCTTCCGCGATACAGAAGGGATGGGAGCCGCCGTTGCGGAAAGCACGGGGCAATATACGCACGTAGCCATTGTGGAGAGTGTGGGCGATACCGTCTGGATCATCGATGCCACCCCCCAATACGGCGTGGCAAGACGGCCCTACCTGAACTCCGATAATGACGGACTCCCCTTCCCCGATATTTATCGGATTGAAAGTGTGAATCTAAATATGGAACACGTGCTCAGACGTGCCCGTTCTTTGGTTGGCAAGCCCTACGACGATGCTTTCCTGCCCGACAACGACGCCTACTACTGTTCGGAGTTGGTTTACGAATGTTTTCTTGACGAATATGGCGAAACAGACGACATTCACCTTTTTGAGTCGAAGCCCATGAACTGGCGCGATGCCGACGGCAACCTGCCCGAATATTGGGTGAATCATTTCAAGAAACTCGGTCTTCCTGTGCCGGAAGGCGTTCCCGGCACCAACCCTACGGATATGAGCCGGTCGCCATTGTTGAAAAAGCTGCAGTGACAGGCAAGAAAAGCCATACGCAACAAATTTGCATTGGAGGGGTAATGGACTAATGTGGGGATTGTTGTGCTAAATGAAATATGATGTTTTTTTCACCGTTTTATGACATTCAACACCTACGGAAATATTGAAAACCAAAGTTTGCTGCTGATCCCGGGACTGGGGGTATCCTGCGAGATATTCCTGCCGCTGATAGAACTGCTGAAAGACAAATACTACATTGTTGCCGTTGGCATCGACGGATTCCTGCTTGGTCAAGAGTCGCAGTTTACCTCTGTCGATGACCAAGCCGTTCAGGCGATTCAATATGTCCAGAAAAATTTGAACGGCCATTTGGATGTCGCCTACGGACTTTCCTTAGGCGGAAAGATTCTTTCAAGAATGATGGAACGGAATGAAGTTGTCATTGGCCATGCCATCATGGACGCCGCACCGCTCCTGCCGTTGCCCAAATGGATGGTGAATCCTCTGCGATACTACCAGAGTTTCAATGTTTGGACCTGCTGTCACTGGACAGGATTCTGGAGACGGGTGTTTCATTCGCACTATTTTGACGTGCTTTTGGACGAGTGCAAGAAAGTATGGCCGTCAGGAAAAGGGAAAGCTGTGCGTGATGGCTATAAAGATGTCTATACTAACAAGTTGGAATCCATTCAAGGTGCAGACATACACTATTGGTATGGCACAAAGGAAGCATTTGTGGCCAGACCGCAGGCAGAACATCTATGCAAAATCCACCCGGATACTCATGTGCGTGTTTTTCCGAAAATGAATCATGGACAGCTGCTGGTGGACCATCCGGAAGAGATAGCCACCAGGATTATTGAACTATAAACCAACTGACTATGCAATCACAAAACGACAATTCCGCCCCGTTGGTGCAGGTCACAGAACTTATACGCACTTCGCAAAGCTGGGATGGCAGGGAACTGCCCGACTACCTTCATGGTCGTCCTGAACTGGTGGCCATAAAGTACGAAATTCCCGCGGGGCAGAAGCTGGCCTGGCACCACCATCCCGTGATGAACCACGGCATACTGGTGCAAGGCGAACTGACCATCATCAGCGAGAACGGCACGGAGAAGGTGGTACATGAGGGGGAGGCCGTCGTTGAGATGGTGGGAACCATCCACCACGGCGAAAACCGAGGCGTCAAGCCCGTCATCCTTTATATGTTCTACCTCTCGCAGCCGGGCCTACCGCTGTCGGTGCCGCACCCGGAAATCCCATTGTAAAAAAGCATACCTCTCTCCCCTCACAGCACCTTCATGATCGGCGGATGCATAATTTGTACATTTCAAAAAATGCTTATTTTTGCATTTCAAGCACAGCCGGAGGTGGTTGTGAGGCCTGCAAGTCGGATTACATGGAGTTCTACCCGCATTGCAAGCAAAAAAAACGAATCAGCAGAACTCCTAAAAGGTTGCACCCGACACACATTTAGGGGAAAGAAAAATGGAAAAGACACGATTTGCTATCATGTTGCTGTCCTTATGCTTAATTTGTATTTCATGTAACAGTTCTCCCAAAGAATCAGAACAGGGAAACGTTGAAAAAGAGGTTCCGGCCACCGCAGAAACTCTTGACCAGCCAGCATCGTCATCTGAAATCGTCAACGAGGCGGAAATGGCGCAGGCAGAAAACGGGATACCTGAGCAAATCTATGAATTCTCAATCAAAGGGCATCCCCAATATGTAAAGGCATTCTTGTTAGAAAACGGTAATGAAGAAGACAACGGAAACGCTGTGGTCGATTTCTACGATCGTAATGGCAATTCGGTGAAATACCTTGTTGGCGATGGTTCGTGGAGCGCCCAGGGATTTATGGCCAGTTTTGAGAACGAGGATATTGAAATTGGCGTCATGGGGATGGGTGCAGGACCCCATTTCACAGAAAAAGGAAAGGAATACGACATCCAAATCGTTAGTGAGTGATAGATACTCATTCTGTATAGTTGGACATTTCTGAATCTCTTCATTGCCCGAGAAAAAGCCCCATAACGGGAATTTGGAAGAGTAAAATAAGGCAACGTAAACAATCAAATCAGTGTTCACCTATGATAAAAAATATTGTTTTAGTTGGAATAGGTAGTGGTTTAGGTGGTATCTGTCGCTATCTTATCTCACTTTGCATGGGCCATGCGAAAAATGGTTTCCCTTGGGGGACATTTGCAGTTAATGTTGCTGGTTGTCTTTTGATTGGAATACTATGGGGGTTGGCCAATCGTTTTCAGAACTTGTCTTCGGCATTCTCCCTGTTCCTCATCGCTGGTTTTTGTGGTGGCTTCACTACTTTCTCAACATTCTCAAAAGAGGGGCTGGCATTGTTGCAGTCCAATAACTACACCTTGTTTTTGTTCTATGTAGTAGGTAGTGTGTTGTTGGGAATCATGGCAGTAGCATTAGGATATTTAGCAACAAAGTAAATCCCGTTTATGACCAAGACACAAAGCAGGCCCAATCCCAACGAGAAATAAAACGATATGAACAAAGCAGCCCGATTCCTAGGACCCCTGATGCCGATACTGGCGGCAGCCTACGGCACCGCCGTCATCTATGTGACGGCCCTGCCGCTCGCGGGCGACCAGCCGGGATTCCTTGGCGAACTGCTGACGTGGCTGCTCACCTTGGCGGGCATCGCCCTGACGCTCTTCCTCGTGCAACGTGTCGAGCCGAAAGTGTTCCCTGATGCCGGACAATTTTCGCTCAAACTGCCGCGATTTCCCATCATCGCGGGGCTGTTGCTGATAGCGCCTTTGTGGCTCGTGGCGGAAGAGTATATCGTTTATGGCATCACGTCTCTGATTCATACCGTGAAGATGGAGCCGCTCGCCTACACCACCGCAGAGCTGCGCGAAGACCTTTGGGCCAGCGTACACGCCGTGCTGCTCGCGCCGGTTCTCGAAGAACTGTGTTTCAGGTAGATGGCCATCTCTCCCTTCCGCCGTCGCGGAGCCCAGATCGCTGTCTGCGTGGTGATGGCCTTGCTGTTTGGAATACTCCACGTGCGCAACTTCCCGGGGGCTTTTATCAGTGCCCTGTTCTACGGGATGGTGTTCATCTGGTCGCGAAACATCTGGTATAGTGTGGCGCTCCACGCCGGGTGCAACCTCACGGCCACACTCCTCGCCGCTTACTGTTGGTTAGGGCTTGGGGAGATGCAGATGACGAAAACGCCGGTGATCATCCTGCCGGATTGGAAGGTAATCATCGCATGCTTGTTGCTGGCCGCTGCGGGAGTGTGTTTACTGAAGTTGACGAAGCGGCGCGGATGATATGCCTGCGTGTTAATATTCTGTTTTAACATAACGAAAAATCATAGGGCATAAAAGCTCCTATAGTTTCGTTTATAAACGCCTGTCTTTGCCCCGAAAGACGAAGACCCGTAGATAATTTCTTTCTGTTTTACTCAAGAAAAGTCGTATTTTTGCAGCTTCTTTTGAATAGAGTGATTTTTATCCGATAATTCTATGAACGAACAACCTACAGGAAAAACATACGTCGGCAGTGACGAACTCTACGCTGACGTGCAACGTTGTATGCGATTGGTGGCCGAGATGAACACGGGTTACCACACCGAGGCGGAGGTGCGCGACTACCTGCGGCAGATCACCGGCTCGGAGATTGACGACACAGTGCGTGTGTTCCCGCCATTCAACATCAACTACGGCAAGAAGACCACTTTCGGCAAAGGCAGCTTCGTGAACTTCGGCTGCACCTTTCTGGGGCTTGGCGGCATCACCATCGAGGATGGTGTTTTCATCGCGCCCCACGTGGTCGTTGCGACAGAGTTCCATCCCGAAGACCCTGAAAAACGGCATTACTTGCTCACCAAGCCCGTTGTCATCAAGCGCAACGCATGGATCGGGGCCAACGCCACGATATTGGCAGGCGTCACCATCGGCGAAAACGCCATCGTGGCAGCCGGTAGCGTAGTCACCAAGGACGTACCCGACAACATGGTGGTGGCAGGCAGCCCGGCAAGAGTGATTAGAGAGATAAAGAAAGAACTTAATCAATAAAAACAATGAAAAAACTCATCATCCTCACCCTCGCGGCGCTGACACTGGCCGCCTGCGGCAACAAGCCAAAAACTAAAAACACGAACAATATGAAGCAAGAATTGAACCTCACGCAGGAGTGGGACAAGGTGTTCCCGCTGAGCGACAAAGTAAACCACCGCAAGGTAACGTTTGAAACACAGTACGGCCTAACCTTGGCCGCCGACCTTTATACCCCAAAGGATGCTAAGGGCAAACTCCCCGCTATCGCCGTGAGTGGTCCATTCGGGGCCGTGAAAGAGCAAAGCAGTGGTCTCTATGCCATGCAGATGGCGGAGCGTGGCTTTGTGACGCTGGCCTTCGACCCATCCTATACCGGTGAGAGCAGCGGTGAGCCCCGCCGTACCGCCTCCCCCGACATCAACACGGAAGACTTCCTCGCTGCTGTCGATTTCCTGTCGAAGCAGGATAACGTGGACCCCGAGCGCATCGGCATCATCGGTATCTGCGGCTGGGGTGGCATCGCCCTGAACGCCGCCGCTGCCGACCCGCGCATCAAAGCCACTGTGGCCAGCACCATGTACGACATGACCCGCATCAGCGGCAACGACTACAACGATGCTTTCGACATTGAGGAGGCCCGTTACAAAAACCGCAATATGCTCGCCAAGCAACGGCTCGCCGACCCGATGGCGATGGCAGGTGGCGTGCTCGACACCGTACCTCCCCAAGCACCACGGTTTATCCATGACTACCACGACTACTACAAGACCCCGCGCGGCTACCACAAACGCAGCGGAAACAGCAACGATGGCTGGCGCGTCATCGGCACGCAGGCCTACGCCAACGCCCGTTTCCTCTACTACATCAACGAAATCCGTTCCGCAGTTCTTGTGATGCACGGTGCGGAGGCCCACAGCCGCTACTTCGGCGAGGCTGCCTACCACTACATGGTGGATGGCAAGGCCGAGGGTTACAACTTCATCGGCAAACCAAATCCCAATCCCGACAACAAGCAACTGCTCATCATCCCTGGCGCTTCACACTGCGACCTTTATGACGGCGGCGAGGGTAACTACATCCCGTGGGACACGTTGGCGGAGTTTTTCGGGAAGAATCTTAAATAACAACCACAATGAAGAAAATAATGATTATCGACGGAGGCCCGCGCAAGACGTTCAACACTGCCTCCATGCTGCAGAAGTTTGCCGAGGGCGCAAGCTCTGTAAGCAATAAAATTGAAGTGAAAACCGTCCGCCTTTACGAGCTGGACTACAAAGGTTGCATGTCGTGCATGGCCTGCAAGGTCAAGGGGAAGGCCTCCAACGTGTGCAAGTTCAAGGATGCGCTGACGCCCGTTCTGGAAGAGATTGCCGGAGCCGACGGTCTGGTGCTCGGCTCGCCGGTATATTTCGGCGAAGTGACCGGCCAGATGCGCACTTTCCTCGAACGTCTGGCTTTCCCGTGGCTCTCGTACAACGACTACAGTCTGACGGCGCCCAAGCGGATGCCCGTGGTGCTGGTGGAGACCATGAACGGTCTGCCCGAGCGGAACAACAGCAACGGCTACGGCTCGATGGAACACTGCATCGCCGCCGCACTCGGACAACCGGAACGCCTTGTGGCCTACAACACCTATCAGGTGAAGAACTACGACCATTACGAGTTGGGCGGATTCTCCGAGGAAGCCAAACGCCAATATCGCGACGAGCACTGGGAAGAGGATTTGCAGAAAGCCTACGATGCAGGGAAGCGGATGGCGGAGGCGATAGTAAATCCATAAAACACTGAATAAGATACGATTATCTTGAGCTATACACATATAGGAAATTCCGAAATAAAAAAACACATTATGAAAAGATCTTTTATCCTTCTTGCAGCTGCTGCGCTGACACTGGCTGCTTGTAACTGCAAAACTGAACAAGACAGTCAAAACAATCAAGAAGTCAAACCATTAAACAATCAGTCTATGGAATTCAAAAAAGTAGAAGAGCGCACCAACATGGGTGCCAAACTGTATGTAACCCCGCAGCCTGCGCTGATGATCGCCACATACGATGCAGACGGCACACCCGACGTGATGATGGCCGCATGGGGTGGACAGTACGATAACAATCAGGTTTGCTTCAGCCTATCGAAGCACAAGACCACCGACAACCTGCGCCTCAACAAGGCCTTTACTCTCAGCTACGCCGACGCCCGCACGGTGGTCGAGAGCGACTACTTCGGCATTGTGAGCGGCAACGACGTGAAGGACAAAGTGGCCAAAGCCGGCTTCACCGTCACCAAGAGCCAGAACGTCAACGCCCCGATCATCAACGAGTACCCACTCACGATGGAGTGCCGTGTGGTGGAGATGCGCGACGATGAGGACGGCGGCGCTTGGGTGGTTGGCGAAATTGTGAACGCCATCGCCGACCCCAGCATCCTCACCGACGGCAAAATCGACATCAAGAAGCTCAACCCGGTGGCTTGGGACGGCTCCAGCTTCAACTACCTGACCCTCGGCGACAGCGTGGGGAAAGCCTGGAACAGCGGAATGGTGCTGAAATAGCAGTCGCTATGGTAGGATGTCCCGGAAGTGAATTATTCATTCCGTTGCTGTTACGACTCTCACAGTTTTCGCCAATCTTTGGGACCCGTTTTAATGACGCGCATTTTTTTGCAGCAGAAAAACAAAAAATCTAAATAACACAATTCCGTATAGGTTTAATGTGTATTTTTGCAACCTCAATTAAGAATAAGTTTTAAAAAACAAGATTATGAAAAATTTAGGTTTATCGTTTGTGGTATTATTTATTACATCCGTTCTGTTAGTAGGGTGTGGGAACAATCCTTCTTCTAATACGAACACGAATTCTTCAGTTTCTTCAGTGGAAAAAGGATTGTTGGAGGATGGTGTTGCAGATGTGAAAAATGGTGATGCCTCTTTGTCAGAAGCGATTAAAATGGCTCAATTATTCGTTAAATCTAAAGTCGGGGGAAGCATTTCTTTCAACAATTCGGAGATGAAAGGATGTGAAGCCGTGTCTGCTATTAAAAACAGGTTCAAAGTGTTCCAAGAATATACCTTAACAGACCAGTCTGGAAACAGTCAAAAATATCTATATAAGACCTATGTGCAATTTTTTGGAGGAGACAAAGACGCATTATGCAATTGGGATTATGGTGTTTTAACTATTGAAAATAGAGAGTCAGGGGAACAAACTGTTTTCAGAGGAAAGATGAAAGAACGGGATTTAGAAAAAAATTCGACAGGAACAATTGTTGCAAATGGTATTACCTTTAATATACTTAAACAAAATCCCGGTGTTTATGTCCGATTAGGGTATAATGGAAATCTTAATCGAGAACAAATAGCCAAAGTCCTTGAAGATTTACAAAATGAATATGACTATCAAAAATATATTTTATACAGTAATTCAAACACTGAAAACCCGAAAATCGAATATCAACCTGGCGACAAAGGTACTTGTGGCGTTTATGATTACACAAGAAGCAAAACTAAAGTCTTTTGGTATTTTTCATTAGACGATTATCGCAACAATAAACTTGGTATGGATTTAGAAAAATAGCAAAAAACACTTCTCCTCAAAAAACATTTTTACAGAAAGAGGGTGTGTCAAAAGTTCAAAAAATGACATTGTTTGATTTGTAACTATTTGATAATCAAAATGGATTTTTGTCTAAAAAGACCTTTAACACATCCGCTTTTTTATGATTAAGCCCTAATCCGGTTTTAATGACGCGCATTTTTTGCAGCAGTAAAACATGCAAATTTTATCTTACTGAAATCCAAATTGATACATCTGATTTTCAATAAAAAAATCAATTGATTTAGGTGCTTTCCTGTATTTTGCAACGCTTAGAAGCGTCGGCCCCTGCAAAAAAATCTGCAATTCCGGCAAGGACAAGCGTTGCGGAGTTTTTGTATTTTTGCCACTACCTTATTTAGTTTCTAAAACCTATAAATTTTTGGATATGATACGATTGAATTGCTTTTTCCAAGCCCATGACGGCGAACAATTCCAGACTGCGCTGGAGGCCGCCAAAGCCCTCACCGAGCATTCCCAGCACCACGAGGGCTGCATCGCCTACGATGTCTTCACCAGCGCCACCCGCCCCGATGTGTTCCTGATTTGCGAAACGTGGACAGACGCCGCCTCGCTCGAGAAGCACTCCGCCACACCCGAGTTCAAGAAATACTCGCCCATGATGCGCCAGTGCGGGCAGATGAAGGTGGAACGCTTTGAATTCTAAGGAATGGCAGTCATTGTTGTTCAATGGAAGCCCGCGTGCCAACGGCAATACGCGACGAGCTTTGGCAAGAGGTGAAACAACAGCGCTGACCCACAGCTTGTTGTCTGCACCACTCCCCTATTTTCCCTTTTTCTTCCGATTGGGATTGCTTGGGAACCATCCTCTTTCCACCCTCTTTTCCTGTTTGAAAAGTTCGCCGATACCCCAGAAGGCAGAAAAGCCAAACACCCCGAGGGCCGCGGCGGCAATCACGTTGTCGAGGAGCAGAGAGACCACCGTGCAAACCACGCCCACCAAAGCGAAGGCCCACCAGCACTCCTTGCCGAAATAGTATTCCGCCTTGATGACGATGGGGTGGAAAATGCCGATGCTGCAAAAGGCCGCCAGGCCTAAAATCAATCCGAAAAAGTTCATCTTAGTTTCTATATCAATTTAGTATATAAAAAATGTCGGTCATCACTTCCAGTGTCAACTTTTCCAATGACAGAACATGATACCGAAGTAGATGCGCGCGCCGCTCACGAAGTCGGGCTGCGGGTTGGTGACGTTGAAGAGCCAGTCGGCCTTGAGTGTCAGGTGGATGCGTTGCAAGACAGCCCACTCCACCCCCAGGAACGGAGTGATGGCCATGAAGGTGTAATGCCGGTAGGAGGCGGTGTGGTCCTCCACAAGGAAGTCGCCGGGGGCCTCGGCAAGCATCAGCAGACTGCGCACGCCGCCACCACCGACCGTGCCGCCCACGAACAGCGTCCACCTGCCCAGCGTCCAGGAGCAGTCGGCCAGGATGCCGCCCCAGCCGATGCTGGTGAACCCGCCGAAACGGTCGTTCCGCATCTTGGTGACATACCCCTCGCAGCCGATGCGCAAGTGCCGGCCGAATCCTACCTTGACGGCGCCGCCGATACCGTAGGCGCAGCCACGCAACCGCTTGTCATACATCGGGTTCCCGTCGGAATCGCAAAGCGTGAAAGTCTTTCCCTGCACATAGCCGGCGTGCAACATCATGCCGCCGCCGTAGCCCGAAAAGGCCATCTTCGAACGCGGCTTCTCCTCCTGCGCATCGGCCCATCCGGACGAAAACAGCAGGAAAAAAAGCAGCATGAAAAGAGGAAGTTGATGGAATATCTTTTTTATCAAATTGTTTTTCAATTAATTATCTTTTTCATAAACATGGAAGAAAACGTTGGCAAAATTACATTTTTCCAACCGAACTCCTTATCCCTAAAAAAGGCGATTTTAATGCTATAGGAAAAAAAAATTCAGCCGCGAACGACCTCCTCGAGCAACGCATGGAACTGCGGAAAATGGACGCCGGCATTCCGCTCGATGATCAGCACTTTCAAACCTGCGTAAGGACGCAGACGAAGATCCATCTCGTCGGGATCAGCCGACTCGCCGAAGTACCCCTTGACAAAATAACGCCAGAACTCATCCGCCGTGGCCGGCTCCATGTGGAAGACCTCACGGACGAAATCCTCGCCATCGTAACGGCAACAGAGCAGCACCATGCCCAGATCGAACTCCGGCGCACCATACGCAAAATCCCCCAAATCAATGAAATAACTCTTCCCATGAGACATGATGAGATTGCTGAACTGCAAATCCCCGTGGATGGCGGTGTCACCATCGGGCGCCTGCCGGATGAACTCTGCCACCTTCACCTTTTCTTCAGGAGTGAAAAAAGGATTCTCCTGCAACAGGCGCAAATTCACATCCTTGACATTCTTGAAAGAGTCCTTGGGGAGATGGGTGGCGTGCAGTTGCCGACACATCCGCGCGAACTCCCGGGCGAACTCCTCCACCCGTCGCGGCTCGTCGCCCACGGCCCGCGAGTAGGAGACCTTGTCGGGCACGCGCTCGAACCGGATGCCGTACCTGCCAGCGCCGTCCGTGACGAAATCGCCGGGCTTCGGCGTGGGAATCCGCAACTTATAAACCTTCTGCGCCAACTCCAACTCATTGACAATGATCTCGTAAGGGGCATTCTTGTTGTACAATTTCAACATGACCGCTGGATTATCCTTGTGGTTGTAACTGGATCCGTTGGCACCTTCGCCCGTATATACATAATCGTTCAAGTCAATCAATTCCGCTTTCATATCATAATAATTATCAAATAATTACAAAAAAATCAAAGACGTGGTTTGTGCATGAAAGGCAACTTCTTCGCCGTCTCCACCAACCGTCGGGCACGGACGATATTGTACTCGGACGGTCCATGCAAACGGTTGAACATCAGTTCCAAACCGCGTTCGCCACCGCCGAGTTCCAAGATATAGACCACCAACAGGTCCTGGATGGCTAACGTGGAACTGATGATGTCAAGGTTGGTGTTGCCGATCTGGTAAAGCGCAAGTTGGTAGGCATCTTCGCTATACTCCTCTTTAAGCTTTTCCACATCTCCCAGGGTCTTAAACTCAAGGCGTTGAAGGATCGGCAGATAGGGCATGGCGGAAGAGCGATGGATTTCCGCCTGGTTGATGGCTGCGATGCGGTTGAGCAGATTATTGAAGGGCTTGATTTCCAAATAACTACGAAAAGTGTCGCCGTTGAGGGGGACCTCTTCGAAACGCCCGCTGACCACCAATGCCTGCACCTGGCGGCGGTAGTCGGTAATCTCACGACGGATGGTGCTGAACTGCTCATCGGCCAGTTCCAACATGCCGGCGAGGCGGTTGAGACTCCGGATATACTCTCGGGGCACCTCCACGCCGGTCTTGTAGCCCGTGTCGTGGTTCATGGTGGCCCAGACGTGCTGCAGGGCGGTGCGCATCTGCACTTCGAACCGCAACTCGTTGATTTCAGGCATGTTGGGATCTTCATACAGCTGCTTCGGAATACGACATACATAGTGCAACGAGTTGTACCCGAAACTGTCGAGTTCGTGCATCTTCCGCTTGTCAACGCTGTTCTGCCAATCAACGGTGAACAGGCGGTCAACGAGGGCGGAGATTTTATCCACATCGTCGGAATAAAAAGTGATGATGCGGGTGCCGAGAATGTCGGTGATGTCGGAAAGCGAACGGTACTTTCCGCCTTTCAGTTCCAACTTCCCCGCCAAACTCTTCTCTTCTTTGATACGAGTTTCCAACGCAGTGATATACAATCCGTTGTCACGAAGCATCTGCTCAAGTTCCTTCCGCACGACCTGCAACATGTGCTCGTAAACGGGAAGTTTTTCGCGATACTCCTCCAGGATCAGCGTGCAGTGCTGATTCAATCCGTATGACTCAATTTCCTTTTCCAATTTCACATTTTTTTAGAAGAAATAAAAAACGGAATTGCGACGATTTTATTATATTTTAAGAGAGTAAAAACGGATATTTTTTTATTGCCACTTTTTGTAAAAAAAGCCAGGCCGATTCCGTCATTTTTCTTAACTTTGCTGCTTGATTTACAAGATGATCAGAGATTGCATCTGACATTTTCAAAACTCTGAATATCAACAAAATACAAATCATGGGGCCGCTACCCTACATCCTCTCCTTCGTACCGCTTGCGCTGTTTGTCGTGGCGCTTTTGGTGATGGATTCCTTTTCTCTCACGAAATGGCGGCGGCTGATAGCGACCTTTCTTGCCGGCATGGCTTGCTGTGCCGTGAGTTTCACGCTGTTGGAATACTGGGAGAGTCCCTTGGGCGACGCCGTGATCGAAGAGGGGGTGAAAGGGCTGGTCGTCCTGTTTCTCATCGGGCGCAGAAAGGCCGCGCTGTTGGGCGACACCACCATCTACGGAGCATGCGTGGGAGCGGGTTTCGGCCTGTTGGAGAACATCTTGCACCTCGCATCGGGCACGGCCTACGTGGATGCGTGGGAGGCGATATCGATGGGACTGGAGGCGGCGGTGATGCACATCGGATGCACCTCCACCCTCGCCATGATGCTGATCATGGCCTGGCAGGGGAAGTTCGGTCAGTTACGTTGGAATAAAGGTGTCGCCATCGCGATCAGTTTCGTGCTCGCCATCCTCATCCACTACCTCCACAACCTCGCGCACCACTACATCCCGCCACTCATCGTCACGGGAGTCCTCATCATATACTTCATCATCAGCAAGTACTCGCTTTTCAAGAAGAACGAACGATTCATCCACGCCTGGATCGACGACTGCCTCAACAACGAGGTCGCGCTGTTGTCGGCCATCCGCAAAGGGGAACTCTCGACCACCCATGCGGGCGAATATCTGCTGAACCTGAAGGAGAGTCTTGACCCGCTGGTCTTCTTCGACATGTGCTGTTACATGGCCAGCTACCTCGAACTCTCCATCGCGGCGAAGAGCAACCTGCTCCTGCGACAGGCGGGCATGCCTCCCCTGCCGGTGAAGGACAACCGCGCCAAGATCGCGGAGTTGAAAGCCCTGCGCAAACGCATCGGTCGGTCGGGCATCATCGCCCTCACCCCCATCGTCAGCAACCGAGACATCGACCGGTGGATTGTGGAGAACAAATAACAACACATTGGAAATCAAATTATTATAAAATGATAAACAAGCGTTTTGAACCTATTTTGGACAGAAGTTCCGAAATCATCGAATGGCTGATGAGTTCCCCCGACATGCCGACGGACATGGCGGTGGCGTTGAAGATCCGGCTGGCGGTGGAAGAGGCCGTCGTCAACGTCGTGAGTTACGCCTATCACGACGGCGCCGGCTATGTGGAGGTCAGCACCGACCGCTCCGCCGACGGGCACACGCTGACGATCACACTGAAAGACGCGGGGACGCCCTTCAATCCCTTGGAACGCCCGGCCCCCGACCTGTCGCTCCCCGCCGACCAACGTCCCATCGGCGGTCTGGGCATCTTCCTCTGCCACCAGATGATGGACGACCTCTCCTACCATTACATCGACCACTGCAACGTGTTCACCATGAAGAAGCATCTATAATGCCAAATATTGGCATTTCATCTGTCTAAAAAAAACATAAAACCTTATGCGATACAACCGCTCTTTTTCCGCCCGTCTGACGTCCGCCATCCTGTTCAACACCTCCATCCTGTTCCTGGCGGCCATCACCGTGGTGTCGTTCTTTTCGCACCGGCTCATCGGCGAAGAAGCCCAGAACAGCGCCGCCAACGCACTGAGATCGACCAAATTGGACATTGAGCAGACCCTGAGGGAAGTCGAAGTGGCCACCGGCGAACTGCAATGGGTGATTCTGGAACACCGCGACGACACCGCCATGATGTACCACATCACGCGCGAACTGCTGGAGAGCCGCCCCAACATCGTGGGCAGCGCCATCGCCTTCCGCTCCGAATACCACGCCGGCAAACACTTCTTCTCCCCCTACTCCTACCGGAAGTCGCAATCCGACGAGATCCTGTCGAAACAATTAGGCACCCCGCAATACGACTATTTCCAGATGGAGTGGTACACCGCGCCGATGAAGAGCGGGAAGCCGCACTGGAGCGAGCCCTACTTCGACGAGGGAGGGGGCGAGCAACTCATGACCACCTACTCCGTCCCGCTGAAGGACGAGAAGGGCGAGACCTTCGCCATCCTGACCGCCGACATCAACTTGGAGTGGCTGTCCGAAAAGATATTAGCCACCAAACCCTACACCAACTCCTACACGATATTGATCGGGAAGAGCGGACACTACATCTCCCACCAAGACCCCAAGAAGATTCTGAACGACAACCTTTTCAGCGAAGCGAAACGGAGCGACAACAAGAATTTGGCCGGACTTGCCCACAAAATGGTGGCGCAGGAGACCGGCGTGGAGAAATTCCGACTCAACGGCGACATCGTGTTCGCCGTCTATGGTCCCGTCGGAGACGCCTGGTCCGCCGCCATCATAAGCCCCTACAAGGATGTCTTCGCACCGATGATGCGGATGAACCTGATCATCATCCTCGTGGCGGCCTTCGGACTCTTCTTCCTGTTCGCCGCCTGCGTGCGCACCATCCGGAAGCTCACCCAGCCCATCACCGAGTTCTCCGTGGTCGCCCTCAACATGGCCAAGGGGAACTTCAAGGCGCGCCTGCCCGAGGTGAAGACCCAGGACGAAATCCGGAAACTGCACGACTCCTTCGAGTACATGCAGAAGTCCATCACAAGCTATATTACTGAGTTAAAGTCAACTACGATACAAAACGAACGCTTTGAGAGCGAGTTGAACATCGCCCGCAAGATCCAGATGGGCATGGTGCCGCAGGATTTTCCGGAGCGTCCCGACTGCCACCTGAGCGCCCTGCTGCGGCCGGCACGCGAGGTGGGCGGCGACCTGTACGACTTCGTCTTCCGCGGCGACTTCCTTTACTTCGCCGTCGGCGACGTGTCCGGCAAGGGCGTCCCCGCCGCCCTCTTCATGGCCATGACAAGATCCGCCTTCCGCTTCCTCGCCGCCCGCGAGACACCCCCCGACAACCTCACCGCCCTCATCAATCAAGCCATCTCCGACGGCAACGAGAACAACATGTTCGTCACCCTCTTCATCGGAAAGATCAACCTGAAAACCAGACACTTCGAATACTGCAACGCTGGACACAACCCCATCATCATCATCTCCTCCGACGGCACCAGCGAATTCCTGCACGCCAAGTCCAACATCGCCGCCGGCATCATCAGCGGGTTCAACTACCAGGCCGAAGAGATGGACCTTGCACCCCACTCCCGCCTTCTGATCTACACCGACGGCGTCACGGAAGCGGAGGACAACAGCAAAGCCCAGTTCGGCGACGAACGCCTGCTGGATTTCACGCGCGCCATCACTCCCGATGAGAAACCGCAAGAAATTGTCAATCAACTTTATACAAAAATCAAAGAGTTCACGGGCGACGCCGTCCAAAACGACGACATCACCATTTTTTCCATCGAACTCGATTCATGAAAACCATCAATCACTTCATATTATGAAAGTCACTATCAATCAAGAAGGAAACAAGTACTCTGTAACCTTGGAAGGTCGCGTGGACACCACCAACGCCGACCAATTCCAGAAAGACGTAGCCGTGCTGATGGAGGCCTCGCAACCGGACATTGAGATCGATTGCAGCGCCATGGAGTACACCTCGTCGCAGGGGTTGCGCATCTTCCTGCAACTGCAGAAGAACGTCACCGCACACCAAGGGAATCTCGTGCTCACACGGATGCAGCCGCACGTCAAGGAGGTCTTCGACATCACCGGCTTCTCCAACATCATCAAAATCATGTAACAAATTGTAGAACATTATTTTACGACAATGAACTACATTTTCATCGTCAATGGCAGGGCCGACATTGCCGAACGCATCAACGCGGCATTGACGGAGCAACTTCGCGACTTGACCATCCCCTATCGGACCTACCACACGACCGGAGTGGGCGATGGGGCACGCTACGTGAAGATCTATTGCGACCTGCACCCCAAGGAGGAGGTCTGCTTCGTGGCCTGCGGCGGGTCGGGAACGTGCAACGAGGTGGCGTCGGGCATCGTCAAAGAGCCGAACAAGCGGATGGCGATCTTCGCCGCCGGAACCAGCAACGACTTCACCAAGTGCTTTCCCGACAGGGACTTCAACGACATCCGCAAGATATTGGCCGGCGAAGAGAAGATCATCGACATCATGCGGGTAAACGACAACTACGCTCTGAACTCCTGCCAGATGGGGTTCGACTCGGTGGTGGCCTCGGAAGCCAATTATCTGTCGGAACTCGGGAAAAACAACCCCTATCGGAGAGGCGTGATCCGAGCCATTCTCACCTCGCGGTTCAACCGCATCCGCGTCGTCGCCGACGGCAAGCGCATCGGTCACAACTGGATGAGTCTCTGCACGTTGAACAACGGACAGTATGTCGGAGGAGAATTTCGATGCGCCCCCCTGTCGAAATGTGACGACGGACTCATCGATCTCTGCCACATTCGCCCGATGTCGCTGCTACGGTTCCTTTTCACCATGCCGAAATACCGCAAAGGCGAGCATGTCCATCCCGACCAATCCGCCATTCGGAAGATCAGCTACCGACAAGTACGCCATGTGGAGGTCTCTTCCAAGAAACTGATATCCATGTGTTTGGACGGAGAACTGCTGCCCGGGACCCGCTTCACCGTAGATATCCTTCCACAGTCCGTCCGTCTCGTTCTGCCCGCCCTGTGACGATTTTTCACTTCATGGTTTTGGTATCGAAAAATTTCGTATCTTTGCAACCTTTTTCTAGAGAGCCATAAAAACGTATCAATTATGACATTACAGGAATTTCAGAACGACTTGAGACAGGGCATTCCGGCGAAATTGCCCGCTCCGAAACCTTACGACACTACCGTCAACCACGCGCCCAAGCGCAAGGACATCCTGTCGCCCGCCGAGAAACGGCTGGCACTGCGCAACGCGCTCCGTTACTTCGACCCCTCGCTGCACGCCGTGCTGGCGCCCGAGTTCGCCGAAGAACTGCACCGTTACGGCAGAATCTACATGTACCGCTTCCGCCCGGACTACGAGATGTATGCTCGTCCCATCGACCAGTACCCCGCCCAATGCCGTCAGGCGGCCGCCATCATGCTCATGATACAGAACAACTTGGACCCGGCCGTCGCCCAGCACCCGCACGAGCTGATCACCTACGGCGGCAACGGCGCCGTGTTCCAGAACTGGGCACAGTACCGCTTGGTCATGAAATACCTGTCGGAGATGACCGATGAGCAGACGCTCGTCATGTACTCCGGTCATCCGCTGGGGTTGTTCCCGTCGCACAAGGAGGCCCCGCGCGTGGTGGTCACCAACGGCATGGTCATCCCCAACTACTCCAAACCCGACCATTGGGAGAAATTCAACGCACTGGGTGTCAGCCAATACGGCCAGATGACCGCCGGCTCGTACATGTACATCGGCCCCCAGGGCATCGTGCACGGAACCACCATCACGGTGTTGAACGCCGCGCGCAAACTCGGCGGCGGCACCGCCGGCAAACTCTTCGTCACCGCCGGTCTCGGCGGCATGTCGGGCGCACAGCCCAAGGCAGGCGACATCGCCGGCGTGGTCTCCATCACCGCCGAAATCAACCCCGCCGCCACCCAGAAACGCTACCAGCAGGGCTGGGTGGACGAAGTGCACGAAGACCTCGACGAACTCTTCACGGCTGTCAACGCCGCCCGCGAAAAACGCATCGCCCGCTCTTTCGCCTACCAGGGCAACATCGTCGATCTCTGGGAATACTGCGCCGAAAAGGACATCCACGTCGATCTCGGCTCCGACCAGACCTCCCTCCACAACCCGTGGGCGGGCGGCTACTACCCCGTTGGACAGTCGTTCGAGACCTCCAAGACCCAGATGGCCGAAGACCCCGACGCCTTCAAGGCCGCGGTCCAGGCCAGTCTGCGCCGCCATGTGGCCGCCATCAACAAGCTGACCGCCAAGGGAATGTACTTCTTCGACTACGGAAACGCCTTCCTGTTGGAGAGCAGCCGCGCCGGCGCCGACATCCTCAAGCCGGACGGCTCCTTCCGCTACCCCTCCTACGTGCAGGACATCATGGGACCCATGTGCTTCGACTACGGCTTCGGCCCCTTCCGCTGGGTGTGCACTTCGGGCAAGCCCGAGGACCTGGCCGTCACCGACGCGCTGGCACTGGAAGTACTGCGCGAACTGAGCGCCAACGCCCCCGAGGAGACGCGCCAGCAGATGCAGGACAACATCACCTGGATCGAAGGCGCCCAGGCCAACCACCTCGTCGTCGGCTCGCAAGCCCGCATCCTCTACGCCGACGAGCCCGGCCGCATCCATATCGCCCTCGCCTTCAACAAGGCCATCCGCGAAGGCCGCCTCTCCGCCCCCGTCGTCCTCGGCCGCGACCACCACGACGTCTCCGGCACCGACAGCCCCTTCCGCGAGACCTCCAACATCTACGACGGCTCGAGCTTCACCGCCGACATGGCCGTGCAGAACGTCATCGGCGACTCCTTCCGCGGCGCCACCTGGGTCAGCATCCACAACGGCGGCGGCGTTGGCTGGGGCGAAGTCATCAACGGCGGCTTCGGCATGGTGCTCGACGGCAGCGCAGAAGCCGACCAGCGCATCCAACGCATGCTCTACTGGGACGTCAACAACGGCATCTCCCGCCGCGCTTGGGCTCGCAACGACGGCGCACTCTTCGCCATCAAGCGCGCCATGAAACTCAACCCCAATCTTCAAGTCACCCTGCCCAACTTCGCCGACGACAAAATCCTCGACCAAGCACTGGGAAATTAATCAAAACCAAGACATTACAAATCCAATCACTCACTCTGCCATGGGCTCCCCATCCCCAACAGCCCATGGCCAAACCTTTGAATTTCACAAATCATGACAAAATTAGCAGTGGTAGCACTCGGCGGAAACGCCCTGCTGCGCAGCGGACAAAAAGGAACTTATCAAGAACAGATCGACAATGTGACAGCAACTTGCAAGTCGTTGCTGGGACTGCTGCGGCAGGACTACAACATCGTGATCGGACACGGCAACGGCCCGCAGGTGGGCAACGTGATGCTGCAACACGAGGCCGGTCACGAGACCTTCGGCATCCAGGCCATGCCCATGGACTTCTGCGTCTCCGAAACGCAAGGATCCATCGGCTACATGCTCGAACAGGGCTTCCGCAACACCTTCGCCGCCGAAGGCATCAAGAAGAACATCGTGACCATCGTGACACAGGTGGCCGTCGATGCCGAAGACCCGCTCTTCAAGAACCCGACCAAACCCGTCGGCCCATACTACACCAAGGAAGAAGCCGATGAATTAGCCCACGAGAACGGTTCCATCTACCGCGAAGACCCGAAAGGCAACGGCTGGCGCAAGGTAGTGGCCTCGCCCCGCCCGCTGAAAATCGCCAACATCGACATTGTCAAGCAGTTGGCAAATGCCGGACACATCGTCGTCACCGTCGGCGGCGGCGGCATCCCGGTAGTCGAAAAAGACGGTCGCGTGCGCGGCGTGGAAGCAGTCATCGACAAGGACCTCGCCTCCGCTCTCGCAGCGGTGGAGATCGGCGCCGACGAGTTCTACATCCTCACCGACGTGCCCAAGGTATATATCAACTTCAAAAAGCCCGACGAGAAGCCACTCGACACCATCACCGTGGCAGAAGCGAAGAAATACCTCGCCGAAGGACAGTTCACTGAAGGATCCATGGCCCCGAAGGTGCGCGCAGCCATCCATTTTGTCGAAAACGGCGGAAAAAAGTGCATAATCACAGAAGCCGGCCAACTCGACAACCCTGCCTGCGGCACACGAATCGTGATGTAAATGCCCTGTTTTCCATCCCTACACGTTTATAACAAATTGATTACAAACGATTTACAAAAATCGGAATAAATTTTGAAAAAAAAGCGTGTGGAACGGAAAAAAGTTGTACTTTTGCAAACTCAAATGGAGTCCCAGTAGCTCAGCAGGTAGAGCACATCCCTTTTAAGGATGGGGTCCTGGGTTCGAGCCCCAGCTGAGACACATAAATCCCTGGATATCAATATATCCGGGGATTTTTTTGTTAGGGCGCCGGACGGGCTGTCCGCTTTACTTCACTTCGCGGTTGCCACGGCAGCAGGGCGGTCTGCATAGAGGCGAACGACCGTGCGCCTCTACAGCGGCTTCCGCTGGTCGCCGCTTGCCCGCCGCTGCCGTAGGCAACCGCGCGCGTTCCGTGCTCGCTCCCATCCCTGGCGCACGCTCCTCCGCAATTACATCTCCTGCACGGCAAACCTTCCGCCAGCATCGATGCTCCTCCCCGCGTGCCGCGTCTCCTTTCTCCATAGACCAAAGGCACAGCCCACGTCAAAAATCATTGATAATCCATAGAATTCGAAGCCGATCCCCGTGCAGAACACGAAAATAAGCCCCTACTATTCAACAATCTGTAACCTACACCCCTACTCTCCCTGCAGCTGCATCTTCACGTCGTTCAACACATTCATGTAGTTGATGAACGCCTGATACGGGGAGGGATAGACATCGAAGTTACGTTTCACAGACTGCTTATTCAACCACTTGGTACTCATAAAGTTGAAGTGGTCGGCCGCCTGAAGACGCAGCCAGTTCAACTTCGCCGTCGAGTTCTTCGACTCCCAATAGAGCGGCTCCAATTTGAAGAGTTGATCAAAGGCCTCCTGCTGCAGTTCATTGCCGATCCAATCCTCCGTGTCCTTCTCCTCACCCATACCGGAGATCGCCCACGGAATGTTCAGCGTGGTGTACTTCTCCTGCGTCTCTTCAATGGACGAAGGCGTGATCATCTGGTAATCTTTCGATTCCGCGAACTTGCTGAAGAGCGCGCGGAAGAAGTCGAAGATGCCGGTCTCCTGCGTATAGTACTCGCCGATGGTCTCGTAGTCGAAGGCGAAGTTGATGTGCGGCACCTCCGCGGGCACCGACTTCAGGAAGCCGAGATACTTCTCCGCCGTCAGCGGATACTGGTCCCACCCCTTGTCGTTGAACCGCAGCGTGATGTCGTCGCACAGCGCGTAACTGCGCAACATCAACTTGAGGTCGGTCTGGAAGGGGTTGCAATAGAGATAGCCCGGCTCTTTCCACGCCAGGATGTGCTTCGCGCCCTCGGTGAGCACGGTCTTGTAGCCCATCTCCGCCAACCACTCGCCGATCTCGTCGGAGTAGATCATCTCGGTGTTGCAGAAAGTGGTCGGCTTCACATCGAAGACCTCTTTCAACAACTCCTCCTGCAGCCGCACCTGCTCCACAAAAGTGCTCTTGCCATACAACGACGCGATGCTGTGGGTGAAGGTGTTGCCCGTGATCTCCACGCTGCCGGTCTTCAGCAACTCCTTGAAACTATCGATGACCTCGGGGCAGTATTCCTGAAAAAGTTTGATGGAACTCCCTGCGATACTGTAGCTTACCGCAACCTGACCGGGATATTTCCGGATCAGGTCGAGCATCAGACGGTTGGCCGGCAGATAGCAACGGTCGGCCAGACGGTTGACGAGGTAACTGTTCTGGTACTCGTCGAAGTAGTCGTGGTGGACGTTGATGTCGAAGAAACGGTAGGTGCGCAGGCGGAACGGCTGGCTGATTTGGAAATGGAAACAGATTTTCTGCATGTGGATAGGGGCTAATGAGACGGCAGGCGTCTCCGTGGAAAAAACAATTTAAAGGTCTTCGGGGATCACCGTGGGGAAGATGTGGTTGAACTCCATGCGGAAGGGCTTTCCGATGATGTTGGTGAGGAAGTCGTTGTACTTGTCGGTGAAACAGAACTTGTTGACATCGTAGTAGTCGTCGGGCAGGGGGAAGTTGCCGATGTTGCCCATGTCGATGGCGGTGGTGTGGTACTCCTCGAGTTCGTCGTAAGGGACAATGTCCTTCATGACGGGCATCTTGCCGTAGTCCTGGCGGAGCAGCAGGTCGGTGACCTTGTCGGCAAGGGTGGAGGTGAGGCGCCGGTCGTACTCGTAGCACTTGCCGGAGCGGGGGATGTAGCCGGAGATCTGGCCACGGGCCTCGATGCCAGTGCGGCGGCTGATCTCGGAGGCGATCACGCCGCTGATGCCGCCGAAGCGGGGATGCCCGTACTCGTCGAGGTCTGAACTGGCATAGACCATCTCCAGTTGCTGGGTCTCGTCGTTCCACCAGCGCACACCCTCGGAGACGGCGATGATGAGTTCGCGTTTGGGCGAGCGGAGGTATTGTTCACGCACATATTCAAAGAAGAAGTCCTTGCGCTCGGGAGTCATGGGCACCTCAGGGATGAGCGAGAGTTGGGCGCCGCCAAAGGAAGCGGTGCCGGTGAGCCAGCCAGCGTCGCGGCCCATCACCTCGAGCACCATGATGCGCTGGTGCGACTCGTTGGTGGTGTGCAGTTTACTGGTGAGCTTTTTGATGGCCATGGCCGCTGAGGCGAAGCCGGGGCAGAGCACGGTCTCGTTATCCTCGCCGTTGTAATGGTGGATGGTGCGCGTACGCAGGTCGTTGTCAATGGTCTTGGGGAAGCCGATCACGGGGATCCCGTAGGCCTCGTACATGCGCTTGGCCGCGCCGTTGGTGTCGTCGCCACCGATGGTGACGAGCACATCGATCTTGTAACGTTCTATGTTTCTGAGGATTTGCTGTGAGCGATCCTCGGGATTCTTCTTGCTGGGAAAAGGGTTGGTACGGCTCGACAGGAGTCCGGTACCGCCGTAGATGCCGTCGTACGGGATGTTGGTGAGATCGACCAGGTCACCGTCGCCGAGCAGACCCTTCCAGCCGCGAAGGATACCATAGACTTTGAAACCGAGCATGGAGGCGCGGTTGCGTACGCATTCGATGCTGGAGTTGATGGCCGGGGTGTCACCACCGCCCGAAAGGATAGCCAACGTCTTGCCGGCGAAGAGTTTATCTTTGATCATCGGAAATGTTTTATGTTATAATTGATTAATTTTCACCAAAAAAGTTCTCCAAGGTCTCGGTCACGCGGTGGGATTCGTACTTGCGGATGAGCAGTTCTTCCTTGGAAATCTCCGCAAAGACGGCATTGAGGAAGCGGGTGAGGGCGAAGGTCTGCACATCAAGCGACAGCGGGGTGGCGCTGGCGCCGTTGTAGAGCGTAACGATCTCGTTCCAGGCGGAGGTGGCGCCGACGCTCTGCATGTCGGAAGCGAAGGCGGCGGAGAGTCCCGACCGCAGGGAGTTTTCATAATAAAGACGGAAGTACGAAGTGAGCGTGTCGCTTTCGCTATAGACCAGCGTGGACGGATCGTCGAACTCCATCTTGTTGATGACGGCCTTGAACTGGGTAGTGACCTCGTCGCCCATCCGCTCGCCGGCGCGGTCGAGGCGGTTGTAAAGCGTGTCGAGCAGGTCGGCGCGGCCAAGCGCTGTGAGCGTGTCACGCACCGCGCGGTAAAGTCCGCTGTTGGGGAAGGAGATGTGGTTGCCGGTGGCGGTCATGCCGCCGGACACGCAGACATGGGCGACAGCCGTGTCGGTGGCGACAGTCAGGCAGGCGCGCGCCGCCTTTGTCAACTCCGCGTCCGTGCGCATCTGCTGGATAAATTCACCCGAGTCGTCCTTGCACGACCAAGCCGCAACTGACAGTAGCATAACGAGTAAGAAAAACAATCTCTTCATTTTACAAAAATTTGGCTGCAAAGATACAACATTATTATGGAAAATCATAACGATGGTGAGATAAAAAAGTTATCCCTATTGTGCAATAAAGAAAAAATTGTATTTTTGCAAAAAAATTATTATTCATCTATAAAAATTCAAAATCATGAAAGCATTGAGAGTTCTATTCCTGGCCGTGCTGGTCGCTTTGGCCGCCACCGCCTGCAGCAACAAAAACGACAAGTTGCTTGACCAGTACGAGAAGGCCATCCAAGCCGGCGACTACGAAAAGGCCTCCGAGTACGTCCAGCAGATCGATGAAACCAAACTCACCTCCGCGCAACGGACACGCCTCATCAACATCGCCACCCAGCAGGCCTCCAAAAGCATAAAAGAGCTCGAGAAGTTGAATGACGACCTCGACCGCGAGATGGACGATCTCGATGACGACTTGGACGATCTCGATGACGACTTGGACGACCTCTTCGACGAGGACTAACAGCCCAAACAATTCAATCGACGAATGTAGATTCGTTTCGGCAACGACGTACGATTCGAATCCTGCAAAGGGATGACTATTTTAAATGGGATTCCCCTTCAACCTCATTTTTACTCTTTTTTCCACTTTTTGCCGACAAAATGGTGTGTTTTCCCATAAAAATGCGTATTTTTGCCGTTTTTAGAAACAAAACGCGCAACTAACCGCATCATGAAGCTATCCATTGTCATTCCGGTTTACAACGAAGAGAAGACCATCCACATCATACTTGATAAAATATTGTCCGTCAACTTGATAGGTGGATTCACCAAGGAGTTGATTTTGGTCAACGACTGTTCGAAGGACGATTCGAAGGGGGCGATCGACCGGTACATCACGGCGCACCCCGAGTGCGAAATCAAGTATTTCGAGCAGTCGGTCAACCAGGGCAAGGGCGCGGCGCTGCACCGCGGCTTCGCGGAGGCGACGGGCGACTACGTGGTGGTGCAGGACGCCGACCTCGAGTACGACCCGCAGGAGTACAACCTGCTACTGCATCCCATCGTCGAGGGCTTCGCCGACGTGGTTTACGGCTCGCGCTACCGCGGCGGCAAGCCCCACCGCATCTCCTTCTTCTGGCACACCCGCGGCAACAAGTTTCTCACCTGGTGCTCCAACGTCTTCTCCAACCTCAACCTCACCGACATGGAGACCTGCTACAAGCTCTTCCGTGCCGACATCATCAAGTCATTGATATTCAAGGAAAAACGATTCGGTTTCGAGCCGGAGGTGACCGCCAAACTCGCCCGCATGTCCAAAAAGCAGCACATTCGCATCTACGAAGTCGGCATCTCCTACTACGGCAGAAGTTACGCCGAAGGCAAGCACATCGGCTGGAAGGACGGCGTGCGCGCCATCTACTGCATATTGAAATACAACATTTTCGACCGGAAATACCTGAAATAGCATGAACCGACAAATCCGCTTTTCTACCCGCACCCTGAGTGCCATTTTCGCCCTGCTGTTGGCGACGTGGGCCGCGGCTCCCCTACCCTGCCGTGCACAGCCCACCCCCGAGCCCTTCGCCGCCTGGACCTTCGACGTCGTGGAGGATCCGCAATACTGGTACGGCACCTCCTTCGCCGTCAACTTCGGCAACTTCCCCTCCGCCATGCTCTACGCCGACGGCACCAACGGCTCGTCGCAGTTCGCCACCGTCACCACCAGCAACTACGCCCAGATGCTCAAGAACGACTGGCTCGGCACCGAACTCGGCGACCCGCGCGACGTGCCCTTCGACGGCTACTGCCTCGGCTTCAAGCACCCCAACTCCGCCGGCCGCAGTTTCGTGATCGCCTGCCCCACCACCCTCTACCACAGTCTGTCGCTCCGCTACGCCGTCACCCGCTCCAACACCGGATTCAAGAAGATGACCTTCGCGTGGAGTCTCACCGGCGCATACTCCTCCTACCAGACCATCGCCACCAAGCCCTGCGACGCCCTCGACTTTGAAGTGGAAGAGCTCAACCTCGAGAACCTGACCATTCTCGAAGACCAACCCATCATCTACCTCCGCATCACCATCGACAGCATCGGCAGCACCGCCTACCAGGGCAACATCAAGTTCGACAACCTCTGCCTGCTCGGCACCAAGTGCATGGACACGCTCGCCCTCTTCGACACCATCATCAGCGGGGAGAACTACTATGAGAACGGCTACTTCCTACAGCACGTCACCGGCGACGGCGACTACCTCTACAACCGCCGCGTGCGATTCGCCGACCGCTGCGATTCGCTCTACCAACTCAACCTCCACGTCATCGATACCACCACGCCCATCACCCCGCCCGACACCACCGACATCGGCGGCGACACAACAGACATCAACGGCGACACCAACGCCATCCTCCAGTGGCCAATGTCGCAAGTCAAAATTTTCCCCAACCCCGCCACCGACATCGTCACCATCGACATTCCAGAGAGTGCCCTGATAAGCAATCTCGTCGTTTACAACAGCATTGGCACCAAGATGTACAGCACCAGCGCCTTTCCGGAGAATCCCTCAATGGGTGACGTTTACCTCCCGCTCACCCGCCGGCAGATGCAGATGGACATCTCCGACTGGGAGCCGGGAATCTACTTCTTCCATTTCACCGGCTGGGGTGGCGGAACGTTGAAAGTGGTGAAACTATAATTCCAACCGATATGAAAAGACTACTCTCCATTATTATCTGCCTTTCCGTCATCCCGCTCTTCGCGCAGACGGAATTTTCCTTCGAGACGGAAGGGATGGAATGCACGACGGTGACGGTCGGCAAGAAGGCCTCCGCCGACGGCAGCGTGATGACCTCGCACACCGACGACAGCGGGCGCAGCCGCACCAACATCAAGGTGGAGCCCGCCGCCGACCACGCACCGGGCGAGATGGTGACGCTCTACAAGCGCACCGCCTGTCCCTCCGGCACCGCCCCGATGCCGTCGTACTGCTACGTGGAAACCGGCAAGATCCCGCAGGTGGCGCACACCTACCAGTATCTCAACACCGCCTACCCATGCATGAACGAGCACCAGCTGGCCATCGGCGAATCGACCTTCGGCGGCCGCAAGGAGTTGAAGTCCGATGTCGGCATGATCGACTGTCCGATGCTCTGCGCCCTGATGTTGCAGCGCTGCACGACCGCGCGCGAAGCCATCCGCACCGCGGGCGAACTGCTCAAGGAGTACGGCTGGATCGACGGCGGCGAATGCCTCACCGTCGCCGACAAGAACGAAGTGTGGCACTTCGAGATCGTCGGTCCCGGCGCCGGCAAGAAGGGCGCCGTGTGGGCCGCACAGCGCGTGCCCGACGACCACGTGGGCGTCAACGCCAACGCCTCCACCATCCGCGAAATCAACCTCAAGGACAAGGACTACTACATGGCCTCCGACAATGTCTTCTCGGTGGCGGAGGAGAACGGCTGGTACGACAAGAAGCGCGAGACCTTCCGCTTCGCCTACGCCTACGCGCCCGACAGCCGCCAGAGTCTGGCCTGCCGCCGCCGCGAGTGGCGTGTGTTCGACCTGCTCGCCCCGTCGCTCCACCTCGACCCCAACATGGAGAACTACCCCTTCTCCGTCAAGCCCGACTCGCTGGTGGAACTGCCCGACATGGTGCGCGTGTTCCAAGACTACTATGAGGGCACCGAGTACGACATGCGCAAGAACATCACCGTGACCGACAAGGAGGGCAAGACCGTGATCTCGCCGCTGGCGAACCCCTTCATGAAGACCGATGAGTTGAAACTGCACAAGGTGAACGGCGGCTGGCACGCCCACGGCGAGCGCAACATCGCCGTCTGGTTCACCGTCTATGCCACCATCCTGCAGTGCCGCGCCAACCTGCCCGACGCCGTGGGCGCGCTCTGCTGGTTCTGCCTCGACAACGTCGCCTCCTCCGTCTATGTGCCCATCTATGCCAACGTCACCGACCTGCCCGACACCTACGAGACCTGCGGCCGCGAGACCGGCTTCAGCCGCGACGCCGCCTGGTGGGGATTCAACCGCCTTGGCACCCTCGCCTGCCAACGCTGGGGCGACATGCGCCGCTACATCGACAACGCATGGCAGCCGCTCCAGAAGGAGTTCTTCGACAACCAGCCCGCCATCGAGGCACGCGCCCTCGAACTGCTCTCGAGCGACCCGAAAGCCGCCATCCGTATCCTCACAGAATACACCAACAGCCAGTGCAACCGCGCCCTCGACAAGGCCTGGGAGACCGGCGACCTCATCTGGACCAAATTCGACGGCGCCTGGTAATGCCTTTATCCACCTCTTTTGGTTGAAAAACACGATTTCTCGTCGCGGATTTTGTTTTTTATTAAAATATTTTTGTAAATTTGCCCGCTGAAAAAAAAAGAGTTATCCACCCAAGATAAATCTTTTCAAAAACGTTATAAGAGTGTAGAACAAAAGCCATCGTGATGAAATTCAAAAAATA
The DNA here is from genome assembly GCA_016288655.1 of Bacteroidales bacterium. Lineage (GTDB taxonomy): Bacteria > Bacteroidota > Bacteroidia > Bacteroidales > WCHB1-69 > UBA1756. The sequence goes on from JAEEKX010000002.1 coordinate 29,741, forward strand.
CTTTGTCTATCTTCTCCTTTTGATTTTCTCGTTTCCGGCCATCATGTCGATGAGTTCGTGCAGTCCCTCCTACCGCAACGTGCATAGGATCTCGAAAAACAAGAAGATGCAGAGCAAACGGAGCCGGTCATACAAGAGGAAAGCCACCGCCAAGGCCAAGAAATCCGGCCCCATCAACACGGCCTACAAGGTACGCGCGAAGCGCAGAAACACCTTCCACTACTAAGATGGCTCTCCTCCGTCGCTGGCACGCGCTTTGCATCCTGTGCCTCCTTGCGCTGTCTGCCAACGCCCAGGCCTACCACGATTTCGGGTTCACCCGCTCCCAAGATATCGCTGTCCATGACGCTTATGGACAGCTTTTTCTTTATCCCTGGGCCGGCGGCGTCAACGGGGTGAGCGCGCACCCCATCGACCTCGACCTCGACGGCACCGACGACCTGCTGCTCTTCGAGAAGCACGGCAACCGGCTGCTTCCCTTCCTCAACGCCGGCATCGAAGGCGAGTGCCACTACACCTTCGCCCCAGAGCTCTCCCGCTTCTTCCCTCCCTTGCACGACTGGGCCATCCTGCGCGATTACGACGGCGACGACCGCACCGACATCTTCACTTACGGCAACGGCGGCATCACCATCTACCGCAATCTTTCCAACGCCGACGGGCTGCGGTTCGACCTCGTCACCACACAACTCATGTCGCTTCAATACGGCAACCTCACCAACCTCTACGCCTCACCCGACGACTACCTTGCCATCGAGGACATCGACGGCGATGGAGACCTGGACATCTTAAACTTTTGGTTATTAGGAAAATACGTACACTTTCACCGCAACTACTCCATGGAGGAGTACGGCGATCGGAGCCATCTCGACTTCCGATTGGAAGAGGAGTGCTGGGGGCACTTCGAAGAGGGCGGCGAAGACAACAGCATCCTGCTCAACAGCGACTGCGGGCGCAAAGGCGAGCCGCTGCGCCATGTCGGCTCCACCATCGTCGCCCGCGACCTGACCGGCAACGGGCTGCCCGACCTCGTCCTCGGCGACATCGACTTCCCCAACTTGGTCTTCTTGGAAAACGGCGGCACCCTCGACGACGCCCGCATGGTATCCCTCGACACGGCCTTTCCCTCCGCCGCCGCGCCGGTACGGCTCTTCTCCATGCCCGTGCTCTCCTTCGTCGATGTCGATAACGACGGGGTGGAAGAGCTGCTCGCCTCTCCCGCCGACCCTGTCCTCAACAAGTCGAAAGACCACGACTGCCACTGGCTCTACCGCTTCAACCCCGCCACTTCGGAATACGAAAAGCAGACCGAGAGTTTTCTGCAAGGCGGGATGATCGACGTCGGCAGCGGCGCCGCACCCGTGCTCTACGACTGGGATCACGACGGCCTGATCGACCTTTTCGTCGGCAACTACGGCAGTTACGACACCTCCGCCTACGTCAACGGCTTCGTCGTCTCGGAATTTCCGTCGTCGATCGCCTACTACCGCAACGTCGGCAGTCCCACGGTGCCCGCGTTCCGGCTTGTGACCGCCGACTTCGGCGGGCTGCGGCAGTTGAGGATGCACGGACTTTTCCCCGCCTTCGCCGACCTTGATGGCAACGGCACCACCGACCTGCTCTGCGGCACGCTGGAGGGCACGCTGCTGCGCTTCTCCAACCAGAGCGACGACCCCGACCAGCCCGACTTCGCCGCCCCCGACGCCGGCTTCGTCGCCCATGACTTCGGCGACTACGCCGCGCCGCAGTTCTTCGATCTCGACCGCGACAGCCGTCCCGACCTCGTCGTCGGCAACCGCCGCGGACGGCTCGCCTACCTGCGCAACACCGGCACCGGCGACGCCGCCAGCTTCACCTTCGTCACCGACACCCTCGGTGGCGTCGATGTACGGCAACCCGAACTCTCCTACTTCGGTTTCTGCACGCCCGTCTTTTTCCGCAACGCCGCCGACGAAACCGTTCTCTTCTGCGGCAACGAGCAGGGCGGCGTCGGCTACTACAACCACATCGACGGCAACCTGAACGGAACCTTCACCCTGCAGGAGACGGCGCTGCTCGAGCACGCCCCGGGCTGGCGCCGCACCATCAGCGAGGGTCTGCGCAGTGTGCCCGCCGTGGCCGACCTCAACGGCGACGGCTTCCCCGACATGCTCGTGGGCAACTACGCCGGCGGGCTTTCGCTCTTCCTCGGCACCACGCCCCCACCCGTGGGCATCGACAACCCCGGCGACATCCTCCCGTCGTTAGCACTATCCATCGTGCCCAACCCCGCCACCGACCATTTCGCCGTCCGCCTGCCCGAGAGCGCCAGCGGGACCTTGCGCATCTGGGATGCCACGGGGCGGCTGATTTTTTCACAGCAATTTAATAATCAAGAAATTATAGAAATCAAAAACCATCAACTGTCCGCAGGGGTTTACATCATCCAGATAGAGACGGTGCATACACTGTCTCTACCACAACCATCCGCATACGCCAAAGTGGTGATAGGAGGATCCCTTAAATAATCCGACAGAGAAGGTCTTCCATTTCTCAAGAATATCGTATTTTTGCAGACTCAAATTTTATAAACAAAGACATAATAAATAAGGTATATGAAACGGACGAAAATCATTGACGCCATCAAGCATTACGAAGCCATCGGCTTAGGCAACACCATCAGCGTAAAGGGCTGGGTGAGAACGAAAAGGGGCAACAACGCGATCACTTTCATCGCACTGAACGACGGCTCCATCGTACACAACCTGCAGATTGTCGCCGATCCTGCGAAATTCGACGAGGAGTTGATGAAGCAGATCACCACGGGCGCCTGCCTGCACGTCACTGGCACACTGGTGGAGTCGCAGGGCAAAGGCCAGGCGGTGGAGGTGGTGGCGCAAGAGATCGAGGTCTATGGCACCGCCGACCCCGAGACCTATCCGTTGCAGAAGAAGGGGCACAGCATGGAGTTCCTGCGCGAGATCGGCCACTTGCGCCCGCGCACCAACTACTTCGGCTGCGTGCTGCGCCTGCGTCACGCCATGGCCTTCGCCATCCACAAGTACTTCAACGACAGGGGATTCTTCTACCTGCACACCCCGCTCATCACCGCCTCCGACGCGGAAGGCGCGGGCGAGATGTTCAGCGTCTCCACCCTCGACCCCAACAACCTACCCAAGACCCCCGAAGGCAAGGTGGATTACACCAAGGACTTCTTCGGCAAGCACGTGAGTCTCACCGTCTCCGGGCAGTTGGAAGGCGAACTCGGTGCCCTCGCCCTCGGCGGCATCTACACCTTCGGTCCCACCTTCCGCGCCGAGAACAGCAACACCCCGCGCCACCTCGCCGAGTTCTGGATGATCGAACCCGAAGTCGCCTTCAACGACATCACCGACAACATGGACCTCGCCGAGGACTTCATCAAGTACCTCGTCCAGTACGCCCTCGACAACAACATGGACGACCTGCAGTTCCTCAACGACATGTTCGACAAGGAACTCATTGAAAGAATGAAATTTGTGGTCTCCCACGACTTCGTCCGCCTCGGCTATACCGAAGCCATCGACATCCTGCTCAAGTCGGGCAAGAAGTTCGACTTCCCCGTCAAGTGGGGCATCGACCTGCAGTCGGAGCACGAGCGCTACCTGGTGGAGAACCACTTCCAGAAGCCCGTCATCCTCACCGATTATCCGAAGGAGATCAAGGCCTTCTACATGAAGTTGAACGACGACGGCAAGACCGTGCGCGCCATGGACGTGCTCTTCCCGAAGATCGGCGAGATCATCGGCGGCTCGGAGCGCGAGGAGAACTACGACAAGTTGATGCAGCGCGTGCAGGAGTTGCACATCCCCGAGAAGGACGTCTGGTGGTACTTGGAGACCCGCAAATACGGTTCCGCCCCGCACTCGGGCTTCGGTCTCGGTTTCGAGCGACTGCTGTTGTTCGTCACCGGCATGACCAACATCCGCGACGTCATCCCCTTCCCGCGCACCCCGCAAAACGCCGAATTCTAACCATGGCCGACCGAAAGAAGATCTGGCTCATCGTCAACCCCATCTCCGGCACCCGACACAGCACGGACATCGGGGCGGTAGCGCGCAAGACGCTCGACGCCA
>JAEEKX010000015.1 GCA_016288655.1 Bacteroidales bacterium
AGATCGTCGAGGATGGCCATGATGAAGCCGGAATCGTCAACGCCATCATTGACGATGATGTTGCCGAGGAAGGAGAGGTTGGCGCTGACGCCGGAGTTCCAGGCGGTGCCGAGGGATATGTTCTGCCCCATCAAGGAGACGCTGGCCTCGAGGGCCTGCGGGGTGATGACGATCCAGCCGTGCTGGTCGGCGACCTGCTTGAAGCCGGTGCCGGTGAACATGTTGTTCATGTCGTCGCCGAGGCCGTGGAGGACGAACAGTACGGGGGCCGGTCCGCCGTTGTAACTGCTGGGGACATACTCCAAATATTGACGGGTGGTGCCGCCGTAGGTCATGGTTTTGGTGGTCTGCGCCTGGACGGAAAAGAGGAAGGCGACAAGGGCCAAAAGGGTATAGATCTTTTTCATAATGCTGAATATTTGATGATTACTAAATGAGTTTCATCCACTTTAAGAAAGTGCAAAGTTACATGAAATTTCGAAATAAACAATAGGTCTTTCACGATGGATGACGGAGGGTGGAAAAAAAGAAAAGGGGCAGGCGGTTGTCTGTCCCTTAAGTGGAGCCGGCGGGAGTCGAACCCGCGTCCAAACTTGCTGCAAAAGTGCTTTCTACACGTTTAGTCACCGTTTACTTGTCGGCGCGGTGCAGGTACGGGACCAACCAACGCTGCGCTTATCTCCAAAGTCTTCGCTCACGCATCGGAGCCTGCGCTCGCTATCCACCCCTTTATGATACTTCTGGCCGGACGCCGGATGGCGGGGCTTCCGGGGAAGCACTCGAGGCTACGGACCTTGTCCGTGCGTCGAGATTCGCTGCGGTTAAGCGGCGAATGCATAGTTGTTGCCATTTATTGGCTAAGAGAGTTAGTTTTTAACGGAACCATCTCACAACCTCCGACGTGCTTACAAATCCACATACATGCTGTCAAAACCAGACGGCCCCAGGATTTGCGGTGTTTATTTCACTTCGCCGGTGGTCTTCAAGACCACGCGGTCGGTCTCTGCGTTCGACATCACGGTGACCCACTTGCTGATGAGCCCGGGGTTCTTCGCGGTGTAGGTGACTTTGATGACACCCGTCTTGCCGGGCATCACAGGCTTCTTCGACCAATCGACCTCGGTGCAGTCGCAGTTGGTGGTGACGTTGTCGAGAATCAACGGCTTCTTGCCGATGTTGGTATAGACCATCTCCACCACTCTCACATCGCCGACGTGCAGGGTACCGTAGTCGATGGTCTTCTTGGCGAAGGAGATCTCGGCGCCAGTGCCGTTGTAACTCTGTGTCGTGGCAGCTTTCTGATTGGATGACGACGTCTTGGACGACTGGGCGGTTGCAGTGGAAATGCCCAGACCGAAGAGGAGAGTCAGAATCCAGATCCATTGTTTCGTTTTCATGGTATTGAGGTTTTGTAAATTATTAGAAATGAATTAGTTGGACTTCATCATCGGGGCGTCCTGGGCGGGTACCGACTCGGCGGGGCGTTCGCTGATATGGCCTTTGATGTGCAAAACCACGTTGTTGTTGATGGCGTCGGAGGTGACGGTGATGGACTTGTTGATGGTGCCAAGGCGGTTGGTGTCATACTTCACCTTGATGACGGCGGTCTTGCCGGGGGCGATGGGATCGCGTGGCCAGGAGGGGACGGTGCAGCCGCAGGAGGCCTGGCACTTGGTGATGGTCAGCGGGGCCTTGCCGGTGTTCTTGAACTTGAATTCGCACTCGCCGTTGTCTCCTTTATAGATGTTGCCATAGTCGTGTTCGAGCGACTCGAAGGTGATCTCAGCGACCTTGGCTTTGTTGTTTTTCTTCTCTGCCTTTTGTTCAGTCTTTTTGCTCTGATCTTTTTTGCCTGCATTGGCATTCTGCGCACTCAGGGAGAAGGATGCGCAGAAGAGAGCGATGAGGGTTAAAATGATAGTCTTTTTCATATTTGTAATTTTTTTGGTTCTAGTTATAATGTTGTTTTGACGTTCGTAGGTGAATTTGGTTTAATGTGGTTGGAAGTGTTGGAGTGCGAGGTCGTAGCCCTCGAGGCCGAAGCCGGAGATGAAGCCGTGGCAGCAGCCCGACAGGCGGGAGTTTCGGCGGTACTGTTCGCGGGCGAAGAGGTTGGAGATGTGTACCTCGATGACCGGAGTCGTGGTTGCCTTGACCGCGTCGGCAAGGACGATGGAGGTGTGCGTGTAGGCACCTGGGTTGAGAATGATGCCGTCGTAGTCGTCGGAGCGCGTGATGAGTTGGACTAGTTCTTCGAGTTTGTCGCTTTGTCGGCACTCTATTTCGATGTCTGGGAAGCGGTTGCGTAGTTGTTGCAGATAGTTTTCAAAACTGACGTCGCCATAGACATTCAACTCTCGGGTTCCCAAGGTTCCCAAGTTCACACCGTTGATAATCAGTACTTTCATTCCTTGATGATGAATACGTCCTCGTTGGGTTTCTTCATATTCAGCACTTCTCTATAGAAACGTTCCTTATGGTTGAGGTCGGTTTGCATGCTCTCGTAGGTGCATTGTTGCTCGTAGTTCTTCTGTTGTTTGGCGATTTCCGCCTCGTATTCCGCGATTTTGTTGTCGAGTTTGCGACGCATGTTGTAGTTGCTGTCGGAGAGGACATAGATGTAAAACACAGTCACCAGAATCGCGACTCCATACATGATGAAGCGGCGTTGCCAGGGACGGAGTTTTTTCTTTTCCTCCTGATTGTTTTGCTGTTCGGATATGGTTTGCATAGTGGGCGCAAAATTACAAGTTTTTTTTCAAATAATGGGTATTTGACGATAATTTCACTCTTTTCTGATCACAGCGACAGGAATGCGGCTGGTTTTGTGCTTGCCGTTACTGTGCCACCATTGGATGAGGGCGAAGTGGATGCCGTCATTGGCGGGGCGGTTGTCGTCGGTGGTTCCGTCCCAACGGAAGGTCTCTTCTTGTCTGCATATCTGATTGACAGTGAGCCGTTTGATGCGCCTTCCGTCGCTGTCATAGATGTCGATGGTGGCTCGGCATTCGCTTTCGGGGAAGTGGCATAGGATTTCGGTGAAGTCATTGAAGCCGTCGCCATCGGGGGAGATGACGTCGGGGAGGATAGTAGCGATGGTGGTGGCGGCGGATGTCGTGCGGGCTTGCGAGTTGACGGCTCCGGGTGTGGCCCAGCCGCTGCTTTCGGCGGCGGAGGTCCAGTTGGCGGGCTCTTGGGTGGCCTCGTCGTAATGGATGCGCTCCAGCGAGACGCCGTCGGTGCTGGTAAGCAGGGCGTAGTGCATCGACTTGTCGTACTGCAGTCGGTCAACGGTTTCCAACTGGGGCGTGAGGAGGTGAATGGTGCCGGCGTCGTTGGGCAGGGCGGGCAGGAGGGTGTTTTCCAACAGTCGGGCGGGTGCGCTGGAGGCGTATTGCGCACGGGTGAGATCACGGTTTTTGCAGATGGCGACAAGTTGTTCGGGGAAGAACAGGTAGCCGTCCTCTGCTGCTGTGACGGTGGCGGTGGGGAGGGTGCCATCGCCCATGCCGATTCGTAACTCACCGAGGTCCAACAACTTGTCGGAACGGTTGTAGAGTTCCACAAAGTCGCCTTCGCTGTCGGCGAAGGGGTTGGAGAGCACTTCGTTGATGACGATGTCGCCGGCGGACATTGATTCGGGCAGGCCGAACGGGAACGACGGGTAGGGCATGGAGGTGTTGCCGGCGCAGTCGCAGATGCTGCCCATGACGGTAAGGGTATAGACGACGCGGGGACGCAACGGTTCCGACAGTGTGAGCAGCAGGGTGCGGTACTCGGGCGGTTCGGGTGTGCATTCGACGACACGCACTTCGCGGTCGATGGCGAAGAGACCGACGGTGTCGGGCGGCGCTGGCGCTAACGGCTCGGTGAAGAAAAGACGCAGGTGCGTGTCGTCGGGCACGGTTACCTTGGCGACCTCCGGCGGGACGAAGTCGGGGTTGTCTGCGGCGATGGCATTGGGTTGGCCAGGGGTGCCGCCGCGAGCGTCAGTGGAGGAGTCCCAGTTGTCGGCATCTCCGCACGGGTTGTGCGGGTCGATCATCTCCAGCGACCAACCGCCCTCCTGTTTCAGCGGGTTGCGGTGCCAACTCTTCCGGTATTTCACATTGTGGATGACCGTGCCGTGGTTGTCGTAAAGGGTCAGTTGCTGCCCGTCGTCGGTAAGCGACAGGGATGAGAGTGGATAAACGGCGGGCAGATCGGCAAAGAGTGGCAGGTTGGCCTCCGCCACGAGGAGGGCATGCCCGTTTGGGGGTAAAGGGATTTCGGGCAGCCCACGCTGACTGTTGCCTGCACGAAGCATCCACTCTTTCAGCAAGATGGGATAGGGGGTGGTATTGAAAATCTCAACATATTCGCAATCAGGGAGTTGTAGTGGCGGAGAGGGGTCGGCCATGATCTCCGTGATGAGCAGTTCGTGGGGGTGGGGGATGCAGAGGATGAACTCCAACACGGTGTCGGCGAGGGCGAGGAGGTTGGCATCGCGCACATCACGAATGTGCAGATGGTGAAGTTCTCGTTCTTCAGGCGGCTGCGCAAAGTAGAGAAACACGAGGTCGCGCCGGTCGCCGTCGTACTCGCAAAGAGCGGGCGACTCCTGGTTTTCAAGGATGTAGTGGGTGGCGTCGAGTACGGATTCCTCCTCCATCGGTTCGGAAAAATGGATGGTAAGTCGGTCGGGGTGATCAGCGCTGACCGACAGGGCGGAAACGGTGGGTGGCAGGGTGTCGATGAGCGGTGGCCCGTGATAGATGTCGTCGAAGAAGAACTTGTTTTTGTTGCCGGAGGTGAACTGGCAGAGGATTCCGATGGCGGCATGTTCTTCTGTCGTTTCTTCAAACTCTTGATATACAGCGTCATCAGTATAGATGCCATTGCGTAGGGAATCCACAAAAAGAGTCCAAAGGGCATTTTCCCTTACCACTTTAATATTATAATGGAAACTGACGGCGATGGAGGTGCGACCGCGACAGAGGGGGGTGATGGAGGGCCCTTGCTGACGGCAGAGTACGATGACGTCGTTGCTGCCTGCCTCTCCGAGTTGGAGGAAGTAGCCGGAGAGCAGCGAGTCGCGCAGGTCGGATGTGTTGGCGGAGAGGTAAAGGCGGGCGTAGTTGTTGCCGGAAGGGGCGAAGGACATCTTCACCGAAAATCTCCATTCGGAGAATTCTTCAGTAAAGTTATCGTTTACAGATAGATATGCGTTTCCTGCATCCGCGGCATCGAGTTGCAGTTGCCTTTGTGCGTTGATGCAAAACTGTGCGGTGTCGCCGATCCATGCGGGGTTTGCGGTGAGGTCGCCGTCGGAAAAGTCGTCGAAAACCTGTGCTGGCAGCAGTGTTGAGAGTGTGATGAACCAAGTGAGGATGAGCAATTTGAGTTTTCCCATGAGTATTTGAGTATTTTGTGTGATTATCTACGTTGACTTTGGTGCAAATTTACTATTTTTGCACCCGAAATACAAACGGGTTAACGTTTTTTAAGAAAATAGATGAAAGTCATGAAAATCGCTTTGGTAGGTGCCACCGGATTGGTGGGAAGTGTTATGCTTAAAGTATTGGAAGAGAGAGGATTCGGAGATTGTGAACTCATCCCTGCGGCCTCGCAGCGGTCTGTGGGCAAGGAGGTGGAGTTTGCGGGACGGAAGGTGAAGGTGGTGTCTGTGGAGGATGCCATTGCCCGTCGTCCGAAGTACGCCATCTTCTCCGCCGGCGGCGCGGCGTCGTTGCAGTATGCCCCGCAGTTCGCCGAAGTGGGCACGACGGTGGTAGATAACTCCTCGGCGTGGCGCAACTACGCGCACATTCCGTTGGTGGTTCCCGAGATCAATATCGACGTGGTTACCCCTGCCGATCGGATTATTGCCAACCCGAATTGCTCTACTATTCAGATGGTTATGGCGCTGGCCCCGCTGCACGCGAAGTACAAGCTCCGTCGCTTGGTCATCTCCACCTACCAGTCGGTGACGGGCACGGGCGTGAAGGCGGTGAAGCAGTTGGAGAGCGAGCGCGCGGGCGTTCCGTGCGAGAAGGCCTATCCATACGAAATCGACCTCAATGTGCTTCCGCATGGAGGCAACTTCGAGCCGGACGGATACACCACTGAGGAGACGAAGTTGGTGAATGAAACCCGTAAGATTTTGAGGGATAAAGATATACGAATCACGGCCACGGTAGCCCGCGTGCCGGTATATGGCGGTCATTCCGAAGCGGTGAACGCTGAATTCGAGAATGATTTCGACTTGGATGAAGTTCGTCGTCTACTGATGGAAACGCCGGGCGTGGTGCTTTTGGACAATCCCGATAAAAACGAGTATCCGATGCCGCGTTTCGCCAAGGATAAGGATGAGGTGTTTGTCGGGCGTCTCCGTCGCGACTTTTCGCAACCTAATACGCTCAATATGTGGGTTGTAGCCGACAATTTGCGCAAAGGTGCAGCCACCAATGCCATCCAAATCGTGCAGAAGTTGATGGAGCGTGGAATGTGATTTTTTCAACCATGAAGAGCAAGACGTTGACCGGCATCCTTTCTAATAATATTGTATCGCCGTTAGGGTTCACCACCGAGGAGAACTGGCAGGCGCTGTCGGCGGGACGGAGCGAGTTGCGCTGTTACGAGCACGGCTTTGACCTTCCGGAGCCGTTTTGCGCCTCCTTGTTGGATTGCGATTCCTTGGATGAAAAATGCAATAAATTGATTTCCAAAGATATAGAAAAATATACTAAGGTGGAAAAGATGGCCATTCTCTCTGCGGCGGACGCCATTGTGCGGGCGGGTATTGATCCGGCCTCTCCAGAGGTGGTTTTTGTTCTTTCCACTACGAAAGGGAATGTGGAGTTGTTGCAGGATTCGCGCGGTTTCGCGCCCGAGCGCGCCTATTTGTGGAGTTCGGCGCAGCAGGTCGCCCGTTTTTTCGGCAATCCGAATGAGCCGGTCGTGGTCAGTAACGCGTGCATTTCGGGGTGTGCTGCCTTGGTGGTGGCGCAGCGGATGCTCGCCGCTCGTCGTTGCCGCTATGCGGTGGTGGTGGGTGCGGATGTGCTCTCGAAGTTCGTAATCTCTGGTTTCCAGTCATTTAAGGCGTTGTCGCCGGTGTTGTGCCGCCCGTTCGATGGCGAGCGCATCGGGTTGAACTTGGGCGAGGCGGCGGCCACGGTGGTTTGCGCCCGTTGCGAGGATGCTGAGGGAAAGGCCGGTTCGTGGCTTCTTGGCGGTGGACTGTGCAACGATGCCAATCACATCTCCGCTCCGTCGCGGACTGCGGAGGGACTGGTCCGTGCGTTCCGCCAGGCCGCATCCGACTTGACGGAGGAGGCGATGCAGGAGGTGGCGTTCATCAATGCACATGGGACGGCCACTCGCTACAACGATGACATGGAGTCGGTGGCTATCAACAGGTTAGGTCTTTCGCAAGTGCCGGTCAACAGTCTGAAAGGATATTTCGGGCACACCCTGGGAGCCGCCGGCGTGTTGGAGGTCATCGTGTCGTCGGTGGAGTTGGATGAGGGAAAGGTACTGCCCACGCGAGGTTGCATCACCCCTGGAACAGTGGAGCAAATCAATGTGTGTCAAGAAATTACGACAACCAATAAAAACCTTTTTGTCAAGTTGATTTCCGGTTTCGGCGGAAGCAATGCCGCCCTTATTTTAGCCAAAAACGGAGATTGCATGCTATCCTTCATTCCTGCTGAAAATTTATGATTATGAAAGATAACCAACTGTATATCAATTCGTACGTGCGTCTAACCAATGAATTTCTCATTGTGGATGGAAAAACGGTTGCGGAGAATGATGGAATGGATGCAAAGGAGTGGTTGTCGTTCATTTATAAGGAGTTGATTCTTAATTATCCCAAATTCTTCAAGATGGACGCGCTCTGTAAATCCGGATTTTTGGCTTCGGAGGCGGTAATGCGAAAAGAGCCATCGGCGGAGATTCGAGAGGATTGGGCGGTGGTCTGTCTTGGTCGGGCAGGCTCGCTGGATGATGACCGCAACTATCAGGAAACCATCCAATTGAAGGAGAATTACTATCCCAGTCCGTCGGTGTTTGTCTATACGTTGGCGAACATCGTGACGGGTGAGTTGGCGATTCGGCATCGGATTCAGGGCGAGAGCTCCTGCTACATTTGCGAGCGTTTCGATGCTAAGTTGTTGATTCAGATTGTTCAAGATGTTTTTGCGAACACTTCGGCGCGGCACGTTTTGTGTGGTTGGGCGGATTATGATGCGGCGTGCATAGACGTTTTGTTGACAACCGTCTCTTCATCGGAGAAGGAATCGGTGGCGTGTCTTGATATTTCGACACTTTCAGACTTTTATGGTCGATAGTTGGATAAAAGTTTTTTTTGTACTTTTGTTTCTGGATAGCGTTGTGGGCTTTGAAGAGAAGATGTATTTCATAATCCATTGATAATAAGTTATTTGTAAAATATCAAAATGTAATTATTATGAATAGAACGCTTGCCCCTCATGCCATTGCTGCGATGATTTGGGGTGGAATTTCTGCTCTTTTCGCCTTGATTCCGCTTTTTAGTATCTTCGGTTTGGTATTTGGAATTATTGGCATGTCTTATTCCGTTAAGGGACTGAAACTATATGCTTTAGACCCTCAAAACTACAGTTGTGGGGGGCTTTTGAAGGCGGCCAAGATCTGTTCCATCGCTGGCATGTCCGTGGGCTTATTGCTGACAATCATCACCATTTTGGTTGCCGTCATCATTTCGTTGAATTATTAGTCTGTTTTTACGATATTTTTGTTATTTTTGCAAACTTTAAATTAGTAAAGTTGTAATTTGTAATTTTTATTGTAACACATTGTATTATAATAATATATGGAACAATTAATTGAAGAGTTAAAGCGCGAAATCATTGAAGTTTTGAACTTGGAAGGCATGAAGCCCGAGGACATTGACGAGAACGCTCCGCTTTTTGGCGAGGGTTTGGGCTTGGATTCCATCGATGCCCTGGAGTTGATTGTGTTGATGGAAAAGAACTACGGCATCAAGTTGCAAAACGCCAACGAAGGCAAGGAGATTTTCAAGTCGGTTCGTGTGATGGCGGAATATATTAAAGAACACAGAACCAAGTAGTTGTGAGTGACATTGTCATCACAGGGATGGGTATTGTTTCAGCGTTGGGCTGTGGAGTGGAGTCCACGGCCGATGCTTTGTTGTGCTCGCGTTCAGGGATAGGTCGGATGCGTTTTTTGCAGACGCGTCATACGGAACTGCCTGTGGGAGAAGTACCTTACAGTGATGACCAGATGCGTGAGATGTTGGGGATTGCTCCGGATTTCGCCATCACCCGCACCTCGCTGTTGGGGCGGATTGCCCTGCGGGAGGCGGTACAGATGGCCGTTTTGACGAAGATTGGAAATCGTCGGGTGGCGTTCGTGTCCGGAACCACTGTGGGAGGCATGGAGAAGAGCGAGCAGTTCTATCGCGACTTTTTGGAGAACGACAAGCGGAACGAGTACATTGCCCTGCACGACTGCGGAGCATGTACCGAGATGATTGCCAAGGACTTCCCGGGTCGTATTTCATTCCAGACGACGATTTCGACGGCCTGTTCCTCGGCGGCCAACGCTGCGATTTTGGGCGCTGGTCTGTTGAAAACGGGACGAGCCGACATTGTCATTGCGGGCGGCACCGAATGTCTCAGCAAATTTCATCTGGACGGTTTCAACACATTGATGATTTTGGATTCGCAGCCCTGCCGTCCGTTCGACAAAAACCGGCAAGGGTTGAATTTGGGCGAGGGTGCTGCGTACGTGGTCATGGAGATGGCCGACGGCGCGGCGGCACGGCAGGCGAAACCGCTGTGTCGGCTTTCGGGCTACGCCAACCGCTGTGATGCGTTTCACCAGACGGCTTCGTCGCCGGAAGGGGAGGGTGCCTATTTGGCGATGATGGCGGCTTTGCAGGATGCGGGCTTGCAACCTGTTGATATAGATTATGTTAATGCGCACGGCACGGGTACGCCCAACAATGACGAAAGCGAGGGGCATGCGATGATGCGCGTCTTTGGTAACCGGATGCCGTGGGTGTCTTCCACCAAGGGTTTCACGGGACATACGACCAGTGCGGCGGGCGGTGTTGAGAATGTGATTTCCATTCTCGCCCTGACGCGCGGGTTTGTCCCTGCCAATCTCAATTTTTCGGAAAAGATAGATTCTCTGGATTTTACACCAACTACTGAGGTGAAGACCCATGTCAATCTCAACCATATTCTGACCAATTCCTTCGGATTTGGGGGCAACGATTCCTCGTGTATATTTTCAAAAATCAGTTGATGATGGACATATTCATTCGCTCGGCCTCACAGATCTCTTTTCAACAGCCCTTAGACATGCAGTGGCTCACGGCGCCGATTTTCCCGTCGGTGGCATTCAATCCTCCGTTGGAGCCGGATTACAAGCAATTTGTGTCGCCCGTGGAGTCGAGGAGAATGGGGCACCTGCTGAAGCGTGCGGTGGCGGTTTCGCTTGATGCGCTCCGCAAAGGGGATTGTTCCATGCCCGATGCCGTCATCTCCGGTACGGGTTTGGGGTGCATCGAGAATACTGAGAAGTTTCTTAATGCCGTGATTGACAATGAGGAAGAGTGTCTGCCACCGACGCCGTTCATGCAGAGTACGCACAACACGGTCAGTTCGCAGATTGCCTTGAAATTGCAGTGCCACGGCTACAACAGCACCTATTCGCACCGCGGGACTTCCTTCGACAGTGCCCTTTTGGATGCCGTGATCCAGATCCAGTTGGGACAGATCGGGAGTGCGCTCGTGGGTGGTTACGACGAGATGACGCCGGCCTATTTCAGGATGCTGAACAAGTTGGGCTATTGGCGGACGGATGAGGCTTCGGATGTCGATTCTCTGCAAAAAAGTGGTCGAGTAGGGAGCATTTCCGGTAGCAGTGCAGTTTCATTATTACTGACTTCAAGTCCTTCCTCGGAAAAGCTCTGTCAACTCTACGGAATCGAGGCGTTCTCGTGTTTTGAAAAAAATCAATTACCTGCAATTTACCACGACTTTCTGCTAAAATATGGCATAGTCGAAGCGGATATAGATGCTGTGATGTGTGGCTTCAGCGGGGATGATTCCAACGATGAGATGTACCGTTATTTTGTTGCGGAATGCTGTCCTCAGAGCGATGTTTTGTGGTACAAGCATCTCTTTGGCGAGTCGTTTTGTGCCTCCGCCTTCGGTGTGTATGCGGCTGCCTGTTGTCTGCACCAGCAGAAGGTTCCTACGCATCTTTACTATATGAAGGAAAGAAAGCGCGATAAAATCCGCAAAATCCTTGTATTCAATTGTTTTCAAAATATTGATGGTTCATTAATATTGCTGTCCTTATGATAAGAATGGTGTTGATGGTCATACTTCAGTCGATGATGCTGGTTGGGGCGCAGTTTTTTTTGAAACTCGGCGTGAACCAGATTGGCAAGTTCGAGTGGTCTTGGTCCTATTTCAAGTCGATTTTGCTGAATTGGCAGTTGAGTTTGGCGGGCGTATGCGGTTTCCTTGCATTGGCCCTTTGGGTTTCCCTTCTCAAAAAGTACGAGTTCAGTCTGGTTTACCCGCTGACTTCCATCAGTTATATTTTCGGTCTGCTTTTGGCCTTTTTTGTCCTGCACGAAGTGATTCCCTATACCCGTTGGATTGGTGTCATCATCGTAATGATCGGAGTGTTTTTCATTATTAAATAACGGGAGATGTTCAGGGAAGATTTTTATACGATTGACAGTCAGGTGATTGAAGAAAACAGCGCTGATTTTGTCGTGCGTTGGAACGCCTCCCATCCCATCTTCAGCGGGCATTTTCCCGGGGATCCGGTCACGCCTGGGGTTTGCATCGTGCAGACGGCATGCAATCTCGTCGGTCTTATTTTGCAGCGGCCGGTTCATGTCTATGGGGTCAAGAATGCCAAATTCATGCAGATCATACGCCCTGGAGAGCATCCTGTCATCCATTTTCGATTGGAAATAGATGTCACTGATGAAAATTTTACCAATCGGGTGAAATGTTATGTATATCACGAAGATAAGCAGTTTGTAAAACTTGACTTCACGGTAAAATAGCCCCTGACTATGCCAGATTTTAGCACTTTTAACGGCTTAAAACTTTGTGTGGTCATTCCAACATACAACAATGCTCAAACGCTGGAGAAAGTGGTACGTGACGCGCGGGCGCACCATGTGGCCGTGATGGTGGTAAATGATGGCTCTACGGATTCTACACCAGTGGTAATGAATCAGTTGGGCGATGACATCATCAAACTCCATTACGAGAAAAACCGCGGGAAGGGGTATGCGTTGCGTCTGGCTTTCCGCACGGCCCTCAACCAGGGGTACGACTATGTGTTGACGATGGATGCCGACGGACAGCATTTGGCTTCCGATTTCCCGATTTTTGAGGAAAATATTCGGAAACATCCTGATACACTGATTGTTGGAAGTAGGGGGATGGAGGAGGAAAACATGCCCAAGAAGAATAGTTTCGCCAATCGTTTTTCCAATTTTTGGTTTGCGGTGCAGACATTTCGGAAGTTGCCGGACACGCAGTCGGGCTTTCGGGTCTATCCTCTGAAGAAAATGGGTAAAGTACGTTGGCTCACTAATCGTTACGAAACAGAATTGGAGATTTTGGTGCGTTGTGCCTGGCGGGGTGTCGAGATTGTGCCGGTGCCGGTGCATGTCTATTATCCTCCTGCGGAAGAGCGGGTTAGCCATTTCCGTCCGCGGGTCGATTTTCTCCGTATCAGTTTGCTCAACACCTTCCTTTGTCTGCTTGCGTTGGTCTATGGCTACCCTTCCATGCTGATATACAAGTTGTTAAAAAAACGTTGAGATGCGCCGTTTTTTTGTCAATCTCTACCGTTTCTTCGAAAGGCATCGCGCTGTCATGTGGGTGATGTTGGTTCTGCTGTTGGCTTTTTTCGCCTTCGGCATCTCCCGATTGGAGTTCGTGGAGGATATCGGCAGTTTCTTTCCGCAGAACGGCGATAACGAGCGGGTGAACTATGCTTACCAGCACATTGGTTCTGAAAACCGTATCGTGTTGAATATCAAGATGTCGCAGCCGACAGACTCGTTAAGTGACGAACAGCGGGAGTTGCTGACCACAGCGTCGGATTCCTTGGCGGCACGATTGCAGCGCAACGATGCTGGCCATTTGATGCGCGATGTTATGTACCGCGTTGATCAACAGCAGGTTGCGGACATATCACAGTTTGTCGTCCACAACATGCCCTATTTTTTGGAGGAGGAGGATTATGCCCGCATCGACTCCTTGATGACGCCGGAAAACATGGAGAATCAGTTGGTTGACGACCAGTTCTTCTTCAATTCGATGACCGAGCAGGTGATTTTGTCAGATCCGCTTTTCTTTTCTGCGCCGGCGTTGCGTAAGTTGGAGGGATTCCGTCTGGGGGACCAGTATCATGAGTCGGACGGGTACATTTTCAACCGCGCGGGCAATGAGGCGGTGGTGGTGGTGACTTCGCAATTCCCTGTGAGTGAGACAAAAAACAATGCGCAGTTGATTTCGCAAGTCGAAGATGCCTCGGCGGCTGTGGAGAAGGAGTTCGGCGGGAAGGTCAAGATTTCTGTCTTCGGGGCCTCGTTGGTGTCGCAGACCAATTCGCAACAGATCAAGAAGGACAGTTTGTTGGCGATGGCGATCGCGCTGGTGCTGATTGCCGGTCTGTTGCTCTATTATTACCGAAATCTCAAGAGTATCTTGTTGATACTCTGTTCGATAACTTTCGGCGGATTGTTAGCGGCCGGACTGATTGTATGGTTCAAGAATCCCATTTCGATCATTGCGGTCGGGGTGGCGTCCATCATCATCGGGTTAGCGGTGAATTATCCGATTCACGTCCTTTCCCACTTCAAGCGCACCGACAATAAAGAGAAGATTATCAGCGAGATAGTCACTCCGTTGCTGATTGGAAACATTACGACGGTGGGGGCTTTTCTAAGTTTGATGTTCATCAGTTCCGATGCCATGCGCGATTTAGGGTTGTTTGCCGCGCTGTTGTTGGTCGGCACGATCCTGTTCGTGTTGGTCTTCCTGCCGCATCTGTTGGGGCGGCGACCGAGCCGGTGGAAGTTAGGCGAGTTGTCGTTCCGTGCGGCTGCGGAGTTCCAGCCCGACCGGCACCCGTGGCTCATCGTGACGGTTTTGGCATTGACGGTGCTCTTTTTCATCTTCAGTTTCCGCACCTCTTTCGAGACCAACATGCACAAAATCAACTATATGACCGACGAGCAGCGGGTGCAGTTCGAGCAGTTGGTGGCGGAGGCGGACACCACGGTGCAGACGGTCTATTGCATTGCGGAGGGGGGTACTCCCGATGAGGCGTTGCAGCACTACGAGCAGGCGTCTCCTGTGATTGGGAAAATGCTGTCTGACAGCGTGATAGCCAAGAGTAGCGGCATCAGTGTGTTTGTGCCGTCGATGGAGAAGCAGCGCGAGCGCATCGCACGGTGGAATGCTTTCTGGCAGTTGCGGCGTGACACTTTTCTGACTCGTTTCCAGACGGCTGAGGCGGCCACGGGTTGGCAACCTTTTAACGAATTTTATGACATTATCCGCCGGGATTATACCCCCCAGAATTATGAATTTTTTGCACCCATTACGAAGGAATTAGCCAGCAGTTATGTTGCCTTTAATGATGATAAATCATTGGTTTATACGGTTTTAACTGTAAAAAAACAGCAACGTGAAACTGTCGAAAAAAATCTTAATTCCATCGATAAAAACGTGTTCGCCTTCACCGATTCTTCCGTCATTGAGCGGATGGTGACGGCGTTGTCGGGCGATTTCGACTATGTATTATATATCTGTGCGTTCATCGTTTTCGCCTTCCTCATCTTCTCATTCGGGCGGTTGGAAATCGCGCTTTCGGCCTTCATTCCGCTTACACTCGCGTGGGTCTGGATCTTGGGAATCATGGGGATATTTGACATTAAGTTCAACATAGTCAACATTATACTGGCCACGTTCATCTTCGGGCAGGGCGATGACTATGCCATTTTCGTGACCGAAGGGGTGATGTACGAGTACCGCACGGGCAAGAAGATGCTGGCGCAGTTCAAGAACTCCATCCTGCTGTCGGCGACGATCATGTTCATCGCCATTGGCACGTTGATTTTCGCCAAACACCCGGCGATGCGGTCGTTGGCGGAGGTGACGGTGGTGGGCATGTTCTCTGTTGTGACGATGGCGTATCTGTTTCCCCCGCTGATTTTCAAGTGGTTGACAACGGTCAAGGGTAAACTCCGTCCAGTTCCGGTTACGTTGTGGAATCTTCTGAAGACGTTTGTTTGCTTCCTGATTTTCCTGCTCACTTCGTTGGTGTTGTCGCTGTGGGCGTTGTGCTGTCAACTCTTTTTCCGTAGCAACGAGCGTATGAAGATGCGCTTCCACAACCTGCTGGCGATGATCTTCCGTTGGTTTGCGAAGGGGATGTTCCAAGTGCCTTGCGAGGTGCGCAATCCGCATGGCGAGACCTTCGATCGGCCGGCTGTCATCATTGCCAACCATCAGTCGCACTTGGACTTGCTGTATCTGATGATGCTTTCACCGAAGGTGGTGGCGCTCACCAATCGGTGGGTTTGGAACAGTCCGTTCTATCGCTGGGTGCTCCGGTACACCGATTGCATTCCTGTGGATGACGGGTTGGAGCAGAACCTGCCGAAGTTATCGGAATTAGTCCGACGTGGGTACTCTATTTTGGTCTTTCCGGAGGGCACGCGGTCGGAAACGTGCGACATCTTGCGCTTTCACCAAGGGGCTTTTTTCTTGGCCAATGCGTTGAAAATCGACATTTTACCGATTGTCTGCCATGGTATCGGGCACATCTTCCCGAAGCGGGAGTTCGTCTTGCGGAAAGGTCGGGTGACGGTAAGTATCGGGCAGCGGGTGCCGGTGGACGACACGCTGCGTGGCGAGGACGAGAAGCGTTCCGCTCGCGAGTTCCGGAAACTGTTCATCGCTGAGTATCAAAATATCATCCGCGATGTGGAGACTGCAGACTACTATCGTTACTTGGTGCAGTGCAATTACATATACAAGGGGACGGAGGTGGCGCGTGAGATGCGGCGACAGTTCCGGGCGTTTGGGAAGTGGAAATCCATGATTGAAAATATGCCAGAAAATGGCAGAGTGAGGGTCGAAAATTGCGGTCAAGGCGAGTTTTGTCTGTTGGCTGCATTGGTGAAAAAGCAGTTGCAAATCGTTGGTACAGACGAAGATATGGAAAAGTTGGAGATTGCGGAACATTGTGCGGCGAAACCGACGAATCTGACCTATTCAGAGTCCGTGGAGGGCGAGGATGGGTTTGATTTAGTGATTCGGTTGTCCTGAGGACTGTTTTCCTTACCGTCGGTACGACTTGACCGACTCTTCCAGCATCTGATGGATGGTTTCAAGCGGGGTCCTGCGTGTTTTGGTGACTCCGATGACGTCTTTGAAATAGCTGCCAGGGTTGAAGCGTCGCTCCGGTTCGTAGGCACCTCCTCCATCACCTCGATTTGCTTGATGCGTGTCGATGGCGTAGTCCTTCACTAAATATTGCTTCAGCACATTGTTGGCCAATATATAGGCCTTCCTTACTTGTTCTGTTTCGCCATCTTTTTGCAAATATCGGCCATTGTTTTTCGTAACTCTTTGGGATACAGCACTTCCACAGTATCGCCTAAGGTAAGGATTTCTTGCCGTAAGTCGTAAGTGATGCGCAGGAAGTAGCTGAAAATGGTATAATCTTTCGTCTGTTCCACCACCTTCTGCGACGGATGCAGCGGCAGTGTGCGCAGGTAATCTGCCTGCTGTGCCGCGACCTTCAGCTTGATGGACTGCGGCTCTTTGTCGCCCACAATGATGCCGAAGCAGGTGGAGAAGAACGCCTCTGCACTGAAATCCTTCGGCAGTTCAAACTGGTTGAATTCAATGTCAACATTCTGCATACGGTCCAGCGCGTAAATTTTCAACTTTCCGTTCCCATATTTGCCCAGCAGATACCAGCGGCGTTTGAACACCTTCAGTGCGTAGGGCTCCACGTTGAAATAGTGC
>JAEEKX010000016.1 GCA_016288655.1 Bacteroidales bacterium
GGGCCTTGCTGCTGCTGTTCCTCCGCCTGTTCCAGCTTTTCGCACGACACCAACATCCCCGCCGCTACCAGCAGCACGAGGAAGAAGAGGGGGTAGAAAATTTTTGTTTTCATGGTTGTGGTTGTTTTATGGTTGAATTGTTGATGCGTTGATTTGTTGAAGGTGGTTTTGAGTTAAGGAGTGAAGAAGTTAAGAAGTGAAGAGGGAGTTGGCGGCGTTCATCTTTTCATCCCCTCCTCCAATTCCCGCGTGCAAAGATAGTGAAAATT
The DNA here is from genome assembly GCA_016288655.1 of Bacteroidales bacterium. Taxonomy (GTDB): domain Bacteria; phylum Bacteroidota; class Bacteroidia; order Bacteroidales; family WCHB1-69; genus UBA1756. The sequence goes on from JAEEKX010000016.1 coordinate 270, forward strand.
CTATTCCTTACAAACTTTTGCTACACGTACTGTCCCCATCTCATCCACAATTTTTATGACGTAAAAACCTGCTGATAAAAATAAATTTTTCATAATGATAATATTGTTGGGTTTAATACGTACAATAAGTGTCTGTTCTCGAGTATTTTTCACCCCTACAGGTTTCCGTATGCCGGCTTGCTGCTGAAAAACAGTCCTGTGAATGTGAACTGAAGGGTGGTGGAGTCACGATAGGCCATCTGTGTAGGGATGTTCAGATAGCTGTGCAGCCCCGAGTCGTCCATATAGTCCAATGAACGGTTAGGCATAAGGAAGAAATCCTCAGAAGTCAGGTTGAAGGTGTCTGTTGTAGTGATGGAGATGGCGGAACCGACCTGCTGGAGGTTGACGACTGATGAGGTTGCGCATAGGTTGCCATCGCCCATACAATCAACATGTATAACCTGTCCATTGTACGACACACATCCAGGGCAAGAGCTGCCACTATGCCCCATGTTCATTGAAAGTAGGAATGTTGAATTCTGTTTCTTTCCATCATTAGGAAGTTCAACAATACTGTTGGATGATTGTTCGGATACTACTGTCTTGTGACCGTCTTTCTCACATGAGCCAAACAGCATGACTGCGAGCAATGCCAAGGTAAATGCTTTTTTCATTTGTCTTAGATTTATTGAGTATTAATTGTTGTTTTTTTCCAACAAAAATACAACCATTTTGAACGCTGCAATTCCCTCTCATCAGAAATGTGAACCCTCTGTGTAAAAATGTGAAGAGGTGCTCTTTTTAATCCTTTATAGTAATGGGTAATGTATTGATAATCAATATATTTCTAAAACATCTCATTTTATTGGTTATTCCGTCTAAAAATACCTTTTGTGAGAGGGATTGAGATAATAATATGGATTTGTGTTGAAGAATTGATTACCTTTGCAGCCACATTCAATTTTTTTGACTATGAAACACAAACATCTGAAAACAATTGTCATCATTTTACTGAATGTCCTGCTCTGCGCCATAGTTATTTGGCTTTTTACCCGCAATTCCATTCTGCGTCCGTATGCTGGCAGTTCTCTTAAGGAAGCTTCCTCTGCAATGTTTTTGTTAGGGTCATTGTACGCCAATTACTTTCTGTTTTATCAAAAACTTTATCAGAAATCACACGTCATTTACTGGTTGTCTGTTGTGCTCACTGCTGTGATAGTGGGTTTTGTGGATATGGCCATAGCATATCCTCATATTGCATCCTGTAATGCGCGAGTTATACAAATGGTCGGTTTTTTTACATTTTTTCAACTCATTTGTCCTATACTATTGGACGCAATCTGGCATTGAACTTTTTCCCATATTTGTTCAGGGAGCGGTTGCATTTTCGACAGTCATTGGAGAAGGAAAGGGTAATTGTGTACGAGCGTGTCCGTATGCTGGATGTTACGGACAAAAACAGTGACATCCAACTGATTTCCATTGATGAGATCTTCTATTGCCAGCAGCAACGGAATCATACCATGGTTTATACGGTACAGAACAAAAGCTACACGCGTCTGGGTTCCATGAAGCATCTGGAACAGCTGTTCGGAACTAAAGAATTCATCCGTATAACAAACACCATTATGGTGCCGTTCCAGTACATCAAATCGTGCAAGGAGAATGTGGTGGTCATGAAAAAAATGCCATGGCAGGATGCCCCTACGGCGTTTGCGCTGGAACCCAAAGACAGCGAGGAAACTGCCGAAAGCATATTGGAAGGCCTCATGCGTTATAAGACTTTGGCAGGCGGCAAGGGAAGCTCAGTCAAGGTGCCCCGTCAGGCAGTCAAGCGGAAACCGATTGTACCTTCAGATGAAAAGATTACGGAGGTCTTTGCCTTCGTGGAAAAGCACCCGAAATGCAATTCGGCGGACATCATGGCCAAAACGCAGTTCTCAATGAGCACCGTCGAGCGCTGCCTCTCCGAACTCAAGAAGTATGGTCTGATAGAGCACGTGGGCAGCAGGCGGCATGGCGGGTACATCGTGGCCAGCACCTTGGTAGAGGTGGAGAATACAGCAGCTATCCCACAGGACGGGACGGCTCCAGAGGAAATGGGGGGTGCGGTGACAATTCGGTGATGATCATTATGGCACCATCCCTTTCTCATTCTGTTGTAGGGCTGCCGTTGCGGATGGCCTCGGGAATGGGGTCGCCATCGGCATGACATTCCATTAATCCCGTACCGCACATTGCGATTCCCGCACTCACGGCTATCCTATCCTGAACACGTTCCGGAAGAACTTCACCGTGCGGGCCACCACCTCTTTCCGATGGCGGCTGATCATGTGGTTCTCCCCTTTCACCACCTGCAAGGTCGCGTGGTCGCCATAGGTCTCCTTGAAGCGTTCGCTGCACCACATCGGTACGATGCTGTCGCGGTCGCCGTGCAGCAGGAGGACGGGCCCCTGGTAGGTCGCCGCGGTCCCGTAGATGTCCAACTGCTGCGTGGTGAGAAGGTATTCACGTCCCAATTTCAGCATACCCCAGCAGCGGATGAACTCCGGCGGGTCGGCCGGGTCGAACGTGGCGTTGAAGAACCGGCCCCCTTGGCACGCCTCCTTGATGACTGAACCCGGGGCGATGAGCACCACGCCGTCGGGTACGGGGAGTTCCGTCGCCAAACGGCCGGCGGTCATCGAGGCGATCACGCCGCCTTGCGAATGTCCCAAGAGCCCGATGCCGTCCACATATTTCAGTTGGCGCACGTAGTCCCAAACGGCCTTCGCGTCGGCCAGTTCCTTCTCGATGGTCATCTCCTGCAGGCGCCCCGCGCTTTGGCCGTGGCCGTTGAAATCGAACCGGATGGAGGCGATTCCCGCCTTGGCCAATCCTTTGGCGAGCGCCGGCATCGGGTTGTAGTCCTTGCTGGAAAAGATGCCGTGCATCAGGATGACCATCGGACAGCGGTCGGTCTCCGGGTTGAAGCCCTCCGGCAGGGTGATTTTGAAGGCAATCTCCCCTTCTGGCCCTTGTATCGGACTCTTTGCAGGGCGTTTCTGGTTGCAAGCCCCGTTCGCGAAAACGGAAAGACATCCCGACAGGGCGAGAAGCAGGATCAATGACAATAGTTTTGTTTTCATAATGGCGGTCGCAAAAGTAGTAAATTTTTAAATACCCAATCAAGAAAAATATGGTTTTCTATTCAAAATTCAACGTCCCCGGATTTTCAGGTCATAAAAACACGATGTGCCGCATGGCAGCGACATTTTTGAAATAAATTCTGTACTTTTGCAGCAGGGTTAAAATAGTTCAACTATGAGCAAACAAAGCATCAGACTGTTGGTGATCATCGCATTGGTGCTGGTCTTTTCCGCCTTCATTCTCATCTCTGGCTATCCCGCATACAATGTGCTGTCATTCAATTACAACGGTCTTATCTACAATGCTCTCAACCTTTCAGCCACCCTGCTGAATCCGGTTATCTTCGTTGTGTTGTTCGTGGAGCCGGATCTCACCACCGTCCTGCTGTTCTCCTCCGTGGTCATCGTGTTGAAGGTAGTGGGTTGCTTTTTCCTGTTGCGGATGTGCGACCGGAGGAAGAAGGCGAGGAGGTGACGGCATCCCCTGCCGGTACGATCCAGCGTCCGGAGAGCGCTCAATCCAGGAATACCTGCATTCCATCGTTCTGCACCCTCCGTTGGCCCCGTTGTCTTGCAACCGTTGTCTCTCCACTGCCACGTGCAGTTATTCAACCGCCCATACCCACAGGCATATCATACAAAAAATCACATTTTATGTGATAAGTCGCTATCGGGGTAAAAAAAAGACCTGCAACTTGCAGGTCTCTCGGTTGGGCGTGAAGGACTCGAACCTTCAATGACAGGACCAGAATCTGTAGTGTTACCATTACACCAACGCCCAATACTGGTCGCTTTTAACAGCCCGCAAAAATACAATTTTTTTTTATTGTGGAATAAATTATTTTCAAAAAATAATAGTTTATTGATAATCAATAGATTATAGAATAAAATGAACGTAATATCCCACCTTTTTTTCTGAAGAGGCACCTCTTTTCCTAATTAAAAATAGTATCTTTGCGGCTGAAAAGTGCAAAAAGCATGGAAATAGAACTTGAGATCGTAAATCCAGGGCATCCGAACATCCACGGGGAGGCCTTCAACTTGGTCCTGCAGGAGAAAGGCGGCACCCGTTTCGTGCCCGTGATCATCGGGCTGAACGAGGCGCGTGCGCTGCTGCTGGCATTGGGCGACGTCGAGACCGCCCGCCCGCTCACCCACGACCTGCTGCTCCAGACCATCCACAAGATGGGCGGCGACGTGAGCAAGATCACGGTCACCGACTTCGTGGCCGGCGCCTACATTGTGGAGGTGGCGGTGGAGACCGCCACGGGTATCTGCTATCTGGATGCCCGCCTCTCGGACGCCGCCGTGCTGTCGGTGAAGACAGGCGTGCCCATCATGATGGACGCGGTCCTGTTCGAGAAAGTGAGTTATACCCATGAGGGGAAGGTGGCGAAGGATGACGAGGCGGCACTCGCCCGCTACTTCGACGCCGCACTCGCCAACGACGACGAGGAGGAGTTCTACGTCTGCGCCGACGGATCGCGTGTGCCGATGGACCTCCGGAAGGCCACCGACCGGCAACTCGACCTGCTGATGCAGGAGGCATTGGCCCGCGAGAACTACGAGCTTGCCGCCGAAATCGACAATGAAATCAAAAACAGAAAATCAGATGGAAAATGATGTAGTGAGCCATGAAGGTGTGGTTCAGTCGGTACAAGGCACCGACGTATGGGTGAAAATGACCGTGAGTTCGGCCTGCGCCGGCTGTCACGCCAAGGCCGTTTGCGGCGCCGCCGAAAGCGCCGACAAGATGGTGCAGGCGCGCAATGTAACCGGCGAGACATTCGAGGTGGGCGAGAAGGTGCGGGTGCAGTTGCGCCAGACCATCGCCACCCGAGCCGTCGTCCTCGGCTACCTCGTCCCGACCGTCGTGCTGCTGGGCGTCTTCTGCCTCATGTACCTCGTCAGTTCCAACGAGTTGCTGAATGTCGGCGTGGCGCTGGCGGCATTGGCCCTCTACTACTTCTTCCTCTGGCTGTCGCGGAAGCGCGTCGCCAAGAATGTCACCTTTGTCGTCTCCAAAATGCCCCAGATCTAACCATGGCGATCAGTTTCAAAAGACATACCTTGGACAACGGTCTGCGCCTGCTGGTGCATGAAGATTCCACCTCGCAATTGGCGGCCTGCAACATCACCTACAACGTCGGCTCGCGCGACGAACACCCCGACCGCACCGGACTGGCGCACCTGATGGAGCACTTCATGTTCTGCGGCTCCAAACACATTCCCGACTACGACACGCCGTTGCAGAAGGCCGGCGCCATCAACAACGCCTATACGTCGCAAGACCTCACGCAATATTATATCGTTTTGCCCGCCCTCAACCTCGAAACCGCCTTCTGGATTGAGTCGGACCGGATGTTGGAACTGGCCTTCAATCAACAATCGCTTGACATTCAGAAGCATGTGGTGATAGAAGAGTTCAAGGAGACCTGCTTGAACCGGCCTTTCGGCAACCTGTGGAGCACCTATACCGACCTCGCCTACGAGAAATACCCCTACAAGTGGATGCCTGCCGGAAAGAATCCTTCTCATATAGAGGGCGTTACCATGGACATCATCCGCGATTTCCACAGCCGCTACTACTCGCCCGCCAATGCGGTGATAGTGGTGGGCGGCCCGGTTCCTTTCGATGAAGTGGTACGCGGCGTGGAGAAGTGGTTCGGCGACATTCCCGCGCGCCCCAAACCCGACAAGGTCTTCCCGGAAGAGCCGGAACAGTCCTGCCGGAAGGTGCTGCGCACCCACGGCAACGCCCCTTACCCGATGTTGGTGAAGGGCTGGAAGATGCCGCCGCGCCTCCATCCCGACTTCTACGCCTACGACCTGCTGTCGGACCTCTTCGGCAACGCACAGGCCTCCTATCTTTACAAGAAGTTCGTGGCGAAAAGCCAACTTTTCACCGACATCTCCATGACGGTGTCGGGTACCAGCGGCCCGGGCCTGCTCTCCATCGTGGCCCGCCCCGCAGACGGCACCGACATCGAAGCCGCCAACGCCGCCCTCGACGACTTCCTCTACCACGACTTCGCCTTCGGGGAGTCCTTCTCCTACGACCTGCAGAAACTCAAGAACTACAACGAAGCCCGACTGTTGAAGGAGGAGGTAAAACTGGAAAACCGCACCGCCCTGCTCTCGGTAGAAGAGACCCTCGGCGATGCCGAAGACCTTGAGCAGGCATTGCAGTATTACAACGCCGTGACGGAAGAACAAATCCGCCGTGTTTGGACCGACTCCGTGCGTGAAGAGCGGGAAAACACCCTTTTTTACCTGCCTTAGTGCGATAAATTTCCACTTGACACGTACATCGTGGGACAAAAACTCGTATCTTTGCAGCGTTTTTAGGAAATCAATGCTCAAAAAATGAAAATAGAAGAGATTACATCCTTAATTTCAGGGACTGTCGTTGAAGGCGAGGCATTCATCGACAGGGAAGTCGATTGCGCTTTCGCCTCGGATCTGATGAGTGACGTGCTCACCCTGCGCACCGACAAGTCGGTGATGCTAATCACCGGATTGTGCAACATGCAGACCATCCGCACCTGCGAGATGTCGGACATCAAGGTCGTGATCTTCGTTCGCGGCAAGGTGGTTACCGAAGAGATGAAGGAGTTGGCGGCGGATAACGACATGGTGCTCATCACCACCAATTTCTCACTTTACCGTACTTCGGGACTGCTGTTCAACACGCAGTTGCCGGGTGTCTATTAAAAGAAAAGACTATGCATTTTGAATATCAAGTGGAGGGCGGCGACTTCACCAATGCCGGCACGACCTCCAGCACAGTAAAGAAAATGATGAAACAACTCGGCGTCGATCCGACGGTGGTGAAGCGCACGGTGGTGGCCCTCTATGAGGCCGAAGTGAACATCGTGGCGCACGCCTACCGCGGCACCATCTACGTCGATCTGGAAGAGAACTGCGTGGATGTCAAACTCGTTGATGAAGGCCCCGGCATCCCCGACATCGACAAGGCCATGCAGAAGGGCTACTCCACCGCGTCGCCGCAAGTGCGCGAAATGGGCTTCGGCGCCGGCATGGGCCTCCCCAACATGAAAAGCAACGCCGACAAGTTGACCGTCACCTCGGTCGTCGGACAAGGTACTACCGTCGAAATCATCAATTACTTCTAATATGGAACACGTCCACCACGCGCTTAAATTCAAATACGACCTGTGCATCGGCTGCTCGCACTGCACCAGCGTGTGCCCGACCTGCTCCATCCATGTCGAAAACGGGCACCCCATCCTCGATCCCAACCGCTGTATCGACTGTGGCATGTGCTACCAAACCTGCCCGATGAATGCCATCTACATTGAGCAGGACGACTTCGAGACCATATACAACTACAAGTGCCCGGTCATCCTGCTGCCCTCCATCTTCAGCGCGCAGTTCCCCGAAAAGGTGAGCCAGCGCGCCATCCTCTCCGCCATCTATCATCTGGGGTTCAAGTATGTGTATGAGGTCGAGAAGAGCGTTGACATTCTCAAGGAGGTGATCAACGAGCAGGTGAAGGACGCTGACAAGGAAAAGCCGCTCATCTCCTCCTTCTGCCCCGCCATCGTGCGACTCATCCAGGTGAAATACCCGTCGCTCGTCGGCAACCTGATGTTGGTGAAGCCGCCGCTCGACCTGACGGCGATCTACATCCGCGAGGTGCTGGTGGAACGTGGCCATGCTCCCGAAGACATCGGCATCTTCTATGTCGCTCCGTGTGCCGCCAAAATCGCCGCCGTGAAAAGCCCTGTCGGTGAGGAGAAATCCAACATCGACGGCGTCATCAATATGAACTACTTGTATAACAAGGTGTTCCGCGTTATCAAGCAGGCCGAATACACCCTGCGCGAGGATGAGTTCGACTTCCATCCGCTCTCCAAGAACAGCATCCTGTGGTCGCTCACCGGCGGCGAGATCAAGGACATCACCTTCGGCCGCAACCTCGCCATCGACGAGGTGCACAACGTCTCCGATTTCCTCGACAAGTTGGAAAATGAGGACCTTGACGGCATCGACTTTCTGGAACTGCGCGCCTGCGACGAGAGTTGTGCGGGCGGCATCCTTTGCGCTGGCAACCGTTTCCTCATCGCCGAACGGCAGAAGAAACGCGCCAAACAGCGCCCGAGGGTCGTGACTCCGGCAGAAAACAACATCTTGAATTTCAACGAATTCCTGAAAGAGCACATGACCGTGGGCAAGGTGCAACCCCGTTCCATGGACAAACTCGACGACAACATCTCCGTGGCCATGCGCAAGATGAAGAAGGTGTTTGAGATCACCAACGACCTGCCTAAGGTCGATTGCCGTATCTGCGGCTATCAGACCTGCAAGGCGTTGGCCGAAGCCGTCGTCAACGGCCAGGCCGACATCAAGCAGTGTGTCTTCGTGCAGCGCATCCTTGAACAGACAGACAAACTCACCCAAGCCGAAGCCCTCAAAATCACCAAGAAGGTGTGGGGCGAGGTGAAACTCGATAAAGACTCCATCAAGCATCTCGATTTGATGTAGTTTGATTTTTTTTCAAAACTTTTAAACTTACGGCACAAAAGATTGTCGTATGTTAGTTTCAGAATCATTTATGGATAAGAAAATGTCACAGTATCGCAACAATAATGGCTATCCCGTGCCGGAGGGTTATTTCGAGCGTCTGCCCGACGCCGTGATGTCCCGTTTGGCTCAGGAGAAGGGTGAGACTGTGGCGTTTTCGCAGGAGCAGAAAGAGGATGACTTCCCTGTGCCGGCGGGTTATTTCGACACTTTGCCAGAGGTGGTGATGCGGCGTGCCCAAGCGGCCGCTGCCGCCAAGGAGTTGTCGGTTGCCACCGAGGAGAAGGACTTTCCGGTGCCTGCGGGCTATTTTGAGGCGCTGCCCGACCGGGTTTCGGAGCGCATCGCCGCGGCGGCCTCGCAACGGCTGGTGTTGCGCCGACGTGTGTTGCGCATCGCCTCTGCCGCTGCCGTGGGCCTGCTGCTGGTCGGCGCCGGCTTCTTCTTTGCCCACAGAGCCGACACTGCCGCTCCTGCCACGTCCGATCGCATGACCGCCCAAGCGACGCCCCAAGCCGCCGAAGCTCCCGCCGCCGCGCCCGCGGAAACAATCGACATGGACAAGGCACTGGCACATGCCGACATCCCCGAACAACCCAAAGCCAAGCCCGCCCGCGTGCGCACCGCCACGCCCGCACCTGTCGCCACCGACCCCCAGACCGACCAGTTCATCGCCGAAAATCTGACCGATGATGAGTTGGACGAGATGGATTACGACATCCTCGACTACTACACCGACGACCTCGCGGTGGCGGACATGTGGGATTTCTAAAACTCTTGTTCCTTTATTGGGATGATGAGTGACAGCTTTTTACAGCTGTCTTTTTTGTTTTAAAAGAAAAAAGGCCGCTGGAATGAGCGACCTTTTCTGTTATGATAGGGAAGGCTTACTGCAAGGTGAAGGTGATGGGCAGATTGAAGAAGGAACGGCACTTTTGGCCGTTGTTCTCACCGGGTTTCCACTTCGGCATGGACTTGACGACGCGGATAGCTTCTTCGTCAATGGAGGCGCAAACACCACTCAACACATTAACCTGCTTGATGCTTCCGTCTTTCTCAACCACAAACTCCAGGATGACGACACCTTGGTAGCCGGCCTCACGAGCCGCCGGGGGATATTGAATGTTGCTTGCAAGATATTTTTTCAGTTCCGTCGGGCCGCCCGGGAATGCAGCTCTCACTTGCGGGATACGTATAGCGGGCTCTTCAACGACTTCATTCTCAATGACTTCGATATCGCCATCGCCATCATCTTCAAAGGAAGCATCCTCGTCAATTTCCGTGGTGAAGGTCAACGTGTTGACAACTTCTTTTTCAGTTTCCACTAAGGTTTGCTGAATCACCTCTTCCTTCTCGGGCTCCTGTTCCGGTTCTGGTGGCGGAGGAGTGTTGTCGATGTCGGTGTTCATCATTTGCAGTTCGTCCATGGCGGGCTCCGCCTCCGTGGCGATGGAAGCCAAATCCTTGTTTTTCACGCTAGCCCAGATGTCCAGCGCCAACAAGGAGAAGGTCAAGGCGACTGCGCAACCGATCAAGAAAAAGTTGATTTTTCTTGACTCGAGGTCGGCTTTGGGTGTTTTTTTCGTACTCATATCGCAGATTATTTTATGCTAAAATACTACGTTGCAAAATTAGAAAAAAAAATAATACAAAGTACGGGGGGCAAAAAAAAATATAGAAATTATCTGCTTTGGGCTTGTTTGCTGAAAAAAAAGTATCTTTGCATGTAAAATAGGGTGTGTTTATGCCCCGCACATCAAATGCAACACCACTGCCGTTTGTCCGCGCGTTGCACGGTTGCAGTAGTTGGTGAGGAAAACCATGAAGAGGTCGGCCTCGCGATAATAGAGCAGCACATGGTTGAAGCCGTGCCACAGTCCGCCGTGGTAGATGAGTTTGCCATAACAGGGGCTGTTTTCCAGATGCCAGCCGTAGCCGTACTCTTCCGACGGTTTCTTCCCGTTTTTCAAGAAGTTGCATTTGGAGGTCGCGGCTTCCACCATCTCTTTCGAAAGGATCTTGTAATCGGTAAAATATGCCTTCTTCCAGGCGAAAAGGTCCTCCACGTTGGAGTACATGCCCTTGTCGCCGAAGGTGCCGTCGAGGCCTTTGATAACCTGCGGCACGCGGTCGGCTTTGTGTCCGGTGGCAATGCTGAAGCCGGTTTTGTCGGCACGTTCGGTGATGTAGAACGAGTGGGTCATGCCCGCGGGCTCGAAGATGTTTTTCCGCATGTAGTCCTCGAACTTTTCCCCGGAGGCCTTCTCTACAATCAAGGCCAGCAGCGCGTAGTTGGTGTTGGTGTATTTGTACTGCGTGCCCGGTTGAAAGAGGATCTTGGGGTTGTGGGTGATGAGCGTCTTCACGACATCCTCGTTGGTGGTGAGGCGCCCGACGGGCCACCACGACTCCTTGAAATCGAAGTACTCCGGCAGTCCGGAGGTGTGGTTGAGCAGGTTCTCCACGGTGATGCCGGTGTAGGGCAGCCCGGGGAAATATTTCCCTAAATAGTCGTTGAGGTTGACCTTCCCGCTCTCCACCAATTGGAGCACGGCGGCCGCGGTGAACTCCTTGGAGACGGAAGCCAGTTCGAAGCACGTGCCCACGACGATCGGGTTGTTGCTTTTGCCCAACACCTTCACGCCGGCGGCTTTCTCCACCAGCACCTGGTCGTTCTGTGCAATCAGCAGCGTGCCGTTCAGCTTTTTGCACAGCGTGTCGGCATAATTCTGAACGGCCTGCTTCTTGTAGTTGGCGTTTGCTTCATCGAAAAGGATATTCAACTCGCTGGCAGTGAGCGACTCCAAAGGTTTGCTGGGTTGCTGCTGCGGATAGACTTGCGCCCGGCAGGCCACCGTCGTCAGCAGCAACAGCAGGAAGATGTACAACTTCAAAAACCTCATTTCAGGATTCTGAAGAATTCGATGATGAGATCCCAGATTTTCTGGACGGAGGCGATTTCGAGTTTCTCGTCGGGGGAGTGGACGCCGCGGAGGGTCGGGCCGAAGGAGACCATGTCGAGTTCGGGGTATTTCTCGGAGATAAGCCCGCACTCGAGGCCGGCGTGGATGGCTCTGACGGTGGGTTCTTCCTCGGGATGAAGGTTGTGGAAGGCCTGTACCATCAACTTGAGTACCTGCGAGTTGGCGTTGGGTTCCCAGCCCGGATAGCCGTCGGAGTGCTCCACTTCTTCGGCCGCGGTGGAGTAGAAGGCGCAGGCGACGTGGTCGGCGGCGTCCTGCTTGCGGCTCTCCACCGAACTGCGTTGGCTGGTGGTGATAACGATCTCCTCGCCGATGAGTTTCACGGAAGCCAGGTTGGTGGAGGTCTCCACGAAGTCGGCGATGTCTTGAGACATGGCAAGCACGCCGTGAGGGCAGGTGTAGAGGGCGTTGAGGATGTCGATCTGCAGCATCTCGTCGATGACCTTGGCGGGCATCTTGGCGCTCTCGCAGGTGACGAAGACGCCGGCGTCGCTGGTGTGCAGCTCTTTCTTGTAGATGCCGTCCATCTGCTGGACATACTGCTCGAACACCTTGGCGTTCTCCTTGAGCAGGGTGATCAATGCCCACCCCTCGCGGGCGATGGCGTTGCGCAGGTTGCCGGCCTGAATGTCGGCGATGCGGATGTCATAGTCCTGATAGGCGTTCCAAAGAATGCGGGTGAGCAGTTTCACGGCGTTGCCGCGGTTCTTGTTGATGTCGTCGCCGGAGTGGCCGCCCTGGAGGCCGCCCACCTTCACGGTGTAGGCGACGGAGTCGGCGGGAATCTGTTTCTCGAACTCGCAGTTGTACTTGGCGACGGTGTCGATGCCGCCGGCGCAGCCGATGCAGAACTCGCCCCAGTCCTCGTCGTCGAGGTTGAGGAGCATCTTGCCCTTCATCCAGCCGGGTTGCAGTTCGGAGGCACCCGTCAGTCCGGTCTCCTCATCCACGGTGAAGAGACACTCGATGGGACCGTGTTCTATGGTCTTGTCGGCGAGGATAGCGAGGGCGATGGCCATGCCTATGCCGTCGTCGGCGCCGAGGGTGGTGCCCTTCGCCTTCATCCAACCATCTTCCACGTATGCCTGGATGGCGTCCTTCTCAAAGTCGAAGTCGAGGTCGTTGTTCTTCTCGCAAACCATGTCCATGTGCGACTGGAAGATGATCGGGGTGACGTTTTCCTTGCCGGGGGTGGCGGGTTTGGACATCAGCACGTTGCCGGCGGCGTCGCGCTTAGTCTCCAGACCGAGCCGCTTGCCGGTGGCGAGCAGCCACTCTATGATCTTGCCCTCTTTTTTCGATGGACGGGGCACTTGACGAATTTCACTGAAGAAATCAAAAATTGCTTTGGGTTCTAAGTTATTCATAATGATGGATTTTGATAATTATTCTATTAAACTTGGGGTTTCTCGCGGCGGCGCCAAAGCCGGAGCACGGCCACTTCTGCCAACAGGAAAAAGAGGGCGCCGAGGACGAAGTAAAACCAGAGCGGACGGCCATGGACGGTCTGCGCGATCTGATGGCTGATATCTTGGGATTCACTGGTGATCAACTGTGTCTTGGCGTCTTTGGGAAGATCGGCGACGATGTTGCCCAACGCCTTTTCGGTGGGGTAGTCGAGTTGCGACTCGCGGCGGTCGTAGTTGAACGCAATGGCGTCCTGGGCAGCGCCGTCGAGCATAACGTCGTAGATGCCGGCAGTGGCGGGCTGGTCGTTGAAGAAGAGCATGACCTCGTTGCCCATGTTGCGCTGCTCGGGGATGACCTCGCCGCCATCCTCGGCTCGCGACTTGAGGGAGAGCACGTTCTCGCTGCCTTCGGCGGGCTTCACCACGCTTTGCGAATGATCGACGCCGATGGTGTTGTACAACTTCTGCTGCATCAGGGCGCGGATGCCGATGTTGTGCAGCGGGATGAAGAAGAGGGCGTGCTTGTGGATGTCGCCGTAACTGTCGGCGGCGGCCACGGCCGATAGGATCAGCCGACCCTTGCCCACACGGTCAACAAACAGCAACGGCGCGTTGTTCTCCAGCGACATCACCATTTCGTCTGTGTGCAGATTGCTGAAAGTAAAGTATTTCAAGGCAGTCGGCATGTCGAAGCGTTCGTTGCTGTTTTCCATGCTTCCCTTGAAATAGACGCTCTCCATGTTGATTTTTCCGACCTTGACCTCCTGTTGGGCAAGCCCGGAGAAGGTGCTGGCGCCGGCGTTGGCGAGGAAACTGTTCCAGGAGGGGATGTCCATCTCCTCCGCGGGGAAGACAAGCACGGAGCCGCCGTTGTTGAGGTATTTCGTCAACTCGTCGGCGAGGCCGGAAGTGACCGACTTCACTTGGTCGAGGATGACGACTGAACTGGTGGCGAAGGCGGAGTAGTCGATCTGCCCCGCGTCCATCGTGGAGAGGTTGAAGGTGGAATCCTTGCCGTACAACGCCGCCAAATAGCGGTTGTGCCCATTGCCCTCCACCAGGGAGATGTGGGTGTTGTCGCTTACGCGGTAGGTGAGGTACAGTTCATTGTCGAAGGTGATGGGTGAGTCGTCGATGGAGAGGGTGCCGCACTGGATGCCGGTGGAGGTGAGCGTATAGTTGAGTTGGTACTCGGCGGTGCTGCCCGCGGCGATATCGACGGCCGCCATGGCCTTCTGCTCCCCGTTGACATGCAGTTTCAGCGGCAGTTTGATGACGTCGTTGTCACCGCAGTTGCGCAACCGCACCGACAGCGTCGCCTGCTGCCCCTGCCGGAAAACGGGCGTCAGAAACCAGCAGCTGTCGATGGCCACGTTGTTGACCTCTTTCGCCGGTTTGTAAACCAAGAAAGAGGCGCTGTTGTCTTGATGTTTGAATTGCGAGAAGTCGAAGTTGTTTTTCTGAAAATCAGAAATATAGTAGTGTAAAACATTGAGATTGCCGACATCGGTGCAGGCATTCTGCTCAAAAGTCAGCAACTCCTTCCACGCGCGGGAGTTGGGCGAAACAGCCCACTCGTCCAATGTCTGCAGGGCCTCGTCCTTGGTCAGCCGGAGGCGCTGGCGGGCTGAGAAGTCGTTGTTGTAGAGGATGAACTGGTCGGTGTAGTCGAAGTTGTTGATGATCTGACGGGCATTCTCCACGCCGTCGTAAAAGAGCGTCCCATTGGGCGTGTTGCCCTCCATGGAGAAGGAGTTGTCGAGGTAGATGGAGACTAAATTCCCGGCCTTTTTGTCATCGTTTTGAGTGGGGAAATAGGGGCGTGCGAAGGCGGTCACCAAGGCGATGATGGCCAAACAGCGTAGGCAGAGCACGATGAGGTTCTTCACGCGCGACTCGCGCTTCGTCTTCTGCGCCACATCCCGCAACATCCTCACATTGGAAAAATAGTAGGTCTTGAACCGCCTCAGGTTGAAGAGGTGGATGAGAATGGGAATCAGGATGGCGGCATAGCCGATGAGAAAAAGCGGTTGCGCGAACTGCATAGTGGGTTAGTTGTAAGCAAGTGGTTGATTGTCAAGTTCTTCTACAACAAACTCGGTGCCATTGTAGAAGAGTTTGTAGGCGGTGTCATCGCTCTGGAAATAGATGACGCGGTATCCGTTGACAAACTCGTCCTGCGGCCCCAGGTCGGGGTTGGTGGTGCCGACGACCGACTTCAGGATATGGAATCCGTTCTCATCCTTGTTGCAGATGTAGATGTTGTTGTCACCGGAGGAGCCGGGGTGGTAACCGATTTCCTGGAAGAAGGTGCCGTGGAGGGAGTCCTGCATGTAGTCGGGGGCGCAGAAATCGACGTCTTCGGCCATGCAGGTGAAGGAGTGCAGTCCGTCTTTCTGGGCGTGGTCGCACACCAATGCCTCTTTCGGCAGGATTTCGTTATCGATGTAAAAACACATCAATTCGTTCACCAAAGCACTGTCGTTCAAGTCGAAAGAGACGATTTTGGGCGGCTCTTCCGTCGTGGGTTGCCGATGGCAGCCCACCCAGGTCATGCCGAAAACGAGGAGCATGGCCCACAAGGTTGGAGAAGGTAGTCTCATGGTTTTCATGGATTTAAAAAATACGGTCGAGTACGGTTCGGATGAGTCTATCCATGTGCGGATGGTAGTCCTTGGAGAAATCGTGGGTGATGCGGTTGGCGATGGCGACGCAGATGGTGAGCGTGTTGTGGTGCATGATGTGGCCGAAGCCGTAGAGTGCGGAGGTCTCCATCTCCAAGTTGGTGATCTTGCGGTCGCCGAAGCGGAAAGAGTCGATGCGCGAGTTGAGGTCGGGATATTGGATCTGGGCGCGCACGTTGCGGCCTTGCGGTCCGAAGAAGCCCGGGGCGCTGGCGGTGACGCCGTGTACCATGTCGAAGGCGATGCGGTCGAACAGCGTCTGGCTGCAGGGCACGCAGTAAGGATAGGGAAGCCGCTCGTTCCAGCCGGTGTGCTTGACGAACGCCTCCACGATCTCCTCGTCGAAACCCTCATGCTGGTAGAAGTGCATCAGCCCATCGAACCCGAAGCCGTATTGGGCGGCCACGAAACTGTGGATGGCGATATTGGGTTGCAGCGCACCGCAGGTGCCGACGCGCACGAGGTTGAGGGTGCGGTGCTCCTGCTTCACTTCCATGGTCTTGAGGTCGATGTTGGCGAGGGCGTCGAGTTCCGTCATCACGATGTCGATGTTGTCAGTGCCCATGCCGGTGGAGAGCGCGGTGATGCGTTGTCCGCGCAGGGTGCCGGTGTGGGTGATCAACTCACGGTTCTGATGTTTGAAGTCGATGGTGTCGAAGTACTTCGAGATGTCGGGCACGCGGCCAGGGTCGCCTACCAGGATGACATAGTCGGCCAAGTCTTCAGGGCCGATGCCCAGATGATAGATCTTGCCATCATTGGTTGTGGGAAGTTCGGAGGCGGGGATTTTCATTTTTTTTATAATTAAAAATATTGAAAATAAGATATTTACAAAACACTATTTGTCATCGTTGAGGGCCTGGATGCCCGGCAGCACCTTGCCTTCGAGGTACTCGAGCATGGCGCCGCCGCCGGTGCTGATGTAAGAGACGTGGTTGGCGAGGTGGTAGTTGTTGATGGCCGCGATGGAATCGCCGCCGCCGATGAGCGAGAAGGCGCCGGAGATGGTGGCGCAGGCCACGCAGAGG
The DNA here is from genome assembly GCA_016288655.1 of Bacteroidales bacterium. GTDB lineage: Bacteria > Bacteroidota > Bacteroidia > Bacteroidales > WCHB1-69 > UBA1756. Next base: position 17,032 of record JAEEKX010000016.1, read on the forward strand.
GCGACCGACTGGGTGCCGTGTTCGAAGTTCTGGAACTCATACACGCCGACGGGACCGTTCCACAAGATGGTCTGGGCCTGCTTGATGATGGCGGCGAACTTCTTGATGGTGCGCGGACCGATGTCCATGCCCTCCCAACCGTCGGGGATGTCGTTGTGGGTGGTGACGTACTGGTTGGCGTCGTTGTCGAACTTGTCGGCGCAGATGTTGTCAATGGGCAGGTAGAGATCGACGCCCTTGAGGTGGGCCTTGTTGATGATCTCTTTGGCCACGGGGATCATCTCCTCCTCAAGCAGGGAGTTGCCGATTTTTACGCCCATGGCGTGGAGGAAGGTGTAGCTCATGCCGCCGGCGATGATGAGGTTGTCAACGCGGTCGAGAAGGTAGGTGATGATGTTGAGTTTCGACGATACCTTGCTGCCGCCGATGATGGCGGTGAAGGGGTGGCTGGCGTTGTTGAGCACCAGGTCGAGGTTGTGGGCCTCTTCGTAGAGCAGGTAGCCGGCATAGCATTTCCCGGGGAAGAACTTGGCGATGGTGGCGGTGGAGGCGTGGGCGCGGTGGGCGGTGCCGAAGGCGTCGTTGACGTAGATGTCGCCCAGACGGGCGATCTGGCGGGCAAACTCCTCGTCGCCGGCCTCTTCCTCATTGTGAAAACGCAGGTTCTCAAGCAGGGCCACGTCGCCGGGTTTCAGCGCGTTCACCTTCGCCTCGGCGTCAGCGGTCAGCACGTCGCCTAAGAAGGTGACGTGCGTGCCGAGCACCTCGCTCACTTTCGACACGATGTTCGACAAGGAAAACTTGTCGGAGGCGACACCCTTGGGACGCCCCAGGTGCGACATCAGGATGGCGATGCCGCCGCCATCGGTGATCTTCTTCACCGTGTCTATGGTGCGGATGATGCGGGTGGCGTCGGTCACCTCGCGGTTGTCGTTCAGCGGAACGTTGTAATCTACTCTGACTAAGACTTTCTTGCCTTTGAAACAGGCCTCGTTAATAGACTTCATAATCTTTTGGGTTTAGGGTGCAAAATTACACAAAATTATCCGATATTTCAAATATAAAATATGTAGTGGAAAAAATGAGGGGAAAAACAAAAAAACCGAAGCGGTTGGACTTCGGTTTTTTTTATCTATAACAAAATGAAAATCAGTTTGCTATGCTCTTCCAGAAGCGATGGGTGAGATCGAAAGGCTGGCCGTTTTGGTTGCGGTAGAGCCGTTGGTTGGTCTCCCGGGAGTTGAGACCGCCGCGGTCGGCGAGGTAGGGACCCACTTTCACGTAGTCGAAGCGGGAGAAGGTGTCGGGCAGTTGGGTGTTGCCGGAGTACCAGGCGACCTTGAGGTTGGTGTTTTTGTGAAGATAGTCGGCTAAACGGCTCACCTCTTGAGGGTTGGCATCGCCGCCCATGAAGCAGAAGCAGGTAATCTGTTTCCCGTACTTGGAGAGCAGTTGGTCGATTTCGGTCTCGTCGAGGGCGAAGCCGACGTTTTCGTGGAGGTGCGGACTATGGCAGCCGGGGCAGTGGTGCGGGCAATTGGTGATGTTGACGGCGAGGGTCACCTCGTCGGGAATCTCTTGGAATACGATGTCGAAGTTGTAGTATTTGAGCATGGCGATTACATATTTCCGTAGTGACGGCGGGCGGCTTCTTCCTGGCGGGCTTGGGAGAAACTGCTGACACGCTTCATATAGCCGATGACGCGGGTGAGGTAGTCGATGTTTTTGCTATGGCACTCGGGGCACTCGTGCAGGTAGCGTTTGTCGATGTGGCCGCAGTCGTTGCAGACGGTGTTGGGGATGTTGAAAGTGAAGTAGTTGCAACCTTCCTGGGCGGCCACGCGCAGCAATTGACGGTACTGTGCCTGGGAGAGGTGCTCCTCAAGGTTGGCGTGCAGCGCCGATCCGCCGGTAAGGTGGGAGATGTAGCGCGCGCCGTGCAGACGGAACTTGTCGATGAGGTTGAGCGAGTCGTCCTCCACCTTGAAGAAGTAACTGTTGTAGCATTCGCGGGGGACGACATAGCCGTCCTCGCGGTCCCACTTGGCGTGCTTGACGCCGACGTTCTCGGCGGGGATCATCTCGCAGTTGAACATCAGGTCCTTGCTGCGGTATTGGTGGTTGTAGCGTTCGACGAGGCCGAGGATCTCCTCAATGAAGTGCTGGTATTTCTCGTTGTCGTTGATGGGGATGCCGAGGAATTCGGCGGCTTCGACGAGCCCGTTGACGCCGATGGTGAGGTACTGGCGGTTGATGGCGATGTAGCCGGCGTCGAAGAGGGGTAGCATGCCCTTCTCCTGCAAATACTTGAGGTTCTCGTTGTAGGCGATCTGCACTTTGTGCATCAAGTCGATGACTTCGGAGATGAACTGCAGGTGGGGTAGGTTGTTGCGGTGCTCGTGCTGGATGCAGCGGTTGATGTTGATGGTGAGCACGCTCTTGGAGCCGGTGGAGACGCCGCCGGCGCCGAGGGTGTAACTGAAGCCGTTGTCGGTGATTTCGTTGCGCAGGCGGCAGCAACTGCTCAGCGAGTCGGCGTTGTCGCTCACGTAGGTGAAGAAGGAGTGGCCGGCGGCGTACATCTCCGCGGTGAAGTCGGCGTACTCGGTGTCGATGATGTCGCCGTCCTTCGAGAGCAGGGCCATGGTCTCGACGGGGAAGGTGAGCACGGCGCGGGTGCGCTCGGCGTTGAACCAGCGCATGAACCGTTTCTGCAGCCAGCTGAGGGAGTCCCAGATGGGCTTGGTGCCGTCGGGGAAGCGGAACTCGCCGAAGATGCTCTCGAAATAGTAGCGGTCGTAGTAGGCCACGTTCCAAAACACCGACTGGTAGTTGCGGGCGCCCGTGGGCTGGTTGATGGAATAGACCACCTGCTCGAATGAGTCGGTGATCATCTTGTCGATGGAACGCTGCTTGACCGACAGGTCAACGACGCGGTCGGGCTCCTGGTAGTAGTTGTCGCCGTACTCCTGGCGGATGAAATAGTCCATGTACATCAGGAACTCGGGGGTCGCGCAGGCGCCGCTGAGCATGCTGGAGACCATGAAGACCATGTTGACGAAGCCGCCGCAGTACGACTTGAGGTTGGTGGGGGCGGAGGCGTTGCCGCCGATGCTCTTGGTGCCGCCGAGCAGCCAGGGATACATGGTGATGCTGGCGCAGTAGTTCGCGATACTGGTCTCGTCGTTCTTGTAGATGTAATGGTTGTTCAGCAGATAGAGGTAACGGTCGGCGACCTCCTTGCCGTAAAGGTCCTTGATCTTGTCGCACAGCATGCGGCGGTTGAGCCGGATGAAGTTCGACTTGGGCAGTTCGCCGATGAGGGTGGCGATGTTCTTGCGCTCCACGTTCGCGTTGGCGTCGTACTTGCTGCCGGTGGCGGCGTTGGTGGCGTTGCAGTAGTTGATGAGAAAGTCGAGTTTGTCCTTCACCTCACGGTCTTCGTAATGGTGCTGGCGGTAAAGGATGTACGATTTGGCCACCTCGTAGTAACGCTCGGCCATGAGGGAGACCTCCACCTGATTCTGGATCTCTTCCACCGAGATGCCGTCGTAGATCTTCAGGCGGCTCATCACGTCAATCAGCACCTCCCGCGTGGCGAAACTGTCAACGGAAAGGAAGGCCTTGGATATGGCGTTCTTGATTTTTTCGGGGGAAAAGATTTCTCGTTTCCCATTGCGTTTGATAATGTACAAATCGTCCATCAATGTGGATTATTAAAGGTTAATAAATGTCGGGAAAAAATGACGTGGTTATCCCTTTCCTCGTCGACTTTTATTCCCGAAAGCGCGAACAACAGTGTTTGGGCAGGTCTTCTGGCTTCGTTCCCATTTTTCAATGCCTTCCCGACACAAAAAGTCAGTGGCTCTGCTTGAAAATGTCTTTTGTGGAACTTACAGCTACGGGTATAGCCGTTGATTCTCACAACGTTCCCTATTGGTCTTTTCAGAACCCGAACACGCGCAAAAGTAATATGAACTTTTGGATTTTTTTCGCCCTTTCCGTACAATTTATAAACACCCTTTTCAACAAGAGTTGGCATTCCCTTGATTTTTTGTAATTTTGCAGCGTTTTTAGTCTTGAAAAAATTTTTTATGAAAAGAATTCTTGTATTTTTCATCACATTATCCATTATTTTACCCACCATGGCACAACAAAACATATACGAGATTCCCGTCAAGGACAACAAGGGCAACGCCACCACGCTGGCGCAGTACAAAGGCAAGGTGCTGTTGATCGTCAACACCGCCACCGCCTGCGGTTTCACCCCGCAATACGATGATTTGGAGGCACTTTACGCCCAGTATCGCGCGCAGGGTTTCGAGGTGCTGGACTTCCCCTGCAACCAGTTCGGCGGGCAGGCCCCCGGCACCGATGAGGAGATCGAGCAGTTCTGCACGCTCCGTTTCCACACCGAGTTCCCGCGTTTCCAGAAAATCGAGGTCAACGGTGAGAACGAGTCCCCGCTTTTCACTTTCCTTAAGGCGCAGCAGGGCTTCGGCGGCTTCGACCCCAACCACAAACTCGGGCCGGTGCTTGACCAGATGATGCGCAAGGCCGACCCCGACTATGACAAGAAGAGCGACATCAAGTGGAACTTCACCAAGTTCCTGATTGATCGCAACGGCAACGTGGTGAAGCGCTTCGAGCCGACCGCCGAGAAGGAGGAGATGGCTCCGGAGATTGAGAAACTGCTGAAATAGGGCGCTCGTATCAGAAAAAAAGTGTAATTTTGCCGTCGATTTGAAGGGGTGCCCACAAGGGCTGAGATTAGACCCGTTGAACCTGATGCAGTTCGTACTGCCGTAGGGATTGGATCTTCTGATGTTTTCAGTATCTTGCTGACATCCCGTAAGTTATTCATAAACCATAAGACTATGAAACTTTGGGTGAACAACAAAGAGACCATTAGCACCGCGTCCACGTTGCGACTACTGGCCGATGAACTTTCCCTTCCCGAGAAGGGCATTGCGATGGCCGTGGACAACAAGATGGTGCCTCGCACCGACTGGGATGGCTTCGCGCTGTCGGACGGCATGCACATCATCATCATCAAGGCGGTTTGCGGAGGTTGAGCCATGACGAAGGTGCCGATAGAGAAGGCCAGGGTGCAGTTCATCACGCACGCCACCGCGCGGTACGACACCTATGAGGGCGCCCGGCTGGCGCTGGAGGGGGGCTGCCGGTGGATTCAGTTGCGCATGAAGGGTGCAGCACCCGAGGAGGTGACGGCCATGGCGCGGCGGGTGCAACCGCTGTGCCGTGACTACGGCTCCGTCTTTCTGCTCGACGACCACGTGGAGTTGGTGCGCGAGGTGCAGGCCGACGGCGTCCACCTCGGCAAGAACGACATGCCCGTGGATGAGGCGCGCCGGCGGCTCGGTCCCGACTGCATCATCGGGGGCACCGCCAACACCTTCGACGACATCCAACACCTGCACGCCGCCGGCGCCGACTACATCGGCTGCGGCCCGTTCCGCTTCACCGAAACCAAGAAGAACCTCAGTCCCATCCTCGGTTTGGATGGGTACCGCGACATCGTGCGGCAGATGCGGGCCGCCGCCATCACGCTCCCGATGGTTGCCATCGGCGGCATCACCGTCGCCGACCTTCCCGCGCTGCTCGCCACCGGCGTCGATGGCATCGCCGTCAGCAGCGTGGTGTTGAACGCCGAGGATCCAGTCAAAACAATGGAAACTATTATAAAGACGCACGGCTGTGCGTCTCAACCACAAATCATACCATAATGAAAAACCTCATCATCGCCGGACGCGAGTTCGGCTCCCGCCTGTTCCTCGGAACCGGCAAGTTCAAATCCAATGAGTTGATGGAACAGTCCATCCTTGCCTCCGGTACCGAAATGGTGACCGTGGCCATGAAGCGCATCGAACTGGGTGACAGTGACGACGACATGCTCAAGCACATCGTCCACCCCAACATCCAACTGCTGCCCAACACTTCCGGCGTGCGCGACGCCGAGGAGGCCGTCTTCGCCGCGCAGATGGCGCGCGAGGCCTTCGGCACCAACTGGCTGAAATTAGAGATCCACCCCGACCCGCGCTATCTGCTGCCCGACTCCGTGGAGACCCTCAAGGCCACCGAGCAGTTGGTGAAACTCGGCTTCGTGGTGCTGCCCTACTGTCAGGCCGACCCCACCCTCTGCAAACACTTGGAAGAGGCCGGCGCCGCCACCGTCATGCCGCTCGGCGCTCCCATCGGCACTAACAAAGGTCTGCAAACTAGGGACTTCCTGCGCATCATCATCGAGCAGGCCAACATTCCTGTCGTCGTCGATGCTGGCATCGGCGCGCCCAGTCATGCCGCCGAAGCCATGGAACTCGGCGCCGACGCCTGCCTCGTCAACACCGCCATCGCCGTCGCCGGCAACCCTGTCGAGATGGCCGTCGCCTTCAAGGAGGCCGTCGTCGCCGGACGCCGCGCCTTCGAAGCCGGCCTCGGTGCCGTCAGCCAGGACTTCACCGCTGACGCCAGTTCTCCCCTTACGGCCTTTTTGAATTAAAATGACAGGTTGCAGGGATTAGAGGAAAGATATTTTAGTAATTGAAATACAAATTATTATGGAAGAAAATAAAGAAAAAGAGACTTTTTACGCGAAGCGCGAGAAGCATTATATACAAGGTAAGAAATTCCCTTTCATCAAAGTGGGGATGCAGAAAGTGAACCTCACCCCGACCGTCAACATTGTGGATGGCGAGAGGGTGATGACGCCCAACGCCCCGGTGCTGATATACGACACCAGCGGTCCATTCAGCGACCCCAACGTGCAGGTTGACCTTAAAAAGGGGCTGCCGCGTATGCGCGAAAGTTGGATTCTGGAGCGTGGCGACGTGGAGCAGTTGCCGGAAATCAGCAGCGAGTACGGGCGCATGCGCCGCGACGACCGTTCGCTCGACCACCTGCGCTTTGAGCACATCGCCCTGCCGTACCGCGCCAAGGCCGGGCGTCAGATCACCCAGATGGCCTACGCCAAGGCCGGCATCGTCACCCCGGAGATGGAGTACGTGGCCATCCGCGAGAACATGAACTGCGAGGAGCTGGGCATCGAGACGCACATCACGCCCGAGTTCGTGCGCGACGAGATCGCCGCCGGCCGCGCCGTGCTGCCCGCCAACATCAACCACCCGGAGAGCGAGCCGATGATCATCGGACGCAACTTCTTGGTGAAGATCAACACCAACATCGGCAATTCCGCCACCACCTCCACCATTGATGAGGAGGTCGATAAGGCCGTGTGGAGTTGCAAGTGGGGCGGCGACACGCTGATGGACCTCTCCACCGGCGCCAACATCCATGAGACCCGCGAGTGGATCGTCCGCAACTGTCCTGTGCCCGTCGGCACCGTGCCCATCTACCAAACCCTCGAGAAGGTCGATGGCGATGTGGAGAAACTCACCTGGGAACTCTTCCGCGACACGCTCATCGAGCAGTGCGAGCAGGGCGTCGATTACTTCACCATCCACGCCGGCATCCGCCGCAAGAACGTGCATTTGGCTGACAAACGGCTCTGCGGCATCGTGAGCCGCGGCGGCAGCATCATGAGCAAGTGGTGCCTCGTACACGACCGAGAGAGCTTCATCTATGAGCACTTCGACGAGATCTGCGACATTTTGGCGCAGTACGACGTCGCCATCTCCCTCGGCGACGGACTGCGTCCCGGCTGCACCGCCGACGCCAACGACGAGGCGCAGTTCGCCGAGCTTGATACTCTCGGTGAGTTGGTCACCCGCGCTTGGGCCAAGAATGTGCAGGCCTTCATCGAAGGTCCCGGACATGTGCCGCTCCACAAGATCAAGGAGAACATGGAGCGTCAGATTGCGGCCTGCCACAACGCCCCCTTCTACACCCTCGGACCCCTTGTCACCGACATCGCCCCGGGTTACGACCACATCACCAGCGCCATCGGCGCCACCCAGATCGGCTGGCTCGGCACCGCCATGCTCTGCTATGTTACCCCGAAGGAGCATCTCGGCCTGCCCAATAGGGAGGATGTCCGTACCGGCGTTATCACCTATAAGATTGCCGCCCACGCCGCCGACCTTGCCAAGGGGCATCCGGGCGCGCAAGTGCGCGACAACGCCCTCAGCAAGGCCCGATACGAGTTCCGCTGGCGCGACCAGTTCCACCTCTCCCTCGACCCCGACCGCGCCCTCGAATACTTCCAGGAAGGCCATCACACCGACGGCGAGTACTGCACCATGTGCGGCCCCAACTTCTGCGCCATGCGCCTCAGTCGCGACTTGAAAAACGTTAAATCCAATAAAAAATAAGCCATGTTTTCCGAAGAATTAGAGAAAATCTCGTGGGAAAAGACGACGGAAGCCATCCTTTCCAAAACAGGAGCCGACGTGCAACGCGCTCTGGGCAAGGAACATTGCAACGTCGATGACTTCATGGCCATGATCTCACCCGCCGCCGAGCCGTTCCTCGAAACGATGGCCTGCCTCAGCAAGAAATACACCGAAGAACGCTTCGGCAAGACCATCTCCATGTTCATTCCCCTCTACCTCACCAACTCCTGCACCAACTCCTGCGTCTATTGCGGCTTTCACGTCAGCAACCCGATGAAACGCACCATCCTCACCTTCGAGGAGATGGAAAACGAGTACAAGGCCATCAAGAAACTGGGACCTTTCGAGAATCTGCTGTTGGTGACCGGCGAAAACCCCGCGAAGGCCGGCGTCGATTACATTGCCAAGGCCCTCGACCTCGCCAAGCCCTATTTCAGCAACCTCAAGATCGAAGTGATGCCGTTGAAGGCCGAGGAGTACAAGGAGTTGACCCGCCACGGCATGAACGGCGTGATCTGCTTTCAAGAGACCTATCACAGAGCCAATTACAACATCTACCATCCGCGCGGCATGAAGGCCAACTTCGAGTGGCGCGTCAACGGCTTCGACCGCATGGGGCAGGCCGGTGTCCACTCCATCGGCATGGGCGTGCTCATCGGACTTGAGAAAGAGTGGCGCACCGACATCACCATGATGGCCTACCACCTGCGCTACCTTCAGAAACACTACTGGCGCACCAAGTACAGCGTCAACTTCCCGCGCATGTGCCCCTCTGAGAATGGCGGTTTCCAACCCAACATCATCATGAGCGACAAGGAATTGGCGCAACTCACCTTCGCCATGCGCATCTTCGACCACGACGTCGATATCTCCTACAGCACCCGCGAGCCGGCCTATATCCGCGACAACATGGCGCGCCTCGGCGTCACCACGATGAGTGCCGAAAGCAAGACCGACCCGGGCGGATATTACAGTTATCCCCAGCAGTTGGAGCAGTTCCACGTCACCGACGAGCGCACCGCCGTCGAGATCGAGGCGGCCTTGAAAAAGATGGGTGTGGAGCCGGTCTGGAAAGATTGGGATAGTTCCTTTGATTTTGTAAAGAGATGAAAGATAGATATATACGGCAGACTGTACTGCCCGAAATCGGAGAAGAAGGGCAGCTGAAACTGCACAACGCCAAGGTCTTGATCGTGGGAGTGGGCGGCCTCGGCTCGCCCACGGCCCTCTATCTGACGGCAGCCGGCATTGGCACGCTCGGTTTAGTGGATGACGATGTGGTGAGTATCAGCAACTTGCAACGACAGGTGCTCTATACCGAGGCGGAGGTGGACCAGCGCAAGGTGGGCTGCGCCGCCCGTCGGCTCAAGGCCCTCAACAGCGAGGTGACCATCCACGAGTACCCGTTCCGCCTCACCCGCGAGAATGCCGGGGAGTTGGTGGGCGGTTACGACCTTGTCATCGACGGCTGCGACAACTTCGCCACGCGCTATCTGCTCAACGACGCCTGCCTCGCCGCCGGCAAGCCGTACGTGTATGGCGCTATCAAGGGGTTCGAGGGGCAGGTGTCGGTGTTCGGCGCGGGCGCGGTGCCGCGTTCCTACCGTGATCTCTTCCCCGAGGATATGGTGGTGCAGCCCGTCGATATCCGCGACAAGGGTGTGCTCGGCACCACGCCCGCTGTCGTCGGCAGCATGCTGGCCACTCAGGCCATCGCACTGATCGTCGGCTTCGGAGAACCGCTCATCGGCAAACTCTGGACCATGGATCTGCGCACGATGCAGACGGCCACGATTGAATATTAAAGGAATTGCGGTTGCTGTTTCTCAGTTCCGCCATATTGTTGTACCTTTGCTGCGTTAAATTTACGCAAAAGATGCCTCTCTTTCCCAACGATAAGAAATATTGTTACAAGTACCCGCATCCGGCGGTGACTACCGACTGTGTCATCTTCGGGTTTGACGGCTGGAAGTTGAACGTGTTGCTGATTCGGCGCGGTCTTCAGCCATTCCGCGGGCGTTGGGCATTTCCAGGAGGCTTCCTCAACATGGATGAGTCGGCGGAGGATGGTGCGGCCCGTGAGTTGTGGGAGGAGACCGGCCTGCGCGATGTCTATATCCGGCAGTTCCACACTTTTTCCGATCCCGACCGCGACCCGCGGGAGCGCGTGCTCACCATCGCCTATTACGCTTTGGTGCGGCTGAGCGAGGTGCGTGCCGGCGACGATGCCGAACGTGCCGAGTGGTTCCCCGTCGATGCGGTGCCCGCCCTCGCCTTCGACCACAACCTGATTCTGCGCGTCGCCATCCAGGAACTGCGCAAGCAGATCCATTTCGAGCCGGTCGGCTTTGAACTGCTGCCCCAGCAGTTCACCATGACGGAACTGCAACGGCTCTACGAGGCCATCCTCGGGGTCAAGTTCGACCGCCGCAACTTCCACAACAAGATGATGCACCTCGGCATCCTCAGTCAGGTGGAAGATGAGGATGAAGATGCAGCGCCGCAGGACGATGCGGCTTCCCTCACTCCCCAATCTCGGGAAGAGCGCATTCATGGGTTTGAACCCCCAAGGCGGAAGAGCAGCATGTCTTGTTCCGAATATGACGATGACGACAACAGGGTGTTGCGTTGCAACGACGCCCCTGTCCCCGAGATTCGGAGCAAAAAGGCCTTCCGCTATCAGTTCAATCGTGAAAAATACGAGGAGTTGAAACAGAAAGGATCGCGGCTGGAGTTTTAGCCGTATCTTCCATTTTTCTTCGTTGGGGCAACGTGAAGGCATGCAGGGACGGAGTTGCGCCATCGTCTCCACGGAGGGAATGCCACGGGGTTGCCTGTCAAAAAAGTAACGTCAAGGAATTATCAACAAATAGGAAAATAAAAACTCTCTCATCTCTTATTTCGCAGAAAATATTTGTGAAAATACGTGTCATTCGTGTCCAAACGACTCCCTTAGTGGAAAAAAATCGTAATTTTGCAGTTTCAAAAACCGCAAGAAGATGATGAAGTCCATGACCGGCTTCGGGAAGGTTGCCTTCCAAGCCTTTTCTAAAAGTATAATTGTAGAAATCAGGACGTTAAACAGCAAACAACTGGACCTGAGCACCCGCATTGCGCCGCTGTTCCGCGACAAGGAGAACGACATCCGTTCGATCATCGCGCAGAAACTGGAGCGCGGGAAAGTCGATGTTGCCATCTATGTTGATAAAAACGAGGCGCCTTCGATCAGTGTCAACACTGAGGTGGCCCGCGCCTACTACAACCAGTTGCTCAACCTGTCGTATGAACTTCAGAATCCGGTGGACAGCGACATTTTCGTGCAGGTGTTGCGACTGCCCGACGTCATTGTCACCCCCCGCGAGGAGCTGCCCGAGGAGTTGTGGCAGCAACTGCGCGAGGCCGTGGAAACCGCTTGCGACCTGTGCGACAACTTCCGCATCCAGGAGGGACAGGTGCTCGCCGCCGACATGGAGAAGCGCGTCCGCCTTATCGACTCCCTCATCGAAGAGATTACTCCGTTTGAATCGCAACGTATTGAGAAACAGAGAGAAAAATTTGCCACCGGATTGGAGGAACTGAAACAGAAGGGGCAGTATGATCCCAACCGCCTCGAACAGGAGATCATTTTTTACATTGAGAAACTTGACATCACCGAGGAGAAGGTGCGCCTGCACAAACACTGCAAGTACTTCCTTGAAACCATGAACGAAGCCGAGTCGAAAGGCAAGAAATTGGGTTTCATCGTCCAGGAGATGGGCCGCGAGGTCAACACCATCGGCTCCAAGGCCTGCGACTTCAACATCCAGCAGATCGTCGTCAAGATGAAGGACGAGGTGGAGAAGATGAAAGAGCAGTTGGCCAACATTTTATAGACTTCGGGAAGTCCCGTGCTTCCTTTCAATACGAGAAACATGAGCAACATTCTATCCCTGGTCGGAAGACCGAACGTCGGTAAATCGACGCTTTTCAACCGCTTGACGCAGACGCGCGAGGCCATTGTCGATTCCATCGCCGGTGTCACCCGCGACCGCAACTATGGCAAGTCCGACTGGAACGGCTACGAGTTCTCGGTCATTGACACGGGCGGCTACGTTGTCGGCTCCACCGACATCTTCGAGGCGGAGATCCGCAAGCAGGCCACCCTCGCCATCGAGGAGTCCGACGTCATCGTGCTGGTGGTCGATGGCCGCGAGGGGCTTTCGCCGCTCGACGAGGAGATCGCCTCCATGCTGCGGCGTTCCAAAAAGCCATTCTACCTCGCCGTCAATAAGATCGACAGTCCGTCCAACTACTTCGATTACGCCGAGTTCTACGCTCTGGGTGTCGATCAGATCTTTCCCATCTCGGCCGTCTCCGGCAGTGGTACTGGCGACCTACTTGACGCCGTGGTGCAGCACTTCACCCACGAGGAGGACCACGTCATCGACGAACTGCCGAAGATCACCGTCGTGGGCAAGCCCAACGTGGGCAAGTCCTCCATTATCAACACTTTCCTTGGGGAAGACCGTCACATCGTCACCCCCATCGCCGGCACCACGCGCGACTCCATCTTCACCCGTTACTCTGGCTTCGGCTTCGACTTCTACCTCGTCGATACCGCCGGTCTGCGCAAGAAGAAGAAGGTGGAGGAGAATCTGGAGTTCTACTCCGTGATGCGTGCCGTCCGCGCCATCGAAAGCAGCGATGTCTGCGTCCTCATGTGCGATGCCTCCACCGGCTTCGACGCCCAGGATCTCAACATCTTCAGTCTCGTTGCCCGCAACAAGAAGGGTGTCGTCATCGTGATGAACAAGTGGGATCTCATCGAGAAGGACAACCACACTCACAAGGAGTATGAGGAGTTGGTGCGCAAGCGCATCGAGCCGTTCGACGACGTGCCCATCATCTTCACTTCCGTCATCAACAAGCAGCGCATTTTCAAGGTGTTGGAGACCGCCGTGCAAGTTCACAAGAGCCGCCAGCGCCGCATCCCCACCTCCGAACTCAACGACTACATGCTGCCGATCATCCAGAACACGCCCCCGCCGATCACCCGCGACAAGGCCATCCGCATCAAGTTCGTGACGCAACTTCCCACCGCCGTGCCGTCGTTCGCTTTCTTCTGCAATCTCCCGCAGTATGTGCGCGACAGTTACAAACGCTTCTTGGAGAACCGAATACGCGAACATTGGGACTTCCACGGCGTGCCCATCGAAATCTATTTCCGCCAAAAATAACACAACCTTATGCCACATCCTACCCTTCCCGTCCCCGCCATCGACTATATTCCGCAACGTCCACCTATCGTAATGATAGACAACATTTTGGAATCCAACGATGACCATTTCAGCACCGACTTTGTCATCCTGTCCGACAACGTGTTTGTGGATGACGGGCAGTTCCGTGAGAGCGGTTTGATGGAGAATATCGCGCAGACGTGTGCGGCACGGGTGAGTTTCTGTGCGGAAGACCAGCGTGTTCCGCGCGGCGTCATCGGCGGCATCTCCAAGTTCCAGTTGCACGCGCTTCCCGCCGTCGGCGACCGCATCGTCACCACCATCCGTGTGGTGGCCGGCATCGAAAACGCCCTTGTCGTCGATGCCGAGGTGCACTGCGGTGACAACCTCTGCGCCACCAGCAGCATGAAGGTGTTTATTTCTGATTAGGGGGCGGCTTTCGTATTTTAGGTATAAGTGATTGTATTTTAGCGATTTAATAAAGCTTTGATCGTTATTGTGATCAATGGCGCTGTTTCATTGTGATAAGTGGCGGATTGGCGTTGCGAAAACAAAAAAATCCGGGAACTTTTCCTTACCACTTTCTTTTTAATTTTTTTTCTTTAATTTTGCACCATGTTAACCCCTTAAATTTTATGCTTATGAAAAAGTTTTACTTAATGATCAGTTTGTTAATGCTGACGGGACTTTTGCAGGCGCAGACGGTCCTGTTCAGTGACAATTTCGACAGTTACACGGCGGGGCAGCGGCTATGTTCCCAGAACAACACCGACTGGACCACTTGGAGCAACGCACCGGGCACCTCTGAAGATGCCTATGTCTCTTCGGAGCAGGCGTACAGCGGCGTCAACTCCTTGAAAATCGCCGGGACCAACGACATCATCTACCGCTTCTCCAACCAGACGTCCGGCGTCTTCGACATTGAATTCCGGTACTTCGTGCCGTCTTCCGGCAACGGCGCCTACTTCAACATCCAACACTACTACAACCCCGGCGTCGAATGGGCTTTCGAGTGCTTCCTTTACAACAGCGGCTCCGGCTATGTCACCATCAACGGTGCCAACACCAACTTCAACATCCCCGCCGACGCGTGGTTCCCGGTCAAGGTGCACGTCGATCTCGACAACAACTCCGCCACCCTCACCGTCAACGGCGTGGACGTCATCACCTGGCCTTTCAACTACACCAGCGACAACACCAGCGGCATCTGCCAACTCGGCTCCGTCAACTTCTACGCCGGCGCCCCCGGCACGGGCACGGTCCAGGGTACCTATTACGTTGACGACTTCGTCTTCACCGAGGTGACTGCCGCCAACGACGGCCATTTCGTCTTCACCCCGAATGAAGACATCAATATCCAGACCAGCAACGCCACGGAGGCCTACGCCCTCAACCTCAGCAACCCCGGCGGCACGCCCGTCAACTACCGCATTGTCCCGACCTACACTTTCACGCCCAACACCACTTCGCAGGGAGAGGCGACCTTGCAGCGTCATAACGGCAATATCGGCAGCGGCATCATCTACGGCTCCACCTTCGCTGCCGCGGCTGTCGGCTTCCCCGCCAGCGACCTGCTTGCGCAGAATCTCGTTGGCAAGTGCCTCACCCGCATTGAGGTCTATCTTGAGAACACGGCCTACATGATCAACCCCAAGATCCAGGTTTATGACATGAATGGCATCTTGGTGGATGGCCCGGGCGACATCGTGTATGAGCAGGCCTTCTCTCCCATTGATGGCCTCAACACGGTCTATCTCACCACGCCCTATCCGCTCGACGGCCGCGACCTCTGGTTCGGCTTCTATTTCGAGCAGACGGAGGCGACCGCTGCCAGCGAGACCCGTCCCGTGATCGACTGCGACGACGCCACCATGCCCGATCCCTACGGCAATTGGAGTAAGACCTCGGTCGCGTGGAACCACCTCAACAGCAACGCCGAACTCACCTACAACTGGGCCATCACCGGCTATGCCGACGGCACGCCTATCACCCCGTGGATGAACATCACTCCGACGGGCCAGGGCACGCTCGCCCCCAACGGCAACGCCACCGCCAACGTGGCACTCTCTTCACTGCCTACCGAAGTCGGCGCGACCCTTGACGGCAAACTCCACCTCTTCTCCACCGACATCGAGAATGCCGAAAACGTTCTCAATGTCCACGTCGCCATCATTGGCGTTGGAGTCGAAGAGCAGGAGCAGATCACCATCAGCATCTACCCCAACCCCGCCACCGACGTGCTGAACATCGCTTCCGAGAACATCAACCGCGTGCAGGTGTATAACATGGCCGGCCAACTTGTCTCCGACGGCACGTATTCCGAAAAC
Source organism: Bacteroidales bacterium (assembly GCA_016288655.1). GTDB lineage: Bacteria > Bacteroidota > Bacteroidia > Bacteroidales > WCHB1-69 > UBA1756. The sequence goes on from JAEEKX010000016.1 coordinate 32,884, forward strand.
GAGATTACGATCCCCGTAACAAATTGGGCACCAGGTAATTACTTTGTCAAGGTGGTCACTCAGGGTGCCACCCGCACCGAGAAGGTCATCATCAGGTAGTTTTCTCTAAGATAAAAAATGGGGTTGAAAAAGTCGAATGGCTTGATCAACCCCTTTTTTATATGGATGCCGTAATTTACAGACCATCATTCTTTTTCCGTCGTCGCCTCATACAGTTCCGCGAGTTTGCGGGCGACGTCGGGGAAGTTGCGTTCTAAGATGATGGGGCGGCCGTTCGGATCGACGAAGCAGTGGCGCGTGCGGCCGGTCAGCACGAGGGCGCCGTCGCTTTTCCTTTTCATCACGTAGCCGATGGTGAGTCGCACGCCCCGGAACTCCTTGACGGACACCTCGATCTCCACGTCGTCGTCGAAGGTGGTAGGGGTCTTGAAGTCGCACTCCACGCCGATGACGGGCGAGATGATGCCCTCCTCTTCGAGTTTGCGGTAGCCGTAGCCGATCTGTTCCAGAAAATCGACGCGTGCCTCTTCCATCCAGCGGATGTAGTTGGAGTGGTGGGTGACGCCCATCTTGTCGGTTTCGTAGTAATGTACTTTGTGCGTGTATGTTTCCATGGTTTCTGTTTTAAAAGAAAAAGCCCCCGTTCGAAGTTTTTTCGCGGGGGCAAAAATACGATTTTTTAAGAAATCCTTATTGTGCGGCTTCCTCCTTGTTGAAGAAGATGAAGTTGCCGTCTTCCACCGAATCGACCACGATGGTTCCCTCTTTCTTGACGTTGCCTTCGAGGATGAACTTGGAGAGTTCGTTGAGGATCTTCTTCTGGATGACACGTTTGAGCGGACGGGCACCATAGAGCGGTTCGTAACCCAGTTCCACCAACTGTTCGAGGGCGTACTTGGTAAGTTCCACCTTCAGGTCCTGCTGCGCCAGAAGTCCGTTGAGATGGTCGATCTGCATCTTCACGATGTTGCGGATCTCGCGTTTCGACAGCGGCTGGAACATCACGATCTCGTCGATACGGTTGAGGAACTCCGGACGCAAGGTCTTCTTCATCAGTTCGTTGACTTCGGCCTTGGTGCGTTCGAACACCTCTTCTTCGCTGGCGTTGCCGGCTTCGGAGTAGTTGTGTTGGATGATGTCGGAGCCGAGGTTGGAGGTCATGATGATGATGGTGTTCTTAAAGTCGGCCACACGTCCCTTGTTGTCGGTAAGCCGGCCGTCGTCAAGCACCTGCAGGAGGATGTTGAAGACGTCGGGGTGGGCTTTCTCGATCTCGTCGAAGAGCACGACGGCGTAGGGGCGACGGCGGATCTTGTCGGTCAGTTCGCCGCCTTCGTCGTAGCCCACGTAGCCCGGAGGCGCGCCGATGAGACGGGAGACGGTGTGTTTCTCCTGGAACTCGCTCATGTCGAAGCGGACGATGGCGTCCTCAGTGTTGAAGAGGTATTCGGCGAGTGCCTTGGCTAATTCGGTCTTGCCGACGCCGGTAGTGCCCATGAAGATGAAGGATCCGATGGGGCGTTTGGCATCTTGCAGGCCGGCGCGGCTGCGGCGAATGGCGTTGGCGACGGCTGCGATGGCCTCGTCCTGACCCACCACCCGTTTGTGCAACTCCTCTTCCAGGTGGAGCAGTTTCGACTTCTCGCTCTGCATCATCTTGCTCACGGGGATGCCCGTCCAGCGGGAGACCACGTCGGCGACGTCGTCTTCGCCCACCTCCTCATCGATCATGGCCTTGTCGCCCTGCACGGTGGTCAGGTCTTCCTGCCACTGTTTGATTTCGTTCTCGGCGTTTTTGATGAGTCCGTAGCGCAACTCCGCCACACGGCCGTAGTTGCCCTGACGTTCCTCGTTCTTGGCTTCGAGTTTGTATTCTTCTATCAACTTCTTGTTATTCTGGATCTTATCGACGATGTCCTTTTCGGCACGCCACTTCGTCTCCAGCGAGTTGCGTTGCTCGTTGAGTTCTGAGATGGTCTTTGAAAGGGCCGAGACCTTTTCGGGGGTGTTCTCCCGTTTGATGGCTTCGCGCTCGATTTCCAGTTGTCGGATCTTGCGTTCCACCTCGTCCAACTCTTCTGGTTTCGAATTGATTTCGAGTTTCAGTTTGGAGGCCGCCTCGTCGATGAGGTCGATGGCCTTGTCGGGCAGGAAACGATCGGTGATGTAGCGTTGCGACAGTTCGACGGCTGCGATGATGGCGTCGTCGGTGATCCGCACCTGGTGGTGGTTCTCGTAGCGCTCCTTCAGTCCACGCAGGATGGAGATGGCGGAGTACTTGTCGGGCTCGTTGATGATCACGGGTTGGAATCGGCGTTCGAGGGCCTTGTCCTTCTCGAAGTACTTTTGGTACTCGTTGAGGGTGGTGGCGCCGATGGAACGCAGTTCGCCACGGGCCAGTGCGGGTTTGAGGATGTTGGCGGCGTCCATGGCGCCCTCTCCCGATGCGCCCGCACCCACAAGGGTGTGGATCTCGTCGATGAACAGGATGATCTCTCCGTTGGAGTCGATAACCTCCTTGATGACGCTTTTCAGACGCTCCTCGAACTCTCCTTTGTACATGGCACCAGCGACGAGCGCTCCCATGTCGAGGGAGTACAACTGCTTGCTTTTCAGGTTCTCCGGGATGTCGCCGCTGACGAGACGGTGGGCCAGCCCTTCGGCGATGGCGGTCTTGCCGACGCCGGGCTCGCCGATCAGGATCGGGTTGTTTTTCGTACGCCGCGACAGGATCTGCAGCACCCGACGGATCTCGTCGTCACGGCCGATGACGGGGTCGAGTTTGCCCTTTCGGGCCGCCTCGTTGAGGTTGGTGGCGTACTTGTTGAGGGCGTTGTAGGTCACTTCGCTGTCGGCGGAGGTCACCTTCGACCCGCGCCGCAGTTCTTGGATGGCCTGCTGCGTGCCCTTCTCGGTGATGCCGGCGTCCTTCAGGATGCGCGCGGTCGCGTCGCCCGTCATCAGGATGCCGTAGAAAAAGTGCTCCAGCGACACGTACTCGTCGCCCTGTTCCTGGGCGAACATGATCGCCTTCTGCAGAGCCGTCTGCGCGTTGCCGGACAGATAGACGTTGCCGCCCGTCACCTTCGGCACGCTCTGGATCTGACGATCAACGACCTGCGCCACCGTCTTCGGATTGGCCTCCTGCTTCTTCAGCAGGAAAGAGATGACGTTCTCGTCGGTCTCCATCAGGGCCTTCAAAATGTGACAGGTATCTATCTGCTGCTGCTGATTCGAAGCCGCAATCATCTGCGCCTTCGCAATCGCTTCTTGTGATTTAATGGTAAGGTTGTTTAAGTTCATGGTGTTTAAAATTTTGTTTGTCCCCCTTTCCCTTTCAATAACTTTGCCAAACCCGACATACTGACAAAATGTCACGTTGGAAGGAAAAAGAAAAATGTTTATCTTTGCCAGTTGAAACGGATGCTTAAGATGATGTATAATAATTTGTAAACCAGTATATTACAAACATAGATAAACAATCCCGATTTATATTTTTCGCATGTTTTTCCGTACTGTCATCGTATCGTTGTTGTCTTGGCTATGCTTTACCGATCTTGCCGCACAGGCCTTTTCGTTGAAGCAGAGCAGCGACACAAGCCATGTGCTGGTGCTGACGACGGATTCCACACGGGACGAGTGGCGGCTGCCCTATCCCGTATATCAATTCTGCGTAGGTGATGTGGATGGCGACGGGAATGACGAGGCCTTGGTGGGCGTGGTGAAGGCGACGAGGTTTTATCCGGAGAAAGGCAACCGGATCTTCGTCTTCAAAAACCGCGACGGCAGAATCCGTCCGCTGTGGATGGGCTCGAAATTGGGGGAGGAATTGGTCGATTTCCGTGTGGCGGACGGCAAACTCATCAGCATGGAGAGACTGAAGGACGGGAGTTACAACGTGGATGAGTGGGAGTGGTCGAGGTTCGGCCCACGATTCACGAGGTATATCACGACCCATGCAACCATAGAATATGTAAAACCAATTTTTAATTCCAATGAAAAAAATATTGATGACAATCATGCTGGCGATGCTCATCCTTACGGGATGGGGGCAGCAAGGTGAAAAGAAGCACTACATTCTTCCCGGCAACGGAAAGATAGACGTGGAGATGCTGAACAAGAAGATAGACCTGAACATGGACATCTCCCAACTCAACATCAACGAGTTGCGAGTCCTGCGCAATTCGTTCTACGCCCGTCAGGGATATGCCTTCATGACCTCGGACATGCGGTCGGTGTTCTATCAGGCCTCATGGTACTACGATAAGATGATGGAAAGATGGGAAATTGAAGAGGAAGCGGCATATAATGGACAGGAGGCGCCCGCCTACAAGTTCACCAAAGAGGAGGAGGCGTTCATGGCCAAACTCAAAGCAAGGGAAGATGAGTTGAAGAAGCACAACTTCGCCAACGGCCAACCGGTACTGGACAACCTTGTCAACAATTTTCAAATCGAGAATCCCGACAAGGGACTGACGGATATGCTTGCGAATCAGGGGTTTGCCATCGTCCCCGACACTTATGAGCAACTGTTTCAGGTGTATGAGAACAACGATTATCATGATTTTCCCAGTTTCGTCACCACCGACCTCTATCTGCAACTATACCACATGTATTTCGATTGCATGCTGCGCAGGGCAGAGGAGGGCAAGTTGTTCACGGCTTTGCAGGACTTTTGCCGCAAGGCCTACGAAAAGTGTACCCGAGCCATCGCCCACCCCGTCAATGCGCAGGAGAAGGAATTGGCCGAGTTCAATCAGGCCTATTTCGCCGTCGCGCTGCGGCTGCTCAATCCGCAGGAGAATTGCGCCGTGGAGCCGAAATACAAGTCGATGGTGATCGACGAGGTGGCGAAATGCAACGCCGCCAGCACCGACTTCTCGCCTTTCATGGAATATACGAGGGTGATGTTCCCCTATGCCCTGTTCCGTCCCCGCGGACATTACACCCGCAGCGAAACGCTGAAGCGCTATTTCCGCGGCATGATGTGGGTGCAGACGGCCGCCTTCGACACCGACAACCCTTTGATGATGCGCCGGGCCGTTTTCATGGCCAAGACCATTTGCGGAAATGCCGAACTCAATGCGGCTTTCAAGGATATTTTCGACCCCATGACGTTCATCATGGGCAATCCCGACAACATCACCATGATGCAAGTGTATGAAATTCTGCAACATTACAACTATACCGAACTGATTGGAAATGACAACGTGTTGCAAAAATTCGTCGCGGAGGTGGATGCCCAGGCGGAAAAGCAGACCCGCATCCGTCCGAAGCAAGAACTTTCCGGCCACAACAAAATCAACCTGATGCCCCAACGCTACCAGCCCGATGGCGAAGTGTTGCAGGAGATGTACGATTGGAAGAGCAACGTGTCGCAGCGGTTCTGTCCCAAGGGAATCGACTTCTTCGCCGCGGGAGGCAGTGCGCTGGCGCTGCAGTTGGATAGGGAAGGCGAGACCTGGACCGAGTTCGATGTGAACATGGAACGTATGCAAAAACGGATGGGCGAAATCGACTGGAAGGAGAACATCGCCGTGCGCTGGCAGAAGGTGCTCCTCGAACTCTCCAAAGGACACCAGCAGACCCAAGTCCCCTACTTCATGGTCGGAACGGCATGGGGCAAGAAGGACCTGAACGCCGCTTTGGCCTCTTATGCTGAACTGAAGCACGATGCCATTCTCTATGCTAAACAACCCTTTGCCGCGGAATGTGGCGGCGGCGGTCCCGAAGACCCCATCGTGAAGGGTTATGTGGAACCCAACATCGGCTTCTGGACTGCGGTGATTGACTTGTTGAATGTCACGAAAGATGCCTTCAAATCCTTCGGAATCATGAACGACGAGATACTCGCTCTGACGGACGATATGGTTGAAGAGGCCCAGTTCTTCCTGAATTGCAGCCGGAAGGAGTTGGCAGGCAAGCAATTGAGCAACGAAGAATACAGACATATCGAAATCGTGGGCTCTGTTTTCGAGAACATGACACTGAATTTGATAAGCAACGGGGACGAGTATCTTATGAATTGGAATGAGTCGGTGTCTGGTGCCGACCGCAGCGTGGCCGTAGTTGCCGACATCTATACCGCCAACGGCAGGAATGTGCCTTCGGAGAAAAGAGCCGTGCTGTACAACGCCGTGGGACCTTCCGATGTCATCTACGTCATTGTGGAGATCAACGGCTATCTCTACCTTACCCGTGGCGCTGTGTTCTCCTATCGAGAATTCCACGATGCCCTCAATGTGCCCCGCCACACCGACGAGGAGTGGCAGGAGATGCTGAAGACCAAGCCCCGCCTCGGCGTTCCCCAGTGGATGGAAAGCATCACCGTCCCCATCAAGGCGCCGAAGGATAACGACCTGATCTTTTACAGTTCGGGCTGCTGAGGATTTGAACGGCAAAAAGTGGAGCGTGAATGAGAAAATTCAATTTCACGACGCTGTGGCGTTTCATATGGATTGTACTGCTGTGCTTTCAAGGCGGCACCGTTTCGGTATATGCGCAGGTCTTCTTGAACTCCCAAGATACTGACACCCTCACCATTGCCTTCACGGGCGACATTCTCCTTGACAGGGGCGTGCGCCGGCAGATCGAGAACCGCGGCATAGAGAGCATCTTCGACAGGCAGTCGGATTCCGTTTTCCGCTGTTCCGACATCGTGGTGGGGAATCTGGAGTGCCCTGCCACCACCTTGCACACCCCGATGATGAAGCAGTTCGTGTTCCGTGCCGACCCCGAGTGGCTCGGGGCCTTGCGCGCCCACGGTTTCACCCATCTCAATCTGGCCAACAACCATACGGTGGACCAGGGGCGACGCGGTTTGGTGGACACGTGGCACAACGTGGAGCAATACGGGATGACGCCCGTCGGAGTGGGCAACACCATGGCGGAAGCCGCCCAGCCCGTTCTGTTGGCGGAGCATCCCCGGAAGGTCTGGCTCCTCGCCTCCCTCCTGCTGACGCTCGAGCATTTCCCCTATCTCCCCGATCTGCCTTCGGTCAACCAGGAGTCCATCGACTCCCTGCGGGTCCGCATCCGCTCGCTTCGCGAGGCGGACAGCACTGCCGTCATTATTGTGTCGTTGCATTGGGGTAGGGAGCATACGCTGGAGCCGGCACCCGTGCAGCGCACCCTGGCCCGCCGTCTGATCGATGCCGGTGCCGATGCCCTGATCTGCCATCACACCCACACCTTGCAGACCATCGAGTCATACCGTGGCAGATACATCTATTATAGTATCGGCAACTTCATCTTCGACCAGCAGCGCGACATCAACCGCCGCTCCTGCATCCCCCAACTGAAAATCACGTGGAACGGCATCACGGTGGAAAATCATTTCATAAGATGAAGGAATCCATTTTGGCCTATGGGTCAAATTTGGTGATAAAAACCTTGTAAAGCACTGATTTTTATATGTTTGCAGTAGTATTTGTGACAATGCAAAAAGTGCTTTTTTGTGGGTCGGATAAGCTGTTGTATAGCTTCATTACGATCCTCTTCCTCGGTCTGTGAGCGAAGATATCAGGTCTCTTTTCTTCTCCTGCTACTCCTTCACCACCTTCTTCGTCACCAGCAGTGCGCCGCCGCGATAGAGCCGCAGGAAATAGACGCCCGCGCTCATTGCGGAGAGGTCGATGGCAGTGGTTTCTTCCTCTATCTTTTGGATGAACAGCAATTTTCCGTAGGCATCGTAGCAACGGGCTTCGGTCGGGGCAGTCGCGGCGGGAACCGTCAGCAGACAGGTGCCGGACGTCGGGTTGGGGCTGACACGTACGTCGCCCGCCGTATTGTCGTTCACGCCCGCCGTGATGGTCAGGTGCATCGTCACCGTGCTGTCGCAGCCGGCTTGGTTGGTGAACACCTGTGTGTAGTCGCCCGACTCGGTGTAGGTGTTGCCGTTCCATTCGTAGCCGCTCCCGTCGGCGGTGGCGTCGAACTCGGTGACGATGTCGCCGCAGTAGAGTTCGGTGATCAGGAAGACGCTCGTCTGCGGCGCCTCGGGATAGGCGAGTTCAAGGCAGTGCCCGCTGACCTCGAAACTGGTCTCCTCGGGATAGTTGCCGTTGTGCCACTTCAGCGCCAACTCGCCGCTCACCACCGGCAGGGTGATGTCGATGTCGGCACCCTCCTCCAACGTCACCTCCGCGATCTTGACGACCCGGTTGAAGACCTTGATGTGGCATCCCTGCCAGCCGTCGCCGTAACTGTCGTGAAGATGGAAGGTGATCTCGCAGCCGTCGGCGAAGGTCACCCAGGTGGAAGCGGTGTTGGCGCACCCGCCCTCGTCAGTGACCGTCACGGTGTAGTATTTCGGAACGCTCGGCGCCACCGTGATCGACTGGGTGTGCTCGCCCGTGCTCCACGCATAGCTCGCGCCGGCCGGAGCCGTCAGCGTGACGCTGCTGTTCTCGTCGGCCATCACTGTGTTGCCGCTGATGGCGATCTCGGGATAGGGATAGCAGGGATCCGGCTCCAGTCCGAAGATGCCGCCCTGGTAGGTGTTGAAGACGTAACTCCCCGGGTTCAGGTCGGAGACGGCGAAGTAGCCGTTGTGGCTCCCTTGCCACCCCCAGTTGAAGTGGAAGAAGTTGTCCTCGTCGTAGCCGTCGCACACGAAGGCATGACCGCCGTCGTCGCCGCTGCCGCTGTAGTAAACGGGCCGTTCGGCATTCAACTCACCCTTCAGCGCGTTGATCCAGGCGGTTTCGTTGCTCCCCTTGTAGTTGAAGGTGCAGGGGCCGTAGCCGAAATAACGCCGCATGGCGTTGGGCACGTTCTCGCTGTTTGCGCCGCTGGCCGAAGGAGAGTACATCATGTTCACGCTCACACCGCAGTGGTACAGCAACTTGGCCACCTCGTTCACCTGATCAATGGGGGTGCTGCTGTTCAGCAACGCCGGCATCAGGGTGTAGTCGTAGGTGGCAGCGGAGTAATCGACCTCCAGCGTGCCGTAGTCGCCATAACCGTAGTCGCTGTAGTTGGCCACGTAGGAGTGCTGGCCGTTGCCTTGGGCCGGCCACTGCCAGTAGCGCATGATCTGTCCCATGGCCGTGGCCACACAGCCCGTGATGGCCTTGTTGCTGCCGGAGCCGGGACAGAGACGGTTGTAGTAAGGACTTTGATTCCAGGTGGTTACGAGCAACGGCTCCACCACCACATCGCGACTGCCGGCGGGGGCGGTACCCTCCAGCAACGCATGCCATGCCGCCGCCATCGAAGGGTAGGCGCGTGTGCCCGCGGAGAGATCCTCTACGGCGGTGCGGTAACTCTCTAACCATGCCAGCAGGTTGGCGGGGGCGGTGGCAGCGTCGAAGGCGCCGTCGAGACTGTAACCCAGCACGGGACGCACCTGGTCATCGGCCGCCATGACCACATAGCCGCCGCCGACGCGGTTGTAAACATATACGCAGGGCTGTTGCGTGCTGCCGTCAAGTTGGTAGGCCAACTGCATCGGGGCCGCCTGACGCACGCCGTCGCGCTGCGTCAGGAAATTGCCCGCCGCCTGCCGAACCAAGGCGGTATCGACCGGCGCCGCCATCAGGGTGGCCATGCCCATCACAAACAGACTGACAAAGGTGAAGATGTTTTTTTTCATTGTAAAAATATTTGTGAATTATTGATTTTCAAGAATTTTATCGCACGCACCCAGATTTTCTTCCACAAAGGTGGCACAGGTTTGGCAGGTCAGCCGGTAGAAGTCCGGGTCGTTCTCGAAACGCTGCATCAGTTCGCGTAGTTCGTCGGCGTTGCGGACAGGGAAGGCGCCGCCGCGGTTCACCAAGCCGACGGCTTCGGCAAACTTCTGATACTGTGGTCCGAAGATGACGGGGATGCCGAAGACGGCGGCTTCCAACGTGTTGTGCAACCCTGTGGCGAACCCGCCGCCCACCATCGCTACGTCGGCGTAACGGTAGATCTTGCTCAACAACCCGATGGCGTCAACGATAAGAATTTGGTATTCAGAAAGATCGTGGCCTTCGCGCTGGGTGTAGCGGATGGTTTTGTAGTCGGAAAAACGTGCCAGAATATCCGTAATGTGCCCTTCATCGATCAGGTGCGGGGCGAGCAGCAATTTGTAAGAGCGTTGCAGGGTAGGAAAGACCTGCGCGATGGCCTGTTCGTCGTGAGGCCAACTACTGCCGACGACGAGCAACTGGGCGTCGCCTTTGAACGACTCCACGAAATCAAGGCGTGCGTTCTGCTGCGCGATGGCATAAACGCGGTCGTAGCGAGTGTCGCCGGTAATGGTAACTTGTTTGATTCCAATACTTTGCAAAAGGTCTGCCGAGCGGCTGTCCTGCACGAAAAAGTGGGTGCAGCATTGCAGTTGGCGGGCGAACCAGCGGCCGACGGGCTTGAAAAAGTATTGCGACGGCCGGAAGATGGCGGAGACATAGTAAAGGGGAATCCGGCGGCGCGTGATGCCGTCGATAAAGTTGTACCAATACTCGTATTTGACGAAATAGGCGGCCTGGGGATGGACAATGTCGAGAAAGCGCCGCACGTTGCGCGGAGTGTCGGCGGGCAGATAGCAGGCGATGTCGATCTCCTTCGCGTTCTTCTTCACTTCATAGCCGGAAGGGGAGAAGAAGGTGACCAGAAAGGTGAGTTCGGGATGGCGTTGGTGCAGCCGTTCGATCAGGGGACGCCCCTGTTCGTATTCGCCGAGCGAAGCGGCGTGGAACCACACGATCTTTTTATCCTTGCACGCACTTTCCAAGATCTCCCACGTCTGCTTGCGACCGCGATGCAACTGCTTGGCTTTCAAGTTGAAAAGAGCAGCCACCGCAATGCCGGCGTTGTATAGGTGGATGAAGATGGTGTAGAAAAATCGCATGTGATGTGCTCAAAAAAAGGCGCGGGGCCTGTCAATAACGGTATAGGGTTTGAATCTTGCGTTTCTCGTAAAGGGGAACGATCCAGCCGATTTTCGGGCCGATGAGAACGCTGAACTTGTGGCTGTCGTCTTTGGCCATTAGGGCGAGATTGTAGTTGCGCCCGCTGCGGGACCAGATCTCGGTGATGTCGATGCCGACGTAGAAGCTGGCCACACGCACCTTGCGCATGAAGAGATAGCCGATGAATTGCGACAGATAGACGCCTTGGCAATACTGGTCGTAGCCCTTGCGGTAGTCGCCGGCGAGTTGCGGGATCTGGTTGTCGAAGTCGTTGATGCGGATCTTGTGCTCCACATACCCGACGCCGAGTTTGAGCCAGAAGCCGGAGTTGCGCCATTTGCCGAGGGGTAAGATCTTGCCCGCGCTCAGCCCGATGTTCCAGTAGCGGCCCTCGAAGTGGATGGTGGCCTGCATGCCGTTGCCGTCGATAAGGTCGCCGTTGGAAGTGAGCATGTACGGCCCGACAACAGCCGCCTGATCGCGGAGTTTGGAGCCGAAACGGTAGTTGAAGTCGGCGCTGATGGTCCAGTTGATGGCCGTTTTGTAGGTCAGCGATACCCCGAAGTCCATGTTCACTTTGAAGGTCTCACGAAGCGTCCCCAAGGGCCATTGACAGCCGAAAGAGGCACTGCCCCAAACCATCTGCGTGGATGTATCAACCTGATTTCCAGTAAGTTCAATATCCGTCTTTCCCTGCGCGAAGGTAGTGGAGACCGTAAGACACGTTAGCAGACAAGACAAAAGAAGAATACGTTTCATTCTCGTGGTAATTATCGGCGGCAAAGGTACGCGATTTTCTTGAATTGAAATTTAGTTGAACCTCTATTTTCTGAAAAAAAAGATGTACTTTTGCAATTCGTCAGTGTCGTTTTTTGATCTTGATAATCAATCTAAAACAATTAAGGATATGAAAGAAGAAGGTTCTCAATTGCTCAGTGCATTCAAAACGTTCTGTACGGATGTTCTTTTTCAAAACATCCCCAAGATCCTCGTGGCATTGCTGGTGCTGTGGATCGGTTGGAAACTTGTCAAATGGGTGAAGACGTTGTTGCAGAAGGTCTTTGCCCGCAGGAACTTGGACCAGTCCCTGCAATCCTTTCTTTGCTCCATCATTGATGCAGTCTTGAAGACCCTGCTCATCATCACGGTGGCGGGCATGATCGGCATCCAGATGACCTCGTTCATCGCCATCCTCGGTGCTGCCGGATTGGCGGTCGGCATGGCGCTGCAAGGCACGTTGCAGAATTTCGCGGGCGGAGTCATCATCCTGACGCTCAGACCGTTCAAGGTCGGCGATTATATCCAACAGGGCGACATCGAAGGGTCAGTGAAGGAGATCCAGATCTTCAATACGGTCTTGCTCACACCGGACTGTAAGACGGTGGTGATGCCCAACACCCAGTTGGCCACCAACACTTTGACGAACTACACCCGTTCGGGCAAGCGCCGTGTGGATATTGCGGTGGGCATCGCCTACGGAGAAGATGTTGGCAAGGCACGTGCGGCGTTGCTGCAACTGGCCGCCACCACCCCCAAGGTGCTGCAGGGAGAGAACATGCCCACCGAAGTCGTCGCCGTCAACTTGGGCGACAGCGCCGTCAACCTGGAACTGCGCGTCTGGGCCGCTTCAAGCGACTATTGGGATGTCAAGTTCACCTTGACGCAGGGCGTTTATGAAACCCTCGGCAAGAACGGCATCGAGATTCCGTTCAACCAAATGACAGTACATATCGACAAAGAATAGACTATGGGAAAGAAAATTTTAGTAGCCACCGGCGGCGGCGACTGCCCCGGCTTGAACGCCGTCATCCGTGGCATTGTGAAGCGCGCCGCGCAGGAGCCCGACATGAAGGTGTATGGCTGCGTGGAGTCCTTCAACGGCATTTTGCGTGACAACATCGACATCCGCCGCCTCACCGAGAGCGACGTCGCCGGCATCCACGTGCAGGGCGGAACCATCATCAAGACTACTAACCGCGGCGGTCCATTCCGCTTCCCCGTCCGCCAGCCCGACGGCAGTTGGATTGTGGAAGACCGATCCGCATTGATGAAACAGCGCTTCGATGAGATGGGCTTCGACGCCATCATCAACATCGGCGGCGACGGCTCGCAGCGCATCTCCCTCCAATTGGCCAAGATGGGGTTCAACGTGGTGGGCGTGCCCAAGACCATCGACAACGACCTCTCCTGCACCGACTTCACCTTCGGCTTCCAGACCGCGGTGGAGATCGCCACGGAAGCGTTCGACAAGTTGGTGACGACGGCCTCCAGCCACAACCGCGTCTTCATCATGGAGGTGATGGGCCGCGACGCCGGGTGGATCGCCCTCAACACCGCCATCGCCGGCGGCGCGGAAGTGTGCATCATCCCCGAAATCCCGTACGACCCGCGCATCATCGCCAACAAGATCGCCTCGCGCTATCAGAACAACTACGGCTTCTGCAACATCGTCATCGCCGAAGGCGCCAAGTCGCTCGACGGCAAGGTGACCGGCGTGGCTCCCACCGCCGTCGGCGACCAGCACATCAAACTCGGCGGCGTCGGCGAGAAACTCAAGAGCGAACTCGAGTCCCTTGGCGTGGAACACGACATCCGCGTCACCGTGCTCGGACATCTGCAGCGCGGCGGCACCCCCATCGCCTACGACCGCGTGCTCGCCACCGAGTTCGGCGTCAAGGCCGTTGAACTCGTCAAGGAGGAGAAGTACGGCAACATGGTCGTCTATAACCACCCCAAGATCTCCTATGTCTCTTTGGAAAAAGCCCTCGAGACGCCCAACTTCGTGAAGCCCGCCACCAGCGACCTCGTCCGCACCGCCCGCGGCGTCGGCATCTCCTTCGGCGACTAACGTCTTGTCGTGCAAATATTGAAAATTTTCATCGGATTTTTTCCGCAGGAAAGGAAAAATTGCTATCTTTGCACATTCGTTTGTATGTAAAAAAACAATAGGAAACTAATGGATAATTTCATCGTATCGGCCCGAAAGTACCGACCGTCAACCTTCAACTCCGTGGTGGGGCAAGAGCACATCACCTCAACGTTGAAGAACGCCATCAAGACACACCAGGTGGCGCAGGCGTTCCTCTTCTGCGGTCCGCGTGGCGTGGGCAAGACCACCTGCGCCCGCATCTTTGCCAAGGCGCTCAACTGCGACCACCTCACCGAGGATTTCGAACCCTGCAACGAGTGCGACTCCTGCAAGGCCTTCAACGAGTCGGCCTCCTTCAACGTCTATGAACTCGACGCTGCCTCCAACAACTCCGTGGAGGACATCCGCGCCCTCGTCGATCAGGTGCGCATCGCCCCCGCCGGCAACGCCAAGTTCAAGGTCTATATCATCGACGAGGTCCACATGCTCTCATCCGCGGCCTTCAACGCCTTCCTCAAAACCCTCGAGGAACCACCCGCGTACGCCAAGTTCATCATGGCCACCACCGAAAAGCATAAGATTATCCCGACCATCCTGTCGAGATGTCAAGTGTATGATTTCAAGCGTATTAGAGAAATTGACATCGTCAAGCACCTGCAATATGTGGCCGCCAAGGAGAACGTCAAGGCCGAGGAAGAGGCCCTGCGCATCGTCGCCACCAAGGCCGACGGCGCCCTCCGCGATGCACTCTCCATCTTCGACCAACTCGTCAGCTTCTCCGGCAACGAGATCACCTACCAATCCGCCATCGCCAACCTCAACGTCCTTGACGTTGACAACTACTTCAAGATGGTCGATTACCTCTTCAGCGACGACAGCACCGCCTCCATGCTGCTGCTCGACGAGATCCTGTCCAAGGGCTTCGACGGGCAGAACTTCATCGGTGGCCTCGCCTCCCACTTCCGCAACCTGCTGATGGCGCAGAACCCCAGCACTACCCAACTGATGGACGCCTCCGAGTCCATCCGCAACCGTTATAAAGAACAAGCCCAGCGCATCGACAAGATGCTGCTTATGCGCGCCTTGGAGTTGACCAGCCAGTGCGACTTCAACTACAAGACCGCCAACAACAAGCGTCTGCTGGTTGAGATCTGCCTCATGCAGATCAACGCCAACTATGTCTGGGTCAAGCAGAAGAAGGGCGCTCCGGCGACCGTCGCTAGGCAATCACGGGAGTGCTAAAAATCCAAGTCCCGCCGCAACGGCACAAAGTGTAGCCGACATGCGTGCACCGGTGAAAACCAACCAACCTTTCGTGGCACCGGAATCCATCGTTTCCCGCAGTCCTTCCATCAAGGATTTGGTTCGGGATGTGCCCCGCCCGGAGGCGCCTGCCGCCCCCGTTGAAACTCCGCCGTCCGTCGCCGAACCGCCGGCGACGCCCGCAAGTCACCCCGCGGAACTCCCCGCGAACCCCGTCCCCGCTGCCGAACCGCCGCAACCTGAACCGGCGCCGCAACCAGAACCGGCACCGCAACCAGAACCGGCACCGCAACCAGAACAGGCGCCGCAGCCCGAACCGACGCCGCAACCGGCTCCTGCGTCGCAGCCGCCCGTTGCGCCATCCGCCGACCTGCCCGACGACTTCCAAAAGTGCTGGAATGCAATGATAGACACCATCTTCGAGAAGGTACCCACGCTTCATACTCCCCTCAAGCATTACCCCGTGGATCTGCGCGACAATACCGTGTATGTCGCCCTCCGCAACGACCTGCAAATGGACGACTTCGCCATGAAAAAGCCCGCCGTCCTCCAGTACCTGCGCAACCACTTCAGCGAAAGCATCGCCGACGTCATCCCGCAGATCGACGCCGCCAGCGAAGCCAAGAAGTTCATCCTCGACGAACACGACAAACTCGAAGTGCTGCGGCAACAGAATCCCGACATCGTGGATTTTGTGAATACCTTGAATCTTAGACTGAAAAATTAGCCATGAAACGATTTCTGACACCACTCTTGCTACTGTTGAATCTGGCCGCTTGGAGCCAGGATGCCGAAACGCCCGCTTTGGAAGATGTGTCGGCCTGGGGGCGCTACACGGGCGAAAACGTCTATGTGCTCAACCCGTCGCAGAACGGCGTCTTCAGCGTGCAAGAGGTCACCGTCAACGGCACGCCGTACGCTTTCAACCACGAATCCAACGCCTTCGAGATCGACCTCTCTTCCATCGCACCCAATGAATTTGTTTTTGTAAAGGTATCGCATCTTCCTAACACACAGCCGGTTATCGTTAATGCCGAGAGTCTTGTGCAGGAATCGACGTTCCCTCTCCCTTCCTTTATCTATAATAAAAAGACGAAGATGCTGGAGTGGTCTGATGCCGATCTGGACGCCGAGTGCACCTATCGGTTGGAGCAGCTTCTTTATGGTAAATGGATTACAATCAAGAAGTTGGGAAAGCCGAGCGAAATGATTGCCGAAAATTTTCTTCCCGTGATGATTACGGGAATGAACATGTTCCGCATCGTGCAGAGCGCTCCGTCGGGCAATGAACTCGCCTCGACCACTATCAAGTTGAAAAGTCCCAACCTCAAGGTGCTGCTGCTCACCGACCGCGTAAAGGATGCCATCGAGTTCACCGCGGTGACGCACTACGAACTCTACGACAACAACGGCGCCTTTCTCAAGCGCGGCACTGCCAAGAAAATCGACGTCTCCGACCTGCCCAAGGGCACCTATTGGGTCAATTTCGACGGCAAGGAGGCCATCGTCACCAAAAAATAATGGACATGGAACTCGACAAGCCCTATTACAGCATCACGGAAACGGCACGCATGTTCAATGTAAATGCCTCGTTGTTAAGGTATTGGGAAAAAGAGTTTCCGCAAATCAAACCCTATAAGAACAAGAAGGGCGATCGTTATTTCACTCAAAAAGATATAGAGACCATCCAGACCATCTACAACCTCACCAAAGTGCAGGGATATACGCTGCAAGGGGCGAAGGAGATCCTGAAGCGGGAGTTCGGCAAACACGCTACGCAGGCGCAGGCCGTGGCCACTTTGCAGAAAATCAAAGAGAAACTCATCGCCATTCGTGATAATTTAGATTGATTTTTGATTGCTATCTCCCAATTTAGTTGTATTTTTGCCGACTCTATTTTTAGAATAAAAAACAAATCAAAAAAGCGATATGCGTCCTGATTTCAGTCAAGTAAGTCACAGAACCGCACCGAAAACGCAGCAAGATTTTCGGGAGTGGTCGCAAGCCAACCACATTGAGGCCAACCGCATCACGGCGGAGCAGATTCCCTGCAAGCCGGTATATGGAAAGGATGACCTTGAGGGGATGGAGCACCTGAACTACGCCGCCGGCCTGCCGCCGTTCCTGCGTGGTCCCTACTCCACCATGTACGTCAACAAGCCGTGGACCATCCGCCAGTACGCGGGTTTCTCTACCGCCGAGGAGTCCAACGCATTCTACCGTCGCAACTTGGCGGCCGGTCAGAAGGGACTCTCCATTGCGTTCGACTTAGCCACTCACCGCGGGTACGACTCCGACCACGAGCGCGTCGTGGGCGATGTGGGTAAAGCCGGCGTCGCCGTGGATTCCATCCTCGACATGAAGATTCTGTTCAACCAGATTCCGCTCGACAAGATGTCGGTTTCCATGACTATGAACGGCGCCGTGATGCCGATCCTCGCCTTCTACATCCTCGCCGCCGAGGAGCAGGGCGTGCCGATGGAGAAGCTCACGGGCACCATCCAGAACGACATCCTCAAGGAGTTCATGGTGCGTAACACCTACATCTACCCGCCGCTGCCGTCGATGAAGATCATCGCCGACATCTTCGAGTTCACCTCGAAGAACATGCCGAAGTTCAACTCGATATCCATCTCCGGCTACCACATGCAGGAGGCGGGCGCCACCGCCGACATTGAGTTGGCCTACACGCTGGCCGACGGTCTGGAGTACCTCCGCGCCGGCATCAATGCGGGCATGAGCATCGACGACTTCGCTCCGCGTCTCTCCTTCTTCTGGGGTGTCGGCATGAACCACTTCATGGAGATTGCCAAGATGCGCGCCGCCCGTATGTTGTGGGCGAAGATCGTGCGTCAGTTCAACCCGCAGAATCCCAAGTCGCTGGCTTTGCGTACGCACAGCCAGACTTCTGGCTGGTCGCTCACCGAGCAGGACCCCTTCAACAATGTCACCCGCACCTGCGTGGAGGCCATGGGCGCCGCCCTCGGCCACACCCAGTCGCTCCATACCAACGCCCTCGACGAAGCCATCGCACTGCCTACCGACTTCTCCGCCCGTATCGCGCGTAACACGCAGATTTACATCCAGGAGGAGACCAAGATCTGCAAGTCGGTTGACCCGTGGGCCGGTTCCTACTATGTGGAGACGCTCACCAACGAGTTGGCCCACCGCGCCTGGAAGCACATCCAGGAGGTCGAGTCGCTTGGCGGCATGGCCAAGGCCATTGAGACTGGCATCCCGAAGATGCGTATCGAAGAGGCCTCCGCTCGCAAACAGGCGCGTATCGACTCTGGCACCGAGTGCATCGTCGGCATCAACAAATACCGTTTGGAGAAAGAGGATCCGATCGAGACGTTGGAGGTCGATAACACGGTGGTGCGCGAGGCGCAGATCCGCCGTTTGCAGGAACTGCGTGCCAACCGCAACGCCGCGGAGGTGGAAGCCGCCCTCGACGCCATCACCGAGTGCGCCAAGACCGGCAAGGGCAACCTGCTCGCCCTCTCCCTCGACGCCGCCCGCAAGCGCGCCTCCCTCGGCGAGATCTCCATGGCCATGGAAAAGGTCTTTGGCCGCTACAAAGCGAAAATCAATCTTATTACCGGCGTGTATAGTTCAGAACAAAAAGAAAACGATTCCTTTAAGAAGGCCTGCGCCATGACCGAGGCGTTCGCCAAGAGAGAGGGCCGTCGCCCTCGTATCATGATTGCCAAAATGGGTCAGGACGGTCACGACCGCGGCGCCAAGGTGGTCTCCACCGGCTACGCCGACATCGGCTTTGACGTTGATATGGGCCCGCTTTTCCAGACCCCGGCCGAAGCCGCCAAGCAGGCCGTCGAAAACGACGTCCACGTGCTCGGCGTCTCCTCCCTCGCCGCAGGTCACAAGACCCTCGTCCCCCAGGTGATCGAGGAACTGAAAAAACTCGGCCGTGAGGACATCATCGTCGTCGTCGGCGGCGTCATCCCGCCCCAGGACTACGACTTCCTCTACAAGGCCGGCGCAGCCGCCATCTTCGGCCCCGGCAGCATCATCAGCGAATGCGCCATCAAGGTGATTGAAATCCTTGAGGCCGAATAGTCGCAACGCGCTTGTTTCAAGGCAAAAACAAAAGGCGGATCGGAAAACCGACCCGCCTTTTTCATTAACAAAAAACACTTATACGTTTATTTCACGTAATAGGTCAAACGCATCGTGATGCTCACGCGCTTGTTTCTCGACCAGGTGTTGAAGGCACCGCCCCAGTCGTAGTCCTCGTTGTTGGAGTTGGGCGAGGTGATCTGGAAGACACCCATGTTGCTGCTTTTCAGGCCGCCTAAGTGTCCGCCGGCGTTCTTCACGATGGTCTCCGCACGGTTCTTGGCATCCTTGGTGGCATCCGCCAACATCTGGATCTTCAGGTCGGCCAACTTGGTGTAATAGTAGGAAGGATCGTTGATGCTGATGTTGATGTCCTCGCTCAACAACTCGGCCAGGTTCAACTTCTCCACCTTATCGATCTCTTTCGACTCGATGCGTACGGTCTGTCTCATGCGATAGCCCACGAACTCATAATGACTGCGTTCTGTGGCGCGATCGTAAACGTACTCCTCCTCGCGGTTCGTGGAGACCGTCTTGAAGGTGACGTCTTTCATGTCAATGCCGTTATCCTCTAAGAATTTCTTTACAATCTCTTTCTCTTTCTTGATTTTCTCGTAACCGGCCTTCATGTCCATATCCAAAATGGAGAAGTCGAAGGTCTGAACGATGAGGTCGGACGAAAAGTCCTTTTCGGCCAAGCCGACCACCGAAACGGTGCGGACGGGCGACTTGGTGTGGTAGAATGACAATCCGAGAGCCAGGAAGGCCCCGACGAAGCACAGCCCGAGAATGCAGCTGATGACGATTTTGTGTACGTTTGACATGGTTGAAAAAATTTTTAGTTTAAAATGAAACGCGACTCTATGATTTGAAATTGTATCTATATTAAAAAAATAAAATGCTGAAAATCAATCATCTGCAATCTCAATCACCTCATTGTCGATGCCGTAGTCCACATTTTTCGGAAGCAGGGGCGATTCATCTGCATATTTGCCGATGTGGTGGCTGACGTGGGTCAAAAAGGCACGCTCGGGCTTCACCTCCTGGATGATGGCCAACGCTTGCGCCAGATTGAAGTGCGAGTAGTGCTCTTCCCTTCTTAAAGCGTTGATAACGAGAATTTTCAATCCCAACAGTTTTTTCTTTTCGGTGTCGGAGATGAAACTGCCGTCGGTGATGTAGGCGAAGTCGCGGATGCGGTAGCCGAAGATGGGAAGGGTCATGTGGCGCACCCGGATGGGGGTGATGGTGATGCCTTTGACCGTGAAGGGCTCGGGCTGCACGGGGTTGACGGCGAGGGCAGGCGCGCCTGGGTACTTATGCTCGGCGAAGGCGTAGGCGTAGTCGTGCTGGATGGCGCGCATCACGCGGGGTTGCCCGTAGATGTTGAGAGTCTGCTTCATCAGGAAGTTGATGGGCCGCACGTCGTCGATGCCGCCAGTGTGATCCTTATGCTCGTGGGTGAGCAGCAGGGCGTCGAGGCGGGTATTGCCGCACCGCAGCATCTGCTGGCGCAGGTCGGGGCCGGCGTCGATGAGGATGTGAACGCCATCGACGATCACCAAGGCGGAGGTGCGCAGCCGATGGTCGCGCGGGTCATCGCTCGTGCAGACAGGGCAGCGACACCCGATGATGGGCACGCCCTGCGATGTGCCGGTTCCCAATAGTCTTACTTGCATTGTAATAACTTCTCTTTCAGTATCTTCATGCCCACCGTCGCCTTCTCGCGGATGAACTCCACGCGGCGTGTCACGGGCTGTACTTCCTTTGGATCGATGAGGTAGATGGGGCAGTCGGGGCGGGCGTAGTAGATCAGTCCGGCCGCAGGATAGACGTTCAGCGACGTGCCGATGATAACCAAGATGTCGGCCTTCTCGACTTCCGCGGCGGCGTCAGCCAACAACGGGACTTCTTCACCGAACCAGACGATGAACGGACGGGTCATGCCCCCGTCGGGACTCTTTCGACCGTACTCATATTCCTCATAACCAATATCTTCCACGTACCGCTTGCCGCGCTCGCTGCACACTTTCGTCAACTCGCCGTGCAGGTGGATGACGTGCGAGGATCCGCCGCGTTCGTGCAGGTTATCTACATTCTGCGTCACTACGGTCACATCGAAATACTTCTCCAACTCCCCAATGATCTTGTGGGCTTCGTTCGGCTCGGCGGTCTTCAACTGACGACGGCGCTCGTTGTAGAACTGCACCATCAATTGGGGATTTTCGTACCACCCTTCAATGGTGGCGACCTCTTGCACGTTGTAATTCTCCCACAACCCATCGCTGTCGCGGAAGGTCTTGATTCCGCTCTCCGCACTCACGCCAGCGCCCGACAAAACGACTAACTTTTTCATCTTTTATTTTCTAAAATGTTGATTTCAAACCGCAAAAAAAAACTTTGCGCCACGATAAACGCGCCGCAAAGTTACAAAATTCTGTTGGAATTTATTTAGAAATTGTAGTTCAAATTTTTGTCCTTCGGATATTTCACGCTGTAGGAGATGGTGAAGGTGCGGCTCTCTCCGGGTTGCAGTTCCACATCCCACGTGATTACGCCGATCTCGCTGTTGTTGGTTGTAGCGGCGGGTTTGGCGGTCACATCCCGCACCTCGATGTCCTTGTTGGATGAGATGGGATATTGGTCCTTGAGGGTGAGTTTGGCGGCACGGTTGAGGTTGTTCTTCACGGTGATGAGGTACGATTGCGTGATGGTGGTGGTATTGCCTACGTGTTTGGTTTCGCAGTAGTCGCGCTGTTTCTCACGCTTGACGGCCATGCGCGGCTCGGTGGTGAGGGTGAGCGTGATCTGGCTCTTGGTGTCGTTCGGGTGGAGGAAGGTCTTGCCGACGTAGGTGCTGTTGTAGGTGATTGTGGCTTCGCCTGGCAGCAGGTTGTATTGCTCGTAGTCCGACAGGATGGCGATGAGGTAGGTCTCGTCCGACAGTTTCGGGATGCTGTAGTACTTGAACTCGGACTTGATGTCGTAGGCCTTGAGATCGATGAGTTTGGGTTGGCCGTTGCCCGGGATGTCGTAAGGGATGGCGATGCTGTAGGTGACGTGGATGTCCTGCGCATCCACCTCCACGTAGTCGTCCATGCTTAGTTGGATGACATTGTTGGCCTCTTCGGCATCCACAGTCTCGATTCCGCTTGCGTCGGAGACTTGGGCCTTGGCGGGGGCCATCACATTGGATTCATACGCCACTCTGTTGCCTCTGTACCCATAGGCCTGGAAGCGGAGGAACCAGGTGGTGAAGACGGGGGCGACGGAGTAGCGGTTGGGGGTGCCGTTGGAGAGGGTGAGCCGCACGTTGGTCCAGTCGAGCCCGGTGACCTGCTGCACCTTCGCCTTCGCCTGCAAGGAGATGGTCTCCGCCATCGACGGGATGTTGACCTCGTAGCAGGGAATCCACTGCGCCTGGTTGGTGAAATAGGTGATGGTGAAGGTGGTGGTGACATCCTTGGGCACGCTCGTGGAGAGACAGAGGATGCCCGTGGCGTGGGCGTTTTCATCGGAATCCTGTTGGATCTGCTGTTGCAGGCGGGTTACGGTCTCCTGCAACTTGTTCACCAGCTGCTGGTCTTGGTAGATGCTCTTCTTCAGTGCGGTGGCCTTGGCCTGGTAAAGTTCCATGTTGGCGTTGATGTCAGCGATGGTGGCGGCTTTGTCTTTCTGTTGCATGTTGTTGTAAGTGCCGTCGGTCACTAATTTCAGCATCTGCTGGTGGGTGGCTAATTCGTCGCGGGCCGACTGCAGTTGCTCTTTGTAGAGTTTCAGCGAGTCGTTCAGCTTCTGGATGTACTGACTCTTCTCGCGCGGGGTGATGTAGTCCACCCGGAACTCGGTGCCCGAAATGAGCACGCCGTTGGCGCTCACTTTCAGACTGTTGAGTTCAATCTGTGGGCTTAAACCCTCGATGATCACCTCTTGGCTTCCGCTTTTGAGCGTGGCCTTGGCGGTGTGGGTGAGCGATGCGCCGTGCAGATAGACGGTGGCCTCCGTCAGCGTGGCGGTGAAGTGTTTCTGGGCACTCATCGGAAGGACCAATCCGAGGCAAAGCGCCAGAATAAACAGTAACTTTTTCATATTCATAAGATTATAAAATTTTTGAAAGATACAATAATATAAACGACGGGCACCTCCTTTTTATTTTACCGCCGGTAGGGGAAGCTGAATTGCAGGCCGACCTCCAGCTTGGGAAAATCCGGTTGTACGGAAAGTTTGCCCTTGCCGAAGAGTCGGCTGAGGCGGTACTCCGCGAACACGGCGATAAGGTCATAGCCAAAGCGCGCCCGCACACCCCAGTGGAAGTAGGGACGTACATTCTTGGGCACCCGCTGCTTGACCACCAGATGGTCGGTGGTGGAGATGCGCTGGCGGTACCAGAAGTCCCAGCCGCCGAAGATGCCGGCTTCGAAGAAAAACCCTTCGCGACCCAGCCCTCCCCGCACGATCCGGAAGCGGTGCAGGAACTCGAGGTTGATCTGACTCACCCGCACGTTGCACTTCCGCAGGCGGTCCGCAGTGATGAAGTCGTCGCCGTACTTGTCGAGCAGATGGATCACCGGGTCGGACAGGTTGTACCAATGCGCCCCGATCTCCACCGCGCCGCCCAATGAGTACCACTTGCAGAGATTCCCCATGAAACGCAATCCCGCAAACACACTCTCCGATTTGCCGTAGTTGACCGTCTGCCACTCGTCGGATGGGTTGGAGGGCACCGCAAAGCCCCAGGAGAGGTACTGCCATACGGCGAATTTGGACTGCTTTGCTATCTTCGCGGAAGAACAAACCAACTCTGTCAGGTGGACCCCCTGTATGCTGTCGGGAACTCCCTTTCCCATCTCGGAACCAATGATGTATTCATCGCTGTATTCCAGGTATTTGACACGCAACGTCTGTCCCAGAAATTCAGGTTTTTTATCGATGGTAATGACATTGGATAAGGAATCGGTATCTGTGACGGATACCGTGTCGGATTCTATCTTGGATTCGATAATGTATGAAAAGGGGTAGAGAAGATCTGTGAAAAAGGAATTGCTCCAGAGCAATTTTCCGTCTTTATCGGCGATGTGCATCCATATTTTTTCCCTGTATTTTATTTTCTCTTTGGGGAGGACGATGTAGATGCTGGTGGAGTCTTCGTAGAAGGTGAAGGGAAGTTCTTCGGCAGGTTCTTTCTTATCTTTCAGAAAATAACTGGCTTGTGGGATGCCGTAGCCGCGGAAGTAGTCGTAATAGGGATAGAGATCGCCGGAGCGTTCGATCTCTTCGAAGAGTTGCATGTTGGTGAGTTCACGATGGGCTTGCCAGGCGCAGGCGGCGAAGCCGGCAACGAGCGGCGTGGAGAAGGAGGTGCCGGCGGCAGAATAGATGTAAGGTCTTTTTTTGGACGGGTTGGCGACGCTCACCCACTCTCCGATGGCGCAGACGTTGGGTTTGCGGCGGCCGTCGGCGGTCGGACCGGGAGAGGTGAAGTAAGTGGGATCGGGAAATTTCCCGTAGGCCTCGACGGCACCTACAGAGAGTACGCTGTCGGCGTCAGCGGGAGTGACGAGGGTGCTCCAGGCAGGGTCGTCGCCTTCGTTGCCCATGGCGTTGCAGACGAGCATGCCCTTGGATGCCGCCATGTTGGCCGCCCGCGCCACCAGCGAAGTGCCGTCCATCTCCTCGGACTTGTACAGTTCCTTGCCGTAGCCGAGCGAACTGCTGATGATGTCGGCGCCGTTGCGGTCGGCCCACTCCATCGCCATCATCCACCACACCTCCTCACGGTGCCGCTCCATGGCGGTCTCGGTGCGCGCCAGCAGAAACTCGGCGCCGGTGGCTAACCCCAGCATCTCGCCTTTTGTATCATAGCCGGCAATGCAACTCAACACCATCGTGCCGTGCGAGTTCCAGCCATATACGTTTTTCTGCCTTAACGGGAAGTTGTAGGTCTGGATGATTTGATGGTTGTCGCGCAGGTGCTGGAAGGCCGGGTGCTTATCGACCATCGGAAAGCCGGCGTCGAAAACGGCGATGCGGATGCCCTTGCCGTTGATGCCGGCGGAGTCGAACTGCTCGCCCTGCATCATCCGCAACTGGTGCGCAGGTCTTACGGTGTCGCTGTCGGCGGGGGAGAAGTCGATGTCGGCATGGGCTATGTGCGCGTGCAATTCCACCGGGCGCACCTGCATCACAAACGGCATCCGTTCAATCTCTTCGATTTGGAAAGTACTTACAGCCAGTGCGTTAAACCACCTGCTTTCGCCGATCACCTCTTCCGACAGCGCCGACACCGACTGCACGTACTCCGCATTGAGCGGGTAGTCGGACAGGTCGTACAACGACACGCCGTGAGCGGCTCGACGCGCAATCGCCTTCTCGTCGAAGTAGGCGTAGGGATTGAATTCGGTGTTGGCCTTATCAGTGAAGAATACCCAGTAAATATCTTGTGCGGAAGCATTGACGCAAAAAACAAGCAGCGTCAGCAGGAGAATGGTTTTGGAAAGTAATTTTGTCATAAAATGGGGAATTATGAAATATTTTTGTTTGGTAATAAAATGCAAAAATAGTTTTTTTTTCGGTTTGGGCGACATTTTCAGTAACTTTTTGTAGATAAAATAGGTAAACATATTAAAAAAGAAAAATCAACCACTCTATACAAGGAAGAAAATGTTGCGTAAATATCTGATTGTTATATCGTTGCTTCAAATTCTGCTGATGAACGCAATGTTGGCGCAAGTTGTGACGACGTCCTCTTCCGGCCGTACGCCGGAGGACATTGTGCGTAACACCCTGGTGGGTTCGGGGGTTTCGATTTCCAACGTCACATTCAACAATATCTCCACAACCCTCAATGCCACTACGGGCGGACAATTGGGTGTTTTCACCAACAACCCGGCTGTCTTTCCCACCCTCAGTTTCTCCAACGGACTGATCATCGCCACGGGTGACGTGAGTGTGGCTATGGGTCCCAACGACAGTGATGGAGATGAATCTGCCATTTCCAACAGCGTGACCTGTAATGAGCTGCAAAATCTCATCTACGATGACCTCTACAATCCGGCAGTGCTGGAGTTCGACTTTATGACCACTTCCGACCACGTCTCCTTCAACTACATTTTCGCCTCTGAAGAGTACCCGGAATTCGTGGGGCTTGGTTACAACGATGTATTCGGCTTCTTCGTCACCGATTTGACCACGAACCAGACGACCAATGTCGCATTGATCCCCAACACCAACTTGCCGGTCTCCATCGACAACGTGAACGACTACTCCTATTCCCAGTACTATCACGCGACGCCCGACTATTCCAACAACATCCAGTACGATGCCTGTGTGGGGCCTTTCACGGCGAGTTTCAGTGTGGTGCCGTGCCGTTTTTATCACATCAAATTGGCCATCTCCAATGCGGGCGACAACGCTTACGGCTCCGCGGTCTTCTTGGAGGGACAGAGTTTCACCGCCGAGGGAACCGAGACGCAGGTGGTCTATGACAACGTCGATCTACCCGTCGTCGTGCAGGATTGCAATACCGCCACGGTGACTTTCAACTTGGCCCAGGCGACAAATCACCCCACCGAGATTCCGCTCACCTTCTCCGGCACGGCGGTCAACGGCGTGGATGTGCAGCAACTTCCCGATGTCGTCACCATCCCGGCAGGACAGACCTCCTCCTCGATTGTGGTGCGTGCCATCGGTGCCTATGTACCCGACACGCTCACCCTCAACATCTACTACGAAAATACCTTGTGCCAAGAGGGAACTACCCTCACACTGTTGGTCTGTAAAAACGAGGGCATCGAGATCAGTGCGCAGAATGTCTTCTTCTGCCAGCCGGTCGATAGTCTGCACGTGCAGTTGGTCGGCGGTCGTTGCGGCGACGTGGAGTGGAATCCCTCCGAGATGCTTTCCGACCCGCACTCGCTGAACACCGGCTTCCTATACGAGTATTTGGAAGAGACGCAGTTCACGGTCACGGCACACGACATCTTCCACTGCACCTCCAGCACCGCCAACTTCCTCTATCGCCACAGCGATGCCTTCAACGACACCATCCGCGCTTCCATCTGCGAAGGGCAGACTTATACTCACTTTGGTTTCATCGAGAGCGAGGCGGGCACCTACACCCATGAGGGTGTCAGCGCCTTCGGGTGCGACAGCGCCATGACCTTGGTGCTCGATGTCTATTCCGCCGACGCCGAGATCGAGGTCGGCCCAACCGACCTGTGTGAAGAGGGCTATGTCGATCTGACCGCTGTCACCTCGAATACCGACTTCCACTGGAACAACGGCAGTCACGCCACGGTGCTGCACGCCATCCGTCCCGGCAACTACATCCTGACTGCCACCAGCGGACCGTGTACCGCACAGGATATGGTCACCATCGCGCCCTGCCCCGATGCCGATCCGTACATTCCGAATGCCATCACCCCTTCTGACGTTAATGGTATCAACGACGAATTCTTCATCTATCTGCCTGCGTCGTTGCAGGTGAAAGAGTTCGAGGTCTCCATCTACGACCGCTGGGGACGCTTGGTTTTCCACTCCCACGAGCCGGACTTCCGCTGGGACGGCACCCACAACGGTAAGAAGTTGGTGAACAGCACCTTCACCTATGTCATCACCATTCTCACAGAGTGGCATCCCCGCAAGGTGTACCGCGGTAGCGTTACGGTGTTGTAGGTGTAAATGATTCGGAAAGTCGGTGAAATTCCTTAGAAGAACATTCCTTTCTGTTTGTCCTTCTCTCCTTTGCTCTTGGCACTGAAGACCTTTTCCCCTGTGTAGGGGTCGTACCCCAGATAGTACATGGTTGTGGAGTAGGTCATCGGGGTGGGGGTGAAGTCCTGCACTTGTTCGATGTGGAGGTGTTGTCCTTGGGTGGCGCGGTGGAGGGCGCGCATGTCGTCGAGGGTGCAGCCCGGGTGCGCCGAGATGAAGTATGGCACGAGTTGCTGCCGTAGTCCCGCCGCGCGGTTGAACTGCTGGAACTTGCGGTTGAAGGCGAGGAAGCGGTCGAAGCCGGGCTTGCGCATCCGTTTCAGCACCTTCGTCTCCGTATGCTCCGGCGCCACCTTGAGCCGCCCCGAGACGTGATGGCGCACCACCTCCTCAAAGTACGCCGACAGTCCGTTGGCACGGTCGGTGGCTTCGTCGCCCAACAGCAGGTCGTAGCGGATGCCGCTGCCGATGGTAATCTGGCGGACGGCTTTCACCGCGCCGGCAGCTTGGTAGAGACTGATTAGCGGTTTATGGTTGATATCCAGGTTTTTGCAGATCTCCGGGTAGATGCAGGAGGCGCGGCTGCACTGGCGGCAGGCCTTCTCGTTGAGCCCCCGCATGCGGTACATGTTGGCCGACGGCGCCCCCAGGTCGCTGATGTGCCCTTTGAAGTAGGGCCGCCGCGCTAGGTCGCTCACCTCCGCTAAGATCGACGCCTCGCTGCGGGAACTCACGAACCGCCCCTGGTGCGCCGTGATGGCGCAGAAACTGCATCCTCCGAAGCACCCGCGGTGTATCGTGATCGAGTTCTTGATCATCTCCCACGCTGGAATGTCGCCCCGCTTTGCGTATTTCGGGTGTGGTGCGTTCATCATCCGGTCGTACAACGCGAAACTGTCCATCTCCTCCTCTGTGGCTGGCGGGTAAGGCGGCAACACCACTAAATATTTCTTGTTGTAGGGCTGCACCATCGTGCGTGGGAACATCTTGTTGCTTTCCGTTTCGAAGGCCACGAAATTCTCTCCGTAAAAGCGCTTGTTGCTCAACTCCTTCTCGTAGGGATGCAGCATCAAGGTATCCTCTTTTTTACAATAATCTTCTAAATTGTTGGTAATGAATGCAATCTGGGAGCATTCGGACAGATGGTCGCGCCAATTGTCGGTTTGGAAGATGCGCACCAAGTCGCTCATCGGGCGCTCGCCCATGCCATAGACGAGCACGTCGGCGGGGCACGATAGGAGGATGCTGGGACGCAGGGTGTCGCTCCAGTAGTCGTAGTGCGACAGGCGGCGCAGGGAGGCCTCGATGCCGCCGATGACGACGGGCGTGTCGGGGAAGAGCTGCTTGAGCCAGCGGGTATAGACGACGGTGGCGTAGTCGGGACGGAAGCCGTGGCGCCCGCCGGGTGTGTAGGCGTCATCGTGCCGCAGCCGCTTGGTGGCCGTGTAGTGGTTCACCATCGAGTCCATGTTGCCGGCGCTGACGGCGAAGAAGAGGCGCGGGCGGCCCAATTTGGCGAAGTCGCGCCCATCGTCCTGCCAGTTGGGTTGCGGCACGATGGCCACGCGCAGCCCGAGCCGCTCCAGCCACCGCCCGATCACTGCTGGCCCGAAGGAGGGGTGATCGACGTAGGCGTCGCCACTGATAAGGATGACATCGAGCCACTCCCAACCGAGTGCTTCGACTTCCTTTTTCGTGGTGGGAAGAAAATGGTCCATGTGCGCTTCTATCGTTTGATGGTGACGGCGACGGCGACGGCGACGCCTTCGCCACGACCGAGGAATCCCATCCCCTCGTTGGTCTTCGCCTTCACCGATACTTGGTCGTCGGCGATGAGCAGCAATTCTGCCAACTTCTTTTGAATAAGCGGTTTGTAATCCTTCAACTTGGGGCGTTCCAGCACGATGGTGAGGTCGGCGTTGTTGACTTGCCACCCCTGCTGTTGTAGCAGACCGACGGTCTTCTGGAGCAGCAGCGTGCTGTCGATGCCCTTGAAGGCGGGGTCGGTATCGGGGAAGTGGGTGCCGATGTCGCCGAGTGCGGCGGCGCCGAGCAGGGCGTCGCAGAGGGCATGTATGGCGGCGTCGCCATCGGAGTGGGCCACGCAGCCGCGCTCAGAGGCGATGTCGATGCCGCCCAAACGCAAAGGCAAGCCGTCGGCCAGCCGATGCGAGTCGTATCCGAAACCGATGCGAAAGTCTGTCATGGTAGTCGGTTGCACGCCCGCGGCAGTTTAGTTCATCTGCACGCGGCCCTGCGTCCGGATCTCCTGCTTGTCGAAAGAGGCAAAGTCGAAGGTGAGCGAGAAGCGGAGCGTGTTCTCCAGCGGATGGTGCTGGTCAACGGTGAACAGGTAGGCCACGTCAAGCCCGAAGATGCTGTAGTGGATGCCCGCGCCGAGGGTGATGAACTGACGGTTGCCCTTGGTGGGGTGCTCGAAGAAGTAGCCGGCACGCACGAACAGCAGGTTGCGGTAACTGTATTCCAAGCCGAACGACCAGTTCACTTCGTAGAACTCCTCTAAGGAACCACCGGGGGCGTCGCCGAACGACTGGAAGATGCCCTTGGCCACAGAGACGTCGGGATCCTTGCCCGCCAGAATAACGTAATCGCCTTTCGCATCCACGATGTAATGTCCCGTGGAGTCTTTCGCGTATTGAGGGTTGGTGGGAACCAGCAGTTTGTTGACCTCTACACCCGCCATCAAACTGTTGTGCTCATCGAAGTCAATGGTGTAACTGACACCGAGTTTCAAGTTGGTGGGCAGGAAGTCACGGCGCATGGTACCGGAAGAGTAGGAGATCTTGTTGCCGATGTTGGAGATGTTGAGGCCGGCACGCAGGGTGCTGCTCATGTTGCTCTTCTTGAAGGGAAAATCCTGCTCATAGAAAAGGGAGACGTCGGCGGCACCGGCTAAACCGGCGTTGGTCTCCACGCCTTCCACATATTGGCCGGCGGTGAGGTTGGAGTAGATGAAGCGCGGAGTGATGGCGATGGAGAGTTCGTCGATGAGTTTACGGCTGTACCCTAAGTCGATGGAGAACTCGTTGGGCTTCTGGGTGCCCATGTCTTCGCCGTTGATGTCGGTGAAGTTGATGTCACCCAAGGAGAAATAGCGTAACGAGAACGACAGCGCGTCGTTTTCAGTTATTTTGAAGTAGGTGGAGAGGTAGAGCATGTTGATGTCGTTCACCAATTTGCGCAGCCAGGGGCTGTAGGAGACGGAGATGCCGAATTTGTTCTTGTTGAAGACGTATTTGGCGGGATTGTGGTGCTGCGAGTTGACGTCGGCGGAGGTGGCCACGCCCATGTCGCCCAAGGCGCCTGCCCGCGAGTCGGGGGCTACCAACAAAAACGGCACCGCCGTCGTGATGGTGTTGAGTTCCTTGCCGGTATAGTCATAGCCGGATCCATCGACATTTTGAGCGCGTAACGAGGGTTGGCAGATCAGTAAGAGCAGTGCAGAGGTCAAGAATAGGATTCTTTTCATGGTAGAATTTTGTTTTCTTTAAAATTGAGATGAAATTTTTTGCTGAGTTCTTTAACGAAAAAAGGCGAAAGATATTTTATAAGATGATAATTTTTTACAAAATCACTAACTTTTCGATTTTTTCGGCCTGCTCGCCGTCGGCGGTGCGCACGCGCAAACGGTAGATGTAGGTGCCTTTGCCGATCTTGTCGCCGAAGTCGTCGAGCCCGTCCCATTCGATGGGGTCGCTGCGGAAGCCGTCGCCGAGTTGCGTGGCCTCCAAGGTGCGGACCACCTTGCCGGAGATGGTATAGATGGTGATGAGGACGTCGAGTTGCTGCCCTGGACGGTTGTGTTCGAAGAAGAAGGAGGTGTGGGTGGTGAAGGGGTTGGGATAGTTGAGCACGTGGTTGAGGACAAAGCCCTCCTCGGAGGCGACAACGAACTCCAACTCCCTTTCCGACACATTGTTGAGGATGTCCCACGCCCGCACTTTCAACTTGTGGGCGCCGGGGGCTAAGTTCTCGTAGGGGTAGCGCACCACGCCGCGGTTGTAGCTGTCGCGCTCTGCTTCGTAGTAACTGTTCAGCACCACCTGTCCGCCGTCGTCGAGCGTCGCCACCAGGTCGTGGCCGATGCCGTTGCCGGTCGTGTTGATGCCGTATTCGTCGGAGAGTTTCACCAGCAGCGTGGGCGACGGGTTGACAATACCGCCGTTGACGAACTTCTCGTCGTTCATGTAAAGTTGTATCTCGGGACCGTTGGCGTCGGTGAAGGTGTCGTCGCTCATGCCGCCGATGACGGCCTGACGGAAGGCACCCGCGGCCTCGCCGTTGTGGCTGTGCGCGTAGTGGCTGAACTTGCCCGTGCCGTAAGCGTAGTTGATGTCCTTGGGCAGGATGAACGTGTATTGGAAGCGCCCGCCGCTCACCGTGGTGTTGCCCTTGAAGAGGATGTTCTTCTGCACGTCGAACTCGTAGTAGTAACTGTTGGGGTCGTTCTGCAGCGTGTGCATCTTCACCTTCTTGTCGTAGATGGAGGGTTGCAGCACTCCGTCGAAGTCGTTGATGGCGTTGCCGTTGGCGTCTTCAATGTGCCCGCTGACACGCACCCGCGTGAGGGCCTTCAGCGTGTCGGTGAAGGCGGCGACGGCGATGCCGTTGATGGAGTCGGTGACCACCTGGTAGCGGGGCAGCGCCAATCTCATGGCCGGGTCGCCGATGACGTAGATCATGTTGAAGTCGCTGCAGTTGCCGCTGCCGGCGTTTTTGCCCTGACGGTTGGCCTCGCCGAGGGTGATGGGGCCGTCGGTGGGGGTGAAGATGTTTTCGAAGAGGTGGGTGATGTAGTTGTGGTTGCCGCCGGTGTAGGCCACGCGGTAGGTGGAAACAAGCCCGGATGCGCCGCCGTGACTGTTCAGGAACGCCGACTCCGCTGGCGAGACCATGGCGCGGTCGCACCAGCCGAACTCGCACGTCATCGTGAAGAACCAGGGCTGGTTGTAACGGTTCGACCACCGGCTGATGTCCGTCAGGTCGATGATGCGCTCGTGCGCCAGACCGTACTTGCCGCCGTGGCCGACGTAGGTGAAGAGCAGGGAGCCCTTGTTCATGCGGTTGTTGAAGTCGATGGTGACCTCGGGATAGCGCGCCGAGGAGGAGTATGTAACTTGCTGATAAGCATCAAAATAGATTTTCTCGCAGTTGAGGTTGGCGTTGCCGTTCTCGGCGCGCTGGGCACAGGCATCCGCCGTGGTGATGTGCGCGTTGTGGTCCTCGTCGTCGCCGACGAAGGTGACCACGTTCTTCCAGTCCCCGAAGTTGCAACTCTGCGTGTTCGCTCCCAGTATCTCCGATGAGGCATACTGGATGGTCTTGTCCACCGCTATTTTCGCCTGCGATGCCGTGCTCACCGGAAAACGACCGATGGCGATGTCGATGCTCTTGCCCGTTGAGTTGGCGCCCTCGTTCTCGTCCAACAGTCCGAAGAAGTCGTCGTTGGCCTTGAAATACTCGCTGTTGGCGATGGAACTGCATTGGAAGTTGGGTACATACAGTTTGCAAGTGCCTTCAATGCCGCGGTAGTCGTAGGAGGGACGGCCGAAGAGCAGCAGGTAGCGCGGTTGCGCGCCGCCCGAACGGTCGTAGATCATCCGCATGTAGTCGCGGATGGCGCATACATCCTGCTCGCCGCTGGCATATTCGTTATAGATCTGTTGCGGGGTGACGATCTTCACGCTCAATCCGTCGTGGCTGCGCCGGAAGTCGGCGAGGCGCTCCGCCTCCGTCGTGAAGTCGGGGTGCGCCACGATGACCATGTCCACCTGACTGCTGCCGTGGAGGTCCTGATTGGCGACGCGGCTGCCGAGGCCGACGGAACGGCAGTCGGCAAGGGTGAACGCCACGAACCTGCGCAGCGTGTCGGTGCGGCTTTTGAAGGTGAAGGTGCCGTTGGTGAGGGTGCCGTGCATCTGGCGCGTGCCGTGCGGCTCAGTCACGTCCCACACCTTCGTGTCGCCGGTGGCGTTGGCGAGGAAGAACTGGGTGACGGCGTCCACCATCGTCTGCGGGGCACAGAACGGCATCGCGCCGTTGCCCGCGCGCAACTGGCACTCGATCTGCCACTCGATATAGTTGAGGTAACCCACGGAGGATGAGGTCGGTTTGGAGTAGGTGAGTTGGAGGTTGTGGCTGCCGGCGGAGGCGCTGAAGTTCAGGTCGCGGGTGACCTGGTCGGCGTAGTTGCCGCCGGAGGTGGGCTGAAGTCCGACGCTGCCGATGGTCTGACCGTCGAGGGAGACGGCGAAGGTGGAGTATCGCACCGAGGTGGTGGCCACGGCGACCGTCATCCGGCCGGCGCCCGTCGGCGGGGCGGGCAGCGCCAGCGTGTAGGTGGCTGTGGTGGTGGCGTCGAACTTGTCGCCGAGCCATACGCGGCCGCCCTCCTTCAGGTTGAGTTTGTCCTCCTCAATGAAGCCGTAGTGCGTGAAGGTCGTCGCCGAGCCTGTGGCGGTCAGCGACGAGTGGTCCACTTCCGTCACCCGCAACTTCTCGCCCACGCCGGCATCCACCGTCACAAAGTAGGAGGCCTTGTCGGTATAGAGGTTGAAACTGTGTGTAAAGCGCTGTTCCACGTTGTTGTAACTCCAACTGTGCGGACCTTCGGCGTAAAAGACGAAGTAGTCGCCAGGGTCGAAGGTGCCGTCGCCGCCGTCGTGGATCTCGATGGGCATCTCCTGCAGGTCGTCGTGGCGGGACACGGCATTGCTTTCGGCCAGCATGCCGCCGCCGTTTCCGAAGAGGGCGATACGTGCCGAGGGAAGTCCTGACACGGACGCGCCCAGTGTCGTCAGGTCGTTGTAAGTCACTTTGTAGATGCCCGTTTCAGGCACGGTGATGCGGTAGAAGTTGCCGCTTTGCAGCACGGAGTGTGCGGCGTACGAGCGGGTGGCTTCCGCCTTGCGGACGCCGCGTCCCCGGATCGTCACTGTCGCCGACGTCAGCCGCTCGTATCCCCCCGCGGCCTTCCGCAACGGGATGAATGAGAACCCGACCCACGGGCGTTTCTTCTCATATACCGTCTCCGCCCGGACACTCACTGACGGGCGCGCGAAGTCGCTGGGAATCAGCCGCACCTGCTCGCGCGGCACCGGCTCGTACTGCTCGTCGCTGAGGGCGACTTCATAGCCGGCATAGTCGGCATCGACGGGAAAATGTGCGTAATAGCAGGGGAGAGTGGGAAACTCCTCGTCGGAGATGGAGCCGGAAAAGAGCAGACTCTCCGACTTGACGCCCTCCTCATCTTCATAAACCCAAGGTTCCAACCAAGTGATTTGGATGGATTTTGAAAAATTTTGTGCCTGATTATCAATATGTTGAGCAGTTATTAGAAAAAAAAGAACTATTCCTGCCCAAGAAATTCGATTCATATTCCGTTGATTTGTATTACGTATGAGACATGGAATAAACGAATCATCAAATATAAAATTGCAAAAAATGCGGATTGTTGATAACTTTTTATGAAAAAAAGCGTAATCATAAACAATAAAATCGTATTTTTGCGAACTTATAATAGTATGGAATAAAATCAAGGATATGAAGAAGATCATTTGCGTATTGGGAGTCTTGCTGCTATCCCTCAGCAGTTTGGAGCTTTCCGCACAGGATCCGCATTTTTCCCAGTTTTTCGCCAACCCGCTCTATCTGAACCCCGCGTTTGCAGGTACGAATGTCTGTCCGCGTGTCACGGCGCACTTCCGCGATCAGTGGCCGAACGTCCACGGCACCTACCTCACCTATTCGGCGTCGTACGACCAGCATTTCGACAAATTAGCCGGTGGCATCGGCGTGCTGTTCATGGGCGACCACCAGGGTCAAGGCACCATCAACACTTACGCGGCCAGCGTGATCTACTCTTATAAGTTGAAAGTGTCCCGCAAGTTCAGCATGCGTTTCGCCTTGCAGGCCACCTTCCAGCAGAAGAGTCTGAACTGGGACAAACTCACCTTCGGCGACATGATCGACCCGAAGTACGGTTTCGTGTATGAGACCAATGAGACCGCCCCCTCCAAGCAGTCGAAGGCCATCGCCGACTTCTCCGCCGGTTTCATCGGCTACACCAAGAACTTCTACTTCGGCTTGGCCGTCAATCACGTCACCCGTCCGTACGAGGGCTTCATCTCTGTGAGCCGTCTGCCCGTCAAGTGGACCGCCCACGCCGGCGGACTGTTCGACCTCAAACGCCGCAGCCGCAAAAGCCACTCCTTCGGCGACGTCTCCATCAGCCCCAACATCATCTATCAGCACCAGATGGAGTTCCATCAGCTCAACTACGGTCTCTATGTCAACTACTATCCTTTCGTGGTCGGCATTTGGTACCGCCAGAGTTTCCGCAATCCCGACGCCGTCATCTTCATGTTCGGCTTGCAGCACGACCTCGTCCGCATCGGCTACTCCTACGACCTCACCGTTTCCAAACTCGCCAACCTCTCCGGTGGTGCCCATGAGGTCTCCCTCCAGTTGCTCCTGCCCTGTCCCGAGAGAAAACGTGTGATGAAGGACCTCGTCTGCCCCTCTTTCTAACCCCTTTGAAAAATAATTTTTGAAAAACATCGTTTAGAACAGTAAATCATAAAAAGATGAAGAAGTTGACAAGAATTTCCAGTCTGATGCTCATCGCAGCAGTAGCAGTGTTGTTCAGTGCTTGTAAGAAAGAGTACTCTCCGACTACTGGATGGGAATATAACAACGCCGAGAACGGCGGCTTTGAGGTCTATCCCTTTGTGGAGCAGGCCACCGGCCCCGGTCTGGTGCTCATC
This sequence comes from Bacteroidales bacterium, assembly GCA_016288655.1. Classification (GTDB taxonomy): domain Bacteria; phylum Bacteroidota; class Bacteroidia; order Bacteroidales; family WCHB1-69; genus UBA1756. Next base: position 69,489 of record JAEEKX010000016.1, read on the forward strand.
GAAGGCGGTACCTTCACCTTCGGTCGTGTGGAAGAGGATGTGATGTACGAGTGGGGCAACAACCCGCGCCGTGTCACCGTCTCCTCCTTCTACATGGATGAGTGTGAGATCAGCAACCTCGACTACCGTGAGTACCTCTACTGGCTCGAGCGCGTCTTCCTGCCCGCCGACCTCAACACCATTGTTGACGAGGCCCGCCCCGACGAGAATGTCTGGCGTGAGAAACTCACCTATGCCGAGCCGCAGGTGGAGTACTACTTCCGCTATCCGGCTTACGACCACTATCCGGTCGTCGGCGTCAACTGGCTGCAGGCCACCAATTACGCCGCCTGGCGTACCGACCGCGTCAACGAGCAGATCCTCGTCGATATGGGCTTCATCGACTGGAACCCCGATCCGTCACCGGAACTCTACTTCAGCACCGACGCCTATCTCGTTTACGACTCCTATGAGATGGAGACAGACAACCGGTTGCAGAACATCTCCACCGGCGACTATCGTAACGTGAAGATGGAGGACGGCATCCTGCTGCCCCGCTACCGCCTCCCCACCGAGGCCGAGTGGGAGTACGCCGCCTACGCACTCATCGGCAACACCCTCAACGAGCGCGTGCTCGAAAGAAAACTCTATCCTTGGAACGGTCACTATACCCGTACCGACGACAAACACTACTATGGTGACTTCGTCGCCAACACCCGCCGTGGCCGCGGCGACCTCATGGGCGTGGCTGGCAACCTGAACGACGCCTCCGACATCCCGGCACCCGTCAACTCCTACTGGCCCAACGACTTCGGCCTCTACAACATGGGTGGTAATGTCGCTGAGTGGGTGATGGACGTCTATAGACAGACTTCCCACGATGATGTCTATGAGTTCAACCCGTTCCGTGGCAACTACTACGAGACCATGAAACTCTTGGAGGATGGCTCCGGCATGGTGGAAGACCGCGACAGCGTGGGTAAGATCCCGATGGTGCCCGTCTCCGACTTCAAGAACGACAGACGCCGCAACTACCGCGCCGCCGACAACATCAACTACCTCGACGGTGACTGGGCCTCCCAGTTGGAGTCCGATGTCTGGAAGACCAACTCCAGCGACGCCACCACCACCATGTACCCGAAGGAGACCGCAGTGCCCTTCGAATACTCCCTGGTCGGCGACCACTCTCGCGTCTATAAGGGCGGTTCCTGGATCGATCCCGAGTACTATGCGGCCCCCGGCCACAGACGTTACCTCGAAGAGGATGAATCGACCAAGTACATCGGCTTCCGTTGCGCCATGGCCCGCCTCGGCACCCCCTCCGGCGGCGGCGTGACCCGCTAAAACAGACATTTCAAACCCACAACGTAGAGACGCGGCATTCCCACGTCTCTACAACATTTTTAAAGAATTACCTTTCCCCATCTCCAATCCCTGCCCCCTAAAACCTGTAATCTGTAAACTAAAACCTGTAACCTAATATGATTGTCATCACTGGTGCCGCCGGCTTCATCGGAAGTTGCATGGTACAACAACTCAACCAACAAGGACGCACCGATCTGGTACTCGTCGATGATTTCACCCGCGAACGCAAACGCCGCAACTGGGTCGACAAGCAGTACGCCGACAAGATTCAGCGCAACGAGTTCTTTGCCTGGGCAGACCGGAACGCCCGCCACATCAGCGGCATCGTGCACCTCGGCGCCCGCACCGATACCACCGAGCGCGACTATACTGTCTTTGAGGAACTTAACGTCGATTACACACAGCATATCTGGAGTCTGGCCACGCAGCATCGCTTTCCGATGCTCTACGCCTCCTCTGCCGCAACTTACGGCGACGGCGCCAACGGCTATGCCGACGATGAGTCCTGCATTCCGCAACTCCAGCCGCTCAACGCCTACGGCCGTTCCAAGAACGAGATCGACAAGTGGATTCTCCAGCAGACATCCACTCCGCCCGCGTGGGCTGGCTTCAAGTTCTTCAACGTGTATGGTCCCAACGAGTACCACAAGGACCGTATGGCATCGGTTATCTTCCACGCTTTCAACCAGATCAAGGAATGTGGCAGGGTGAAACTCTTCCGCTCGCACCGCCCTGACTTCGCCGACGGCATGCAACTGCGCGACTTCGTCTATGTGAAGGATGTGGTGGAGGTGCTCTACTGGTTTTCGCAGAACCGCCACGCCGACGGCATCTTTAACCTCGGCACTGGACATGCCCGCAGTTTCCTCGATTTGGTCCGCGCCACCTTCGCCGCCCTTCAGCGCACGCCCGACATCGAATTTGTGGATATTCCCGAAGATATTAGGGACAAATACCAATATTTTACCGAGGCGAAAATGGAAAAAATGCACGCCGCGGGCTGCCAACAGCCGTTTCATAGTTTGGAAGACGGCGTAACTGATTATGTATCAAACTATTTGGTGAACGATAAAATTTTTTGATTTTTTTCAAAAAAATCGTCGCTGTTTATTGGAAATATTTATACCTTTGTAAGTCAGTTGTGTTTAGGGTAAACCTTCCTTCGGGAAAAGCATCCTTTCGCAGCAGATAGTAAAGCATTATAACCCATTTTCAAGATGCAGAAGTTCACCGAAAAGGATATCAAAAAGATGCTGAAGAAGATTTTCGGCTTCAGTCAATTCAAAGGGAACCAGTTGGAAATCATCAAGGCCTTGTTGGACGGCAACGACTGTTTTGTCATCATGCCGACCGGCGGTGGGAAGTCGATGTGCTACCAGCTGCCGGCGCTGATGAGTGAAGGCACGGCCATCATCATCTCCCCGCTGATCGCGTTGATGAAGAACCAGGTTGATGCCATCCGCAACTACAGCACTGAAGACGGAGTGGCGCACTTCCTCAACTCCTCCCTCTCCAAAGCCGAGATCAACACCGTGCGCGAAGACCTGCTGAGCGGCAAGACGAAGCTGCTGTATGTGGCGCCCGAGTCGTTGACGAAAGACGAGAACATCGACTTTTTCAAAGCCATCAACATCTCGTTCTATGCCATCGACGAGGCGCACTGCATCTCCGAATGGGGGCACGACTTCCGTCCGGAGTACCGCAACATCCGCTCCATCATCGACGCCATCGGGGCCAAGGTGCCGGTGATCGCCCTGACGGCCACCGCCACCCCCAAGGTGCAGAACGACATCCAGAAGAACTTGGCCATGACGCATGCCAAAATCTTCATCTCCTCCTTCAACCGGCCCAACCTTTATTACGAGATTCGGGAGAAGACCAAGGATGTCGATAAGGAGATCGTCAAGTTCATCAAGGACCACCCGGGCAAGTCGGGCATCATTTACTGTTTGAGTAGAAAAAAGGTGGAAGAGTTTGCCAGCTTCTTGCAGGTCAACAAGATACGGGCACTTCCATACCATGCGGGCTTGGATTCCAAGACCCGTGTAGAGAATCAGGATGCCTTCCTGATGGAGAAGGCGGAGGTGATTGTCGCCACCATCGCTTTCGGCATGGGCATCGACAAGCCCGACGTGCGCTTCGTCATCCACTACGACATGCCGAAGAGTCTGGAGGGCTACTATCAGGAGACGGGGCGTGCCGGCCGTGACGATGGCGAGGGCATCTGCATCGCCTTTTACGACTATAAGGACCTCTACAAATTGGAGAAGTTCTCCACAAAGAAGGCCGTGGCGCAACAGGAGATCGTGAAGCAGTTGCTGGCGGAGACCGCCGCCTATGCCGAATCAACCAGTTGCCGCCGCAAGCACCTGCTCCACTACTTCGGAGAGAACTACGCCGAGGAGAACTGCCACAACTGCGACAACTGTTGCCACCCGAAGCCGAAGGTGAACGCTTCCGAGCAGATTCAACTCGCTTTGGAGGTGATACAGACCGTGAAACAGCAGTTCAAGGAGGATCATATCATTGACATCCTGACGGGCAATAAAACCACCTCTATCACCAAATTCAAGCACAATAAACTGAAACAGTTCGGAGAAGGGGAGGAGTATGATGCCAAATTCTGGTCGAATGTCATCCGTTTGGCCATTTTCGACGAGTTGATAGTGAAGGACGTCGAGAACTACGGCCTGCTGAAGATCACGGAGAAGGGCGAGCGGTACATGCGGAATCCTTACTCCATCATGATTGCCAAGCCCGTCACGGACGACCAGGATGAGGATGACGACGAGGAGATCATGCCCAACAAGGGCGAGGCCATCGACAACGTTCTTTTCTCCCTGCTGAAGGACCTGCGCAAGACGATTGCGCAGCGCGAGAATATCCCGCCGTTTGTCATCTTTCAGGACCCGTCGCTAGAGGACATGTGTACGCAGTACCCGACGACCATCGAGGAGATGACCCACATCAGCGGCGTGGGGGCAGGCAAGGCGCAGAAGCACGGGCAGCCCTTCATCGAACTCATCAAGAAGTATGTGGAGGAGAACGAGATCGAACGCCCGCAGGACTTTGTGGTCAAGTCGGTGATCAACAAGTCGGCGCTGAAGGTCTATATCATCCAGAACATCGACAGAAAACTCAACTTCGAGGACATCGCCATCGCCAAGGGTCTCGACATGGACGAGTTCCTGACGGAGGTCGAGAGCATCGTCGCCTCGGGCACCAAACTCGACATCGACTACTACATCGACGAGTACATCGAACCCTACCATCAGGAGGACATTTTGGACTATTTCGCCAATGCCGAATCCGACTCCGTGGAGGACGCTTTGTCCGCGTTGGGAGAGGATGAATATTCGTTGGAGGAGATCCGGATTATGAAGATCAAGTTCATGTCAGACCTCGGAAATTGATCCGATTTCCTATCCTAAAAAAAATCTCGTTTTTTTGTCTCCGAGAGGCGGAAAAGCGAGATTTTTTTTGTAAATTTGCAGTGTTATATTAAAAATATATTTTCTTGATAATGAGTGAATTAGAAGAAAAGAAACTGCAACCTGAAGAGTACAATGCCGACAATATCCAAGTGTTGGAGGGTTTGGAGGCGGTGCGCAAGCGTCCGGCCATGTATATTGGCGATGTGGGCGAGCGCGGACTGCACCATTTGGTGTATGAAGTGGTGGACAATTCCATCGACGAGGCGTTGGCTGGACATTGCAACAGGATTGACGTCACCATCTACCCCGACAACTCGATTTCGGTACTCGACAACGGCCGTGGCATCCCGACCGACATGCACGAAAAGGAGCACCGTTCCGCCCTGGAAGTGGTGCTGACCGTGCTCCATGCCGGCGGCAAATTCAATAAGGACTCCTACAAGGTCTCCGGCGGTCTGCACGGCGTCGGCGTCTCCTGCGTCAACGCGCTTTCGAAGCACCTCCAGGCCGACGTCTATCGCAACGGCATCCACTTCGTCCAGGAGTACGCCTTCGGCAAGCCCCTATACTCGGTCAAAGAGACCGAAAAGACCGACTACCGCGGCACCAAGATCACCTTCACCCCCGATGATACCATCTTCAACGTCAGCGAATACAAATACGACATCCTCGCCGGACGTCTGAAGGAACTCGCCTTCCTCAACAAGCGTATCACCATCACCCTCACCGACCAGCGCGTGACCGAGGAGAACGGTCAGTTCAAGAGCGAGACCTTCTATTCCGAAGAGGGGCTCAAGGACTTCATCCGCTTCCTCGACAGCGGCCGCACCAAGATCATGGAGATGCCCATCTACATTGAGGGCGAGAAGTCGAACGTGCCCATTGAGGTGGTGATGCAATACAACGACGGCTTTTCCGAGAACATCCACTCCTACGTCAACAACATCAACACCATTGAAGGCGGTACCCACCTGACCGGTTTCCGCCGTGCCCTCACCACCACGTTGAAACGTTATGCTGTGAACAACAAAATGTTGGAGAAGTTGGAGAAACAGAAGATCGAGATATCCGGCGACGACTTCCGCGAAGGTCTCACCGCCATCATCTCTGTCAAGGTAGCCGAACCTCAGTTCGAGGGGCAGACGAAGACGAAGTTGGGCAACGGCGAGGTCGATGGCATCGTCAGTTCCATGGTGAGCGAAATGCTGAACCACTACTTGGAAGAGCACCCGCGGGATGCCAAGCAGATTGTGGATAAGGTGGTTCTGGCGGCCACGGCGCGCCATGCCGCCCGCCGCGCCCGCGAATTGGTGCAGCGCAAGTCGGCCTTCAGCGGCGGCGGCCTGCCAGGCAAACTCTCCGACTGCTCCTCCAAAGTGGCCGAGGATTGCGAACTCTACCTCGTCGAGGGAGACTCCGCAGGCGGCACCGCCAAACAGGGCCGCGACGCCCATTTCCAGGCCATCCTGCCCCTGCGCGGTAAGATCCTCAACGTGGAGAAGGCCCCGCAGCACCGCGTGCTCGACAGCGAAGAGATCAAGAACATCTATACCGCCCTCGGCGTCACCATCGGCACTGAAGACGACCACAAGGCGCTCAACATGGAGAAGTTGCGCTACCACAAGGTGATCATCATGACCGATGCCGATGTCGATGGCAGCCACATCGCCACCCTCATCCTCACCTTCTTCTTCCGCCACATGCGCGAACTCATCGAACAGGGACACGTCTATATCGCCACCCCGCCGCTCTATCTCGTCAAGAAGGGCGACAACGAGCAGTACGCCTGGACCGACGAGGAGCGCGACGGACTCATTTCGCAGTTCGGCGGCGACAACAACTCCAAGGTACACGTGCAGCGTTACAAAGGTCTGGGTGAGATGAACGATGAGCAACTCTGGTCCACCACTATGGATCCCGCCCGCCGCACCCTGCGTCAGGTCACCATAGAGAACGCCATGGAGGCCGACTACATCTTCTCCATGCTCATGGGCGATGAAGTGCCCCCGCGCCGCGAATTTATCGAGAAAAACGCCCGTTACGCCAATATCGACATTTAATATTCCTCGTTATGAACGACCCCGAAAGCCAGCCCAACACCCCCATCCAAGAAGAGAACATCTTCACCGACAGCACATTGAGTGAGGATATCGCTCCCGTGCAACTCACGGAAACCGACTCCGCGGAAAAAGAGACCGCCATCATCCTGGAAGATGTGGATGTCTTCCAGAAGAAGATCCTCATCCTCTCCAAGGTATCCTTCGTCATCCATAAGGGAGAATTTGTGTATTTGGTGGGAAAGACCGGCGCGGGCAAGTCGTCCATTCTTAAGATTCTGTTGGCTGAGATTGCGGTGAAGACGGGGCGTGCCGAGTGCGCCGGCTTCGACCTGCGCACCATCAAGACGCGGAAAATACCCTACCTCCGCCGCAAGCTGGGGGTCATCTTCCAGGATTACCAGTTGTTGGTCGATAAGACCGTGCGCGAGAATCTGCAGGCGGCCTTGAAAGCCACTGGTTGGAAGGAGAAGAAGACCATGGACTCCCGCATCGACGAGGTGCTCAAACTCGTCCATTTGGAAACCAAGGACTTCAAGTACCCGCACCAACTCTCCGGCGGCGAGCAGCAGCGCGTCTGCATCGCCCGCGCCCTGCTCAACAACCCCGAGGTCATCCTCGCCGACGAACCGACGGGCAACCTCGATCCCATCTCCGCCGAGGAGATCTTCCAACTCCTGCACGACCTCAACCGCGAGCAAGGCACCACCGTGCTGATGTGCACCCACAACTTCACGATGCTTGACAAGTTCCCGTCCCGCACCATCTGCATCGAAGACGGCAAGTTGTTGGATACTATGCTCTAATATGCTATCCATCTGCATCCCCATCCACAACTGGGACGTCACCAAACTGGTCCGCGACCTGAAAACCCAGGCCGACAAATTGAAGGTGGCGTACGAAATCCTGTTGTTGGACGATGCTTCCGACTACGAGTATCAGAAAAAAAACGCCCAACTTGACTTTTTAGACCACGTCACCTACCTCCAGAGTTACATCAACATGGGTAGGTCTGTCGTGCGCAACACATTGGCAGTCAAGTCACAATATCCCTATCTGCTCTTTATGGACTGCGATGTGACCGTGACGCACCGCGATTACCTGAAGAAGTATTTGGAGGCGCTTCCCGCCAAGGTGGTGGTGGGCGGCGCGGAGTTCAAACCCAAGAAACCGCGGAAGGAGAATGTCCTGCGTTGGAAATACGGGATAGTACGCGAACAGGTGCCCGCCGAGGTCCGGAGAAAAGACCCCAACGCCGCCTTTTCCACCTTCAATTTTATCATAGAAAAGGAGATTTTCGATACTGTGCAGTTTGATGAGACTCTGCAAGGATATGGCCACGAGGACACCCTATTCGGTTTGGACCTGGAGGCGCACGGCATTACCATCTCGCACATCGACAACCCGTTGCGACACGATGTCAGCCGTTCGAGCAACCAGTTTCTGAAACAGACGCGCAACAGCATCGACAACCTCCTGATCATTGCGGACAAGGTGGAGAACCGCGACCGGCTGGAGCAGAGCATCACGTTGCTGCGCACCTACCGGAAGTTGGAAAAACGGCATCTGCTGGGGCTTTATCGTCTTTTCTATCAAATGTTCGGGAAAATGATCGAGAAGAATCTCCGTTCCCCGAACCCGAAAATCAGGGCATTCGACCTCTATAAGTTGGGTTATCTGGTAGAAAAAATGAAAGCCGAGAAGAATTCTTAATCGTCTGATTCTTCTGCAATTACATCTTTATAAGCGTCCAAAACCTTCGCGCGCGAAAGGAAGCCGAGATATTTGCGGTCGGAGGTGATGACGGGGAGGTTGAAGTTTTGGGTCTGGTGGAATTTGGCAATCATTTCCTCGGCACTGTCGGTATTGAAGACGACGACGTCGGGGATATAGAGCAGGTCGCGCACGCGGTAGGTGTCGTAGAGTTCGGGCTTGAAGATAACGTCGCGATGGTCGTCCATCAGCAGCAGGCCGACGAATTTGCGGTCGTCGTCGATGACGACGAAGATGTTGCGTTTGCTGTCGGCGATCACCTCCACGTACTGCCGCAGGGTGGCGTTGAGGGGCACGGTGCGCACGTTGGTGTCGAGCAGTCCGAGGAAGTCGATCTGGCGCACGGCATATTTATCCTTGTTGTGGGTTTTGAGTTTTCCTTTCTGGGCGAGTTTGCGGGTATAGACGGAGTAGGGTTCGAAGAACTTGGAGGTGAGGTAGGCGATGGGGGAGGTGACCATGAGGGGGATGAGGAGGCCGAAGCCGGTGGTGAGTTCGGCGATGAGGAAGATGCCGGTGAGCGGGGCGTGCATGACGCCTGCGAGCACGCCCGCCATGCCTGCGAGCACGCAGTTGGTGATGGGGGCGTCGATGTCGAAGAAATAGCGCAGTGTCACGGCGATGAGGTAGCCGAGGAAGGCGCCGGTGAAGAGCGAAGGAGCGAAGACGCCGCCCACGCCGCCCGCCGCGTTGGTGATGGCCGTGGCCACCACCTTCAGAATCACGATGCCGAGCAGGAAGAGCAGCAGGATTCCGTATTGGTGGCTGATGATGCCGAAGAACGGAGAGTTCTTGAAGAGCGAGACGCTGTCGTCGCGCATGAGCGAGGCGATGTTCTCGTAGCCCTCGCCGTAGAAGGCGGGGAAGATGAAGATGAGCGCGCCGAGGGCGACGCTGCCGAGGATGAGTTTCACACGCCACTGTTTGATCTTGGCGAACAGCCCTTCCACGAAGCGCGAGGTGCGCAGGAAATAGACCGACAGGAGGCCGGCGGAGACGCCGATGACGATATAGACCCAGATGTTGTGCAGTTGGAACGGCGTGGTGGGCGCGTTGGTGAGCATGACGTCTTCGCCGAGAAAGCAGAGGGAGAGGAAGGTGCCGGTGGCGGCGGAGATGAGCAACGGCACCACCGTCGTCGCCGTCAGGTCGAGCATGAGCACTTCGATGGCGAAGACCACCGAGGCGATGGGCGCCTTGAAGATGGCCGCCATGGCCGCCGCGCTGCCGCAGCCGAGCAGCAGGATCGTCTGCTTCGGCGACAGTTGGAAGAGCCGCGCCAAGTTGGAGCCCACCGCCGAGCCGGTGAGCACGATCGGGGCCTCCATACCTACCGAACCGCCGAAGCCAACCGTCAGCGAACTCGCTATCATCGAACTATATACGTTGTGCGAACGGAGCTTTCCTCCGTAGTTGCTGATGGCGTTTAGCACGATGCTCACCCCGTGGCTGATGTCGTCCTTCACGAAAAAGCGGACAAACAACACGGTCAGCAGAATGCCCACCATCGGAAAGGCCAAGTAGAGGTAGTTGACCTGGGCCTCGGGAAGCGCCGTGGTGAGCAGTTGCGTGGTGAAGTACAGCAGGTTCTTGACCACAATGGCGACAGTAGCACCGCATACCCCCACGAATAGACTGAGCAACAGCAGGGTGTTCCTTCCGGAAACTCTTGTTATCCAATCTCTTACAGCAATAAGTTTCGATTTGCGAGGGAAATCTTTCATCGGATGGTTGTGAGTCGCAAAAGTACGATTTTTTTCCATTCCATCATACGGTCGGCGCGTGTCATATTTTTTTTCTCGTGAGTCGAAACGTACGGTTCGTGAAGAACTGAAAGGTAAAGACAACGCATGCGTTGTCTCAAGATATTGGATTATTCTTTGAAATTGTCGTACATTTGCAGGCGAAAAAATGTAAGGACGAATGATGATTCGCCCATCCAACGTACAGACAACGCATGCGTTGTCTCTGCCCAACAAACCAACAAAAAACAACCATCATGAAAAAAATATCATTATTCTTCGCACAGCAGAAAATCGAGGAGATGACGCTCTACATCCTCCAGTTGGAAGAGCGTGTGCAGCAGCTTGAAAATGGGAAAGGGGGTACGAGATGAAAAAGATGTTGGTCGTTTGCATAATTCTTTTGGTTGGTGCCATCCTGCTGGAATCGTGCAGTAAAAAACATTGTTATGAACCAATGTATAACAATCCTCCAGCATTGTCTGTCACCGAATACAACTCCTGTCGCGCCATTGTATATAATTACAGAGCATATATGGGAGAAGGTGAAGAAAGACTTCGACCGATGGATCACAGGGATACGATACGTGTTTGCGGATACATTACACCTTGTACGAATCGTTATGCCCACAACTGCGAGTACAGTTTGGTGGACAAGTTACCTGCTTCAAATGCGCAATCAGATTGCGAAGTGCCGATGGAATGGTGGACGTTCCCTGATTCGGCTTCCGTTGATGACACCCGAAAATGTTATGTAACTGGGTTGATAACTTTTGAAATAGAAAGAAAAAAGCAAGATGAAATGAGTCCTTGCGATATTATCATCCCACAAATTCACCCTATTGAATATCATTTTGAATAAATAGGGTTTCCTGCCCTTGTCGGCAGATGGGCAGCACCCTACCACCGGAGTCCTATTTGACTGCGGTGTAGAGCCGGCAGACGCCAAAGGTGAGGTTCCGCACTTCGCCGTGCGAGAAGCCCGCTTGTAGGAGCATGGGCAGGAACTCCGGCGGCTTGGGAAAGGCCAACACCGACTCAGGCAGGTAGGTGTAGGCGCTGCGATTGCCGCCGACGAGGCCCCCCAACCACGGCAACACCTTCAATGTGTAGAACTTGTATAGACCGAACAGGAAGCGGTTGTCGGGGGAGGAGAGTTCTAAGATGACGAGCCGTCCGCCCGGGCGCAGCACTCGGCACGCTTCGCGCAATCCGCGCATCCGGTCGGCATAGTTGCGCACCCCGAAGGCCACGCTCACGCGGTCGAAACTCCCGTCGCCGAAGGGAAGCGCCTCCGCGTTGCCCGTCGCGAACGTCACCACGGAGTCCCATCCCGCCTTCCGCACCTTCTCCCGACCGATAGCCAACATCTTCTCCGACAGGTCGATGCCGGTGACGTTGCCGCCCGCCGGCAGCCGCTTCGCGATGGCGATGGCCAGGTCGCCCGTGCCCGTCGCTAAGTCCAGCACCTGCAGCGCTCCGTCGCCCTCCACGATTTGCCGCACCGCCTTGCGCCGCCATCCACGGTCGGCGTTGAACGACATGAGGTGGTTCATGCGGTCGTACTTCGGCGCGATGCCATTGAAAAGTTCCTGGATGCTTTCGTTTGTGGGCATGATGACGGCGCGTTAGAAGGAGAATCCGGGCAGTCCGGTCAGCAGGGCGAGGACGAAGGTGCTCATCACCAGCAGGGGCAGCATCCGGTCGAGTTGTTGCCCGCGCAGGCGCCACACGCCCGACAGATGGCGTACATAAAGCGGCAGTGTGACCACTCCTATCCACTGCCACGGGGTGCGCGCCTGCGCTATCAAATAGACCGCCAGCATCAGCCAGCCGGCGACGATGAGTGCCGTCTGGTAGATCTTCGCGTTGCGCTCACCGATGCGCAGCGGCGTGGTCACCCGCGTGCCCGCGTCGGTGGCCATGTCGCGTATGTTGTTGACATTCAGCACGCCTACACTGAAACAACCGACCGCCGACGCGGGCAGCAGCAGCCATGGCGACAGCGTGTGCGCCGCCACGTAGTAGCCGCCCATCACCGACACTAACCCGAAGAAGAGGAAGACGTAGAGGTCGCCCCAGCCACGATAGCCGTAAGGATTTTTTCCCAAGGTGTAGCGGATCGCGGCGGCGATGGCCGCGGCGCCGAGTGCCAGCAGCGAGAGCGCCGGCGCCGACAGTAACGTGCCGAAGGAGCACCACACCATCAGCGTGCCGAAAACCGCGCACAACACCGCCATCACGACGATGGTGCGGCGCAGGTCCCGCTCGGTCAGCGTGCCCTGTTGCAAACTGTACGCCGGACCCGTGCGACCCTCCTGGTCGGTCCCGCTGAGGTGGTCGCCCAACTCGTTCGACACGTTCGACAGGATTTGCAGGCACACCGTGGTGAGCAATGTGAGCAGAAACACGGGCCAGGATGAGGTGTTGGCTAAAAGCAGTCCTAGCAAAACACCTGCTAATGAGAGCGGTAGCGTCCGGAGACGCATGGAGTGTACGATAGGTTTGAACTTTTTCATCTTCTTTTTTTGATGAGCAAAGATACACATTTTTCCGGAATGAAAAAAATCGCGGCCCCGGTGTGTTTCGGTATGGAAATAATCAGTAACTTTGCCGCTGAATATTTCCAACCGCTTCTATAGGACTCCGTGCGGTTGCGAATGATGGAAATTTGACCGTGTGAGTCCCTCATTTTATGAACTCTGCAATGAAAAAAATCGCTTCCTTCCTCTGTATCGCCGTGGCTCTATTGGCGTTTGTGGCCTGTGGCCATCAAGATGCCGAAAAAGAGCAACAAACTGAAAATCAACAAGAACCCCCTCAATATAGTGCGGGATACCAAGCAGCGGTGGAGTGCATCTCGGCTTATGAGGCCGCGATTGCCGCGGCGAAAGACTGCGCCCAACTCGACTCCGCTGCCGGCGAATTTTTTGTTGAGCAGTCCCAGATCGTGATTTCTGACCGCGCTGAAGTTGAGCAGGTGAAGGAGTTGGTGCATCACGCCCAGTTGGCACACACAGCCAAGTTCGAGGAGTTGGGTTGCATGAATTACGAAGGAGACTCCACAGACGGGAAAGAGTAGTCCTTACGGCTTGAATAACAGCCAGTTGGAGGCGTATTTTGTCGGGGAACTTCCTGTGGTGATCACATCCCCGTAGTTGTCGCGGTACCAACTGTGGCTCCAACCTCCCATGTCAAGGTTGATGGCGTATTTCACCCCGTACTCTTTCAGGTAGCGGACGAATCGGGCGTAGGAAACCTTGTCGCAACTTTCTATCAGACAAAGTTTTCCGTCTTTTTCGCAAAGCGCGCGGAATACGTAGTCTTTATGGATCCAGAAATCCTGCTTGAGGGTGTCGGTGTAGGCGATTTCCCCATCGAAGATCGCCAGCACCTGGCAGAAGCCCATGCCGTTGTGCTCGGCGGCTACCTGCAGCGACGAGTCGTTGATGCGGTCGAAGTGCCCCTGCTCGTCGTAGAAGGTGAAGACGCCGTTGCAGACGGGTTCGGGCGAGCCGGCGTAGAAGGTGCCGTTGTTGACGTGGTTGCAACGGATGTTGGTGTGGGTGAAGTACTTGAGGCATTCGGCGGTGAAGGCGGCGGGACAGCAGAAGAGGATGTTGTCGCCCTGGGGCACCTCGCTGCCGTAGGCCATTTCGATGGTGCAGAATCGAGGGCGGTAGATGATCAGACTGTCGTACTCTTCGATGTCGATGTTGTCGTAGGTGGGGCGGTCGTCGCTTTGTGCGGTGGCTCCACATGCCGAGAGCACTAATGCCAACAAGGTGAGTAACAGGGTTTTGTACGTTTTACTTTGGATCATTTATAGGGTGTGATGGGGGAGGGGATGATAAAAAAGAACCGAGGTGCGCATTCACGCCCTCGGTTCGTAGATGTCTTAGGTTGCGGAGGACTACTCCTCGGCGACGACCTCCAGGTTGAGGGTGACCTTGAAATCCTTGTGAAGGTTGACTTGGGCGGTGTAGTTGCCCAGTTCCTTGATGTGGTCATCGTTCAACATGATCTGGTGACGGTCGATTTCGATGTCGTGTTGTTCCTTGAGGGCTTGGGCCACGGCGATGTTGGTGACGGAGCCGAAGATGGTGCCCTTTTCGGAGGCCTTGGCGGCGATGCGGACGGAGAGACCTTCGATCTTGCCGGCGAGGAATTCGGCTTCCTTGCGGATCTTCTCGGCCTTGAAGGCGCGCTGTTTGATGGTCTCGGCCAGCATTTTGCGGTTGGGCTCGGTAGCCGGGATGGCAAAACCTTGCGGAATGAGGTAGTTACGTGCGTAGCCGTTCTTCACCTTTACGATGTCGTCGGCGTAACCCAGATTCTGTACGTCTTTTTTTAAGATGATTTCCATGATAATGCCCTCCTTAGTTGTTAGATTTCAAATTGTCGGTGACGAACGGAAGCAGGGCCAGGTGTCTGGCTCTCTTCACGGCCTGAGCGACTTTCTTCTGGTATTTCAGGGACGTGCCGGTGAGGCGGCGGGGCAGGATTCTGCCTTGCTCGTTCACGAATTTCTTGAGGAATTCGCCGTCCTTGTAGTCAATGTATTTGATACCGCTCTTCTTGAAACGGCAATACTTCTTCTTTCTGATATCGACCGCGATGGGGGTCAAGTATTTGATGTCGGTTTGTTGTGCCATGGTGATTCCTCCTTATTCGTTGTTGGTGTTTTCGGTGGCGGGCTGCTCGGCGACGGGGGCCTCTTCGGCGACCGGCGCGGCGGCGGCTTTCTCTTTTCTCAGGTTGCGTCTCTTCTCAGCATAGGCAATGGCGTGTTTGTCCATGGCCACGGTCAGATAACGCATCACTTTCTCGTCACGACGGTACTGGAGTTCGAACTCTTTGACCACGCTGCCTTCGGCGACGAACTCAAAAAGATGGTAGAACCCCGACGTCTTTTTCGCGATCGGATACTCCAACTTGCGCAGGCCCCAGTTCTCCTGGTGCACGATCTCTGCTCCTTTGTCGAGAAGGATCTTCTCGAACTTTTTAACCGTTTCCTTCATCTGTTCATCAGACAAAACGGGAGTCATAATGAAAACGGTTTCGTAATGATTCAACATGTTTTTAAGGTTGTTTTTTGTTTATAATTTGTTGATTTTTTTGGGGCTGCAAAATTACAACTTTTTTTCATACAAATTACATGCTCCTGCAATTTTTCATGGGAGGTCTGCCAAAGGCAGGGTTTTCTAAGCACGACGCTGCTTTTACCACGAAATGGATCCGCTCTTTTTTTCAAAAAATGAAGGGAAGAAAAAGACGTGAGGCAACTATCGTTCGGCAAAAGTGTATAAAGTGCTTTTTGTTTATTGTTAAATCATTTATAATCAATAAAATACAATTTTTTTGAAGGAGAAAAATATGAACAAATAAATGTTGGTTTTTCATAATAAAAAAATAAGGATAAGCGACAAATAAAAGGTATCTTTGCAAGCTACTAAAACTACCGTTGCTGTGGTGTTGCAGCACACTAAAAAACACTTTTTTTCAACGATTTTCATCCCATGAAGCGGTTAAAAAGCATAGTCCTTTTGTTGTTGATCATAGCGGTTGTGGTTTTCGGCGTGATGGCCGGGGTCCACTATCACAAGCTCTCCTGTGAGGAGGTGAGCGTGGTGGTCGTCTCCCCGTCGGGAAACAGCCCGTTCACGTCCCACAAGGCCGAGAAGCTCATCGCCAAGTCGGGTTCCAACCCGGTGGGACAGCGGATGAGCAAGGTCAACCGCGAGGCACTGGCCGCCGCGCTGCAACGCGACCCCTGGTTCGACCACATCGAATCGACCGCCGCGGAGGGCGGCAAACTCGTGCTGACCGTCGCCGCCAAGTCGCCCGTCGCCTGGGTATTCCCCAACGACGGCTCCGAACCGCTCATCCTCACCGACAACGGCCAACTGCTGCCCGATGACTCCACCTGCCAACGCCTGCCCGTCATCAGCGGCAACATCGCCGCCGACTCCAAGGTGAAAAAAGCCACCCCGTTCTACGAGGCCTACCTCACCGCACGCGCCATCGCCGCCGACTCCACCTACAGCGCCCAATATCCCCAGATATTCGTCCGCGACGACGGCCAGATCGAACTCTACAGCGTCCTCGGCGACCACACCGTGCTCATCGGCGACGCCTCCGACATCGGCGACAAACTCGCCAACCTCGACGCCGCCTACACCAACGGCATCCTCGCCACCAACACCTACAAGTCACTCGACCTCCGCTTCCACAACCGAGTCTATGCTACCAAAAACGAAACCAATTAACCTTTTATGGCAAAAAATATACAACCTACCGAAAAATCCCCGAAACTCATCGTCGGCCTCGACATCGGAACCACCAAGATCCTGATGGTCATGGGATACCTGCGCGATGACGGGAAGATCGAGGTGTGCGGCTACGGCAAAGGCCCCTCCACCGGCGTGGAATACGGCCTCGTCTTCAACCTCCAGGAGACCATCGACGACATCACCATCGCCCTCAACCAACTCCTCAACTCCATCGATGAGCCCGTTGACGAAGTCTATGTCGGCGTCGCTGGCCGCCATATCAAGAGCATCGCCTGCACCAACAGCGTCACCCGCCCCGACGGCCTCGACAACATGGTCGCTCAGGAAGAGGTCGCCAAAATGCTCTCCGACATGCTCTGCATGAAGGTCAAGGGCAGTGAAGTCATCACCGTCATTCCCCAGTACTATGAAGCTGACGAGAGAAAGACCACCCGCCCGCGCGGTACCTTGTGCCAGAAGTTGGTCGGCCACTACCAACTCGTCACCGGCGACACCGAGGACGTCAAACGTATCTGCCTCAGCGTCTCCGGCGCCCGACTGACCAGCAAAAAACTCATCCTTGAACCCATCGCCTCCGGCGAGGTCTGCCTCACCGAAGCAGAGAAAAAGAACGGCGTCGCCCTCATCGACATCGGCGGCGGCACCACCGACCTCGTCATCTTTCACCAGGGCGTGCCCGTCTTCATCAAGGTCATCCCCGTCGGCGGAGAGGTCATCACCAACGACATCGCCTCCCTCAACCTCACCAAGGAACAGGCGGAATCCCTCAAAATCAACCACGGCAACTGCATCCCCGCGGACACCAAGCCCGACAACTTCATCACCATTCCCGACGGCACCGGCTACGGACAGCCGCTCAAAATCAGCGAGACCAACCTCTCCCAGGTGATCAGCGCCCGCGTCTCGGAGGACATCCTCAAACCCGTCCGCCGCGCCATCGAAGAGTCGGGTTACGACAAATACGTCAGGAACGTCGTCGTCACCGGCGGCGGCGCCGGCCTGCGCAACATGCCCCAACTCTGCGAGTTCATCCTCAACAAAAACACCCGCATCGGCTACCCCACAGAGGGTATCTCCGGCACCACCGACAGCGCTCTGCGCCACACCACCTGCTCCACCGCACTCGGACTGCTGCGCCTCGGCTGCCTTGAAGAGGGCCAACACGCAGCCCCCTCCAATACAGACATGAAGGAAGAATCCCCCAAAGGACCTGCGAAGAAAGGACCTGAAAATCCGGAAAAGAAAACCCGCAAGATGGGTGAATTCATCGACAGTATCACCGACTGGTTCGGCAAGTTCATATCCATGCCCTCCGACGGCGTCAACTAATTTTTCCACTGAAAAAACCATTAACCTAATATGGAAGACGAAATCAAATTCGAAACCAACTTCGGAGAAAAGAAAAACAACTCCATCATCAAAGTAATCGGCATCGGCGGCGCCGGCAACAATGCCGTCCAACATATGTTCAAAGACGGCATCGTGGGCGTCGATTTCCTCGTGTGCAATACCGACCGCATGGCCGTCGAACGCAATGAAGTCCCCTCCAAACTCGTCTTCGGCGACAGCGGTCTCGGTGCGGGAGCCAACCCCAAGGAGGCCGAACGCCTCGCCCTCGAAAGCGAACAGTCCATCCGCGAACTCATCGGCTCCGAAACCCGTATGCTCTTCATCACCGCCGGCATGGGCAAAGGCACTGGCACCGGCGCCTCCCCCGTTGTGGCCAAAATCGCCCGCGAAATGGGCATCCTCACCATCGCCGTCGTCACCTACCCCTACGAACTTGAAGGCGCCAAAAGTTTCGTCAAGGCCGACAGAGGCATCGAGGAACTGAAAAAGTACGTTGACTCCCTCATCATCATCCAAAACCAGAAGATCCTCGACGAATACGAGGACGAAACCCTTCCCGTCGCCCTCGGCTATGCCGACGACGTCCTCAAGAATGCCGTCAAGTGCATCGCCGAACTCATCACCCTCGACGGATACCAGAACGTCGATTTCAACGACGTGCTCACCATCATGAAGGATAGCGGCGAAGCCATGCTCGGCCTCGCGGAAGCCAGCGGCGAAGACCGTATCGAAAAGGTCGTCAACAGCGCCCTTACCTGCCCCCTCATCGACGACACCAACATCGACAACGCCCAGAACTTCCTCTTCTTCGTCCGCTACGGCGAAGGCCGCGAACTCAAGGTCTCCGAACTCAAGAAACTCTCCAAGGCCTTCGACGGCTTCAAGAACAGCGAAACCAACGTCATCTGGGGCCACGCCGTTGACAAGGACCTCGGCGACAAAATCCGCCTCTCCGTCATCATCACCAACTACTCCCATAAAAACAAGGAAGCCCACAGCGGTGACCGCAGAATCATTGACTACAACGATCCGGAAGATAAAATCCCGGAAATCATTCCCGACATTCAACCTGATCCCTTCTATACCCCAGAGAATGCCCCCGCGGATACTACCCCCAACATCTCCCAAAACACCATCGAACTGCCCACCACCCAATTCAACGACGACCTGTTCTCCAATAAAGAGTCGGTCCAGGATGCCATTCCCGCAATCGAAAACCAACCCTCCGACATTTTCACCACTCCTGCCACCCAGCTTGCCGATACTAATGTGCCTACCATCCAGATTCCGCAACCTGCACCCATTCAGCCCATCATTGACAACGCTCCCCAGCAGACCATCGTCCTGCAGAACGGAAACCCCGCCAGCCAGGTGACTATGATGGAAGATCCCAATGACGACATCTATGAGAAACAGGATAAGTTCGATAATCTGGTCAATGTGCCTGCCTTCCAACGGATGCAGCAACAAAGCCCTACTTTGCAAAGGGAACGTATGGATCAGATGGTGACCCCCGCCAAGGTGGTTCCCCAGGCCAGTTATAGCGACAAACTCTTCTTCGGCGTCATACCCACCGTCGATTAAGAATCTCCCCGGCTTCCGGCCCGACGTTGAACAACAGGTCGATGACTGACAGGTTGTCCGTGAAGGGCTGACGGTCACTGAACACTTGCGGATACGGCACCGACGGCAACATCGGCTCCCGTTTTGGACTGATCGCCCACCGCAAATCCAACATTTCTGAATATGATTTTTCAAAAGTCTCCGTAATTACGGGGACTTTCTTGATTTTCAGCAGTTTAAGTAACGCCTGCGTCAAATCCAGATTGTAGTCGAACAGGAATTCATACTTCTTTTCAAAAAAAGGAACCAAATAGTCCTTATAATATAAATAATATGGTGTGCCGCTGTAGGCCGTCTCGATGGCGCGCCAGTGCTTCGCCTGCCAGTGGTCCTTATAGTCGATGCGGACGTCGCGGATGGTGGTCTGCCGCGACAGACGGCATGTGGGCAATATCAGCCCCTGCACCCCTGTCGCCGTCTGGATGTACGTGCGGTTGCGGTAGGTCTGCTTCTGGAAACTCTCCCATCCCTCCATAAAAAATACTTCGCTTTTGGCGATAAAAGCGAAGTATTCTATGTTGGGGAGATAGGCCGTCGAGAGGACGATCTTCTCGGTATTCATTACTTGGAGATGACGACTTTGGTACGGTGGGTGGTGCCGTTCTCGCTGATTTCCATCATATAGACGCCCGGGGTCAACGTGTTGAGGTTGAGTTGGAACTCGGGAGCCAGAGCGATGTTGCGGCTGACGACGAGGTTGCCCATCATGTCATAGACGTTGCAGAGGCCGGTGCCTTCGCCAAAGGTGCCGTTGACGGTCATCATGCCGCTGTTCGGGTTCGGGAAGACGCTGAGCGCGTTCACGACCTGCGTGAAGTTGGTCATGCCGACGGTGTTCAGATATTCGCCCTGCAGGGTGGTGGCGCCAGTGTTGGCGGGATCGAGCCAGGGCTGCAACTTCTTGGCATTGCTGCTGTTGTTGTTGTTGGTCCAGGAGTTGGAGAGTTTGCCGTAAAGATCCCAACCGGAAGGACCGGTAGAACCTTCAGGGGTCCCGGAAACGCAACTGCTGGAGCCGGCATAGAGTTGACCCACGATGAGTTTGTCCTTGTTGAAAAGCGGGGAGCCGGAGGAACCCTGCTCAGTGGTGCCGGTGGAGTAAGCCCAGTTGGCAAGCCAGAATTTGGCATAGCCGGAGGTCGCACCGTTGTTGATATGCTGCGGGATGCTGAATTTCTTGATGTCACCGCCCGGATGATGGATGGCGGCACAGGAGGTCGGGTTGGTGGGTACGCTGGTGCTGCGGTCCCATCCTGACAGGTAGATGTTGAAGTTCGGGTTGATGGTGCCGGTGATCTCCACCAACATGAAGTCGGAACTGGTGTTGCCGTTGTCGCGGGCCTTGAGTTGGAAGCCGGTGGCGGTCTTCAGAATGGAGCCGTTGGTGCCGTTGCAGGTCGTGGCTTGGTACAGGAAATAGAATTTCCATGTGCCGGCTTCGTAGCAGTGGTTGGCGGAGAGCAGATACTGCTTGCCGTCGCGGGCGGTGTTGTTCACCATCGCGCCGGAGCACATATATACGTAACCGCCGGAGGTCATGGTGTAGCATACTACCGAGGTGATCTGCTCGTGCCACTGGGCATCGTAGCAGATGGCGTTCGGATGGCAGGTGCCCACGGCATTGCCCAAACCGCCCTGGACTTCGCGGATGTGGAAGAAGTCGTAATATCCCTGGGAAATCTGGTCGATGGTCAACTTGCCCTCGAAGGCGACGCCAGCCGGCTCGTAGTACTCAACCACGACATCCTCGCCGGGCAACTCCTGCGGGTAGAAGGTGCCGTCTTCCATCTTGTTCAGGTTCGTGAACTTGCCGATCACATACTCCTGATCAGGGGTATAGAGATATAATTCGGCACCTTCGGGAATCTCGAAGACGCTGAAGTTCATGGAGGTGAAGGTCGCCTGGTCCATGTGGAAGGCAATACGCCACAAACGGCCGCCGTCGGGCAGGTAGTCCATGCGGCCCGCGTTGTCGATGCTGTAGTTGACATCCTTGGTCACGCCGATGCGCAGGGCGTGATCCTTGCCATGGATGGAGGCGTCTTCGGCCAACAAGGCCTCGGCGTCTAAGGCCTCCACCTCAATGGTGGGGACTACTTGGGAAAGGTTGGTGTTCTTGAATGTGTACGGCTCACCGCCATAACTCATCTGTGCCGATGCGTTCGTGCAGAAAGCACAAAGCACAACGACTGCAGCAATTTGTAATAAATGCTTCATCTTCTTTTTTGTTTTTTGTTATTTAATGAGTGATACTTTCTTGGTGATATTCTTATTATCTGATTGAATCGCAATGATATACAATCCAGAAGAAAGGTTCGAGAGGTTCAGAACGACTTGGTCGCCGTGGGGTTGCTGCTCCACTTGCAGGAGACGGCCGTTCATGTCGAAAACACGGATGACGGAGTTCCCGATCGCGCCGTTCTCAAGGCGGACAGTCACCATGCCGGTCGTCGGGTTGGGGAAGATGACGGCATCCTCATCGCTCCACTCCTCAATGTCGGTGGCGTCCGGGTTATCGCACAATTGCGGGAAGAGGGCGTGCGTGAGTGAAATGCCCCACGATGTCGAATCGGAGTAGGGGGTCCAGGTGGAGTCGCTGTTCATTTCCCAGCCCGTGTTGGCTGCCTGATTGCCGCTGTTGGTCACTAATGAGAAAGTCCCGGTGGCGGGAACTGTAAAGCCGGCGAAGAAACTGCCGTTCACTGTGATGGAACTGTTGAAACGGCACACATAACGGCGTTGCAACTGCGAGATGGATGTGGGCATCAGCGGGTCGTTGTGGATGACGCTCTCGCTGGCGATGGTGCTCAATGAAACGGTCTTGCTGCCCAGCAGGGCGCCCGGACGTCCGTTGTCGTCGGCCCATACGCAGAAGGTGACGTTGCCGTTGCCGCTGATGGGACCGATGTTCATCGACATGTTGACAAGGTACTCCTCGGTGCTGTCCTTGGCGAAGTAGTCGGCCTTGGCGATGTCGCCGTAGGTGTTGGTGCCTGCGAGGTAGCCGTCGTCGGGCGTGCGATAAAGCGTCAGCGTGCCGGCCAGCGGATAGTGCAGACGGTGGCAGTCGGAGACAACACCGGGATTGTCGGGCTCATCCGGCTCGTCGGGGTCATCTGGATTATCGGGATCGTCGGGATCGTCAGGATCAACCGGCGGAGTGTCCGGATTGTTGGGGTCGAAGTAAGGACAGGTGTTGCTGCCCGTGTTGTTCGGGTCAAGCCACGGTTTCAACTGCTGGTTGTCGTTGCTGCCGTTCTGATCCCAGTGATATGACATCTTGCCGTAGTAGTCGTTGTGTGGGTTGGCGCAGGTAGCCGCTCCGCCAGTGAGCGTGCCGACCACGTAGCCGTTCTGGTCGAACAGCGCGGAGCCGGAGGAGCCGCCCTCGGTGACGCCCTGGTTGGTCTGGGTCTGACGCCAGTCGGTGATGCGCCAGTGGGCGTTGGAGGCGCAGCCGGAGTAACTGCCCGTGGTGATGGTGGTGGAAGAGGATATCTTCTTCACGTCGCCCGCAGGATGGTGGATGCCAGTGGCCGTGGTCGCCGCCGTATTGTCGCGACGCCAGCCGGCGTAGATCGGATTCCAGGAGTTGTCGGGCGCCTGGTTCATCTGCAACAGGAAGAAGTCGGAACCGCCGTTGATGGAGCCGGCGGCGATCTTCGTGCAACCGGTGCGGTTGTTCGAGGCGGCCTGCGTAGTGCCCGTACAACCAGTGTATTCCAAGTTGAAGTAGAACCTCCACTGGTTGAAGTTCGCCGCGGTGGCATTCGGACCACAGTGGTTGGCGGTCAGGATGTACGGCGTGCCGTCGTTGGTCAGGTTGTTGATGAGCGTGCCGCTGCACCATCCGCCCGAGTTGCCCTCCACGACGTAAATGCGCACGACGGACCGCTTGTGGATCTGCCAGTTGTCGCCTTCCGGACAGTTGATGTTCACCTCGCAGGAACCGCTGTCGCCGATGTCCTTCGCGTGCTGCAAATCATCCACGCCACGGAAGATGTACGACACTTGCGAGATGTGGATGTCGGGGACGATGTACTCGCTGTTCAGAATGGCTTTCTTCTCGCCCGGCGTCAGCAAGGCGGGAGCCACATACTCGATAATCAATTTGTCACCCAAAATCATGCCGATGGAATACCCCTTGTCATCGGTGTTGTCCATCTCGTCGTATCCACCTAACAGTTGCGTGTGGTTCTCGTCATAGACGTAGAGCCGGCCGCCGACGGGCAGGTTGAAACGGTCGAAGTGCAGAGACAGCGCCTTCGCACCGGTACTGGTGATGACACAACGCCAGATCATCTCGCCGCTCTCCAACTCTTCCCAAGTGCCGGCATTCAGCGTGGAGATGTCCACATCCTTCAACTGTGCGATCACGTACATGCCGCTCTTGTCGGAAGTGCCGACCGCGTTGGCGATGAAGTCCGCGTCCGCGGGAGCCACCTGCATCTCATCTGCACTGGTGAATATCAACGCACTGTTGTAACTCGGAGGAACAGTCCCCTCCAAATGCTGCCCGTATGCCGCGGAAACGCTTGCAAAAAGGAGGATGACTATTAAACAAAACAAGGTATAATAACGTTTCATATTGAAAATTTGGGTAAGAAAAATTATGCACGCAAAAATAGAAATTTTTTTTGAAAAAATATATCGTCAATCTTCATTTTTTTTGTCATAAATTTTGAGATAAAATCGTACTTTTGCAAACTGAATCTAAATTAGGATGAATGGGTAAAATCAAAGTAGCAACCAAGAAGGATAATCTTTTTCAAGGCGACCTGAGTGAACTGGTCGTCCAGGCCTTGCTGGAAAAGAAAGGAGAGGACATCGCCATCATCGATCTGACGAAGATCAACCATGTCTATTTCGACAAGTTCATCGTCTGTACGGGCACCTCCAAAACTCATGTCGAGACGCTCTGCGACTACGTGCAGGAAGTGACCAAGCGCGAGGCCGGCGTGCTTCCCGCCTTCGTCGAGGGAATCACCAACGGCGAGTGGGTCCTGCTCGACTATTTCGACATCATCGTCCACATCTTCCAACCCGAAGCCCGCGAATTCTACCAGTTGGAGAAACTGTGGAGCGACGCCGATATCAAACATTTGTAAACCACATAGCTTATACGAATGGATCCCCAAAATAAACCACAGAGACCTGACGGCAACCCGAGAAAGTTCAAGTTCAACTTCACTTGGATATATATGATCATTGCCGTCGGACTGCTGGCCTTTTACTTTTTAGGACGAGAAGATGCCCCCCGCGTCCGCGAAATCGACAACCAGCAATTCAATAACTTGGTCGTCCAGAAAGATGTCGATAAGGTGCTTTATGTGAAAAAGGACGAAAAGGTCTATGTCTTTCTCAAAAAGGAGAGCATAGATAAGAAGTCCGACTATTCCGACTTCCGCAAGTCGTTGGATGGCCCGCACTTCTTCCTTGCCGAAAGCGACCTGCCTTCTTTCAAAGAAGAATTGGATAAGACGATTGACCGTGAGATCGCTCGCCGCGCCAACGACTCCTTGCAACAGCGGATGAAGGAACTCCCCGACACCGCCGCGACACGTCTGTCCAACTTGCCACTCGAAATGGATCTGCTGAAGGAGCAGTTCCGTGAGGAGTACGAGATCCCCATCGGGCAGGACACTTCGAAGGCCTGGGGTTCAGAGTTGCTTATGTGGCTCTTTCCGCTGCTCATGCTTGTCTTTTTCATTGTCTTCTTCAGCCGTGCCATGCGCGGCGGTGGGGGAGGTGGTGTGTTCAACATCGGCAAGTCGAAGGCGCAGGTGTATGACGGCAAGACCACCCAGAGCGTCTCCTTCAAGGATGTCGCCGGACTGGAAGGCGCCAAGGAGGAGATCGAGGAGATTGTCGATTTTCTGAAACATCCGAAGAGATATACGGTTTTGGGCGGCAAGATTCCAAAAGGTGCGCTGTTGGTCGGCCCTCCCGGCACCGGCAAGACCCTTCTCGCCAAGGCCGTCGCCGGCGAGGCCAAGGTTCCCTTCTTCTCACTCTCCGGCTCCGATTTCGTGGAGATGTTCGTCGGCGTGGGCGCCTCCCGCGTGCGCGACCTCTTCAAGACCGCCAAGGAGAAGGCACCCTGTATCATCTTCATCGATGAAATCGACGCCATCGGACGCGCCCGCGGCCGCAACGCCATCAGCGGCGCCAACGACGAGCGCGAGAACACCCTCAACCAACTGCTCACGGAGATGGACGGCTTCTCCACCAACGCCGGCGTCATCATCCTCGCCGCCACCAACCGCGCCGACATCCTCGACCGCGCCCTCCTGCGCGCCGGCCGCTTCGACCGCCAGATCCATATCGAACTGCCCAACCTCAACGAACGCAAGGGCATCTTCGAAGTCCACGTGCGCAAACTGAAACTCGCCGCCGACGTCGATCTCGAATTCTTCGCCAAACAGACCCCCGGCTTCTCTGGCGCCGACATCGCCAACGTCTGCAATGAAGCCGCCCTCGTCGCCGCCCGCAAGGACAAGAAGGCCATCGACAAGGCCGACTTCCTCTCCGCCATCGACCGCATCATCGGCGGACTCGAGAAACGCAGCAGCATCATCTCGCCGGAGGAGAAGCGCGTCATCGCCTTCCACGAGTCCGGCCACGCCTCCGTGAGCTGGCTCCTCGAGCATGCCTCCCCGTTGGTGAAGGTCACCATCGTGCCGCGCGGTAAAGCCCTCGGCGCGGCCTGGTATCTCCCCGAAGAGCGACAAATCACCACCTACGAGCAGATGTTCGATGAACTATGCGCCCTCGTCGGTGGCCGCGCCGCCGAAGAGGTCACCTTCGGACAGGTCTCCACCGGCGCCCTCAACGACCTTGAGCGCGTCACCAAGATGGCCTATGCCATGGTCGCCTACTACGGACTCAACAAGACCATCGGCAACCTCAGTTACTACGACTCCACCGGCCAGCAGGAGTACGCCTTCCAACGTCCCTACAGCGAAAAGACCGCCGAGGAGATCGACCGCCAGGTGCGCGAACTTGTCGAATCCGCCTACGCCAAGGCCAAGGAGATCCTCACGGAAAACCAAGACAAACTCAACACGCTCGCTCATCTGCTCATTGAACGGGAGGTCATCTTCTCCGAAGATCTGGAGAAAATCTACGGCAAACGCCGCGGTCATCAGCCCGAGAGCATTGCCGAAGTCATTGAAGAAAACGATTCCAAACCAGAAAATCCTGAACAAGATGCCAGAGAATAGTCCCTACAGCGGGATGGAGAATTCCAGAAACACCATCTGCCAATCCATCCGCAATGCCCTCGCCACCCGGGTCCCGCCGGTCAACTGCAGCCGCACGACCAGTCCGTTCATCTCGATCGCCAACCCCGTCGATGAGTTCAAGAAGCAGTTTGAAGCCAACGGCGGCGCCCTCCGTGTCTTCGAGATGGACACCTCCCGTATGCAGGACCGCGACTATGCCGCCCATCAGCAGCAGGAACTCTACAAGTACCTGAAGTATGAACTTGAGATGCGCCGCTGCGCGACTGTCCTCAACACCTCGCCGCAACTGACTCAGGTGCTTGAGAACTTCGGCATCAAGACTACGGGCATTCTTCAAGCCGCCACCTCCGCCGATGCCGTCATCGTCTATTCCCAGTTCCTCATCGCCCGCTCCGGCGGCATTGTGGTCTCCCAACGCGACGGACTGATGGTCTATCCCTCCATCAAAGGACTCGCCAAACATATCATTGTCCTCTCCTCCTCCCGCAATGTACTCCCCGATCTCAACGACCTCTGCAACGCCACCGTCATCACCTCCAAGGAGAAGAACCGCGCGGAGGAGTACGACTTCGACTTCGACATGGCCGAAATCATCCACCCCACACAGGTGGAAGACGAGGCCGTCTCCGCCAACTCCCCTAAGATCACGTTGTTGCTTGTCGAGGAACGCTAACGCTCGCCTATACCTATTTTATATATTGTGAAAACACTGGCCATCCGTACCCTTACTGGCATCCTTTTTGTAGCCGCCGTCGTGGGCTCGCTGCTGTTGTACGACTCCACCCCGCAATTCTTCTATTTGCTCTTCCTGTTATTTTCTGTAATAGGAAGTTATGAGTTGATCCGGATGTCCGAAAACCGAGGCCATCGCCCCAACATGCCGATCGCTATCCTGCTTGCGGTCATCCCCTTCTCCGGACTTGCCCTTTCCTCATTTTTCAGCGGTTTCATTTTGTCGTTTTTCCTGATAATTGCCATGTTCCTGCTTTCCACGGTCCACTTGGTGATCGAGTTGTTCCGCGGGGTGCGGGGGACATTGTCCAATGTCGCCATCACATACCTGCCCGTATTCTATGTGGGGGTGCCTTTCAGTTTGCTTTACACCTGGCTGTCCGTCGGCGCAGCCAACGTGGTCATCGCCCTGTTCATCATCCTCTGGACGAACGACACGCTCGCCTATTGCGTGGGATCGCTCTTGGGCAAGCACAAGTTGTGTGAGAAGATCTCTCCCAAGAAGAGCGTCGAAGGGTTCGTCGGTGCGCTGGTGCTGACCGTCGGCGCTTCCGTCATCTTCCAGTGGATTCCCTATTTTGAGAGCGACATGCTCAATACCCCTTGGCGTTGGGTCGGGTTCGGGCTTGTGGTCGTACTCTTCGGCACCTTCGGCGACTTGATCGAGTCGAAGTTCAAACGCAGTTGCGGCGTGAAGGACTCGGGACGCTTCCTTCCCGGACATGGCGGTGTGCTCGACCGCTTCGACTCCGCCCTGCTCGCCATTCCTATGGCTTTCATTTATTTCGTGCTCCTGGAATTTTTGGACTAAACTCCCGGCTTTTTTCCTTATCTAACCCACCTGCGACGCGTTTCAACCACACCGCGCCGCCTTTTGTGTTTATGCTGAAGGAAAATACTTTTTTTCCACTTCAAATGGTTAGGAAAATCAACGGAGACGGGCGTTTTTCATCCGTTTCTTCCTCATTTATAATCAATAACGAAAAATAAACGAACAACAAAAAATATTGGCTGAAAAAAAAAGTGCTAACAAAAAATAAAAATGAACGTATGTAAGAAAAATGTTGTATTTTTGCAGAATTGGAAATAGAAAGATAAATTTGAAAATAAAAATTGTAACTTATTGATACAAAGCACACAAAAAGAAATAAAGAATAAAAATATAAATTTCTACATTATGAAAAAAGTTGTATCTTTTTGCATTTTCAGTATGCTTATGGTCTTGCTTGGCGTAAGCGTGAAGGCCCAGACCCCTTCTGGCCTGACGCTGGTGCCGGCGAACATGAATCCTGTCGTGGTTGACGCCTACGACACGGTTTATCTTAATCCCGGAGCATGCTTCGACGCACTCGGACTCGCTGACGACGATCTGGTCTCCATCGAGTGGGAAGCCTGGAAGGATGGTCAAATCATCCCCGAAGGCGAACTCTCGACCTACTTTAACGAGTTCAAATTCGAATCACGGTACAACCTCGGTGCAGCCGAGCGCTGGTGGGGTAAGACCTATGTCAGCGAATACTGCAACAACGGCAATGGCCAGGGATCCTATCCGGGTGCCTACACCCCGATCTTCGACACCCTCGGCCGCTACTGCCAGGAGACGGGTCACTTCTGCATCACCCTGCCGGGTCAGAACAACCCGTACGAATTTGACGCCTTCTACGCCAAATTCTTCAAGGATTCGGTCAACACCGCACACCGCCTTATATATAATATAAAGGAAGACGGTGCCTACCAGTTCGTGTTCCATATCTATAAAAGATGCAACGGTACTGAATGGCATCAGATCTATGTCGGCAACGACGAGCGTTACCAGATCGGCCGCCACCAGACGGACCTCTGTGGACTGCTCTCTTCCGATACCCTCAAACCGCAACCCGACACCATCCCGTTCGAGACATCCATCTGTATCGGTGAGACCTACACCATCGGAGGCATGACCTTCGACCACGATACGACCGGCGCTCTCGTGCCAATGTATGGCGTCTCCTCCTGCGGCGGCTCCATCGATAGTGTCATGAATCTCACCCTCCATGTCATCGACCCCATCGCCCCGACCCTCGACACCAACAGCAGCACCCTGATGGTCTGCGACTCCGGTGACGTCACCCTCGTGGGCGTGCCGCAGAACGCCGGCGCCAACGGCGTCTGCATCTGGTACGATGCCATGGGCAACCTCATCGACACCGCCAACTCCGTCACTGTCCATGTCACTGCGGACAGCATGTTCCAAGCCGTCTCCTACAACCCGGAAGGCGGCTGTACGAGCATTGACACCCTCAAGGTGTATGTAGAAGTGGCCACCACCCCCAACCCCACTGTCACCGCGGACACTACCGCGCAGTGCGTGGGCGGCTCCTTCACCATCACCCTCGACCAGGCCTACGACAAGTTCGACTGGTACCATGGCAATGTTTTACTGGATACCATCACCACGGTCTCCTTCACCATCAACCCCGCCGCGGCAGCCGACTCCGGCATCTACTATGCCAGCGTCGTCGATACCACGTTCCATACTTTATATAATGTATATGTAGCGTGCCCGGCCAACAGCGACAGCGTCAACCTCACCGTCTATGAGCACGCTACCGCTTCCATCACCCACTTCGACGGCACCGCCATCACAACCGCCGACCAGGGCGTGTTCTGCATGAGCGACACCAACCATGTCGTCGTGGCCACCATCACCGGCGGCACCGCCCCCTATGTGCTGACTTGGCAGGAGAATCCCGCCTATGTCACCTTCAACGCGACGAAGGATACCCTCACCTACGCCCCGGCTCCCACCTGTGACACCATCACCTACTCCAATATCCTGAACGGAGGTACCGACGCTCACAACTGTCCGATTGACACCGTGGACATCACGCATATCTCCTTCACCCTCGAAGATACCGACGTGCCGCACATCTACATGCGCTCCACCGACACCACCTCCACTCCTGCCCTCGCCAACGACTGCTCTTACCTGATTCCTGACGTCACCCCGCTGATCGACTCCGTCGTTGACAACTGTGGCACTGTCACCTATGCTCAGAGCATCGCCGCTGGTACGCCCGTCTATGTTGACACCACCCTCTGGATCGTCGCCACCGACAACTGCGGTCATAAGGACAGCGTTGAGATCAATATCGACCTGCCCGTCGTCCATGTCTCCGCCACCGACAGCGTCTTCCAGCACGTCGTCTGCGCTGGCGATGCCAACGGTATCGTTGACGTCATCGTGAAGGACGGTGTCCGTCCCTACACGGTCACCATCACCCTCGGTGCCACAACCTACACCCAGACCGGCGGCTACACCGCTGACACCACCTTCCGCTTCAGTGGATTGGTGAAGGGTAAATGGGCTGTTGAAGTCGTTGACGCCAACGGTTGCGAGGCAGATGTTGACAGTCTCGACGTGAGTTCCCCGAACATCCTCGACCTCGATACCGCTAACGTGACCAACCTCACCTGCTGGAAGAACAACAGCGGTTCCTTCGATTATCAAATCAATGGCGGCAGCGCTCCTTTCGAACTGAAGATCGAAGGCCCCTCCACTCTGGATACCACCATCAATGATGACAACGTCTATCACTTCACCAACCTCGCCGCTGGTACCTACACCATCTCCGTCATTGACGATCATGACTGTAAAGACACTATCATCGTTGTCCTCACCGAACCCGATTCCCTCCAGATCACTACCATCACCGTTCTCAACAACGTGAGATGCTACGGTGAAGCCAACGGTCAGATCATTGCTGAAATCGCTGGCGGTACCGCCGACTACGTTTACACTTGGAAGGATTCCACCGACGCCGTGGTGCTCACCCACAACCGCGCCGACCTCAATGACTCCACCGGCCGTATCTTGACCGCTGGCAAATACACTCTCCACGTCACCGACGCGAACAACTGTCCGTGCGTTGACACCGTGGCCACCGTCACCCAGCACGACACGCTGCAGGTGGTCAGCATCGTCACCCCGACCGACCTCTGCCCCTACGCTGGCACTTACGATGTGGTCGCTACCGTTTCTGGCGGTACCCCGAACCACACCTTCACCTGGACGGTCAACACCGTTGACACTGACATCCCCAGCAACACCAACCTCACCGACACCTACACCTATACCGAAGGTACTCCGGTGGTTTGCGATACGACCTTCAACATCTCCTTCAGAGTTGAAGACGACTCCGCTTGCGTCGCTACGATGGATGCCACTCCTTTCCGTATCGTTGACAACGTTGCTCCGTCCATCACCGGTACGCTGACCGACACCATTGTTGACGGTTGCGACAGAAATGCCACCAACGTTCCTGCTGCCTATACCACCGCTGCAGAACTCATCGCTGCTGGCTTGACCCTCTCCGACAACTGCACCACCAACACCGACGAGTTGGTGATCACCAATACGGCTGATACGAGCGACATCGCTTGCGTCGAAAAGAAGAAAGCCAAGATCGAAAGAACCTACTCCGTGACCGACAAGTGCGGCAACGCCTCCACCGTCACCCACACCATCTATATCCAAGACACTGTCAAGCCGACCTTCACTGTTCCGGCTGACATCATCGTCTATAAGGATTCCACCTGCAACGTCGATACGACTGTCGCTGCCACTGGTGACGTCACCGATGAAACCGACGACTGCCCCACCGTTCTCAACGCCACCTATGTTGACACTGATGTTACTCCAGCCGGCACCTGTGTGAACGAGAGTGTGATTGAGAGAACTTGGAGTCTTGTCGATGAGTGTGGTAACGCCGCCGCTGACCAGGTCCAGACCATCACTATCAGAGATACCATCCATCCGTGGTTCACCCTCGCTCCGAAGAACGATACTTCCTACTGCAACGATGACGACCTCGACTTCGTCCGCAACAGATTCAAAGCATATCCGACCTATCAGGACAACTGCGCTACGGTTACGATGGAGGTCACCTTGGATCACATCGACACTCTCTGTAACGACAAGACCACCAAAGAGTACTATGTCTTCAAGCTGACTGACGCTTGCGGTTTGGTCACTACCGATACGGCATACATCCACACGATGGATACTGTTGGTCCGAGACTGACCCGTCCGTGGTTCGACGTTACCCTTTACGACTGCGCCGATCACGACTCCTTGTATCAAGAGTGGAAATACAATATTAATATCACCGACAACTGCAACGATACTTGCTGGTTCGTTGGTTACGACAGCGTCCGCACTCCGGGTTGCGAGTTCGACATCACCGAGGTGGGCAAGTGGTACTTCACTGATGGTTGTAATGTTGACTCAGCTACTTCTACTTTCGAGATCGTTGACCAAACCTCCCCGTACTTCGTTGTCTCTCCGGAGATCAATGTCACCGTGGAATGCGATGGTCATGGTAACCTCGACACTTTGAGAAACTGGATCAGAAGAGTCCAAGTCGCTGATGAGTGCTCTCCGACCGTGACGCTGAATATGTATTATGAGGATGCAGGTGGCAACCTCCATCCTTGGGATACTTCTTCCGTTGATGCAGACGGGCACATGCCCGGTTTCTTGGGCGATGCTTGTAGTGGTTACTACAAGATCACTTGGGAGGCGATCGATTGCTCCGGCAATGGTTCCTTTGGTTCTGTGAACCCTGCCACTACGGTTGAGTTCTTCCGTATCACTGACAGCCGTGGTCCTGTCTTCGATGCTCCTGCTGTTGACACCGTTGATTGTGCCAACTGGGAAGCCGATTATGCCGCTTGGCTGAACGTTCCTGCTGCATTCGATTCCTGCCGTCAAACGACATATCTTGTCACCAATAATTCTGCCGGCCAGATTTTCTACAACGGTTGCGACAACAACAATGAGAGTAGAAACATCTTCGGTACGGTCTATGTCAACTTCAGTGCTACGGATCCTTGCGGTAAGGTCACCACTCACCAGTCCAACTTCACGGTTCTTGATACCACTGCTCCGGTTGTCACGTTCGTCAATGGTATCGGCCTCGCTCCTGATACTGTTTACTACGGCACTGGTTGCTCTGTCGCAGATTTGATTCCCAGCACCGCGACTTGGAAGATTGATACCGCCGGTGGTAATGCTAACGCGATGGCTGACTTCCTCACCGCTCATTCTGACTTAGGTATCGCTGATATCACCGACTGCGCTTATCCGATCGGTGTCATCACCGTTAAGCGTATCAGTGTTGCTCAATTGGTGAGCGAGAACTCCTGTTACAAGACCTATCGTATCCCCTATGTGATTAAAGACCACTGCGGTAACTTTGCTGACACGCTCTTCCAGAACTTAGTCGTCGGCGATACCACTACTCCGAAGGGCAACAACATCAGTTCTGGCACTATCAACCTGACCACTGCTTGTGTGCTGGCTGATGCTCTTCCGGTTTATACCACGATTGCTGAATTGAATGCTCACGGTGCCAACATCACCGACTGCCCGAGCATCGACTCCCTCACGGTGAGTGCACCTGTCGTCACCTATGGTGGCAGTCTGCTCGCTTGTGACTCTGTCATCATCAGCACCTACACGATTACCGACCGTTGCGGCAACGCCCTTAATGTCAGTGACACCATCCATGTCGCCGACGTTGACGCTCCGGTTGTCACGGGTCCCATGCCGAAGGATACTGTTTATATGAAAGCTGATTGCAGCGATGTCACCATCGACACCGCCGCCCGTTATGCCGACTTGGCTGACCCGAGCAAATACGCTGCTCACGGTTGGACGATGACCATCGAGGACTGCACGACCATCAACATCACCCGCGGCGCTTCCGTGGTGACCGAGGCCGATTGTCCGGAAAAGGTTATCATCACCACCTTCACCGTTGATGATGGCTGCGCCGGCAACACCAGCACTTTCGCTGATACTTTGGTCATAACCGATAGCGTGAAACCTGTCGTGTCTGCTCACACTCATGTGGAAGACCTTGACCTTAATGATGACTGCACCTTCACTGTTCCTGCAGATGTGCTGGCTATCGCCACCTTCGCTGATCTCTACGCATACGATCCTAACTATGACGTCACTGAGTGCAGACTTGACAGCAACGCTCTCGTTGTGCTGGCCGCTGACACCACGCCTGATGCCTGTGTCCGTTATGTGAACTTCCACTATAAGGTCCAAGACCTCTGTGGCAATGTTTCCGATGGTCAATTCGATTTGCAGGTGAAGTTTACTGATCGTACGAAACCCGCTGTCACCGCTCCTGCGACTCTGGTTGAAGATACCATCTACATGCAGGTTCCTGACTGCTACACCACTGATCCTTCGACTAAGTACTGGACCGACCTTGCGACGGCTGAGGCACATGGCTACTCCTTCTCGGATTGCCATCTCGATGCCACTACTTTCGCACGGAAGAGTTCTACTGGTTGGAATATGTATGACTGCTATGCCATCGACAGTGTCTTCTATACGGTTTCCGATAATTGCGGTAATGAATCCGATGAATTCTATCAGATTATCCGTCTCCTTGACACTACGGCTCCGGTCATCGCTGTTAATGCGATTGATACCATTGAAATCGACATGGACGAGACCACGGGTGATTGCATTGGTGCCGCTGTCGATACCTTCTTTACTTATAAGGATGTGACTGACTACATCGCTGCCAATGGTGGTACGCTTACTATTGAGGATTGCAATGTTGGAGAAACTTCTCCGGTCACGTTGGTCTCTGCTGATACCACGGCTGTCTCCTGCCAGCGCACGGTTGTCCGCGACTACACGATTAGCGACACCTGCGGCAACACTTCGCACACTACCTTCCAGCAGGTTATCCACATCAACGATGTGACTGCTCCGGTCCTCAGTTTCACCATGATTGCTGACAGCGTTGTCTACATGAGCCCCTATGCCGGTTGCGAATTGAACGCTCCTGCCGAATACACCACGGTGAGCGAGTTCCTCGCTGCCAACCCCGACAGCACCATCACCGATTGCAACCTTGAGGATGCTCTCGTCTGTGTGGCCGACACCATTTACGATGCCGCTGGCTTGGCTCCTTACGTCATCCAGATCCACAGACTCTACACGGTGAACGACAGTTGCTCGCACAGCACAACCTTCACCCACGACATCTTCGTCCGCGATACTTTGGCGCCGGTTGTTGACATGGATTACACCGACGAGAATGATAACCCGAAGGTGAAAGACTCCACGCTTTTGACCTCCGTCTTCGGTTGCACTCCGACCCTGCCCACTGCTTGGACCACGATCGATGAAATCACTGGTTATCCTGGTTTCAACAGCATCACTGATTGCCAACTTGACTCCAATGTCTATCAGCGCACTCCGTTTGAAGATCATAGCGCAGGCATCTGCCCCGACACGATCATCAGACACTACTATGTGAAGGATAGCGCCGGCAATGAGACCGACTTCACCCAGATCTTCTTCATCGAGGATGACGAGGCCCCTGTCGTCACTGGTGCCTTCACCGTGTTGGATATCTACACTGATGCCGCTTGCAGTTATGTTACCGATTCCACCAACTTGCCGGTCTATAGAAACTTGACCGACCTCACTGGTGCGGGTCTGACCATCAGCGACTGCCACATGACTGGCATCCACGCCACCTTCACCGATGTTGTTGCAATCGACTACACGAATTGCCCGATTGGCACGATCACTCGTACCTATCACATCACCGACACCTGTGGCAACACGGTTGACGTTGACCAGACCATCAACATCAACGACACCATCGCTCCCACGTTGGATGCCTCGATGCCTGACAGCGTTGAATCCGTCCACGCTGGCAACTGCGAGTTCCAGGTGCCTGACTTCACCGACACTATCGCCAACCACATTGTTGACGAATGCGGTCTTACCACCAGTGTTCTCTACACTCAGACTCCTGCCGCCGGTACGGTCATCACTGATACTACCGAAGTGAAGGTTATCTACAAAGACCATTGTGACAACATGGATTCCGTCATCGTTGTCGTGACCATTCCCGCCGCTCTTACCATCGACTCTGTGAAGATGGATAGCGTCAGTTGCCACAGCATGGACGACGGTATCGTCTATGTCTGGGTCTCCGGTGGTACCACCGACTACACCGACAGTCTGATCCTCTCCGGCGTTGACACGCTGCTTGGTGTGAACACTGGATACTATGAGTTCACTGGCCTTATCGCTGGCAACTACGATGTCAAGGTTGTGGATGCTGACGGTTGCACCGCCAACAGTACTATCGAGGTGAAACAGCCCGATACTTTGGTCATTAACCTTACTATCGATAATGCGGTGATGTGCGACAATGACACCAACCACCTCACTTTCGACCTTGCTGAGTTCGGAACCCCGAATTACACCTACACTTGGCAGATTATTGACCTGTCCACCAACGACACGACAAGCATTGACTCCCTCACTTTGACCAATGTCAATTTCGCTTCCTTCCACACTCCGGGTATCTATGACCTCGAAGCCAGCGACTATAAGTTCTTGGTTACCGTGGTTGACCATCGTGGTTGCTCTGATACTGCCTCTGCCTTGTTGAAGGTGAACCCGACTTACGAGTTCCACGACACGGCACGTGTCTGTACCGCTACTGACTTCAACTGGGTTAATCATAGAACCATCGCTGCCACTGAGTATCCGATTGCGGATAGCGTCTATACCTTCTACGATTCATCGACCGTTGTCGCTACCGGTTGCGACAGTGTTTGGATCCTCCACCTGACTGTCACCGATAAGCCGTACCTCTTGATCCGTGACCGTAACGACAATGCTGATGCTTCTACGATGAGCGAGAATGACATCTATGTTACCGAGCAAACTGGTAACTATGCGGCTGGCACGAAGGGCTATGAGATCTTTGTTGAGAAGAACTGTATCCCCTGCTCTTCCAACTGGATGGTTGACCTCCACTTCACTTTCTTCAAACTTGACACAGCTACGAACACTTACGAAGAGATCACTTCCGATGTGGACGACTACCTCACTCCGACCTATCTGACCTACATGGACCCGATCGCTTTGTCGCCGCAAACCATCACGACCGCTCCTGTCTCTGTGCCGACTGCCTTCCCGGCTCTGACTGCTATGCACTATGACTTCGAGTACTTCTATCTCTGCTGGCTTGATCCTGACTATGCATGTAACCCGACCCTGCAGTTCAACTCTGGTATTGGTTACCTGTACGGACGTCCGACCACCATTGGTTTCACCCAGTTCAGATATCCTGGCGAGTACAAGATTCAGGTTGATCTGCGCCAGATGGCTACGGGTAACTACTATGTTGCTCAGGGCTACTGCCCGGCTGACGGCAGAATCGGTGGTGAACACAGCACGCTTACTGCAGATCCGATCCTTGAGTCTGTCAACATCTATCTGACTATTGAAGGCAATCCGCTCTCCACCGCTACTCCTATCGTTGACCCGATGGAAGGTGTTGTTGTCCCGGCCGAAGTCAGTGTCATTCCTGAGGCCAAGGTTTATCCGAACCCGGCTCATGACTATATCAATGTTGAACTCTCCGGCTTCGAAGGTAAAACCAACATCATGTTGACTAACGCCAATGGCCTGACTGTTGAGAACCTCGACATTGACATTGATAGCGACAGCACTCCGATCGTTAAGATCAACACCAACGAATTCGCTCAGGGTGTTTATATGGTGACCGCACGCAACAACAACGTCATCGTTACCAAGCGCGTCGTCATCGTGAAGTAATTCCCGAAACGATAACCTCCAAGGGGCCGCCAACACGGCCCCTTTTTTTATGCCGTTTGTTTACACTTCCTTGTTTACATCTTTCAATCCATAAGGTCAAAAAGATGTCGGATTAATTTTATCTTTGCAGCAATTTGTATGAGTATGAAAAGGTCTCTCCTTCTTGTTTTGTCCCTTCTGTTTTTCTCTTTCGTAGGAAAAGGACAGGTGGTGAGATACAGCACGCTTCCTGAAAAGACCAACTACCGTATCGACTCCATGGTGCAGCGTTGCATTGACGGAAAGGTTTTGCCGGGCTGTCAGGTGCTGGCGATGCGCACTTCTGGTGAGGTGGTTTTCGAACAGTATTATGGTAAGCTGGCGTACGACTCGCTTTCCGCCGTCAGCGCAAGCACCATGTACGATGTCGCCTCCATGACGAAACCGTTGGCCACCACCCTTGCAGTGATGAAGCTTTACGACGAGCACCAAATCCAGGTGACCGATCGCCTTGACCAATATCTCGACTTCACCCGCGGCACGGCTGTCGGAGCGTTGACGGTGGCGGAACTGATGACGCATACCTCCGGCCTCAACGCCTTCATTCCCTTCTATCGTGACATCTCACCTAAAGGGGTCTGGGACAAGAACTACCTGAGCAGTCAGCGCAGTGACCGTTTCCCGGTGCAGGCCGCCGACCATGTCTTTCTGCGCTATGACTTCCCCGACTCGGTGCTCTACCGCATTGCGCATTATCCGCTATCGGCTAAGAAGTACGTCTATAGCGACCTCGGCTTCATCTTGATGAAGGAAGTGGTGGAAGAAATCTCCGCGATGCCGATGGACTCTTTCCTGCGCATCCACTATTATGAGCCGCTCGGATTGACGCACACGGGCTTCAACCCGCGGCATTGGGCGGGTGTTGACAGCATCGCGCCGACGGAGGACGACAATTACTTCCGCATGCAATTGCTCCGTGGCTACGTTCACGACCAGTCGGCGGCGGTCTTTGGCGGTGTCTGCGGCAACGCGGGCCTGTTCTCTACTGCTCGCGAAGTGGCTGTGCTCCTACAGATGCTCACCAACGGCGGTGTCTATAACGGTCGCCGCTATCTTTCCGCAAAGACGGTACTACAGTTTGTCAGCACCTGCCCCATGCACGGATGTTCGCGCAGAGGTCTGGGCTTCGACACACCGTCGTTTGTCACCCCCAATGCCGTGCTGCCTTCGATGGCGGGCAACAAGACCTTTGGTCACCAGGGATTCACGGGTACCGTTTTCTGGTGCGACCCGCAGAACGACCTCATCTATATTTTCCTCTCCAACCGCGTCTATCCCGATGCTAACGACAACAAACTGTCCAAGAGTCGGTTGCGTCTGCTTATCCACGAGGAGATCTACAAAGGGCTGGGCATTACTACCCCTAAAACCAAATAGAGACGAGCCATGGGAGTGAAGGTGGTTACATTGATCAGCGATTGGGGTCGGGGCGACTTGGGCATCGGGATTATGAGAGGCCGTTTTTTGGCGCAGTGTCCCGATTGTCACCTCATCGACCTGACGCACGACGTTGAACTGCAATCCTCTTCCCAAACGGCATTTGTTTTGGAACACGTGTATGACAACTTCCCGCAAGGGACGGTGCATCTGACACTGACGGAGGTGTCATGTTGGAGTACGCAACCGCCGGTGATAACGGAGGTGGATGGACACTTTTTCATCGGCATGGAGAATGGCGCACTTGCCGAGATATTCGATGACAGACAGTTGGCATTTCGGAAATATACCGGCACGGGCAACGGAACGTTGGAGATGATGGTGAATTTGGCGGTGGCCTGTCTGGACGGCAGTTGGCAGTCGGTGACGGAGTCCACGGAGGTGGAGCGTGTCAGGACTTTCCATGCCACCTACAACAGTAGAAGTTCGCGCATCTCCGGTCACATCGTCTATGTCGATCATCACAACAACATCGTCACCAACATTCCGGTGGAGATGTTCCGCGAGGCGATGGAAGCGCATAGTGGATTCGAATGTTCGCTCTCTACTTTCCACATTAGGCGCTTTCACGAGCATTTCATGCAGGACAGTCAGCCCTATTTTGTCCCCAACTCCTTGGGTGTGATGGAGATTGTGACCTACGGCGGGAGAGTGCGGCTTCTGGCCCGCTGGCAGCAGGAGTTGAATATTGAGATTGATTTCAAATAAAAATGACAGATATGAAAATAATGAGACATTTTTTAGTTTTCTTGATGGTTACGTTGTGGTGGGCGAATGTCGATGCCCAGAGCGTCGATTATGAGATTGTGGGCTTTGTGGATGGCAACGACGAGGTGATTTTCGACATGCCGATGTCGTCGGATGCCGATTTTGAGCCGCGGGTGAAGTTCAAGAACAACGGGCCGTCGGTGCCGACCAACGGCGACACCCTCTATTTCGACATTTATCTCAACGACAACCCGTGGACGAGCGCGTATGTGCTGGGAAGTTCGTTGCAGACTTTGGTGAGCGGTCAGTCGGCCTACTTTTCGCTTCCGCAGCCGCTTTTGACGGCCGCCACCATGGACGAATACGTGATGACGACGTTCCGGGTATGCTTTGAGGCCCGTTTGGTGGGCAGTGCCACGGATCCCAACAGCAGCAACAACCGGGCATGCGTGCAGGTGGAGCGGACGTTGGAGATTGCCGAGACGGCTTCTGTGATGGCGAAGGTGTTTCCCAACCCCACGAGCGGCGAGTGCCGGATTCAGTTGGGTGCGCCCATCTCCGGTAGGTGCGATGTGCAGGTATATGACCTGTTTGGTAAAATGTTACGGGCGACCCCGGCGGCGGGCGAGGACCTTCGTGTGGATATGTCGGCGCTGGCACAAGGGTTATATCTCGTGCGTGTGGTCGCCGACGGCAGCGTGATTGCCACCGCCAAGGTGGTGAAAGAATAGCCGTTTTATTCATCTTTAATGGATTTTTTTGAAAAAAAAGAGGCCGAAGTGAACAATTTATAAAGGAGTTTTGTATTTTTGCAAATTCAAATAGAGTTACAACAATCAAAACCAATTTATTCACTAAAACCAATTTATTATGAAAAAAATCTTTACTTTTTTTGCTGCTATGGCTCTCGTCGCCGCAGTGAGCGCTCAGACTGTTGACTATGAGCTTCCTTACTTCTTGGATGACAACAACCAACCTATTACTGAGATGAATTTGGGCATGAACGATGACTTCAACCCGCAGGTTGCCTTGGTCAACAATGGTCCCGATGTGCCTGCCGCTACCGACACTGTTTACATTGACATCACCATTGAGACCATGCCGATCGGCTCCATGTATCTGCTGGGTGCTCAGTTGGCTCAATTGACCGCTGGCCAAACTGCTGCTCTGGGTGGACAAAATGCTCTTTTCACTGCCCAGGACATGAACGATAATGGTATTGAGGGTACGTTTGAGATTTGCTACGCCGTCCGTATCGTTGGTGCAGCTACCGACCCCAATTCCAGCAACAACCAGGCCTGCATGACGGTTACTCGTGGCGAAGTTGGTATCAACGAGGTTGCCGAGGGCGAAGTCAGCGTCTATCCGAACCCGGCCAACAACTACATTACCGTGGCCAACGCCGAGGGTGCCCAGGTTTCCGTTTTCGACATGAGCGGCCGTCAGGTTGTGAATGTGGAGAGCGCCAGCGCCAACCATACCATCAACGTCGCCAACTTGGCGAAGGGCATGTACATTGTCCGTATCGCCGATGGTCAGAACGTTGTGACCAAGAAGGTGAGCATCGCTCGCTAATTTCTTTGGATGAAATAAGAAAAGCGGTCGGAATTTCCGGCCGCTTTTTTTGTGTTGGCCCTCAACCCTCGGGAGTGGCGTCTCGGAGGCGGAGAGTGCCAGTGATGTCGATAGATGGCGGGCTATTGCACGGTGCTCCCTGGGTTGACGGGGCGGGCGGGCTGCATGAGTGAGAGCGAGCCGTCAGCGTTGGCGGCCATGAGCACCATGCCGTGTGATTTCACCCCCTTGATCTCCTTCGCCGCCAAGTTGATGAGCAT
The DNA here is from genome assembly GCA_016288655.1 of Bacteroidales bacterium. Taxonomy (GTDB): domain Bacteria; phylum Bacteroidota; class Bacteroidia; order Bacteroidales; family WCHB1-69; genus UBA1756. The sequence goes on from JAEEKX010000016.1 coordinate 111,757, forward strand.
CAGTACCTGCTGGCCGATGAGGGCTTCGGGTTCGTAGTATTCGGCGATGCCGGAGACGATCTCCCGCACATCGACGCCGGTGTTGACCTTGAGTTTCAGCAACTTTTTGGTCTTGGGCACGCGTTCGGCCTCGAGCACGGTCACCACGCGCAGATCCATCTGCTGGAAGTCATCGTAGGTGATGTCGGGCTTGGCTTCCACGGCGGGGGCGTTGGCGAGTGCGTTGGCCTTTTTGGCGTCTTCAAGTTTCTTCACCTGTGCGGACACGGCTTCGTCCTCCACCTTGGTGAAGAGGAATTCGGGTGCGTTGACGCTATCGCCGGCCTTCAGCAGGTCGGTGCGGCCGCCGTCGTTCCAGTTCTTGTTGTTCATTTTCAACATCTTCTGGAGTTTTTCCGAAGAGAAGGGAAGGAACGGCTCGCAGAGGATGGAGAGACAGGCGCAGATCTGGAGGGAGATGTGCAGGATGCTCTTCACGTATTCGGGATCCTCTTTCTGCTTCTTCCACGGCTCGGTTTCAGTGAGGTACTTGTTGCCGAGGCGGGCGAGGTTCATCAGTTCGGCCTGGGCCTCGCGGAAGCGGTACTTCTCGATGCTGTCGGCGATGCGTTGCGGGAACTCGGCAATTTTGGAAAGCACCTCCTTCTCCAAGTCGGTGACGGTGCCCATAGCCGGGATGACGCCGCCGTAGTACTTGTGAGTCAAGGCGATGGTGCGGTTGACGAAGTTGCCGAAGATGGCGAGCAGTTCGTTGTTGTTCTTGGCTTGGAAGTCGGCCCAGGTGAAGTCCGAGTCCTTGGTTTCCGGGGCGATGGAGGTGAGGGTGTATCGGAGGGTGTCCTGGCGGCCGGGGAAGTCCTGCAGGTACTCATGGAGCCAGACGGCCCAGTTGCGGGAGGTGGATATCTTCTCTCCCTCAAGGTTGAGAAACTCGTTGGCGGGCACGTTCTCGGGCAGGATGTAACTGCCGTCGGCTTTCAACATGCAGGGGAAGATGATGCAGTGAAAGACGATATTGTCTTTTCCGATGAAGTGAACCAACTGGGTATCAGTGTCTTTCCACCATTTTTCCCAGTCGGTGCGGCCCTGTTGGGCGGTCCACTCCTTGGTGGCGGAGATATAGCCGATGGGGGCGTCGAACCAGACGTACAACACCTTGCCCTCAGCTTCGGGGAGCGGCACTTTCACGCCCCAGGAGAGGTCACGGGTGACGGCGCGGGGGTGCAGGCCGGCTTCAATCCAGGATTTGCACTGTCCATAGACGTTCACCTTCCAATCCTCCTTATGGCCTTCGAGGATCCACTGTTTGAGCCACGGTTCGTACTGATCCAACGGGAGATACCAATGTTTGGTCATCTTCCGTACGGGCGGGTTGCCGCTGAGGGTTGATTTCGGGTTGATGAGGTCGGTGGCGTTGAGGGTGGCGCCGCAGGCCTCGCACTGGTCGCCGTAGGCCTTCTCGTTGTGGCAGTGGGGGCACTCGCCGGTGATGTAGCGGTCGGCCAGGAATTGCTGTGCCTCTTCATCGTAGAACTGCTCGGAGGTCTGCTCGATGAGTTTGCCTTCGTTGTAGAGTTTGGTGAAGTAGGCGGCGGCGGTTTCGTGGTGGATGGGGTTGGAAGTGCGGGAGTAGATGTCGAAGGAGATACCCAACTCCTTGAACGACTGCTTGATGATGTTATGATAGCGATCGACGATGTCCTGCGGGGAGACGCCTTCCTTGCGGGCTTTGAGGGTGATGGGCACGCCGTGCTCGTCGGAGCCGCCGAGGAAGAGGACCTCTTTGCCGTTGTTGCGGAGGTAGCGCACGTAGATGTCGGCGGGGACGTAAACGCCGGCGAGGTGGCCGATGTGGACGGGACCGTTGGCGTAGGGAAGCGCCGAGGTGATGGTGTAACGCTTGGGTTCTTTCTTCATATCTACTTGATTATTATTCTATTATAAAAAATATTCCATGAAATGATTGCAGGTGCAAAGGTAACATTTATTGTGGAAATAGCGAGGCGGCAGGACCGTGGGCAGAATTTATTCGTCTCAAAATGGAAAAATTCCTACTCCTTTTCCGTTTTTTCCTCCCCTTCACCTCTCTTTTCTTTTCGCAATTCTTCCAAATAACTCGCAGATATCACACCCGACGGCAGCGCGATGACCGCGATTCCGAACAGGGAGGAAATCATGCAGACCACTCTTCCGAAATCGGAAACGGGATGGATGTCGCCGTAGCCCACGGTCGTGAGTGTCGTCGTTGACCAGTAGAGAGCATCGAAAAAGGAGTTGAAAGCAGGAGGACTGCCGGCACTTTCGCTGATGCCTGTCTCCACATTAAACATGATCAACGCTCTATGATGAAAAAAGTGACGGCGATTCTATCAAGCCATAATAAAAAAATTGTATCTTTGCATCCTCGTGTTGTGAACATATACAATACCACTTTCAACGTCAACTTATTATGTCAGAAAATCCCAATCAAAGAACCGCCATCATTGTTTTCGCGATTACCGCCATCGTGCTTCCAGTGTTCCTGCTGCTTTTTTCTTCCGTACAAACCAACAGAAGTCGGCTGGAGGCCTATCGGGATATGGCGGCCATGGCAGAGCAAACCTATCAGATAACCCAAACATTTGTGAATGAACGATATGAGTCCACATGTGCACAGGAATCGGATTCGTTGGCGGAGCCCGCTATAGCGAAAGACCTGTTGAAAAGTCAGGCGGACTCGTTGGTGCAATTTATTGAACAGTTGCGAAACGAGTTGATTTCCCATGTGGAAGGTGGAACTCTTTTGCCCACGGAGGGGCGCAGGAACATCCCTATAAGTGAGATCAGTCACGGCGACGATTTCTCTTATACGACTCGGTATATGCTGGGGAGTACGCTGGAAGGAAGCGATCCGAATTGTCCCGCCCAGCAACTGAAATTGCGAATGCAACAATTCTACGCATCTGCAACGGGCCTGATCGACGATCCCGCTGTTCGCTTTCAGATACAGAGACGTTTCGAGGGACTTTCGTGCCCCGACATGCGTGACAGCAGGACTAATGAGATGTTGAGGTGGGAGATTTTACATTTTGACCATCTCGAATTGTTCGCTGTCATCTCAAAAATGGACCAATGGGCGACACAAGTCCGGTTGTTGGAGATCAGTGTCCGCGAATGCTTGAATGTGACATTTTCTGAAGATACAAACCCAAATCCCGAAACGATATGAGAACTGCATCAGTTGTGATAGGTGCCATCACCTTTTTCTTCCTGGCCTTAGGCGCTTTGTTTAAAATCATGCACTACCCTGGTTCTGGACCGATTCTTATTCTTGCCTTGAGCATTTTGGTCCCGCTCACCGCCGTCTTTACCTGTATTTCCATTTTAAGAATCAAAAAAAACGATAGAAAATGAAGTATGCCGTATGTATATTTAGTTGTTGCACACTGATTTACATGTCGTTAGCACTGTTGTTCAAGTTGATGTCGTGGCCCGGTGCCAATTTCATGCTGTTCTTTCTGTTCCTGATGCTGGTGGTGCAGATTGTGTTGACCTCCTTTTATATAGTCAGGAAGAAATAGGTTTTCCGCTGTTTTCCTTCTTTTCTTCATAAAAAAAGCCCCGTCTCGTAGGAGGCGGGGCTGTATGTTTTGTGTGAATGTCCGTTAGTAGAGGAAGCTCAGCAGGACGCCGGCGGCGACTGCGCTGCCGATAACGCCGGCCACGTTGGGTCCCATGGCGTGCATGAGCAGGAAGTTGGTGCGGTCGTACTTGAGTCCTTCGACGTTGGAGACGCGGGCGCTGTCGGGTACGGCCGAGACGCCGGAGTTGCCGATGAGCGGGTTGATCTTATTGCCGTCTTTGAGGAAAAGGTTGAAGAACTTAACGAAGAGCACGCCGGTGGCGGTGGCGATGACGAAGGAGAAGGCGCCGAGGAAGAAGATGAGCACCGACTTGTAGTTGAGGAAGGTGGAGGCCTGCGTGGAGCAACCCACGGTGAGGCCGATGAGGATGGTGACGATGTCGATGAGGGCGTTAGAGGCGGTGTTGGCTAAACGGCGGGTTACGCCACTCTCTTTCAGCAGGTTGCCGAAGAAGAGCATGCCGAGCAGCGGCAGTCCGGTGGGGACGATGAAGGCGGTGAGCAGGATGCAGAGGATGGGGAAGAGCACCTTTTCGCGGTGGGTGACAGCGCGGGGCGGACGCATGCGGATGAGGCGCTCCTTGTCGTTGGTGAGCAGGCGCATGATGGGCGGCTGAATCACGGGCACAAGCGCCATGTACGAGTAGGCCGAAATGGCGATGGCGCCCATAAGACTTGGCGCGAGTTTCGAGGAGATGAAGATGGCCGTCGGGCCGTCCGCGCCGCCGATGATGCCGATGGCGCCCGCTTCCATGGGGGTGAAGCCGAGCAGCAGGGCGATGATGTAGGCGGCGAAGATGCCGAACTGCGCCGCCGCGCCGATAAGGATCAGTTTCGGGTTGGATATCAGGGCCGAGAAGTCCGTCATGGCCCCGATGCCCAGGAAGATCAACGGTGGGTAAAATCCCTTCAACACACCAAAATAGAGGTAGTTGAGTACGGCGCCGTTCTCATAGACGCCCACCTGTAATCCGTCGGTGAAGGGGATGTTGCCGATGATGATGCCGAAGCCGATGGGGATGAGCAGCATCGGCTCGTACTCCTTGAGGATGGCGAGCGCGATGAAGAAGGCTCCGATAAGAATCATGATGATGTTGCCGAGTTGGGCGTTGGAGAAACCGGTGTAGCCCCAAAATTGGCTGATACCGTCAACGAAGGCTTCTCCGATACCCAGATGGAGCAATCCTGACATGATCAAACTATTCATAATGGAAGGGTTGTTTTGGTGGAAAGTCTGTTATTTGTTGGGGTCTTCGCAAAGTTCGGTGAGGACGCCGCCGGTGCTTTTGGGGTGCAGGAAGCCGATCATGAGGCCTTCGGCGCCCGGGCGGGGGGCCTTGTCGATGAGGCGCACGCCCTTTTCGCCCACTTCGTTGAGGGCGGCTGCGGCGTCGTCAACACAGAAGGCGACGTGATGGATGCCTTCGCCACGCTTCTCGATGAAGTTGGCGATGGTGCTGTCGTCGCTGGTGGGCTCCAACAACTCGATCTTGGTCTGTCCCACCATAAAAAAGGCGGTCTTCACCTTCTGGTCGGCGACCACTTCGGTGGCGTAGCACTTGATGCCTAAGATGTTTTCATAATAGGGAATTGCATCTGCCAAACTCTTAACTGCGATGCCAATGTGTTCAATATGTGATATTTGCATGACAAAAAATTTTTACTTTTCAGCGGTGCAAAAGTACGAAAAAAAGGGTACAAAATCAACATCGAAGTGAAATAGTTGAAAATAAAAAACGGACGATCGCGCGGACCGACCGTTCAGGGGTAAAAAGGAGGGTTTCACAGCTGTTTTTCCCGCTCCTCTTTTTGGTCGTATTGGTAGATTTCGCGGCAGAGGGCGTTGTATTTCTTGTAGAGTACCGCCCGGCGCAACTTGAGGGTTTGCGACAGTTCGCCGGTCTCGGGCGACCAGACGTCGGGCACCAACCGGAACTTGCGGATCTGCTCATGCTCGGCGATGGTGTCGTTGAGTTGGGCGACCTCGCGCTGGATGCGCTTGATGACTTCGGGGTTGGCGCACAACTCCTCGTGGCTGTCGAAGTGCACCTTGTGCTTGGCGCACCAGAAGTGGAGGGTGTCGAAGTTGGGCACGAGGATGGCGGCGGCGATCTTCTCGTTCTCGCCGATCACCATCGCCTGCTGGATGAAAGAGGACTCCTTGAGCCGGTTCTCGAGCACCTGCGGGGCGACGTATTTGCCCGTGGAGAGTTTGAAAATCTCCTTCTTGCGGTCGGTGATCTTGAGGTAGCCGTTGACGAGGGTGCCGATGTCGCCGGTGTGGAACCACCCCTCCTCGTCGATGACGGCGCGGGTGTTCTCCTCATCCTTGTAGTAACCGGCCATGAGGCAGTCGCCCTTGGTGAGGATCTCGCCGTCGTCGGCGAGTTTGAACTCGACGCAGCCGAGGATAGGGCCGACGGTGCCCGGGTGCAACTCGTTGCGGCTCGGGTTGTTGACGGCGATGACGGGGGAGGTCTCGGTAAGTCCGTAGCCCTCGAAAACCCGCAGTTGGGCGGCGGTGAAGAGGCGGATGATGCGCTCCTGGATGGAGGAGCCGCCGGAGACGACGATCATCGGGTTGCCGCCGAGGTTCTCGCGCCATTTGGAATAGACCAACTTGTCGGCGATTTTGTATTTGGTGGTGTAAAGCCAGTCCGTGCGCTCATTGTCATATACTTGCGCGATGCGGAAGGCCCAGGAGTAGATGGATTTCTTGATGCCTTTGAGGTCTTTGCCGGCGGCCTGCAGTTTGTCGAACATCACCTCGAGGATGCGGGGCACGGCGCAGAAGCCCGTCGCATGGATGTCTTTCAGGTCCTTGGCGATGGTGGCTAAACTGCTGGCGTAGTTGATGGTGGCGCCGAGGATTTGGTACATGTAGTTGCATACCCGCTCATAGACATGGCATAACGGCAGGAAACTCAGCTGGTTGGCGTGGAAGTCGTGGGTGTTGAGGGCGGCGACGGCGGCGGCGTTTATGACCATGCTCTTGTGCCGCAGCAGCACACCCTTGGGGTTGCCGGTAGTGCCGGAAGTGTAGATGAGCGTGCCGATGTCGTCGGGGGAGGTGTTGGCCTTGGTCTCCTCGATGACGGGCTGCCACTTCTCCATGTGGGTACGGCCGATCTCGAGCACCTCGGTGAACCGTCGTTGTCCTTCGATTTCGGCGATGGTGAAGACGGTGGGATGTTGGGTGAGGTCGGGAAGGGCGGGTTCGACGCGCCGGTAGATGGGCTCCACGCCGATGAAGACGAACTTGGCATCACAGTGGTTGAGGATGTAGCGGTAGTCGTTGGCGTTGAGGGTGGGATAGACGGGCACGTGGACGCCGCCGGCCATGGTGATGCCCATGTCGAGGAAGTTCCACTCGGGACGGTTGGCCATGATGGTGGCCACTTTGTCGCCGCGTTGCAGTCCCATCTCCAAGAGGGCGGCGGAGATGGCGTAGGAGTGCTCGACATACTCGCTCACCGTGTATTTGCGCCATTTCCCGGTGCTGTCGCGGTGGGCCAGCACCTCCTTGTTGCCGTAGTTCTCTTTCAGGTTGTCTAAAATGTCGAAGATTCTGAGTAGTTTCATTTAAATGTATTGTGTTAGTTGTTCGGTTTTGTCATCGGAATGCTTCCATATGCCTTTGCATCGGGCAAATCATCATGAAATCGCACATGGTTTTGTGCTGTTGAAATGAACCGCAAAAGTACGATTTTTTTTGTCTTTCAGCATATTTTGTTTTTTTTTCGAAAAAAAAGAAAAAAGTGTTCATGGTATTGATATTTCTTGTAATTTTGCATCACGAAAACTTATTTATTAACCAAAATGTAATTGTTATGAAAAAAGCTTTATCTTTTGTAGCTGCTTTATTCGCAGTTGTTGCATTGAATGCACAGTTCGTTGCTGATTTTGAAGACAGCAACCTTAGCGGTTGGGCCTTTAACGATGCCGATGGCGATGGCTATGGCTGGGTGCTTGCTTCAGAATCCGCTGGTGTTTATTTTGTTGAAGACGCTGATCTTACCGGAAGCGGTCATGAGGCTTCATACGACATGGTTATGTCAGGCTCATACAGCAATCTTGTTGGTGCCCTTACTCCGGACAACTATCTGATCACCCCCAACCTCACCTTGAGCGCAGGTGCTACCCTCACCTTCTGGTGCACTGCTCAGGATGCTAGCTACGCCGCTGAACATTATGCAGTGTTGGTTTCTACCACTGGTACGGCTGTTACTGACTTCACCACTGTTTTCGAAGAAACTTTCACCGCTGGTAAAGCCCAAGCTGGTTGGCAGCAGAAAACCGTTGATTTGAGCAGCTATGCTGGTCAGAATGTTTACATCGCATTCCGTCACTTCAACTGCACCGATCAATTCGTTTTCAATATGGATGATGTTACTGTTACCAACGCTACTGTCGCTACTGGTATCGTTGAAAACAACATTGCCTTCTCCATCTATCCGAACCCCGCTACCACCGTTCTGAATGTGAACGCTGAAGGTTACAACACCCTCGAGATCGTGAACCTCCTTGGTCAGACCGTTTACACCGCTAACGCTACCAGCAACATGCAGATCAACGTCAGCA
>JAEEKX010000017.1 GCA_016288655.1 Bacteroidales bacterium
AAAACCATCGAGACCATCAACGCTCTGCCGTTCAATGCGTTGGTGTCGATTTATGGCAATGATGTGAAGTGGAAGAAAAAAGAGTGACGCGGTAGGCCGTTGGCAACAACCAACGAGAGGAGTGTGTTAATAAAATGTTTGCAAATTATATCACTGATAATCAATGCCTTACCACCCTCTATTGATAAGTCATTGTATCATACAAGATAATGTGTAATTTTGCAGAACCATATTTTCAGGCTTTGTTTAATGGACTTCGCAAGGTCTGGGAGTGTGGGGAAAAGAGTTAAAATAGAGGTCCACTTTACTGAAATGGATACAATCAATTTCAAGCCATGGATTGGTGAAAACTATGGCACTACAGGTTTCAAAGGAAAGAAAATCTTGGTTTTAGGAGAAAGCCACTACTGCAAAGAAGAATTATCTGAAGGCGGTCGGTGTTTTCCATCTTGTACAAAAGCAAAAATGAGAGTGGCTTGCCACAATGAAACCATAAATTGTATTAGCGATTTTGTGGAAACTCATAAAAATTTTAAGCAGTATCGCAATTTTGAAAAAACTATTTACGGACGCGCTTTGACAGATGAGGAAAGTGCAGAATTTTGGAATGGAATTGTTTTCTATAATTATGTTCAGTATTCTGTAGGAAATGCTCCAAGAGTTTGTGTTCCTGAAAAATATTGGGAGAAATCAGAGGAAGCTTTCAAAGAAGTTCTTGAAAAATTTATGCCAGATTACATCCTTATATGGGGAGTGTCTAGATTATGGCAGAATCTTCCCAATTGGGGAGGGCGAGAATCGCAAGTTGAAATCGACGGCGAAAGACTAAAAGTATGGATATATACAATAAATGGAAAGGAAATTCCAGCAATGGCATGCTATCACCCGAGCACGAAGGATGGTAGTGACTATGAATATTGGCATCCTTTCTACAAGAAATTTTTGAATCTGCCACAGCTATAAAAAACGAAGCCCATCACCTCCATTCCTTCCCTCTTCTTACTATTCCATTGCGCTTGACCATGCGTTTCGAGTAATTGAACGCATGCGGTGCGTCCCTACATTCTCACACCATTCCGCCAGCGACGCAAGGAGCTGGCGGAATCCCCACCTTTCAATTTTCAGTTTTCCATTTTCCATTCGTTATGCCGTGTTTTGTCATAGTCATGCCTTATTTTTGCCACCGAAAAAAATGTACCTTTGCCGCCTGAAATGCCGGCATCAAAAAGACTCGTATGAAAAACTTCGCCGCCATCGACTTCGAGACCGCCAACGGACAGCGCAGCAGTGTGTGCAGCGTGGGCGTGGTGGTGGTGCGCGGCGGCCTCATCACCGACACCTTCTACTCGCTCATCCGCCCCACTCCCAACTACTATGCGTGGTTCTGCCAGGAGGTTCACGGCCTCGGTCACGCCGATACCGACACCGCCCCCTCCTTCCCGGAAGTGTGGCGACAGATTGCGCCCCGCATCGCCGGACTGCCGCTGGTGGCCCACAATAGTCCCTTCGATGAGGGTTGCCTCAAGGCCGTGTTTCAAACCTACCAGATGGATTATCCTGACTATCAGTTTTATTGCACCTGTCGCGCCTCGCGGCGGCATTTTGGACGGCAGCTGCCCAACCACCAGCTGCATACCGTATCGGCCGTCTGCGGCTACCCGATGACCAACCATCACCACGCCCTCGCCGACGCCGAGGCCTGCGCGTGGATTGCCATGGCAATCCTGTAGAGACGTTGCGCGAACTGATGGCGGGAGAGGCCAAGGCGATGTGGAGGATAAACAAGTAGGGGAGGCCGGCGCGAAGGCCGTGTTTTATGCGAAATTATAATGTGTTTTGTTATAATGCGCTTTATAATCTCCCCCCTTCAGAGAGCTTCTGTTCCATTATTTTCTTTCAAATATTCCGACTTTTTCCTGATATTTGGAAAGAAAGTCGTACTTTTGCACTTTTGAATTCGTTATAAAGTCTTTTTAGCAAAAAAAGGAGTGCCTATGAAACTCAAATTAATATATCCCAAGTGGAAAAAACTACCCGGTCAGACCACCTTCACCCTGCCGCCGCACGGACCAGTGGTTTACGCTGCCACCCTGCCCGAATATGTGGATGTCTCATTTACGGATGAGAATGTGGAGGAACTGGATTTTGACGAGGAATGCGATGCGGTGTCCATCTCCATGATGCTCTCCACGCAGGTGAAACGCGGCTGGGCCATCGCCGACGAGTACCGGCGCAGAGGCAAGAAGGTGATGTTCGGCGGTATCTCCACCATGCTCCACGCAGAAGAGACGCTGCTCCATGCCGACAGCATTTTCTTGGGCGAGGCAGAAGGAAGACAGGAACAGGTTTTTGATGATTTGAGAAAAGGACAGCTGAAGAAGGTCTATAACTACATGGGACAACAGCCGGATATCGCGCTGGTCGGTCCCGCCCGCCGCGACCTTTACAAACGCGAACTCTATAACCACAAGGGCGTGCAGATGGTCGATCTCTTCCACGCCTCCCGCGGCTGCAAGTTCAGCTGCTACCCCTGCGCCGTCTCCTACCTCGGCGGCCGCTGCTTCCGTCCCCGCCCGGTAGAAAAAGCTATCGAAGAACTCGAGACCATCGACAACAACCGCCTCTTCATCGTGGATAACTCGCTGGCACAATGCACCGAATGGGAGATGGACCTCTTCCGCGAGATGATTCCCCTCAAGAAGAAATGGATCAGCCATACCATTGAGGACAAGCCCGAAGTGCTGGACCTCGCCGCACAGGCCGGCGCCTGGTACGTCTATCAGGCCGTCTATGACACCTCCGACTATATCAAAGAACGTGTGAAACGCTACCACGACTATGGCATCGGCGTCGAAGGGACCATCCTTTTAGGTCTCGACAACCAGACCGAAGACGACATCCTCCGGCTCATCGATTTCCTTCTGAAGATCGACTTGGATCTCGCAGAGTTCACCGTGCTGGCACCGTTCCCGCACACCAAGGCCTACGACGACCTGATGCGGCAAGGGCGTATCTTCGACCACGACTGGGACCACTACAACGCCGGACAGGTGGTGTACCAGCCCAAACACATGTCTCCGGAAAGATTACAGGAGCTGTACGAGTATGCTTGGAAATCCTTCTATCAGGATGAGACGCAGGAGGAGAAGATGTTCAAGCTCTTTACCAACGTGGTGCTTCGTGAGATGGAAGACGGCACCTACCGTCCGCGTAACCGCAAGTTGGCCAACAAGACCTTCGGTAAAGATGTGGACCGTTCCGCTTCCAAAGTTAATCTTCGTTAATAATCTTAAAATCAAAATATTACCATGAAAGTTGACAACAAGTATTTTGATGAGATTTTTGATTTTGCGGGTCAATGGGATATGCCCTCAAAATGTGGGCTGAAAATTATTCCCCATGAAGACCGTACCATTATCCTCACCACCGAATTGTATCAGGACAACCCCGGCACCTCCATCACCTACGCCGGAGGATCGCTCATTAAGCAAATTTGTGAAGCCAAAAAGTTGGATATCAATAAGATCATGTATATCGAATGCAACCCCAACACCAACTCCAAATTATCGTTTTATGACGAAGAGATGTTCCGCGTGACATTCGACCTGCAAGACGGAATGCCCACGAATTTGCAATACACCCAGCTTTCCGCAGATGAAATCAAACAAATTTTATAAACTTCAATTTTATAACATTATGAAAAGATTATTGGTTTTCGCCATTATGGTGAGCATGATTTTTATGGCTCAGGCGCAAAAGGTAAAAGGTGACCTCGCCCCCTTGAAAGGCCAGTCCAAAGTAAATGTTGAATTCGTATATGACGGGGTGACCTACGACGGGGACTCCGAAGCCAAATTCTTCAAAGATAATAGTGACCGCGACGACTTTGAACAGTGGAAACAGAACTGGACCTCCCGCTTCCGTGAAGACCTGTGGGAGGCATCGTTCCTGGAAGATCTCAACGAGGAAGTCAAAGACCTCAACATTGATTTTGGGGAACATGCAGGCGCCACCTATACCATGATTGTGAAGATGGTTGACATTGACCCGGGCAGCTTCGCCGGTCCCTTCTCTGTACCCTGCAGACTCACGGGCGACATCAGCTTCGTGACAACGGGCTCCTCCGACAGTTTCGCCACCATCAGCTTCACCAAAATACAAGGCAACGGCTACCAGATGAGCCCCATCATTGAGCACCGTGTGAAATTCGCCTTTGAAGAGCTGGGCGAAACGATTGGTGAGATTTTGAAAAAGAAAGTGAAGTAATGAGAAAACTGCTTCTTATAGTCCTGCTGATGGGCAGCATAGGTTTCCTGAATGCCCAGCATCAGCAAATCAAATTGTGGAAACACGGCATGGGCAAAAGCGTTTGGCCCACCAAGATGTACTGCTACCACGCACCCGACTCCATCAATACGGGCGTGGCGGTGGTTGTCTGCCCGGGAGGCAGCTACAGCCACCTGATGGGCATCAAGACCGAAGGTTTTGGTGTGGCGGAATGGCTCAACTCGCAAGGTATCAACGCCTACGTGCTGCGCTACCGTACCGGCAACAAGGGCTACCACCATCCGGCCATGATACAGGATTTACAGCACGCCATCCAGTTCCTGCGCCTCAACGCCGAACGCTGGCACCTCGACCCCCACAAGATCGGGGCGATGGGCTTCTCGGCCGGCGGCCACCTCGTGACCATGGCGGGGGTGTATCACGACACCTGTTTCCTGGCCCCCCTCGACCTCGTGTGTGAATACAGCAACTGTCCCGACTTCGTGGTGCCGGTCTATCCCGTGGTCTCCATGCAGGACAGCATCGCCCACCAGCGCTCGCGCCGCAACCTGCTCACCCGCCATTACACCAAAGAGCAGCAGGACCACTACTCCATGGAGTTGCAGATCCCTGCCGATATGCCTCCCACCTTCTTGGTGACGGCCATCGACGACCCCGTCGTCATGTACCAGAACTCCGTCAACCTCGACCGCGCCCTCTCCGCCCAGCACATCCCGCACGTGTTTTTGCTCTACAATACGGGTGGACATGGCTATGGAATGGATGAGAGCAAGGCGCCTGAAGCCGCGCAATGGCGCTTCAAATTCGTGGAATGGCTGCATGAAATCAATATTTTGCCGTAAACAATCATTCGGACGCACGCGGTGCGTCCCTACATCATAATTAATATGTTCAAACCCGAAATAGAATTCCAGCCCCGAAACGTCATCAAAGCATTTCAAGAGGAGAAATTGCGCGAGGATTTGCAATATCTGAAAGCCCATTCCAGATTCTACCAAAATCTTTTCTCTAAAAATCATATTGACATTTCCCAAATCAAGACTTTGGAAGATCTGCAGCACATTCCAGTGACGACCAAAGAGGATTTGCAGCTGCACAATGAGGATTTTTTCTGCGTGGAAAAGAGCAAGATAGCGGATTATATCACCACTTCCGGCACGTTGAGTGACCCTACCACCTTCGCCATGACGCAGCACGACCTTGACCGGCTCGCCTACAACGAGGCCATCTCGTTCACCTGCGCGCAAGGCCGTCCCGGCGAAATCTACCAACTGATGACCACCATCGACAAGCGGTTCATGGCCGGACTCGCCTACTTCCTCGGCATCGTGAAGATGGGGGCCAGCGTGATTCGTGTCGGCAACGGCATTCCCGAACTTCAGTGGGACACCATCCGCCGCATGAAACCCGACGCCATCATCTGCGTACCTTCCTTCATCCTGAAAATCATCCAATATGCGGAGAAAAACGGCATCGACTACCGTAATTCTTCTATCAAAAAAGCCGTCTGTATCGGCGAGAATCTTCGCAACCAAGATTTCTCATTGAACCTGCTGGGCGCACGTATCAAGGAGAAATGGGATATCGACCTTTACTCCACCTACGCCTCTACCGAGATGGGCACCACCTTCTGCGAGTGCGAAGCTGGCAAGGGCGGACACCACCATCCCGAACTGATTATCTGCGAGTTGCTGGATGAAAACGACAACCCTGTGCCAGAAGGCGAAATTGGAGAACTGACCGTCACCACCCTCGGCGTGGAAGGAATGCCGCTGCTGCGCTTCAAGACCGGCGACATCGCACAGTTCCATTACGAGCCCTGCTCCTGCGGCCGCACCACCATGCGCATCAGTCCTATCATCGGCCGGAAAAACCAGATGATCAAACTCAAGGGAACGACGCTCTACCCAGCCACCATCTTCGATGTGCTGGATAATGTGGAATATGTGGAGAATTACATCGTGGAGGTGAACTCCAACGAGATCGGCACCGACAGCGTGACCGTCATCGTGGGATGCAACCGCACCGATGAGGAGGAGATGACCAAAGATTTGAAAGACCGCTTCCGTGCCCGTCTGCGTGTGGCCCCCGACATCCGCTACGACAGCATCGACCACATTAGGACCATCCAATTTCCAGAGATGAAGCGAAAGCCCATCAAATTTATTGATAACCGCAAATAAGCCGACATGGAGCAGAATTTTGATGAAATCCGTCCCTACAGCGACGCTGAGATACCGGCAGCGGCGCAGCGCGTGGCCGACAGCCCCTATCTTCCCTCTATCGTCGATTACCTCTTCCCTGGGCATTCCGTTGAAAAGGTACAGCAAATCTTCCAGAACTTTCGTACCGTCAACGACTTCCAAACCACGATCATGTACCCTGCCATCCACTCCATCCTGGACAAAACATCCGTTGGCCTTACCGCCAGTGGATTCGACACCCTAAAGGACGGGAAAAACCGCATGTTCATCTCCAACCACCGCGACATCCTACTGGATGCCGCCATCCTGCAAATTCTCCTCTTTGACCATGGTCTCGACACCTCCGAAATCACCTTCGGCAGCAACCTGATGCAAGGGGAACTGGTGGTGGATATCGGAAAAATGAACAAGATGTTCCGGATCATGCGTGGAGGCCCCATCCGCGACTTCTATAAAAACTCCATACACGTCTCCTCCTATATGCGTTACGCCATCACCGACAAACACCAATCGGTGTGGATTGCCCAGCGAAACGGCAGAACCAAAGACGGCAACGACAAAACCGACATGGCCGTGCTCAAAATGTTCGCCCTCAGCAGCGGCAAGGAGTTTGTGGACAATTTGATGGAACTTAACATCACCCCGATGGTGGTGTCGTACGAATATGAACCCTGTGACTTTATGAAAACGCAGGAGATTTTCATCTCACGATATCAGAAATACGAAAAGGAACCGGGAGAGGATTTGAACAGCATCCTCCACGGTATCAAGCAATTCAAAGGGCATATCCACTTCTCCATCACCCATGCCATCTCCCAAGAGGAGCTGAATTTCTGCAACCATTTCGATAAAAACAAAAAATTCCAGCATTTGGCTGAAATCATCGACAAACGGGTATATCTCAACTACAAACTCTGGCCGACCAACTACATCGCTTATGAACTGCTGAACCAAACCTACCGCTATAAAGACCAATACACGAAAGAGGAGATGGACAGTTTTGTGGAATACATGGAGCAGGGTTTGGCCTCCTTGGTAGGCGACCCGAGCGAGCTGCGCGAAATCTTTCTCGGCATCTACGCCAATCCCGTTGTCAACTGGGAGAAGTTGTACGAGTGATTTTGGGGCGTGCCGGCGGCCGTGCCCCGCGCTTTTCCCATACCCCAGGTCCCACAGGCGTCTCGCCTGTGGGACTTTCCGTCTCTTCCGACGTCCCGGGGCACGGCCGCCGTCGGGCTGTCCGCTTTACTTCACTTCGCGGGTGCGACGGCGGTAGGGCAAAAAAGAGCTTCCGCTGGTCGCTCTTTTCCCCCAACCGCCGCGCCGCACCCGCGTGCGTTCCGTGCCCGCTCCCATCCCTCACGCGGAAAATACAGCGGCAAAGCGTGTTCCTTTTGCATCAACCGCTCCCGATCGAAAAAGAAAGCGAGCGCTCTTTTGATAGAATTGAGAATTTTTCTCATTACTTTTGAGAATTTTTATGATATAAATTGAGAATTTTCCTTACTTTTACAGCTTAAAATCAAATAGTTAGATTTGTCGATTGAAATTTGACGAAATTATGAAAAGAATCTTTTCACTTCTCCTCATCCTATTTTCAATCAATTTTTCCGCCATCGCCCAGCGCCTCGCCCGGGGATGCACATATATATGTATAGTGGCGGTGGCACCCCGCCCCGTGCTTTTTCTCTCCTCGGGGAGGTGCCGGAGGGGTGGGGGAGGGGGTGCCGATTCCCATCGAAAAATCCCATGTTTTTGCGAAAAACTCCGAAACGGGCTTCCAAAAAGCGGTCGATTCCCGGGAAAAACGCCCGAAAAAGGGCAAAAAAACGGTTGAAAAAGGGGCAATTTGAAAAATTATCTTCCTGACAGTCAGCGAGAAGCGAAAAAATGAAAAAAATTTTTCGAAAGAGTGTTGCATGAAAGAAAAAAGCAGTATTTTTGCAATCCCGTTTTGCGCGTCACACGAACGGCGCGAGTGAGGGAGGATGCGCTCCGAGTGAGCGGAAGAGGCGAAGGGGAGACGGGGACTGTTCTTTGAATGAATGGAATGATGTAGCAAATAACTCAAGTGATTTTTTTGAGTAGCTTAGCGATAATTTAGACGAGGCCGGGACAGACAAACAAAAAGAAAGAGATTAATTAGGATGGAGAGTTTGATCCTGGCTCAGGATGAACGCTGGCGGCAGGCTTAATACATGCAAGTCGAACGGTAAGGCCCGAAGCAGCAATGCGGAGGGCACACGAGTGGCGCACGGGTGCGTAACGCGTATGCAACCTGCCCCCGACCGGGACAAAACGTTGAGAAATCGGCGCTAATATCCCATGTGGACACGGAGCGGCATCGCTCTGTGACTA
>JAEEKX010000018.1 GCA_016288655.1 Bacteroidales bacterium
GCGGTGGTCAGGTAGTTGTCCTCACCCGTGTTGATGATGACGCCGGCAAAGCCGTTGATGACGCGGGAGAAGTATTGGTCGATGAGGGTGCGCTGCGGGTTGATGTCGCGGAAGAGGATGCCGTAGAGGGCATCGTTGAGCATGACGTCGAGGCGTTCCAATGCGCCCATGGCAGCGATTTCAGGCATGCAAAGTCCTGAGCAGTAGTTGCATAGACGAATATATCGTCCGACCTCTTCACCTACTTCGTCGAGGGCCTTGCGCATGATGCGGAAGTTCTCCTGGGTGGCGAAGGTGCCGCCGAAGCCCTCGGTGGTGGCGCCGTAGGGCACGTAGTCGAGAAGACTCTGGCCGGTGGTGCGGATCACGGCGATGATGTCGGCGCCTTGCCGCGCGCCCGCCTGCGCCTGCACCACGTCCTCGTATATGTTGCCGGTGGCCACGATGATGTAGAGGTACGGCTTCGGGCCCTCGCCGATGGTGTTCAGATACTCGTTTCTTTTCGCGACATTGCCCTTGATGCGCTCCATGCAGCGGTCAATGTAGGGCTGCACGGCCGCGTGGATGGCCTCTATCGGGTTGATTTTCAACTGCGTGATGTCCAATGTGCCGTCGGCAATCGCCTCGGCGATGGCCTGCGGCTCCTTGCCGGTTTCGATGATGGCGTTGCCGATGTAGAAGAGCACGCCCTCCTTCAATACGCCCTTCGCCTGCAACAGATTCACCACCACATTCGGCAGCGGCACGTCGTTGCTGTCGATGCCGTCGATGCCGATCAGGCGGCACAGGGTGCGCTCCACGGTCACGGTTGTGTAACCGTCAACGAACTTCTGTACGTCGTTGGCAATGTTGCCCGCCAACTCTTTGGCGTATTTAACTTTTTGAAAATCAAGACCTAATTTACTTTTTTCCATTCTTTTTTATCTGATTAAATGAATGATTTTACACTTTTCCAAAATCGCTGCAAAAATACAAAACAAATTGCAAATGGCAAGAAATAGCCGTCCCGTTTTTTTTTGTAACTTTGCCGCCTCAATTGTATGGGAAAATGAGTGAAGACCTCCACCTGCTTAGCGACCTCGCGCTCATCTTGATTTCGGCCGGCGTGATGACCATCATCTTCAAGCTGCTCAAGCAGCCGTTGGTGCTCGGTTACATCGTGGCGGGCTTCTTAGTTGGACCGCACTTCGACCTGTTCCCGTCGGTGGTGGGGGAGAGTGCCGTCTCCGAATGGTCCGAGATCGGCATCATCTTCCTGCTCTTTTCGTTGGGATTGGAGTTCAGTTTCAAGAAACTCTTCCGCGTGGGCGGCACGGCCATCATCGCCTCCATCGCGGAGATCCTCATCATGTTCTCCATCGGCTTCGTGAGCGGCTACCTGCTGCAGTGGACCACCATGGAGAGCATCTTCCTCGGCGGCATGCTCGCGATGTCGTCCACCACCATCATCATCAAGGCGTTCGACGACCTGAGTCTGCGGAAGGAGAAGTTCGCCGACATCACCATGGTCATCCTCATTATCCAGGACATCATGGCCATCCTCATGATGGTGCTGCTCTCCACGGCCGCCGTCAGCCAGTCGGTCAACGGCATGGACTTAGTGCTCTGCATTTTGAAACTCGCCTTCTTCATCATTCTGTGGTTCGTGGTGGGCATCTCCGTCATCCCGACTTTTTTCCGGAAGGCCAAGAAATACATCAACGACGAGACGCTGCTGATCATCTCCATCGGACTCTGTTTCGGCATGGTGGTCTTCGCCAATGCGGTCGGCTTCTCGTCGGCGTTGGGTGCTTTCGTGATGGGTTCCATCCTTTCGGAAACCATTGAGGGTGAGCATATTGAGAAATTGTTGAAAAGCGTAAAGGACCTCTTCGGCGCCATCTTTTTCGTCTCGGTCGGTATGATGGTCGATCCGCACATTCTGGTGGAGTATTGGGATACGATTCTGGAGTTGACCTTCATCGTTTTGGTGGTGAAGGGCTTGATTTCGGCCTTCAGCGTGTTGATTGCGGGCGAGGACTTGAAGACCTCGTTGCAGGCGGGCTTCAGTTTGGCGCAAATCGGCGAGTTTGCCTTCATCATCGCGGCTTTGGGCGTCTCGTTGAAGGTGATGAATCCCGTCATCTATCCGATCATCGTGGCGGTGGCCGTCATCACCACCTTCACCACCCCGTACTGCATCCGCTTGGCCAATCCTGTTTTCCGGTTTCTCGACAAACATCTGCCTGACAAGGCCAAAAAGTTCCTCGACTCCTACAGTCTGATGGGTTCGGGTAGCAAGTTCGAGCGGGGTTGGAAGAAGGTCATCACCACTTCGTTGGCGCGCACGATCATCTTCGGAGTCTGCTGTTTCGCCGCGATGACATTGTCTCTCAAATTCTTCTATCCATTCACTATCAACAAGCTGACAGGTACACTTTCCGTCCCATTGATTCATCTGATCGACTGTGTGATCACGTTGGCAGTCATGTCGCCGTTTTTGCTGGGGCTCATCCGCCACAGCAGTCGTACCCAGGCCATCTATTCCGATCTGTGGCAGGAGAATCGTTCCAACCGCATTGCGATTGTGACTTGGACGCTGTTGCGGATTTTCGCCGCTTGTGTCTTCGTGGTTTTCGTGCTGTCGGCGTCGTTCAAATTCACCAAATGGGTGCTGGTGATCATCGCCATTGCGTTGGTGCTGATTCTGGCCTTTTCCCGCAACGTGCTCACCCGGTATATGCGGCTGGAGGAGAATTTTGTCCACAATCTCAATGCCAAGGAGGCCGTTGAGAAGCGGGAAGAATATGAGGAAGATTGATTCCGATACCCGACCTGTTGTTTTTTTTGAAAAAAATGGCCTTTGAATGAGTTTACAAAGGCAACAATTTTTTTCTCATTTTGTATAAAATAGTTGTAGAAGAAAGCAGAATTTTTACTATTTTTGCCTTTCTTTTTGGCAAGTGAAGTTGGATTGTTTTATAACTTAAAGAATAAAAGCGTTTTATATGAATAGGACTCTTCGAGGATGGTGGTTGTTGATCGCAATATGCGCTCTTATGGGGCAGGCGCATGCGCAATCGACCAACAATCTGTGTGTAAACTCCAACCCCTTCTGTACTGATGAAAACCCGTATGGTGTCTCCTTCCCTGCGGGTACTGATGCTACTGCCACCCCTGACCTTCCCGACGGCTTGCGTGGCTGCCTGTACTATACGCCTGCCCCGGCGTGGTACGTGATGCAGATTGATAGTCCCGGCGACATGTTGATTTACATGCAGCATAGCGGTGGTCGCGACATCGACTTCGCATGCTGGGGGCCTTTCACTGGATATAGCACATACGGCGAACTGCTCCACGCTGTCTGTACCGCTCAACTCACCCATACTGGTTCCACGAGTACGCACCGTCCGAACAACGGCTACCATGATCCCAACAACCCCAGCACCTGGGGCGGCTATCCTGCCGGCATGATGATCGACTGTAGTTACAGCGCGGCATCCACTGAATGGTGTTTTATTCCCAACTGTCAGCCGGGGCAGTGGTACATTTTTTTGATTTGCAACTACTCGCGTGCTCCCGGCACCATCTCCTTCAGCATTCAGAGCGGTGATGCCACCACCAACTGCAACATTCTGGCGAGCATCAGCAACAACGGACCGCTTTGCGAGGGCGAGGACTTGCAGCTGTTCTGCAACGCCACCAGCACCATCGGCTACACCTGGACGGGTCCCAACGGTTTCACGGCCAACGTGCAAAACCCCATCCTTCATGGGGTGACCACTGCCGCCGCCGGCACCTACACCGTCACCTACCAGCCCATGGGCGCCTCGGAGCCGCAACACGGCACCACCACCGTGGAGGTCTATCCCCGTCCGGGAGCTTCCATCACCACCTCCGACGCCATCCTCTGTAACGGTGAGTCCACCATTCTGACAGGTGTCACCGACTGCAACGATTGCAGTTACCAGTGGAGCAACGGCTCTACGCAGCACAGCATCAGTGTGCATCCGGCGGTGACGACCACCTATACGCTTACGGTGAGCAACGGCAACTGTAGTTCCGTGGCCACGCAGACGGTCTCCATCGGCGCGGTGCCCACAGTAAATGTGGCTCCCGCGGTCATCACGCTCTGCGCCGCCATCGGCCATGTCGAGTTGGAAGCCATCTCCACGCAGTGCGGCACGGGCTGTACGTATGTGTGGAGCAACGGTGACACTGGCCCGCAGGCGGTCGTAACCACAGGCGATGTCACCCCCGACATCGACAACATCTTCACCGTCACTTGCACCAACAGTTACGGCTGTACCTCCACTGCCAGCTCCATCGTGCGGATGACCGACAATGTGAACATCTCCGACTGTAATGTCTTCTATACTGACAACTTTGGCGATCCTGAGTCGCAGGGGTTGACGCCCTCCTCGCCAACCACAGTGCAGCATGCCATCGAGTTGGCTTCCTGTACCAACGCCATCATCCGCCTCGACACCGGCACCTATGTGCTCGACCAGCCCATCCACTTGGGGAGCAACATGACCATCGAGGGCGGCTTCTTTGATGAGTTCAAGCAGAAGACCTCGGCGACGGGAGCCACCACGCTTTTCCGGAGTCACGATTATGTGGAGGGCACTTCGCTGTCGCCTCGTCTGGTGGCGATCGAGGGCAGCAGTCTGAACGACTTCCGTCTGCAGGACCTGACGATTCAGACGGCGGATGCGCCTGATCTGCCGGCGGTGAACTCCGCGCCTAATGCGGCCGATGACCGCGACTGCTACAACTTGGTGCCGGCGGGCGATGCCATTCCGAACGCCAGCGTCATCTGCGGAAACACCAACATCAAGTATGTCTTGCCAGGTACGGACAACTACTTCACGCGTTACCTGGCTCTCTATAGCGCTGCCGAGTTGGGCGGAACCCCAGCGGTCTTCACGGCACTCGGTTTTAATGTCTCCGACTTCACGGATGTGCCGGCCGACGGCATGCCGCGCCACGCCCGTATCTATCTGATGGAGGTGGACTACTTCGGTTTTGCCTGCGGTGGTACGGGACAACCCAGTGCTGGAACTCCGCATAACTGGGACGACTTCATGAACGCTGCCACGGTGGTCTATGATGGATATTTCTGCGTCGATCAGACGGGCATCGTCACCTTTCCTATCAACTACGACTACAACGGCGGCAACTTGATGTTCATCATTGAGGGTATCCCCTGTTATACCAATGGAAACACCCTTGGCGGCTGTCCGATCAGGGTCTCGGGCGGTACGCCTTCGGGCTTCACCTCTTGGGTCTCAGCCAGAGCCACCAGTGGCAGCCCCATTACTACTGCCAATATCCCGCGGTATTATCGCGAGCGTCCCAACATCTACTTTTACACTTGCACCGATCGAGAGGTGGAGGGCAGTGTCATCGCCACCGTGGCTCCTGGCAGCACTCCGGCCACGTTCCCGCTGCCGGGCGAAAACGGCCACCACCGTACCGCTGCGCTCTACACAGCGACGGAGTTGGGCACCGGTCCCCGTATGCTCTCGGGCATCTCGCTCAATGTCAGCAGTATCCAGCCGGAGGCGGGCAGAACCCGCACCATACGCATTTACATGAAGAATACCACCGACGCGACATTGACTGCCAACCAGGTGTGGCACCACTACATCTCCAATGCCTCCTTAGTTTATACAGGCACTTTCTGTGAGGACAACACCGGTTGGACCGACTTCCCCATCAACTTCGCCTATGAGGGGGAGAACCTGATGGTGATGATTGAGGGCGAAGGTTGCGGCAGCACCGGCGGCTGCCCCGTTTATACCAACTGTTCAAATGTCTCCGACATGTGTGTCTTTACCGTCAACAACGACGGTGCATACTACTCCATCAACACCTTGTCGGCCAGTTCGCTCAGGCCCAACATCCAACTCTGGTCTGCTGCCGATGAGGATGACCCGTTCTATGTGACGGAGTCGAACTACGGTGTTTCAACATACGGCATCCACCTTTCCAACTGTCAACGATACGACATTGTGCGTTGCCGCGTCATTGTCGGTCATGCCAGCGACGGCAAGAACGGCATCGAGGGCAAGGCCGGTGGCGATGGCGGTACGGGTGGTGATGGCATGATTGGTTCGGGCGGTGGCTTGGAGAACGGAAGCATTGCTCCCAATGCCATTATGGTGGATCCTGCGGTCATCGGCGGCGACGGCGGTGTCGGCGGTCGTGCGGGTACTTCCGCGGGGACGGCCACGCCGGCGGGCTCCGGCGGCAACGGCGGTCGCGGCGGCCAGTATCAGACTACCTCTCCCTTCGAGGTCGCCATTGGCGGCAACGGCATGGCCGGCATGGGCACCAGTCCGGGTGCGCAGACACTCGGACACTTGCCAGGAACGGCACAGTCGGCAAACGCGGGCATTGTCACTTCCCGTGGAGAGAACACTAACGCTGCGAACCAGTTGACGGCTGGCTCAGGTGCCAACGGTGTCAACGGACAGGCGGGTGTTACGGCATCCCCCACCTACAGCAACTACTTCACCCCGGGCCAGCAGGTTAACGGTGGTGACGGCACCGGCGGCAGTGGTGGCGGCGGTGGCGGTGGCGGTGGCGCGGCCTCTGCCATGAACACCTACGACTACGACTCTCGTGTAGCCCTCGCTTCCGGCACCGGTGGTGGCGGTGGCGGCGGTGGCGGCGGCGGCGGCCAAGGTGGCGGCGGCGGCGGCGGCGGCGGCGGCGTCTTCGGCATCTACATCTACAACGACCAAGGCGCGCGCTCCATCCTCGACTGCTATGTCACCGTCGGTCAGCCGGGTCATGGCGGCACTGGCGCCAACGGCGGCCTCGGCGGCGTGGGCGGTGAAGGAGGAAACTCCGACAACTACCAGACCTTCCGCTCCCGCAATCCTGACAACACCAGTGATCAAAACTACTGGGCTTCGGCGGCCGGCGGCTATGGCGACATGGGCGGCCGTGGCGGTAGCGGCGGCGCAGGCGGACGCGGCGCGGACGGCGCCCAGGGTACCAGCCATGCGGCCATCGACGTCACCAGTCTCGGCGTGCCCGCGACGGCAGCCGGCTTCTCCAACTGGTCAACCTTGACCATGCAGGACGTCATCATCGCCGGTTCCCATGAACACCCCTATACCAGTTGCACCGACGTGGATATGGACATGTGTGCCGACGGTGGAACGGTCTATTATACCAGTTTCGGCAGCGAGTCATCACCCAGCACGGGCATGGCCTGCACCACCGTTACTTACACCGGCACCACTTCCGACCTGCCCTCGCAGGCCACGGGCACCGGACGTAAGACCCCGCAGGTGACCGGCGCCGGCGCAGGAGGCGCCTACTCCGGCTTCAACCTCATCCTTTTCGACCCGGCAGAACCGGGCCACATCACCGGTCAGCCCGAAGTGTGCCCCGGTGACTATTCCTATTGCATTCCTTACGAAACGGGCTACTTCTACTCCTGGAACATCATCGAAGGCCACGAGTTCGCCCAGTTTATCTCCGACACCACGCTCAACTGCGTGGCTGTCAGCTTCAACAACGCCACCAACGAGGTGCAGACGGTCGGTCTCGAAGTGCTGATCAGCCCGCCTTGCTGTCCGAGCTTCGCCCGCGACACCATGTATATTGATGTCAATACCATGGTGCACATCACCTCCATCTCTCCCGACATTGCACTCTGCGAGGGCGATGATGCCACGCTGCAGGTGACGGCAACCCCGGATGACGCCACCTACCAGTGGATGCTCAACGGCTTGCCCATCGCTGGTGCGACCAGCCCCACTTATGAGATTGATAACGCTTCGCCCACCAACACTGGCGAGTATGTCGTTGTGGTGACCGGCGCCTGTAATTCCGAGCTTGACACGGTCAACGTCACCCTTTATACTCGTCCCGAGGTGACTGTGGCAGTGGATGAGTACCTCTGCGTGCCTGCCCTCGCCACCTTCATCTTCACCTCCAACATGGATGGCGTGGAAGTCACTTATACTTTTGAAGGCCAAACCTACACTGAGTTTATGGATGAAGGCGATAACGTTGTGGAACTCACGGCCAACGGTACGGGTATCATTGAGGTGGTATCCGTCGTCTCCCCCGACGGCTGTGTCAACGACTGGTCGCAGCAGGATGTGTTTATTGCCTTGAACAACGATGAGGACATGACCTCCGCCGGCCCCGACCGCACCTTCTGCGGATTGACGGGAGAAGTGACGGCCATCGAGGTCGATGATGGCAACTATGGCCACTGGGAACTCTTCAGTGCCGACCCGCCTGCCAACACTTTGACTTTCACTGACCAGAACAACTATACCACAGAGATCACCGCATCCGGCAACGGCACATACGTCATCGTGTGGGTTCTTAATGTGGAGAATGTCGATTGCCCGTACGTGGCGACCGACACGGCTGTCGTCACTTTTGTGGAGGCCTTGTCCGTCTCTTTTGAACCGGGTCTCACCTCATGCTACGGCGAGCCGATTAGTGTGACCGCCATAGGCAACGGTGGCACCGCTCCTTATACCTTCTATTGGATTGACAACACGGATCCTTCCAACCCCGAAGTCATCCAGTTTGGAGACCATGTGGACAACTTGGAGGTCGGCGTGAACTACCAGCTCATCATGGTCGATGACAACGAATGCGAACTCACCGAAGCTGTCGAGGTCACCGTTCTTTCCTCGCAATCCATCAGCATTGATGAGATTGACACGATTTGCCCGACGGCGGAGACCATCCCCGTCAGCATCAACATCGACAACGGAACTCCGCCGTTCCAGATTACGATTTTGAACAATGGAAGCCAATACGACTACGCGACGGATGAAGGACAGGTGTCCTATGAGATTCCGAGATTGAGAACCGGATGTAACGTGCTTGATTCAATATACCTCACCGTGACGGATGCCAACGGCTGTACGGCCCGCGATACCATGCCTTTCGTGATAGGTGACGAGCAGGCGCCTGTCATCGGTGGCATCCTGCCGAACGACACGCTGGCCTGTCCGAGCGAAATCCTTCCGCCCTTGGCCAACTTGGACGAACTGTCTGCCGCTCTGCAAGAGGGCGATGGCACCATCACAGATAATTGTTATCCCACTCGCGATCTTACGATGACGGTCACTGATGACACCACGCAGACGGGATGTCGCATCGTTATCGTGCGCACCTACACTGTAAGCGACCCGTGCGAGAACTCCACCCATGTCACCCAGACGATTGTGGCGGAAGACACCATCGCCCCCGATATCAATGGGACATTGGAGGAGATGCACGTGACCTGTCTGGATGAAGTCCTGCCTGAGGTCACTGAACTGCCGGAACTGATTGCACTGTTGGGAGGTGACATCACCGACAACTGCTGCCGTCTGGAAGAGATGACCCTCGCGGCGAACACAGAGTCGTTCACTGCCCTGTGTGACGCCACTTACACCCGTACTTACACGGTCACCGACAACTGCGGCAATTCCACCGAGGTAACCCAGCAGATCATCTTCAAAGACCAGGAATCTCCTGCGGTTGATGGGACGCTGCGCGACACCAGCATCTACGCGCTTGCCGACTGTAGTTATGCTGCCGTGGCTGCTGCCGCCACCGTGTCAGACCTCCAGGCCGCCGGCCTGACCATCACCGATTGCAACCTCGTTGATGCGGTTACCTTTGAGGATGACATCACCGGCTTGCTGGATGTATGCGACCGCAACATCACTCGTACCTATACCATCACCGACAGCTGCGGCAACACTACGACGGTTAGTCAGCACATCCATGTACTCGATACCATCGCTCCCACCGTGGTGGATGCGCTCAACGATACGACCATCTACTACTATAACAGCGCTTGCCAATATGACAATGTCCCCGAACTTGCCTTCAGCGACTTCTCCGTCACCGATTGCAACACGATTGATTTCGTGGTTTCGCATCGTGACACCGTGGGTGCTCCGGGCGATTGTGAGTGGAGTTATGTGCGCGTCTATTCCTTCACCGATGCCTGTGGTAATGGACCGACATTGGTGGAGCAGACCATCACCGTGCGTGACACCATGCGTCCGCAGGTGACAGACCTCCTCCAAGACACTATATTGTATTATATGGGTAATGATTGCACCGTGCCTAACCTGCCGCGTCTTACTCTGACCGATTTCGAAGTTGAAGATTGCCGTCTTTCTAATTTACAATTCAGTGTAAATGAACAAGATACAACCAATAACGGACAAGGTTGCGAATGGAGTTACACCCGCGTGTATTCCTTTGCCGACGACTGTAACAATACGGTCGTCACTATCGACCAGTTGGTGACGGTGCGTGACACCACCCGTCCTGCCATTGACGGCACATTGTCTGACACGACCATCTACGCCCAGGCGGATTGCGGTTACACGCTTCCCACACAATTGACTTTCAATGATTTGGAGTTGGCTGGATTGACGATTTCCGATTGCAATTTGGCAGAGACTGTCGATGTGGCGGATGCTAATATCGAAACGATAGACGCTTGTTCGCGCCGGGTGGTGCGTACTTACACTGTCCATGATGAATGCGGCCATACCAACAGCATTACGCAGAACATCATCATTGTGGATACCACGCATCCCTACCTGACGACGCCGATAGCCGACAGTTTGTTGACATCAACCGACTGTGTCTTTGAGGTTCCTGATTTTGAGGCGATTGCAGCGGGCCTGGCGCAGGATAACTGCACGAGCCAAAGTGAGATTGTCATCACGCAGGATCTAACGGCTGGCACTCCGGTGACGATGGCGACGGATGTGCATCTGACGTTGGCCGATGCCTGTGGCAACGACACCACCTACACCATCCACATCACGCTTCCCGACACTCTGATCATCACCCTGTCGCAGGGCGATACGGCCATTTGCGAGGGGCAGAGTGTGACGTTGGCGACGACCCAGACTGGAGGCGTCGCTCCTTACACTTACCTTTGGGATCCGGCCGATGGCTTGAACGATCCGATGGCGAGCAGCGTAGTGGCGACGCCGGAAGACGGCGTTTACGAGTACGTCGTGTTGGTGACGGATGCCAATGGCTGCGTGGCATACGATACGGTAGTGATTACTGTGGACACGATGCCCGCGACGCCGGTGCTGAGTGCTACGCCCGACGTGGCTTGTCAAGGTGGTTCCAACGGGACCGTCACCATTGAGACGCCGGTGGGCGTGGGGTATAGTTACTCTCTCAATGGTGCTGATTTCCAAGATAGTACGACTGTCTATACCGGTCTTTCCGCCGGCAACTATACTGTGGTGGTGCAATCGAACACCATCAACAACACCAACTGTCAGACCACCAGCAGTGTTGAGGTGGAGAGTTCTCCCACCAACCCGCGCGTGGTCATCGACTCGCTTGCTCTTGACTTAGTGCTCTGTCCCAACCAGGGCACGCAGGAGATTACGGCTCAGATCATCAGTGGGTTGGAGCCGTACGTGGTCACTTGGACAGGTGCCACGCAGAGTGCCAGCGATAGTTTAGTCGCCACCGTCGCGGTGGATGCCTCCGCGTGCGACTCTGTCTATACGGTGCAGATCTCCATTGTTGACGGCAACGAGTGTGAAGCCAGCCATGAGTATGCTTTCCGCATCGCTGACACTATTGCGCCGGTGATGGCCGAGTTTGTAGATACGCTGCTTCTGGAGGGTTGTGACGAAAGTGTCGCTCCTGCGGAACTGACCACGGAGGAGGAGTTGACCGCCTTGGGTCTTGTCTTCAGTGACGAGTGTACCGCTGCTGGCAATTTCGGAATCCGTTGTGTCGCCGATACGACCGGCAGTTGTCCGATCGTCATCACCCGCCAATATACGGTAATAGATGAATGTGGTCACGAGAGTGCCCCCGCCATCCACAGGATTTTGATCAATGACGAGACCGCCCCCGTGGCGACGGTGGATGAGGTGCATGACACGCTGAATGCCTGCGCTGCTGCCAACGCTCCGGCTCCGGCCACGACCGCCGCCGAGTTGCACTCCGTCGGCTTTGAATTTGCCGACAACTGCACCGCCGACGAGGATCTGGTCATCGGGCTGACGGCCGACACCGCCGGCACCTGCCCGACGGTCATCACCCGCCATTACACCCTTACTGACGCTTGCGAGAACACCAGCGTCGAGTTGACGCATTGGATCGTCATCTTCGACTCCATCGCACCAGTCATCAGCGGCACTGCCGAGGATTCCATCTACTATGCTTGCGACAGCAGCGTGTTGGCGCAACATCCCGCCGCCACCACCATTGACGACCTGTTGCAACTGGGCTTCTCCATTGACGAGCTTTGCTCCTACGACGAGATGGTGGTGCATCACACCGTTGACTCGACAGATGCCTGCCCCATCCACATCACCCGTACCTACTGGGTGACGGATGCTTGCGGCAATGAGAGCAACCACGTCAACCACAACATCTTCATCAACGACACTACCCGTCCGGTTTGGAACGACGCACTGACCGACAGTCTGCTGACATCCACGAACTGTGAGTTCGTGATTCCCGACTTTGTTGCCATTGCCGAGGCGCACGCCACGGACAACTGCACGGCGCAGTCCGCCATTACGGTGGCGCAGTCGCCTGATGCTGCCACTCCGACGACTACTGACCAAGATGTGACGGTGACTTTGACGGATGTCTGCGGCAACACAGCTACCTACATAGTCCATATCACCATGCCGACGATGCCGGAGGTGACGATGATGCAGGCGGATACGGCGATTTGCGAAGGCCAGAGCGTGACGTTGGCGACGACGCTGACGGGCGCGACCGAGCCGGTGCAATACAGTTGGACGCCTGCCGACGGGCTGGATGCCACCGATGCGCCGACCGTGACGGCGACGCCCGCCGCTGGAACATACGAATATGTGGTGGAGGTGACCGACGGCAACGGATGTGTCACTACCGATAGGGTAGAAGTGGAGGTGGATACCATTCCCGCCACGCCGGTCCTTTCGCAGAGCCCGAACGTGGCTTGTCAGGGTGATCCCAACGGTAGCATTACCATTGAAGCACCGGTGGGCCTGGGCTACAGTTACTCGCTCAACAATGCCGACTTCCAAGATACCACCAACGTTTACCACGGATTGCTCCAGGGTCAATATACGGTGGTGGTGATGACCGATGCCGCAGCCGCCTGCCGTGCTACGGCTAACATCGAAGTGGAAAACGATCCCACCATCCCGCACATCACCATCGACACCATCTTCACCGCCCTTTGTCCGAATCAGGGCATGCAGGTTGTCACCGCGCAGGTTCAGAACGGGCAGGAACCCTTCGTGATTTCGTGGGAGAATGCGACAATGGATGCCACCGACAGTCTGCAGGCCGTCGTGTCCTTCGACGCTGCCGTCTGCGATTCCTTGTACAGCATCACCGTCAACTTGGAAGATGATAACCACTGTGTCACTTACGGCAACTACGTCTTCCGCGTGGCCGATACGGTCGCGCCTGAGATGGCGGAGTTCGTGGATACGTTGCATTTGGAGGGCTGTGACGTGAGTGTCGCGCCCGATGAGCTGACCACCGAGGAGGAGTTGAACGACCTTGGCATCGCCTTCACCGATGAGTGTACGGCTGCTGGCAACTTCATCGTGCGTTGCAGTGCCGACACCGCGGGCACCTGTCCGATCGTCATCACCCGCCAATATACGGTGGTGGATGAATGCGGACACGAGAGTGCCCCGGCGGTCCACCGGATTTTGATCAACGATGAGACCGCCCCGGCCGTGACCGTGGCCGAAGTCACTGACACCATCAACGCCTGCGGTGCGGAGAGCGCTCCCGCCGTGGCGACGACCGCTGCCGAACTGCAGACTATCGGCTTCGCCTTTGCCGACGCCTGCACCGCCGACGCCGACCTTGCCGTGGCTTGCACCGCCGACACTGCCGACGACGGCTGCACACTTGTGCTGACCCGCCACTACACTGTCACCGACGCGTGCGGCAACACCAGTGCCGAGATGACTCATCTTATCCGCATCCACGACAGCATTGCCCCGCTGCTGGAGGGGACTTTCACCGTTGGGACGCTTTTCGGCTGCGATACCACCACCACGCTGGCGTCATTGCCCGCGGCAACCACCGTGGCTGAACTGCTGGCCATCGGCGGCGTGACCCTTACGGAGGCCTGCACCGCACAGGACGACCTCATCGTCCACTGCACCGCCGACTCCACCGGACTGTGCGACATCGTCGTCACCCGCACCTATTGGGTGGAGGACGCCTGCGGCAACCTCAGCAACACCCTCGACCATGTCATTCACATCCTCGACACCGTCTCGCCGACGGTGGATGTGACCGTGGCCGACACGATCATCTACTATACCAATGCTGACTGCGACTATGTCGATGTGGTTGAGTTGCCGATAGAGCACTTCGCTCCCGCCGACTGCCACGAGGTGAGCATGACGGTGACCCACCGCGACACCGTCGGCGCTTCCGGCGACTGCCAGTGGAGTTTTGTCCGCGACTACCGCTTCACCGATGAGTGCGGCAACGGCCCCGTCATCGTCTCCCACACCATCACAGTGCGCGACACGATGCGACCGCAGGTGGTCGATAATCTCGCCGACACCATATTGTATTATAGTGGCAGTGGCTGCGACGTGCCCGAACTCCCACGCCTTGTCTTGACAGACTTCCACGTGGAAGATTGTCGTCTTTCTACTATACAATTTTCTGTAAATGAACAAGATACAATCAATAATGGAGAGGGCTGCGAGTGGAGTTACACTCGTGTCTATACCTTCGCCGATGATTGTAACAACACGGAAGTCACCATCGACCAGTTGGTGACGGTGCGTGATACTACTCGTCCTGCAATCTCTGGTACACTTAATGATTTAACTATCTATAGATTAGATGATTGTAGTTACATTTTGCCGGATACCCTGACCTTCGGAACCATGTCGGCCACGATCGACATTCAGGATTGCAACTTGGATGTGAACAGTTTGACAGTGTCGCACTCCGAACTGACAGGCGATGCTTGTACTGGAACGATTGTGAGAACCTACACGGTTTCCGATCTTTGCGGAAATTCCAACACCATCACACAGAACATCATCGTGAATGACACCACTCGTCCGTACCTGATGCAGGAGATTGCCGACAGCGTATTGACTTCCGACAACTGCGAGTTCGTGGTGCCTGACTTCGAGACGATTGCCGCGATGTTGGTGCGCGACAACTGCACTCCGGCGGCGGACATCGTCGTCGCTCAGTCGGTGGATGCCGGCACGGTTGTGACGGAGGACATGGACATTGTGGTGACGATGACGGATGCCTGCGGCAATGCGGCCACCACGTCGATTCACATCACGATGCCTTCGATTCCGACGATGACGTTGCATCAGGGCGACACGGCGATTTGCAGTGGCGAGAGCGTGACGTTGCCGACCAGTTACAGTGGTGGCACCGAGCCGATTGCCTTTGCCTGGACGCCGGCCGACGGTTTGGATGCCGTCGATGCCGACACGGTCGTGGCCACGCCCGCCCCCGGCACTTACAACTATCAAGTGACTTTGACGGATGCCAACGGCTGTACGGTCACCCAGCAGGTGACGGTCACCGTCGATACTTTGCCGGCTGTTCCCGACCTGACTTCCTTGCCGAATGTGGCCTGCCATGGCGATGCCAACGGCAGCATTGAGGTGGTCAATCCGGTGGGCACGGGCTACACCTACTCTCTTGACGGCGCGAACTTCCAGGATTCGCCGCTCTTCGAGAACCTTACGGACAGTGCATACGTGGTCACAGTGATGACGCAGGAGGGCTGTCTGTCAACGGGTAACATCACGGTGGAGCGTTCTCCGGCCATTCCGGCGGTCGCCATCGACTCATTGGATGTGGCCTTGCTGCTCTGCCCCAACCAGGGTGAACAGATCATCACTGCCCAGATTCTCAATGGGTTGGCCCCCTATACGGTCACGTGGACGGGTGCCGAGCAGAGTGCTGCCGACAGTCTCACTGCCACGGTGACCATCGCTGCCGCCAGTTGCGACACAGTCTATTCTGTCACCGTCACCATTGTTGATGACAATGAGTGTGAGGCGCACAACACTTACAACTTTGCTGTTGTTGACACGGCGGCTCCGGTCATCACGGGCGTCATTCCGAATGACACCGTGGCCTGTCCGGACGACGTGCCGGCCGTGCTCTCCGATCTTGTCGCTGTGCAATCCGCCCTTGTGGGCGAAGGCGTCGGCATTGTTGACAGTTGCACCGCCTTCGACAACTTGGTTTTGACCAGCGAAACGGCCGAATTCACGCAGAGTTGCAACTTTCAGATTGTGAGAACCTACCATGTGGAAGACGAGTGCGGTAACATCGCATCCGTCACCCATACTATTATTGTAAACGACACCATTGCACCGGTGATCGAGGGAACGTTGGCTGACGAGACCGTGGTCTGTGCCGCCGACTTCTCCGAGGCCGTCACCACCGTGCCGGAGTTGCTCGCCCTGTTGCAGGGTGCGCCCAGCGTCACCGACAACTGCAGCGATGACGCCAGTCTCTCGCTGACGGTCGTCACCGATGAGTTCATCGCCTTATGCGATGGCACCTATCATCGTGTCTATACCGTCTCCGACACTTGCGGCAACACGACTTCCATCACACAGAACCTCATCATCCATGACGATGTGGCTCCTGAGGTGATGGGTACGTTGCCCGATCTGACCATCTACTCTGATTCGGCATGCAACTATGTGCTGCCGACGGCATACGCCACTCTCGATGAGCTGGGAGCCAACGGTCTGACCATCGGCGACTGCAACTTGCAGCAGGCCTTCGAGGTGTCCCATTCCGATCAGGTTGTCGCCGACGACTGCAACAACTTGGTTGTGAGAACCTACACCATCTCCGACTCCTGTGGCAACAGCACTTCATCCAGCCAGAACATCTACATCCAGGATACGATTCATCCGTGGTTGAGCGAGGCGATGGCCGACACGCTGTTGACATCCACCGACTGCCACTTCCTGATGCCCGATCTGGCGGCGATTGCGGCGCAGTTGGCGCAAGACAACTGCACGGCTTCCGACGCCATTGGTGTGGCGCAGTCGATTGTGGTGGGTACGGAGTTGACGGAGAGCACGTCGGTTACCGTCACGTTGACGGACGGTTGCGGTCTGACGAGCACCTACACCTTGCAGGTGAATATTCCGGACGAATTGCAAATTGTTATCAATCAAAATGACACTGCTTTCTGTGAAGGCGGTGAAGTTACCTTGCCCACGACGGTCACGGGCGGTATCGAGCCGATGACGTTCAGTTGGACGCCGGCTGATGGCTTGGATGCCACCGACGTGGCGGCTCCTGTTGCGACGCCGGTAGAAGGCGTTTACGATTATGTGGTTACCGTCGTCGATGCCAATGGCTGCGAGGCCACGGCCACGGTCAATGTGGAAGTTTGGGAGACCCCCGACACCGCGACCACCAGCACGATGCCCAACACCATCTGCGAGGGCTATTACAATGGTGAAATCCACATCGAGTCGCCGCTGGGCACTCAATATTCCTACTCGCTCAACGGCGGGGAATATCAGGATGAACCGGTATTCACCGAGTTGATGGCAGGAACCTATACGGTCGAGGTCCGCACTGACAACGGCTGCCTATCGGGTGCCGTCCAGGTGGTCGTACCCAACTCCGAGGAGATGCCGAATGTTGCCATTACCGTGACGGATGCCATCGTCTGTCCGTCGGCCGGCAACCAGGCGGTCTCTGCCGTGGTGACGGGTGGTGAAGCGCCGTTCGTCTATGTATGGCAGGGCGACCCGGTCGTTCAGAGCGCGGATGAGCAGGCGGATATTCACATCGATCCTGACGAGTGCGACACGGTCTATGCCTTCACGGTTGAAGTGACCGACGCGAACAACTGCACGGCGATGGCGAATGCGACCATCACCGCCCGCGATGAGGAAGCTCCCGTTGTGGAGGGCGAGTTCGCGACGCTGATGATGGAGGGCTGTACGATCGCCGACGTGCCGATTCCGGCGGAAGGCGTCCAGGACTTCAACGACTTCGGCATCACATACAGCGACAACTGTACGGCTGTTGACGACATTATCATCTCTTACGAGGATGAGGTCTCCGGAAGTTGTCCGATCACGGTCGAGCGCACCTACACGTTGACCGACCACTGCGGTCGTTTCACCACGTTGCATCAGACCATATACATAAATGATGAAGAAGCCCCGCGCGCGCCCGTCGCCGCTGTGACGAGCGAAGTCTCGGGTTGTGGAGTTGATGACGCTCCCGCCGCTGCCCAGAGCATCCAGGAACTGCTCGACCTCGGCTTCCGCTTCACCGACAACTGCACTCCCACTGATGAACTGACCTTCACCCTCAACGAGACCTCCTCCAGCGAGTGTCCCGTGGTTCTGGTCCGTGAATACACGCTTTACGACGGCTGCCAGAACAGCAGGACCATTACCCATACGATCAACATTCAGGACACCACCGCGCCGGTCATCAACGGCACCTTGGCCGACAGGGTTGTTGACGGTTGTAGTGTGGCCGACCTTGGCAATGACACGCTGGCCCGTACTGTGGCCGACTTGACCGCACTGGGCTTAGAGATTGTGGAGGCCTGTTCTTATGATGATATGCAGGTGATTGCGAATGAGGATGTCTCAGGTGAGTGTCCTATCGTGGTAACTCGTACTTACCAACTTCGCGATGCCTGCGGTAACGAGAGCGCCGTGCTTTCGCATGTCATCCGCATCCAAGATACCACTCCGCCGGTCTTTAGCAACATGATGACATCCATCACCCTCGCTTCTGAAACGTGCGAGTTCCTTGCTCCCGACTTTGAAGTGCCGGTGTTGCAGCGTGTTTCCGACAACTGTTGGAGTGAACTGACCTATCGTCAGTCGATACCTGCCGGTACTGTGGTGACGGAGAGTTTCGTGATGGAGGTCTATGTGGCGGATGGCTGCGGCAACGAGTCCATGTCCACCATTGACGTGATTGTGCCAGATCCGCTGCAAGCATCTATTTCTCAACAAGATACTTCTTTCTGTGAAGGCGGTAGCATGAGTGTTGATGTGACCGTTACGGGCGGCACGGTGGACTATCAGTACTCCTGGACGCCTGAAGACGGCCTGACGTATGAGGATCCGCTGCACGTGACCTGCTCTCCGGAGGATGGCATCTATCATTATGAATTTACTGTAGTGGATGAAAATGGCTGCCAGGTGGTTCTGCCGTTGAATGTGACGGTCTATGAGACGCCTGACGCCCCGACCTTCACTGTGGCGAACAACACGATGTGCGCCGGCGACCCGAACGGTTCCATCACCGTGACGGCTCCGCTGAGCGAGCATTACCAATACTCCATTGATGGTGAGAACTTCCAGAGCGATCCGACCTTCACCGGTTTGGGAGAAGGCACCTATACGGTAGTGATTCTCACTGACGACGGCTGCTTGTCGCCCGCGTCGGAGGCCACGGTTGAGACGGTGCTTTCCTTGCCGACGGTGTCGTTATCGCGTTCGCCGCAGGTGGCGGTGCTATGCCCGCAGAGTAGTGCGACCATCAACGCTCAGATCTCCGGTGGCACGCCTGCCTTCACATACACTTGGACAGGTACCACCACGGGTGCTGGCATCGGTGCCACGCTGATGCCCGATCCCGATGTCTGCGACACTTCCTATACGGTCACATTGACTGTGGAGGACATCTACCACTGTACCGCCACCGCTTCGATGGTGATTCCGGTGCTTGACGACAGCGGTCCGCAGATCATCAACCTTCCCACCGACACGACCGTCTATAACGGCTGTTCCGTCGATGTGGTTCCGGCTCCCGCCACCACTGTCCCGCAGTTGCAACAACGCTTCCCCTACATCATGATTGGGGACAACTGCTCGTTGACCAATGCGACGGTCACTTCGGAAGATGTAGTGACGGGTGAATGCCCGATTATCCTTGACAGAACTTATTGGGTCGTTGACCATTGTGGCAACGTGAGCAATTCGTTGGTCCAACATATTGCCATCTATGACCGCACTGCACCGGAGGTCACGGCCACTTCGATTACCACGACGGTGAACGGCTGTGACGCCGCGGATGCGCCGGCGGAGATCGCCGATCCGATGACATTGGCTGCGCTTGGCTTCGTCTTCCACGATGCCTGCACGCCCGATGACGAACTGACGGTAAGCTGCACGTCCGACACCAGCGACACCTACTGTCCGATGGTGATCACCCGCACTTATAGTGTCACCGACCGTTGTGGCAACACTGCTACCGGGCTGGTGAACGTTGTTGAGGTCTTTGACAGCGTGGCGCCCGTGTTGAGTGGCGATATTGCCACGTTCGTCATGGATGGATGCGACACCACGGCTTTGGCCGGCTATCCTGCCGCAGCCGATGCCGCCGCGCTCACCGCGCTGGGTGTCACCATCGACGAGCGTTGCTCCGACGTGCAGGTCTTCAGTGAATACACTGCCGAGGGCGAGTGTCCCATCGTGGTTACCCGCACCTACTGGGTGGTGGATGCCTGTGGCAACGAGAGCAACCACCTCAGCCAGACCATCCACATCCAAGACACCATTTCGCCGACCTTCACCGACACGGTTCCCGACCAGTATCTGGTGGGCCAGGGCGGTCTTTTCTACATTCCTGACTTGACCGACTGGATTACTCCGATCATCACGGATAACTGCACGCCTGCCGAACAGATCGGCATCTCCCAGCAGCCGGCAGTCGGCACGCAGGTGACGCACGACCAGGCCGTTACGGTGACCATCACCGACGGCTGCGGCAACACGGCCGACCTCGACGTGCAGGTGATCCTGCCTGATGTCTTGCAGATCAACATCGTACAAGACGGCGCCCGCTTCTGCTTTGGCGACAGTCTGGTGATGCGTCCCGTTGTGGGCGGCGGCTCCATGCCGTACGTCTTTGAGTGGACGCCCAATGACGGCGGCTTAAGCGCATACGACACGCTGAATGTCACCGCCCGCCCGACGCCTGGTACCCACATGTACTGGGTTGTTGTCACCGACTTCAACGGAAGCACCGCCACCGACAGCATCACCATCATCGTGGATTCCATCCCGGCAACGCCGCAACTGACGGCGACGGGCAACACCATCTGTGCCGGTGACCCGAACGGCTCCATCACCGTGACCGATCCGCTGGGTGTGGACTACACCTACTCGCTCAACGGTGGCGCTTATCAGAGCGATCCGACCTTCACGGGTCTTGCTGCGGGCACTTACACTGTGACGGCGCAGACGCCTGCCGGCTGTACTTCCGACACCGCCATCATCGAGGTGCCCGAATCTACCGATGCACCGACGATTGCCATTGTGCCGACGCCAGACACCCTCTGTCCGAATGTCGGCAGCCACAACTTGACTGCCACCATCGACGGCGGAACCGCCCCGTTCACCTATAGTTGGAGCGGCACCGGCGTGGCAGAAGCCAACGACTTGGCCACCACGCTCACCGTCGATGCCACGCTCTGTCATACCCAGTATGCCATTCAACTTGACGTCGTCGATGCCAACAACTGTTCCACCACTGCTTACGACACCGTATATGTGGATGACAGCGTGTTGCCGACCATCGCCGGCGTGCTCGACGTGGTGACTTACAACGGCTGCACCGCCGACGCGGCTCCCGCTGCAGTGACTACGGCTGCCGAGTTGCAGGCGCTGGGCTTGACCTTGGACGACAACTGCACCGCCGCCGACCTGCTGACGGTGACCTCCCGCGATGTGGTTAGTAGCGAATGCCCGATCATCATCGAACGTTACTACACAGTCACCGATGCCTGCGGCAACGCCAGCACCGAATATTTGCAGACCTTGCAGGTGTTCGACAGTGTGGCACCGCAAGTGACGAATGGCCTCGTGGAGACCCACCTGAACGGCTGCGACGAAAGCGCCGCTCCGACCGCTGCCACCACGCCCGAACTGCTCGCCATCCTCGGCTTCCAGTTCCATGACGAGTGCAACAGCGATGAGCTGCTCCAGGTGAGTCACGAAGAGACCATTGACGGCAGTTGTCCGACCACCATCACCCGCAAGTATGTGGTGACCGACGTCTGCGGCAACGTGAGCGACACGCTGACGCACGTCATCACCGTCTTCGACAGCGTCGCACCTGTCATCAGTGGCGCCATTGCCGACGTTACCGTTGATGGTTGCGACACCAGCGTCTTGCGCGATCATCCGATGGCCGCCACCACGGAAGCCCTGTTGGCTCTCGGCGGCATCCAGATCGATGAGGCCTGTTCCGCCAACGCGATGACGGTGCAGTCGGAAGAGACCGTCACGCCGGGCTGCCCGATCACGGTCGTGCGCACCTACACGCTGACCGACGAGTGCGGTAATTTGAGCAACGAGATTACCGAAACCATCTACATTCAGGATGTCACTGCGCCGACCTTCACCACGCAGGTGGAAGAGCATCTGCTGACCGCTACCGACTGTCAGTTTGTGGTGCCCAACTTAGTGGATGAGGTGCGTGCGGTGAGCAGCGACAACTGCACTGCCACCGATGCCCTGACCATCACTCAGTCGCCGGCTGAGGGCGTGTCCGTCACCGCCGACATGACGGTTGATGTGACCGTTACCGACTCCTGCGGCAACAGTTCCGTGATGACCATCCAACTCCGTCTGCCTGCCGAGGTTACGGCAACGATCAACCCGTCCACCACACAATACTGCGAGTGGGATGTGGTTGAACTTACGGCTGCGGTTGAGGGTGGCGACGGCAACTACACCTACGCTTGGACGCCCGCGACGGGTCTGAACGTCACCGACCAGCCGACAGTCGAGGTGAGCACCGATGCGCTGAACTACAGTTACAGCGTGCTGATCACCGACGGCAATGGCTGTACCGTTACGGCTGACATCACCCTGCCCGAGCCGAGCCACCTGACGGTGACTGTGGCCGAAACCGACGCCATCAACTGCTTCGAAGGCAGCGACGGCGAGGTGACGGCGACGGCGGCCAACGGCATTGAGACTTACACTTACGCTTGGAGCAACGGAGCGACCACGGCCATCAACGGCGGCTTGACGGAAGGCACTTACTCGGTCACCGTCACCGACGCATACGGCTGTACGGCCACTGCTGAGATCGCCATCGAGCATCCGGCCGAGTTGTCCGGTACGGTCTCGGGTGAGACGGCAGTGCTCTGCTTCGGCGACGCCAACGGCAGCGGCA
Source organism: Bacteroidales bacterium (assembly GCA_016288655.1). Lineage (GTDB taxonomy): Bacteria > Bacteroidota > Bacteroidia > Bacteroidales > WCHB1-69 > UBA1756. The sequence continues at coordinate 23,167 of JAEEKX010000018.1, forward strand.
CCATTGCCCCCGCCGGCGGCACCGCTCCCTACACCGTGACCATCGACAACGGCACCACCAGCTACGACGTGGCCGAAGGCGGCGATTACACCTTCACAGGACTCGCTGCCGGAGAATACACCGTGTTGGTGACCGATGCCAACGCGTGTACCTTCACCACCACGCTCACCGTGGGCACGCCCGATGTGCTTGCGCTGACGGAGACAGCCAACACCATGCCGCTCTGTTATCAGGGTGATGATGGCACCGTGACGGTGAACGCCGTTGGTGGCACTTTGCCCTACACCATCTCTGTTGATGGCACCGACTATGCCACCATGGATGCCGAGGGCGACCAGTTGATTGAGAACCTGGCGGCCGGCACTTACGATGTGGCGGTCACCGATGCTAACAACTGCGTGACGCATCTCTCAGTCACCATCAACGAACCGGCACTGCTCGAACTTGCCAACAGCGGTGTGGTGAATGTCAGTTGCAATGGCTTGTCCGACGCCACTGCCACCGTTGTCATGAGCGGCGGCACGGCTCCTTACACCTTGTGGATCAACAATAACGAGCAGACGCAGACCGTCAACGCCATCCAGGATGTCACCTTTACGGATCTGGCGGCGGGCACGCACACCGTGACCGTGCAGGATGCCAATGGCTGTCTGACGACCCTGCCCGTGACGGTTACCGAACCCGATGAGTTGACGTTGGACACCGCCGACATCACCGCGGTGCTCTGCTTTGGCGACGCTAACGGCTCTGTGCGCGTGACGCCCGCCGGCGGCACGGCTCCCTACACAGTCAGCGTCGATGACTTCACCACCACACAGACCGTCCAGGGCGGCAGCGACTACACCTTCACTGGTCTCACGGCTGGAACTTACACCGTTGCCGTGCGCGACGCCCACAACTGCGAGGCGACTGCCGAGGTGGAGATTGCCACGCCCGACGCCTTGACGTTGACGGAAGACTCTGTCTCCCATCCGCTCTGCTTCCAGAGTGTTGATGGCGACATCACTTACACTGTCAACGGCGGTGTGGCGCCCTACACCATGACCCTTGACGGCACGGTTCACTCCACGGATCTCTCTGCCGGCACGCATGATGTGGCGGGTCTTGCCACGGGCGACCACACCATCGTCATCGTCGATGCCAACGGCTGTCAGATTTCGATCACCTCCACGTTGGTTGAGCCGGCGCTGCTGGTGGCTTCGCAAGCCGCCATCACACCCATCACCTGCCACGACGGCGATGATGGCACGGTGACGGTGAGCATTGCTGGCGGCACCGCCCCCTACGATGTCTGGATCGACGCTTCCTTGCAGACGCAGACGGTGGCTACCGACGCCGAGACAGCCCTCTTCACTGGCATGAACGGTGGAGTGCACGTGGTTACCGTGGTGGATGCCCACCACTGCACTTCCACGCTGGAGGTCTCCTTCGTGAATCCCGATCCGATGGGTACCGTGGTGGATACGCTCACCCACGTGCTCTGCTTCGGCCAGACCAACGGCACCGCCACCATCACCATTACAGGCGGTACGCTGCCGTATCAACTTGATCTGGATAGTGTTCCGGTTACTACGCTGCAGACGGAAGATCCTTATACCCTTACCGGCTTGGCCGCAGGTGCCTACACCGTGAACATCGTTGATGACCACGGATGTACTGCCAGTCTGCAGTTCGAGATTGAAGAGCCCGATACGCTGACGGCCGAGGCCCGCGTGGTGAACAACGTGTTCTGCTTCGGCAACTCCGACGGTAATGCCACGGCCACGGCAGAAGGCGGTCGCATTCCTTACCACTTCGCTTGGGATGAAGACCATCAGACCGCCGACCTTAACAACGTTCCCGCCGGCTTCTACGTCGTCACCGTATCCGACATCAGCGGATGTATCGCCACTGACACTGCCTTTGTGGAAGAGCCGGAGATGCTGACGGTTGAGTTGGTGACGGTGACTGAGAGTTGTGATGGAGAAGAGACCGCCGTCATCGACATCGACGCCCATGGCGGAACACCTGACTACCAGTATAGTTGGAGCAACGGCGCGAACACTGACTCTATCTTCAACCTTGCCGTCGGACCTTACACGGTGACGGTGACGGATGCCAACGGCTGTCGCGACACGTTGACCGTGGAGGTGCCGTTCCATGCGTTGCCCAACTTTACGGTGAGTGTCACCGACGCTTATTGCGACCGCGCCGACGGTACGGCCACCGTGGTAGGGGAGGGGACTGAACTCTATAACTACGACTGGCATGCCGAGAGCAATCCGAACGCGCCCTTCAACGGTGCGTTGGCGGGCGGCGACTATGTGCTGACCGTTGATGACGGCGTCTGCACGCTCAACCTGCCCTTCACCATTGACAACATCCCGGGACCGTGGGCCAACTTCACCGCTGATCCGACGTACTTCATCGAAGGCGCCACGGTACATTATTTCGATGCCTCCACGGGATCCATCGTGAGTTGGCACTACGACTTCGGTGACGGTTACAGTTACGACTCCCGCGCGGCGTTGCACCAGTTCAACGAGGCCGGCGAGTATGTCACCGTGTTGACCGTGACCGACGAGCACAACTGTATCGACACCGCCGCGGTCACCATCACGGTCATCCCCGATGTCATCATCTATGCTCCGAATGCCTTCACGCCCAACGAGGATGGTATCAATGATGTATGGATGCCGGTGCTCAGCAACTACAGCAACGATGCCTATGAACTGTATATTTACAACCGTTGGGGTCAGTTGGTCTTCAAGTCCAATGAGGTCCAAGCCGGTTGGAACGGCCTCGTCAACGGCAAGAACGCCCCGTCGGAGGTCTATACCTATGTGATCACCTATTACAATTTGCTGGGTAAGAAGATGATTCAGAAAGGCACGATTACTCTCATCCGTTAATCATTTCTATTCTGAAAATGAACAAGTTCAAGAAAAAAATCTCCTTATACGTCGTCGCGGCCCTGTTGGCCGTGACGGCGGTTTCCTGTCGTTATGAGGAAGGTCCGTTCCTCAGTTTCCGCAATCCCGAAGACCGGCTGGTGGGTTATTGGAAACTCAATCATGTGTTTTTGAATGGTACTGAGATCGACTCTACCGACGTACTTCCTTGCAAACCAGGGAATTACTATGCGTTCTTCACGGAAAGGATGGTCTCGGTTTCCGCTTTGGAAGGCAACACCTGGTACGAGTCGGTGTATGGGGTATGGGATTTTCAGAACAACTACAAGGACCTGTACGTCCAGTTCAGTCTTCGGAATAAAAAGTACAGTTATCTGGCTTCCATCAAGAAGTTGACGCGCGACAAGTTGTTCTACGAGTTCACGGACGCCAACGATGATACCTGGCGGTTTGAGTTCGACAGCCGATCGAGCATGTACTATTAGGGGCGCTGGTTGGCCGACCGCACCAGCTGTCCGCAGGCGGCGTCGATGTCCTTGCCGCGGCTGTGGCGCACGTTCACGATCATGTTCTTCGATTCCAAGAAGTCGATGAACCGTTGCATGTTGGCTTCCGGACTGGGTTGGAAGCCGCTGTCGGTGGCGTTGTATTCTATCAGGTTGATTTTCACCGGGAAGGCGGTGCAGAAACGGAACAGTTTGCGGGCGTCTTCCACGCTGTCATTCCAATCCTTGAGCATGAGATACTCGATGGTGATGCGCTTGCCGCTTTTTTCGTGGAGGTAGGCGAGGGCTTCGCGCAGTTGCGACAGCGGCTGGTGCTCGGTCACGGGCATGCGTGCCCGCCGTTTCAACTCGTCGGCGCAGTGCAGCGAGATGGCCACCTCGGGCTTGAAACCGTCGTCGGCTAACCGCCGGATGCCGTTGACGATGCCGACGGTGGAGAGCGTGATGCGCGCGGGCGACAACCCCGGACCCGCCGGCGACGTGATGCGCCGCACCGACTCCATCACCTGCTCGTAGTTGAGCAGCGGCTCGCCCATGCCCATATAGACGATGTTTGTAATGTTTTGGTCGTAAGCGAATCGCGCCTGTCTATCCATCAACATGAACTGGTCGAAGATTTCGGAGAAGTGCAGGTTGCGGATAAAGCCCATGGTGCCGGTGGCGCAGAAGGCGCAATGCAGGGCGCATCCCACTTGCGATGAGATGCAGGCCGTGACACGTCCGCCCGAAGGGATGAGCACGCCCTCCACCTGCGCACCGTCGTGCAGTCGGAAGATGAACTTCTGCGTGCCGTCGGTGCTGACCGCCTTCGCCGCGATCTCGGTATGCTGGAAGGTGAAGTTCTCTGCCAGTTTCTGGCGCAGTGCGGCCGACAGGTTGGTCATCTCAGCGAAGGTGCCGGCGCCACGTTTCCAGAGCCACTCATACACCTGCTTGGCACGGAATTTCTGCTCCCCTTCCTGTACCAGGAACTCAGTTAATTCGTCGGTTGAAATGTGTCGTATGTCGTTCATCTTTTGTCTATTTTGCAAAATGCTTCGAGGTACCAGGGCCAGTACTCGCGGGTGGTGGAGGTGTTGTGCCAGAGCAGCACGAAGTCGCCCTCGGCCGCCTCACAGGCCTCGCGCATTCCGATGATGGCCTCGGACGCCTCATACGGTGACAGTTGCCGGTACTTCACTAACGTGGTGTCCATTACGATGAGCGGGTGCTCGATGATGGAGGTGGGACGGTCGTTTTCGATGTCGTAGAGTGGGTAGGGATGGCAGGTGCCGCAACGGAAGCCCTCGAACTCGGCAAAGCCGAGGGTATAGTCGTCGGTGATGCCGGCGGACTGCCAGCAGCGAAGCGTCTGTGGGAGATCGCACCGCAGATAGTGCTGCCGCCCGATGGTGACGGGCTGCCCGCACACCTTCTCAATCCGCTCCTTCTCCAATGCGAGGGCGTCCGCGTTGAGTGCCGACTGATAGCTGCCGTGCAGTCCCACTGTCGCGCCCAGTTCCTGCAGGTGCCGGACCGCCGTTACGGCCTCGTCGCCGCCGATGTCGTAGGTGCAGTCCTCCTCGCCCGTCGTCAGTCCCTTCACAAAGAAGATGCTGTCGTGGCCGCGTTGATGGTCGGTGGCGTACAGCTGGTTGCAGGCCGCGATATACGGGTCGTTCATGAAGTTCTGACGGTAGGACTTGTAATGTTCCATGGACGCTCTAAAACGGCTGAAAGAGCGGTATTTGAGGAGATCTGCGAGGATGGTGCGCATGCTTTTGCGCAAACCGCCGAAGCGGGTGAGAATGTCGATGTCGTGCGTGCTGATGAAATGCGACGTGCGCGGCTCCACCCGCAGGGTCGGCGCCGCCTCACAAACCCATTGCCGAAGGAGCATCGCATATCCATCCACCATGGGCAGCGAGATGCAGTCGTACTTCTGCTGCAGACTGCCCTCAAGTAGAAAACGTCCGTGCGAGTCGCGCGGGTGGTCCGACTGCCACTCTTCCCACCGCGAAAGCAGCAGAAATGCGGGTGTCAACAGGTCGCAATGTAGCTGAATTTGCTGGTTTTCAATAGAATATGGAATCTCCTCTTCTCTTGTCGTAAATAAGGGTACGCAGTTCCAGTAGGAGTTATCGACATAGATAAGGGATGCCTTTCCCGCCAGCAACGCCGCTGTCTGTGCTTCTGTAAGCAGTGGAAAGAGCACCGTGGTCGATTCCACCGTGACCACAACATTCCCGTCTCCCACGGCAATCGTGGGTGTGGTGTGCGGGAAGGCCACCCGGAAAAGGTGGCGTACGGTGTAGTCGATGGCGGTGGGGGAGAGGTGCATGGCGCGGGCTATTCGGCCTTTGGCTCGCCCTCTTCCGCCGACGTCTCCTCTTTCTTCTCTTCCAAATCAATTAAGTTATGGTCAATCAGTTGATTGTACCATGCCACGACCTTCTTGATGTTGGAAACATAGACGCGTTCGCGATCGTAGTCGGGCAGCACCTCGGCGAAGTAGGCCTTCAGGGCGTTGCCGTCGTTGAGGTTGATGCTCACCTTCGCGCCATTCTCCTTTTTGAACATGGCGACGAAAACCGACTCCAGACTCACATCCTCGCCGTTGGTGAAGATGGAGATGTTCTCCAGGTTGGCCACGCCGTCGTGCGAGAAGGCCGGGAAGCGCTTGCCGTCGGTGAGGGATTCCACGATGAAGTTGTTGTTGCCTTTCGACACTAAAGTGAAAAGGCCGCTTTTTCCTGTGATGGACAATACTTTACTTAAATCCATTGTTCTATTTTCTGGTTAATGATAGTACTCTATTTTGCGTTCGATGACATACTGGCGCACGCCGTTGCGGGTGCTTTCCTGCGAGGTCCAGTTGCCCTGGGAATCGTGTTTGGAATATTCCGTGGTCACCTCCTCTAATTGGCCGGGCAGACTGCGCTGATAGACCTCCTTGAGCAGATGTCCGTCGGAGTTGTACTGGGCGTGGTAATACTCGACATTTCTGCCGTTGAGGGCCATGCTGCGGTTGATGACGTTGCCCTTGGCGTCGTACTCGATGGAGGAGCGCATGTAGGTTCCTTCGTCGCTCTTGGGCGACACCCACTCGATGAGCACGGGCAACCCGCTGGGGTTGTTGGTGTAGTTGATGAAATAGTGTTCGCCCTTTTCGGTGACGGAGATGCGTTCCACGTTGCCGTTGGCGTCGTTCTCGCAGTTCTGCTCGCGCATTAGCGAGTCATTCTGGTAGTACCGTTCTTGCGTACGGTGGCCGTTCTCGTCGTATTGGTAGAGGTAGTGCTGCTTGACGTTGCCGTCGCGGTCGCACTGTTCGCTGCGGACGACATGTCCTTTGGCGTCGAAGGTGATGCGGGTGGTGTAGATGGTGTCGCCGGCGGAGTTGGTCATGCAGTTGCCGCTGAGCCAGCCCGCTTCGTTGTAGGTTTCGACGTTGGTGGCTACGAAGACGAGGGAGTCGCGCCCGCCTTCAAGCGGCAGGATCATGTATTTGGTGTTGGTGACGCGCTTGACCTTCCCCAGCAAGTGGTTTTCTTGCAGACTGTTGCGCTCCGCGCTGGAGGCCACGGCAGGCGTGTCCGACTTCTTCTCGCGATGGCAGCCCGCGGAGAACAAGAGAAGGACGATGCAGGTCAGGACAATTTGCTTTTTCATGTGGGTGGATTAAAAAGTCGGCAAAATTACAATTTTTCGTTGAGTGAAACGACTTTCGGGGTGCATTTTTCTGCTTTGTCCCACAATTTTCCCTGCCAGGTGTCGAGTTCCGCTAATTTTTTCTCGATTTTTTGCAGGATGACGTCGTAGCGGGTAAGTCCCCAGTGGTTGACGGAGAGAAAGCGTGGCGGCACCTCCCCGGCGAAGCGCTCGATGACGAAATCGGGATTCAGCCGCTCGGTGATTTGAACGATGAAGTCAATGTAGGATTCTTGTGTAAAAGTATAAAAATCAGATGGATGGGTATTGAATTCCTGCTCCATAGCAGTCCCTTTGATGATTTGGAGTTGATGGAATTTGATGCCGTTGAGGGGCAGTCGATGGATGAGATTCAGGTCGTGGAGCCAATGGTCGGGGGTCTCGCCAGGCAGTCCGTAGATGAAGTGGCCGGCGCAGTGGATGCCGCGGCGGGCGGTGGCTTCGACAGCCCGGCAGGCGGTGGCGAAGTCGTGTCCGCGGTTGATGCGGCGCAGTGTTTCGTCGCGGCATGACTCGATGCCGTATTCGATGGACACGAATATGCGTTGTTGCAGTTCCGCGAAGAAGTCGAGTTTCTCGTCGTCGATGCAGTCGGGGCGGGTGCCGATGACAATTCCTTGGATGTCAGGGTGTTCGATGGCGGGTTGATAGATTTCGCGCAGTCGCGAGAGGGGGGCGTAGGTGTTGGAGAACGACTGGAAGTAGGCGAGATAGGCGCCGGCGCGGCGGTAGCGGTTGCGGTGGAACTCGATGCCTTCGTCGAGTTGCTGCGCGATGCTCTTCCGCGACGAGCAGTAGGAGGGGTTGAAGGCGGCGTTGAGGCAGTAGGTGCAGCCGCCCGTGCCGACGCGGCCGTCGCGGTTGGGACAGGTGAAGCCCGCGTCGAGCGCCAACTTTTGCGCCCGCGTGCCGAATCGTTGCTGTAAAAAACGCTTGTAGGAGTTGAAGCGTCGGCTGTCGCCCCACGGGTAGGTCATATCGCCGACTTCATTTTTTCCATGATGGAGGAGAGCATGTACTTGGCGCGGAAGAGTTGGATCTTCACGTTGTTCATGCTGATGTTTAACGTCTGGGCGATCTCTTCGTAGGAGAGTTCTTGAAAATAACGCAACTCGATGAGCGTGCGGTATTTCGGTCGCAGTTGATCCACGGCCCAGTGCATCATCTCGGCGCGTTCCTTCTGCATGTAGGTCTCCTCTTGCGACAGGGAGTCGTTGCTCTCGCAACTATTCTCGAAGACGCAGAAGTCCTCGTCAACGCACTGGGGCGAGGCGTTCTTGCGGCGCATGTAGTCGATGCAGTTGTTGATGGCGATTTTGAAGAGCCAGGTGGAGAAGGCATACTCGGTGGTGTATTTCTCCAGGTTCTTGAACGCCTTGCCGAACGCTTCGATGGTGAGGTCTTCGGCGTCGTAAGGGTTCTTCATCATCTTCAGGAGCGTGTAGTAAAGGGGATCTCGATAGTACCGCATCAGGTCAGAGTAGGCCTTCTGGCTGCCGTTCTCCAGTGCGTCTTTGACCAAAAGCGCGTCGCGCTTGGCTTTGTCGGTGGTGCAGTTCGTTATTTCCATTTTGCCTTTTCAAATTTCGATCCTAAATAAATCCACGGCCGCAACAGCGTGAGCAGCAGGTCGTAAAGAAGAAGACCGGGCAGCACGTCACGCTCGCCCAATTTGGTGGCGCCTTTGGTGAACACCCAATATTGCATGCCCATTTTCAACAGGATGGCCGCCGCGACGATGCCGAGGAATATCCAGTTGTGCAGCAGTCCGGTGATGACGATGGCGGCGATTGCGGCCGGGTGGAAGAGGAAGCATAGCCAGTTGTATAGATGGAGCAGTATTTGGGGGATGACTTTGTAGAAAGTGCGGCTGATAAGTGCGAACTTCTTGAGTTGGAACCACTTGGAAAACTCAATGGGGTACTGTTCCATGACGGCTTCGGGCGAGGCGACCACGTTGCAAGCGTCGCGTTTCACCGCCTCGTTGATGAAGATGTTGTCTTCGCCGAAGGGGAGGTGCGAGTGGCGGAAGAAAATCTCCTTGTTTTTGAAAAACAGGTCTTTGTTGTAGGCCAGGTTGCGGCCGTCGGCCATCACGGGCATGCCGCTGATGGTGTAGGAGAAGGCGATGACGGAGTTCTCGAGGGCGTCGTAATGCAGCAGTTTGTTGAAAAGTCCGGCGCGGCGCCCGTAGGTGGCGTGGCCCAAGACCACGCGGGTGCGGCGGACAAAGCGCCCCGCCACCTGCCGCAGCCAGTACGGACTCGACGGCTGGCAACTCGGCCCCGTCAGCAGCACCAACTCGTACTGCGCCGCCTGGATGCCAATGGCTAACGGGAACTTCTGCCCCTCGATGGTCGAGACTGAGGAGGTCATGTTCACGTAGTGCAGGTTGTGGTAGCGGTTCTTCATCTCAATCGCCAACTGCGGCGTCTCGTCCGACGAGTTGTCGTTTACTAACACCACCTCGTAGTGGGGATAGTCCTGCGTGAGCAGTTCGGGCAGTGTCTTCAACAGATGATGCGCCTCGTCGTGCGCCACGATGACGATCGAAATCGGCGGGAATTCCTCCGACAAAATGTGCTTTTTCTCCTTCCGGAAAACGAACTTTCCGTAAAATGCCAGGTAATACATCAGCAGTCCAAAGATGATGCAAGCCAATACCATCAAGAGGATGAGCGCGTAAGTCGGTAGATTTTCCAAGAGCATGGCAATGTGGATAATAATTTGCAAAGTTATGACAGACGTACCGATTTTTAGTTTAATTTTGCCGAAAATTACTAACAAAATGCAGTTCACAATAGAGCATCGCGACCCGCATTCCTCCGCCCGAGCGGGTGTCATCACCACCGACCACGGTCCCATCCAGACTCCTATTTTTATGCCTGTCGGTACTGTCGGTACCGTGAAGGCAGTACATATCAACGACTTGCGCGATCAGGTGCACGCGCAGATCATCCTCGGCAACACCTATCACCTCTACCTCCGTCCGGGCATGGATATCATCGAAGCCGCTGGTGGCCTCCACAAGTTCAACGGCTGGGACCGTCCCATTCTCACCGACAGTGGCGGCTTCCAGGTATTCTCCCTTGCCGCCTGCCGCAAGATCAAGCCTGAAGGTGTCCGCTTCCAGTCCCACATCGACGGCTCCCGCCACCTCTTCACCCCCGAGAAGGTCATCGACATCCAACGCTCCATCGGCTCCGACATCATGATGGCCTTCGACGAGTGCCCGCCCTATCCGTGCGACTACCACTACGCCCGCAAGTCGCTCGACATCACCCTCGACTGGCTCAGCCGCTGCTGGCAGCACTACCGCGAGACTCCGCCCAAGTACGGTCACTACCAATCGCTCTTTCCCATCATCCAAGGCAGTGTCTTCAAGGATCTGCGCAGCCGCTCCATGGAGGAAATCATCAAATACAACAGCGACGGTATCGCCATCGGGGGCATTGCCGTCGGCGAACCCACCGACCTGATGTATGAGATGGCCGACTTCTGCTGCCGGCAACTGCCCGCCGACAAGCCCCGCTACCTCATGGGCGTTGGCACGCCTGTCAACATCTTGGAAAACATAGCGTTGGGAGTCGATATGTTCGACTGCGTGATGCCCACCCGCAACGGCCGCAACGGCATGATTTTCACCTGGGAGGGCATGCTCAACATGCGCAACGAGAAGTGGAAGGACGACTTTTCGCCCATCGATGCCGACAGCGACCTCATCGCCGACCGCATCTACAGTCGCGCTTACCTGCGCCATCTTTACGCCGCCAACGAAATTCTCGGGCCTATGATCGGTTCCATGCACAACCTGCACTTCTATCTCGATTTGGTGAAGACCGCACGCCAGAAGATCGCCGAGGGTGTCTTCGCCGAGTGGAAGGATCAGGTGGTTCCCAAGTTGGCAACCCGATTGTAAAACTCAGTTATCCAGATATTTGCCGGCATTCTGCTCGAAATCCGAAAAGTCGGTGATTCGCAGCAGTTCCCGCAGTTCGTCGTCGCTCATTCCGACGAAAGTGGCAAAATAGTGCCACAACTCTTTCAATGTCGATAGGGCGCCGTGCTTGCCCCGCGCAGTCGCTACCGTGTCGGACAGGTCGTGGTAGAAGTTGGAAAAACGCTGTCGCTTAATGTCTTGCGGGATCGTGTGCCCCGCGTGGATCTCTTCCGCTAAGAAGATGTTTTTCAAAATGCCTCTACCCAGCATCACGGCATGTAGGTTTGGGAAGGCCGTGGCAATGGCCTCGTAGGAGGGCAGATCCACCACGTCGCCGCTATAGACCACGCGATGACGGCAGCGGTCCAGCAACAGGCGCAGCGCCGGCAGGTCGGGAGTGCCGGTATATTCCTGTACTCCCAGTCGCGGGTGTATCGCGATGAAATCCAACGGATAGGCGTTCAGCCGCTCCACAATCTCCATGCCTTCCGCGGGCGACTGCCAGCCGAGCCGCATCTTCACGGAGAAGGCGCAGTCGGTTTGGGAGGACACGGCGTGCGCCACCGCCTCCACGCGGTCGGGGTGGGGCATGATACCGCAGCCGCGCTGCTTGCGCACCACCTGCGCCGACGGGCAGCCGATGTTCCAGTTGATACGGCGGTATCCCATACCTTGCAGCGCACGCACCGTATCGACCATCGCCTCGGGCCGGTTGCCCATCAACTGCGGGATGACTTCCAGTCCGACGTTGTTCTCCGGCCGGATGTCGGTCCATTTGCGCACATTGAGTTGGGCGTCCTCCACGGCTGCCAAGAAAGGCGTAACCGCCGCGTCGAGCGAGCCGACGTGGCGGTTAAGACAGTTTCTGAAAAGGTGGTTGGTGATCCCGTGCAACGGGGCCAGCATCAGTTGCATGGTGACAACTTGTTAACGGACAATTACTTTCTGGCTCTTCACGTTGTCGCCCTGTTTCACCTGCAGGAGGTATATGCCGGCGGCTTGCTCGCTCACGTTGATGTCGTGGGCACCTTCCAGGTTGTCGGCGCTCCATACGAGGCGGCCGTTGTTGTCGAACAGACGGGCGGCGTAGGAGCCGTCGGCGGCGGGTGTCAGGGTGATGATGTCGGTGGCCGGGTTCGGGCGCACGCTGAAGATCGGCAGGCCGCTGATCTCGAAGATGGCGTTGCCGCTGCCTACGGTCACGTCGTCAACGAAGAGTTGGGTGTTCTCGTTGGACTGGCCGCTGGCGGTGCTGAAGATGATGTTCATGGTGTCGGGGACGACGCCCTCCATGCCCTCTTGCACTTCAATGGGGAAGGTGATTTGGGTGAAGTCGTCGATGTTGTCTCCCTGGAGGAATTCGCCCTTGGCCACGAGTTCGCGCTGGCCGTTGTTCCAGCGGGTGAGCAGCACGCCTGCGCGCAGGGTGTCCTCGGTGCTGGTGTAGGCGATCCAGGCGGAGCACTGTTCGGGCACGAAGTTGACGGGTACGCCGCCATAGACGTATTGTATCAGGTCGAGGGCGCTCAGGTTGAGGTTCTCGATGTTGTTGAAGTCGAGGTTGGCCAGTGCGTCGAGGTCGAATTCGCCGAGTTGTATCATGCCGGGCAGGTTCACGTCGCCGAACATGGTCACGGTGGCGTGCTGGGTGGTGATTTGTGCGCTGTATTCACCGCTGTGGCTGTCGCTGAAGCGGGTGGCGGCGTTGTAGTTGATGGAAACGTCAATGGGAATGGGGAATCCCATGCCGTCGTAGGTGAAGCTGAAGTCGCGTTGGAAGGCGCTGTTCCAGCCCACGGCGGTGTGGGTGTCGCTCCACTCTTCGAAGCCGGCATTGGGGACTTGCTGTGCGAAGGCCATAGTCGCGGCCATCACGAATGTCAACAGGGTAAAAAATCTTTTCATAATGGTTGTTTTTTTTGTTTTCAATGAATTTGCAAAATTACAACATTATTGGTAATGGGGTGGGGTGGGAGGATTTTTTTTCGATTTTTTTTAGATTGTGACGCAACCATCGCGCCTATCGTTGGGAAATTTGTCGCGGATGGCAATTGTGCCGTCGTCATCGGAAATTTTGTCGTGGACGGAACGTGTCCTACCAAGATGGATTTCCTGAAGGAAATCGTTCTGGGCATCTCGGCAGGGGTGGGCGTGTTTTCCTCTACAGGCGTTTTCTGCCTTCCAGATCTCCATTCTCTATATTCTTAATTCATTATTCTTCCAAAATCTAAAATTTGACAATTCCAGTATTTTACACTGTTAATTTTATATAAAATACAATGCGTTGATATTCAGAAAATAAAAATATTTATCAACATTTCCGATTACGCGTGATGTCTATAGTATCTTTGTGGCTAAACTAAAACTCATGGCGAAAAAGATGACATGAAAAGAGTCAAAGAGGCGGGAAGAGAAGAAGGAGTCTTGTCTGCTGCAAAAAAGACTCAAGTCCGTGGGCGTCTCTATCCCCACCATTGCCGAGGTTGCAGGACTTACACTGAAGCAGGTGGAGATGCTGTCCGTCGGGTGATGAGCCACCGTGTTTTCCGTTCGACTCTCATTCCCCTTCGTACACCTCGCCCAGCACCTGTTCTCCCATGTTGATGAGGATGCCGAAGAGGATGAAGGTGCAGAACAAGGTGGTAGATCCGCGGCTGATGAAGGGCAGCGTTTGTCCTGTCGCGGGGATCAGGTTGATGTTCGTGCCGATGTGGATGAAGACCTGGCCGATGAATAGCACGCCAATGGCGATGGGAAAGAGTTTGACGAAGTAGCCGCTCGGTTTGCGCGGTCCGTTCCGCTTTGCGCGTCGGAACAGCCGGAACCTGCGCTTGGGCGGGTCGCTGTCGTACGCCGGCGGCGCGCTTCCCTTGGGCTGAGCCACCCCTTCTATGCTTCGCGCTTTCCGTGAGATGAGCACGATGTTGTAGAAGATGATGAGATAGACCACCAGCAGCAACATGCCGACCCACACTGACAACTCCTCGCAGATCAGGGAGAAGACGTAGTCGTTCTCGCCTTCGGGCATCTTGTCCTTGATGATGCCCTTGCCGGGGTGTGGGAGTTGCGCTGACCGTGCCACGGCCGTGCGCGCCAATGTCATCTGCCGTCCGTACCCGGGAACGTCGCTCTCGCCGGTGAGCCAATATTTGATGCGGTTGAAGCCGGTGCCGCCGCGGGTCTTCGTCTCCTGCGCCAACTCCTCCTCGCTCTTGTTGCGGTCCATGAGGGCGCTGCCGCCGATGTACACGCCGCCCGCCAAACCGATCACCAACAGGAAAACCGCCAGGTGCTTTGGACGTGTTCCTGCCACGTAAAATACGGTGAAGCCGCTGGTGAACAGCAAGATAGCCGTTGAGATATTTCGCATGGCAATCGCTCCGGTGAAGCCGGTGAACACGATCAGTCGAATGATGTTCCGCTTTTCGTCAAGCCCGTTTTCCGAATTCATCTCGGCCGCCAACGTCGCACACAGATAGAAAAGGTATAGAATCGTGACAATGTAGAATGTTTGGAATGGAACACCACCCACCATCAGGCTTCTTCCGCCTCCGCCACGACCAAACAATATTGTCAATATCAATAAGATAGCGGCTATCCAGAGAGCTAACTTGTAGAATTTCGTCATCTTCTGATAGTCGATTTTCGAAACGACGAACATGACCACCAGTCCGCCGGCACCTTGCAAGATGGGCTGCCACAGCTCGCCTGTGAGACTGTACGACGCGATGACCGAGACGAACAGAAGCACAACCACCATCAGGTAAAACAACAACGTGTCGAAGGGCTTGGTCTTCATGTTACAACTGGGCTACAGATGATTTGAACTCGGAACCGCGTTCGGCGCAATTCGTTGCCGGCGTGCCGGGGCAGAAAAGCACCTCATCGCCTTGGCGACTGGAATAGAAGGCGATGCGCACTGCGGTCTCCAAATCCTCGCTCTGTTCATGATGAATGTTCAACGCTTCGATGAAACTGCGCGTTTGGTCGTCCTCTTCCCCATAGAACACGATGGCATTCACCTTCTGGATAATCAGTTGCAGCAGATCCACGCCGATGCTGTTCCAATCGGTGAATGAAGTGATCCACGTTGTCGGTTTGGTGCGGTCCGACAGAGCCATGTATATCCCATTGGCATTTTCCGAAGCCGCGTCGTTGATGAAATCGACGCCGCGGAACGACTTGACGAACTCCATCCGGTGCTCGGGCGTGGTGTCGGCCATCTGTGCCGCCAATTGCTGGTTGCGACGGTCGAGGAGTTCCTGGAAGTTACGTACGCCTGACGTGCCAATGGCGTAGTCGATGCCATATTCTCCTTTAATGCTTCTGCTTTTCATAACTATCTGAGTTTGAGTGTTACTAATGTTAATACGACTAATAAAATGCTGACCACGATGAACCGTTGTACGATCTTCGATTCATGCATCCCTTTTTTCTGATAATGGTGGTGCAACGGCGACATGAGGAAGATGCGACGCCCTTCGCCGTAGCGTTTTTTGGTGTATTTGAAATAACTCACCTGCATGATCACGGAGATGCTCTGGATGAGGAATACCCCACACAACAGTGGAATCAGCAACTCCTTGCGGATGATGACGCAGGTGACTGCGATGATGCCGCCCAGGGCCAGACTGCCGGTGTCGCCCATGAACACCTGCGCCGGATAGCAGTTCCACCAGTAGAAGCCGATGCAGGCGCCCAAAAGCGCGGTGATGTAAATAACCAACTCCCCGATATTGGGTATATACATGATATTCAGGTAGTTGGCAAACACTACGTTGCCGGATACGTAGGCCAAAATGGCTAATCCTACGGCCACAGTCGCCGAGGTGCCGGTGGCCAGGCCGTCGAGTCCGTCGGTGAGGTTGGCGCCGTTGGAGACTGCCGCGATGATGAAGATGATGATGGGAATGTAGAAGAGAAATGACCAGCGACCGTCCTCGTCGCCCAGCCAGCGGGTGAACCAGGCGTAGTCGAACTCGTTGTTCTTGACGAACGGGATGGTGGTCTTGGTAGAGTGTACCGAGGGGGCCTCCTTGCTCGTCATCGCTGTCTGAGCCAGAACGTTGCTCGCAGGCAGCGTGTCGTTGCCGATGGAGGCGTTCTCCGCGCTCATCTTCAGCAACTCCGAACTGCCGACTTTGGGCGCGGGCAGGTTCGCCTCCTCTTTGATGACCACCGAAGGATGGAAGTACATCACCACACCGACGACAAGTCCTAAAATGATTTGTCCCAGCAGTTTGGCTTTCGGGTGCAATCCCTCTTTATTCTTTTTGAAAACCTTGATGTAGTCGTCCATGAAGCCGAGTGTGCCGAGCCAGATGGTGGTGAAGATCATCAACAGTACATAGACGTTGTCGAGGCGGTTGAAGAGGAGCACGGGGATGAGGATGGCGGCGATGATGATGAGTCCGCCCATGGTGGGGGTGCCGGCCTTCTCTTTCTGTCCCTCCAGTCCGAGGTCGCGGATGCTTTCCCCGATTTGTCTTTGTTTCAACTTCCGGATCATCCACTTGCCGAAGATCATGGATACGATGAGCGAGAGGATGAAGGCGCAGGCGGCGCGGAACGAGATGTATTGAAACACCTGTGCGCCAGGAAGATTCAGTTTGTCCAACCATTGGAAAAGATAGTACAGCATGGCTTCCGTTATTATTTTTTATAGGGGATTTTCCAGTTATTGCACACCTCTTCGCTGTCATCGAAGTGGTGTTTCACGCCTTGGGCGTCCTGATATTTCTCGTGTCCTTTTCCGGCGATGAGAATGACGCCGTGGTCGGCGAGCATCATGCAGGCGGTTTGGATGGCCGAATGTCGGTTCTCGATGACGAGGGTGTTGTCGCGTTTTTCGTCGGGCACGCCGGCCTCCATCTGCCGCAGGATCTCGTTGGGGTCTTCCCAGCGCGGGTTGTCGGAGGTGAGGATGACGCGGCTGCTGTATTTGCAGGCGATGCCGGCCATGACGGGGCGCTTGAGGGCGTCGCGGTTGCCGCCGCAGCCCACCACAGTCAGCACCTCCTCGTCGGCGTTGGTGATGTCGCGGATGGTGGTGAGCACGTTCTCCAGGGCATCCGGGGTGTGGGCGTAGTCGATGACCGCCACGCCGCCGCGACCGTTGCGGATGACGTGGAAGCGTCCCTCCGCCGCACCCAAATTGCTCATTTTCATCAAAATCTCATCCTTGTCGCCCCCCAGCAGCACGGCCGTGCCATAGATGGCCAGCAGGTTGTAGGCGTTGAAGCGTCCCGACAGGCGGAAGAAGCACTCGGTGCCGTTCACCTGCAGGTGCAGTCCCTCGAAGGCGTTCTCTAAAATCTTACCCTTGAACTCGGCGTCGTGTTGCAGGCCGTAGCGGTGCACTGCCGCCGCTGTGTTCTGCACCATCACCAGTCCGTTCTTGTCGTCCACGTTGGTGAGTGCGAAGGCGTTGGCGGGCAGTCCGTCGAAAAAGGCCTTTTTCGCCTGGATGTAGTTGGCGAAGGTCTTGTGAAAGTCGAGGTGGTCGTGGGTGATGTTGCTGAAGATGCCGCCGGCGAACTGCAGCCCCGCGATGCGGTGCTGGCAGATGGCGTGGGAACTCACCTCCATGAAGCAGTATTCGCACCCTTCCGACACCATCTCTGACAGCAACTCGTTGAGTGTGAGCGCATCGGGAGTGGTGTGCGAGGTGGCGATCTCGCGTTCTTTCACCTTGTTCACGATGGTGGAGATGAGTCCGGTTGCGTGCTTCATTTCGGTGAACAGCCGGTGCAGCAGGGTCACGGTGGTGGTCTTGCCGTTGGTTCCGGTGATGCCTACCAATTTCAGTTTCTTGCTGGGGAAGTCGTAGAAGGCGGCGGCGAGTTCGCCCAGGGCGATGGCGCCGTCGGCCACGCGCACGTAGGTGACTTCGCTGTGGATGTTTTCGGGCAGGTTTTCGCACACCACTACGCCCGCGCCGTCACCGATGGCGTTGTCGATGTAGCGGTGTCCGTCGGTCTGCGTGCCGCGTTGTGCCACGTACATCACCGTGGTGTCCGCCTGGCGGTGTGTGGCCACCTCGCGCGAGTCGAAGACGATGGCGCCCACCACTGTCTCACGCGGGCCGATGACCTCCAACGAGGTCGTATGCGATAAAAGATATGATAGAGTTTTCACGTATCAGTTAAAGGTTTCAGGAAAATGGTTAATGGGAAGGGGGAACAACGTAGGGTGAACAACAAAGGGGAGGTCCGGACTTAGCCGGTGGATAGGACTAATTTGACTGTTTTATTGGGAATGTCAACGGATTGGCTTTTGACGGTGCCGCGGCCTTGGAGGATGGCGCGGAAGCCGGCGCGGCGCAGTTCGGTCACAGCGTCGGAGGCGTTGAGCCCGATCACGTTGGGGGCGCCGCCGATGTTCTTTTTGAGCACTACCGGTCGCAGGCGTGCCGTGGAATCCTGCGTGGTGGCGTAGTACTGCTGTTGGCTGCTGACGTTCAGTTTGAGGTTGTATTTTTGGGATATCCGCTGTAGCGAGGTGCTGCGGACGGGGTGGTGGAACTGCGGCGGGGTGGTGGTCTTCGCCAGTTCGTGCGGCGGGTTGAGGATGCGCTTCGCGATGTTGGCGAACACGGTGATGGCGTTGCCGCTCGAAGCGGGGTAGGGGGCGTCGAAGAGATAGACGATGCAGGTGTATTTCGGCTTGTCGGCGGGGAAGTAGCCGCAGAACGACACGGCGTTGCGCTTCTTGTTGTAGCCGCCGAGGTTGACGTCGTAGATGTCGCGGGTGCCGGTCTTGCCTGCGAAGTCGATGCCGGGTGCCACCCGCCGTGCGGCGTTACGCGCCGTGCCCGGGGCCTCCTTCACCACCGCGTGCAGGATGTCCTGTGCGATTGCGATGGTCTTGGGGCTTGCGATCTGGTCGGCGATCACCACTACGGGGTACTCCGTCACCTTGCCCTCCACGCGGGTGTATTTCACGAAGCGTGGCTGCACCATCTTGCCGCCGTTGGCTACGGCGTTGTAATAGACCAGTGTCTGCATCGGCTGCATGTTGAAGGCGGCGCCGAAGTAGCGGGAGTATTGTTCCTCGAAGATCCTTGTGTCGGGCCGCAGGTTCGCCACAGGCGGCAATTTGCCGATCTGCGCGTTGTAGCCCACCGTGATGTACATTGAGTTCAACTTCTCCACATAGTCCGAGAATTTCGGGAAGGCGTAGCGCATCATGTTCACCACGCCCACGTTTGATGACATCTGGATGATCTCTTTCACCGTGGCCTTGGCACTGGCCTTGGCGTCGGTCTTATCTTTCTTGTAATAAACACGTTTGCCAACCTTAAAGGTGTCTTGGTGCGCGACGAACGTGCGGGTGGTGTCGCCGCCCGTCTTCTCCAAATAGGCCAGCAGCGAAGCCAGTTTGAAGGTGGAGCCCGGCTCCGAGACCTCGGCGACCATCGCGTAGTTGCGGGTCTCCTTGTAGAGCGTGTCGCCGTTTTCAATCACCCGTTCGAAGTTGGATATGCCCTTGATGTCGCCTGTCGCCGTCTCCATCACGATGGCGCAGCCCCACTTCGGGGAGGCGACTTTGCACTGGTCGAGCAGCGACTGGTGGACGATCTTCTGGATCTCCACGTTGAGGGTGGTGTGGACGTCGCCGCCCTGCACCGGCGGGTTCTCGTTGGTCAATGGGATGGAGATGCCGTTCATGTAGAGCCGGCGGTTGGTGCCCGCCTCGCCTGCGAGGATGGGGCTGAACATCGCGCAGCCGTCGATGCCGTTCTTGAGTTTCGGATCACCCAGGATGCGGGTGGCGAGGTCGCCGTAGGGACGTAGGCGCAATGTCATGTTGGCACCTCCCTTGTCCAGGATGTTGGGGAAGCGCACCTTCTCGCGCCCGGCCAGACCGTAGCGCCCGAGGTCCTTCTTGTCGATGGTACGGCTGAAGACAGGCATTTTGCGGATGTCTTCAATATCCTTATCCACAATCATTTGCTTATACACCACCACCTCGTGTTCCTTGAAGAGTTGCACCCGTTTATGGTCTTTAAGTGCTTTGCTCAGTTCACTACGGTAGTGTTCGTAATCGTATTTCGGATAGCGTTCTCCGAACTGTTTGAGGAACATGCGGGCCAAGTCGCTCACCAGTGTGTCAAGGTAGGGTGACCCTTCGGGGAAGAACTCGTGCTTGGTGTTGAATTCGCGACCGTCGATGCCGATGGGATATACCCGCACCGTGGTCACTAACGGGCGGCCGTGGTCGTCGTAGATGGTGCCGCGGGTGGGGTTGACGTAGTCCTCCACCACGCAGTTGTTGCGGGCCGCTTCCGATAGCGTGTCGAACTGCTCTTGGGTGTAATAGGTATATAAGTCCTTGTCCCCGTTGAACTTGTCGCGCTGGAAGAAGGCCAGGTTGATGACGCCGAGCAGACAAGCCACCAGCATCACGACACTGAGGATCGTGATAGCGTTGATTCTACTATCCACTGTTTTGAAAAGGCGTCTCATTTGTTGATTTCGTAATAGTCGTATTCTTTAATGTCTTCGAAGCCCTCTTCGCGTGCCTTGGCGCGCTCTTCCGATTCCTCCATCAGCACCACGTCGTTCACGTCTTTCAGTTTGAGCATCAGTTTGCGGTGGGTCTCTTCGAGTTCCTTGATCTTGGCCTCTTTTTCGTCGATGACGCGTTCGTTGTGGATGAACAGCACGGCGACGATGGTGAGGGTGATGACCCAACCCAGCCACTTGCGCCACGAGCGGAGGAGGTGGCCGCCGCGGGCCATCTCGGCGAAGAAGCGGCCTGCGCGGCCCTGGGGCTTCTCCTTTTTCTGCTGGGGTGTGGGTTGGTGGTACATGGTGGATTATCTCGGGTTGGGGGATGCATTGCGTTGGGCGACGCGCAGTTTGGCGCTGCGGGCGCGGGGGTTGTCGGCCACCTCCTGCTCGTCGGGCAGCAGCGGTTTGCGGTTGACGGGGGTGAAAGGGCAGAGGGGCTGGCCGAAGAAGTCCTTTTCGACGGTGCCCTCGAAGTTGCCGGCGCGCATGTAGTTCTTCACCAACCGGTCCTCCAGTGAGTGGTAGGAGATGACGGAGAGGCGGCCGCCGGGCTTGAGCGCGTCGGCGGTCTGCGACAGGAACTCGCGCAGCGCCCCCATCTCGTCGTTCACCTCGATGCGGAGGGCTTGGAAGATCTGGGCGAGCACCTTGTTCTCCTTGCCGCGTGGCAGCAGGGGTGACATGGCGTCGGCCAGTTCGGTGGTGGTGCGGATGCCGTTCTCCTCGCGTCGGCGCACGATCAGGGCGGCCAACTGCCGTGCGTCGGAGAGTTCGCCGTAGCGGAAGAAGATGTCCGCCAACCGTCCGGCGGGGTAGGTGTTCACCACCTGTGCCGCCGTCACGCCGCGGTCACTGTTCATCCGCATGTCCAGTTCCCCTTCCATACGGTGGGAGAAGCCGCGGTCGGCGGTGTCGAACTGGTGCGAGGAGACGCCGAGGTCGGCGAGGATGCCGTCGGCGGGGTAGGCGTTGTGGTATTGCAGGAAACGCTTGAGGTGGCGGAAGTTGGCGGCCACGAAGGTGACTCGGTCGTCGGCGGGCACGTTGGCGGCGGCGTCGGGGTCCTGGTCGAAGGCGACGAGGCGTCCCGAGGGACCGAGCAGTTCCAAAATGCGGCGCGAGTGGCCGCCGCCGCCGAAGGTGACATCGACGTAGGTGCCCGCCGGATCCACCGACAGGCCTGCCACCGACTGTTCCAGAAGGACAGGGTTATGGTACATTCACATCCTCCTTTCGGTTGATGTCGAACTTGCCCGAGTGCATGGCGGCGTTCAGCTCGGCGTACTGCTCCGGGGTCACCGCGTCGCATTCCGCGTTGAAGGCCTCCACGTTCCAGATCTCGATCTGCCCGTTGTCGAGCACCAGCACCGCCTCGCCGGCGATCTTGTACTTCTCCAACAAGTTCTTGGGCAGTACGATACGGCTCTGCGCATCACACTCCAAGTAGGCGCTCTGCCGTAGCAGGATGTTGCGGTATCGCTTCACTTCCACCAAGTTGCGGTCCAAAGAGTCGAGGAAACGCACTTGCGCTTCGTAGGCGCTCTGGGTCCACAACATGATGTGCTGGCCGAAACCCACCGTGGCCCAAAAGCACTGGCGGTCGCTCTCCGCCAACTCCCGCAGCAACGCTGTGGGCAGTTTCAGCCGACCGTTCTTCTCCAGTGAGACTTCGAACCAACGATATTTTATTCCAGCCATTTTCGTGTATAAAAAGTGCGACAAAATTACGACTTTTAATTTTATTTTTTCCACATTTTGAAAAATATTTTTGTTTTTTCTCTATTTTTCTTTGTAAATAATTGAAAATCAGTATGGAATAAAATGGAGATTTTTTATTTTCAAATTCAACTTATAAACAATAAACTTTTGAAAATTCTTGATTATCAACAAAAATGTGTGAGTTTTATCATTCTGTTGAAAATCAGCAATATATTTATTATATAGTATAAAACTGAAATTTTATGGAAAAAAATGGAAGATTTCGGAAGAAAATGGGCGCAGGCGGTGTGAAAAAGGCGCATGCGCTGCATCTTCAGCAACGAACGAATATGATGACAGACGTCACTCCAAGGGGGGCGTTTTGTTTGTTGGAGTGATGGGTTTTGCAGTTGGGAGTGTCGGATAAAGGGGGGGGATACCTAAATGTTATTAGTTGTAAAAATTTTTGTATTTTTGCGCGGTTTTTGCAAATCTTGAAATTATAAAAAAACACGCCGTTATCTACAAAAAAAACGATTATTAACTTATTATGAATGAGAATGTTGATCTAATTATTCCCAGTGACGTCTGCTATGGAGATGTACACGGAGTTGCGGGATTGGAAAGAAAATAATTCCTTTTTTTGCCCTCATCGTTCTTTTTTTAAACCTTTTGCAACCTCTTTTTGTCTTGCAACGGGGTTCTTTTATTCAGAAAAAAATAAAAATCAATCATAAAATGAGAAAAAAACTACATTTTTCCCGTCAACAATTGCGGTTTTCAGTACTGCTCGCTTTGATATTCATCGGCTTGGGGATGCAGTTGGGTTTGCGTGCGCAGGGGACAGGTACCGAGGCCGATCCTTTTTTGATCAACAGCAAGGCCGATTTGGAGAATCTGCGCAACTGCGTCAATTCCGGCGCTGTATTTTACTACAACACGACCACCAACACGTTCACCACGAGCAACGGGACGGGGTTTGTTTCCATTCCGCGCGCGGGCGAGGGCAAGTTTTTCAAGTTGACGGCCGACATCACGCTCAACAGCGGTGACGTCGCGGCCTACGATGGCGAATCGACCGTGGGTTGGGAAACCTGGACTCCCATCGGGTCTCAGACGGTGCCTTTCAACGGCACCTTCGATGGAGACTTTCACCTCATCAGTGGTTTGTATGTAAACCAAGCCACAGACAATGCCGGCTTCTTCGGGCAGACTTCCAACCACGCCACCATCAAGCAGTTGGGCATCGTGAACAGTCATGTGGCAGGAGGTAGTTCCTGTGGCGGTATTGTGGGGTATGCTCTGGCCGGCAACATCGACAAGTGCTTCTACACGGGAGCCGTCAGCGGTACGGGAAGTTACGTGGGCGGTTTGGTGGGCCAGATCTCCTCGGGAACCATCATCAGCACTTGTTATACCAGTGCCACTGTGAGTGCCGGCGGGTCCCAACTCGGCGGACTTATCGGCCGTATCAACAACCCGTCGCCGGCCTGCACCATCCAGAATGTCTATGCCGCCAGCGTAGTGACTGGAACCTTGCAGTTCACGGGTGCCTTGGTGGGTGAGAACCTCAATGTATCGACTTCTTTTTCAAACGCATACGCGAACAAGCAGTTGGTCGCGCTGCAATACTTCACGCCCAACTCGATCGGCACGCAACTATCCACTGCCGTGATGACGGCCGACGACTGGCGCCCCAGTTCCGGTTTTGATTTGACTCCCGGCGGGCTGTATCCCATCATTCACGGGTTCTCCTTGGACAGCAGCATGGTTCTGTTCTCCGTTGTCCACATCATCCTGCCCGATGGGGCCACACTTTCCGACCTCTCCGCTGTGGATGAGATCACCTTGAGTGGCACGCCGCAGGGTGTTACGTGGTCGATGGAAGAGATGGTGGGACTTGCCGAACTCACCAGTTCCAACACACTCGGCATCACTGGGCAGAGTTACGTAATCTTGCGCGCCTCTCGAAGCGGCACTTCCCGCGTCTATCTGTTGCAATTTGACAAGACCCCGTACATTGGTACTGAAGCCAACCCGTTCACCATCAATAATTTGGCTGATTTGAGCGCGGTGCGCAACGGCGTCAACACGGGTGTTTCCTTCTCGTACAAGCATTTCACCGTGCCGGCGTTGGGTGAGAACACCCACTTCTTGCAAACCGCCGACATCACTCATACCAGCTCCAACTGGAACAGTATCGGGTGGAACGAGACCACCCCCTTCAAGGGGATCTACGACGGTGGCAACCACGCCATCATCAATTGGAAAAACTCAACCGCTGCCTCGGCTTTCTTCCGTTACACCGAGAACGCCACCATCAAGAACCTTACGATGAGAAAGGTGGGTACTGCCAATTATGCCTCCCTCATCTACTCGATGAACGGCGGCACGGTGGACAACTGCCATTCCGTGGGGAGCACTACGGTCAAGGGCGGTTTGATTCACATGACGGCTGTGGGAGAAAACACCTGCTACATCCGCAAATCCACGAACAGGAACAATTTCACGCCCCCCAGCGGTGCCACTGACATGGGCGGCATCGTGAGTTACGTAGGGTCTGCGATGAACTACATGGACAGTTGCCACAATTACGGAAATTTGAGTGATGGAGTCAGAATGGGCGGTCTGGTCGGATGCATTACGGCCAATGCCAATGCGGAGATTCACATCACCCACTCGTCCAACCAGGGAAATATCACCAGTACCAGCAGCAGCAACGATGCGCGCGTAGGCGGTCTTTCCGGTGTGTTGAATGCAGCCAGCACTATCTCATACAGTTTCAACAAAGGAAACGTGTCGGGCTATGCGGACTATGTCGCAGGCATTGCGGGTGCTGCGGCAACCGTAAGATATTGCTACAACTTGGGAAGTGTCACGGGCGGCAACAACAGCAATGGTTCGGTACGTCATTGTTTTGTGATGGGCATCTCCGTCTCTGCCGCAACGATGTGCTTCAATGCGGGTAGGATCACCAACCGGAGCAGCAACTCGGCGTATGCCATTTCATCAAATGGCGGCACCGACTGTTTCAATGCGGGTGAGGTGATTACCGCCATCGGCACGGCGGTGAGTCTATCCAGCGGCAACCGAGGTTACACCATCGGACGGCTTTCCGGCAGCAGTGCTTCCATAGGCGGAAGTTTCGTGGACAAGACCAGGACGCCTTCCTATTCCTCCCGCAACAACGCTGCGGTCAAGACCACCAGCCAAATGACGGGCAGTCAGTTGAGTTTGGGCAGCAACTGGGTATATGCGACCGGCCGCTATCCCCGCATCAACGGACTGGATACGCTCGCCATCAGCAAGGCCCTCTGTCTGCCGATCACGTTGGCGGGCACTGATGATGTCGATCATGTGAGCGCCAACTTCACCGTGGCCAGCGACTATGGCATACAGTGGCGTATCGATGGAACTTCCGGGGCCACTATTTCGGAACCTTCGGGCAACGTCCAGACGGTGACGCTGCCTTCCACCCGCACGGGCGGCAACATCATCTTGGCCGCCTATAGGGGCGACTCCACCTACTATCGGATCACCCTGCGTATGGCGGTTGCCGCTCCCACAGCCCCCTTGACGGTTGACAATCTCACTGACTTGCAGGCCTTGCGCGATGGCATCAACAGTGGTGCGGCCTTTGCCTACAAGGGGACAGCCGTGCCCGCCAGTGGCGAAGGCACCACCTTCAAGATGACTGCCGACATCACGATCACCGGCGGCATCAACTGGGTATCCATCGGGTTGGACGAGAATCCCTTCAAAGGAATATTCGACGGAGATGGCCACAACATTAGTGGTTTGAGACAATACAATGCCGACCATGCCGGACTGTTCGGCTATGTGGAGGGCGGCACCATCAAGAACCTCAACTTAGTCAACGTCAACATCGACAAAATCTTGTACGGCGGTAGTGTCTGTTACGTCTTGCGGAGCGGTGTCATCGACCATTGCACCGCAGCCGGCACGTTGGCGGGCGGCGGCAGCGAGTATCACGGGCATCGTCAGATTGGCGGTATCGTCGGCTCTGCCAGCCATGCGTCTTCCATCAAATACTGCACCAACTATCTCACCATCACAGGTTCGACCTACTGTTCTGTGGGCGGCATCATCGGCAATGGCAATAGCGACACCCGCATTGACACTTGCATCAACGCCGGCGACATCTCCGGAGCGGAGTTCATCGGCGGCATCTGCGCCAACGGCGGCAAGATGTATGGGTGCATCAACTACGGCAATCTCACCGGTCAAACGTTGTCTCGCGGCATTGCCGGCATCTCCGTCCAAACTATTGATGGACATGGTTACGCCACCAACTCCAAACCCGGGTGTGTGTATGGATGTGTCAACAGTGGGAAAATTGCCGTTCCGATTGTCTCCAGCACCTGTTATATCGCAGGTGTGGCCTCGCGGTCCGACACCGTGGACCATTGTTACAACGTGGGTATGGTGGAAGGCAACAACGCCAATTACGCATCGGGTGTGGCGGCCAGCGCCACAACGGTCAGATACAGTTTCAACGCGGGTCCTGTGAAGGGATCGGGAACGACCGTCTGCCCCGTGTGGAGCGGTACGGGAACCCGTAACTTCTACGATAGTCAGATGAGCATCGCGACCGAAGACAGGGCCACGCCCAAGACCACGATAGAGATGTGCTCCGACAATCTGCGTCCATATCTGCAGTTAGATGCGAACTACGTCTATCAGGACAGCATGTATCCGCGGATCAAAGGTATCGAGAACCTTTCGGCTTCGAAGGCCATCGCTTCGCCCATCTTCTTAGTCGCTACCGACGCCGTCACCTTTGTAGATAGCAATTTCCGAACGGGTGGATGCGCCGACCACAATGTGGTTTGGACCTCCACGGGCAATTCGCTCGTTGTCTCGGGTTGCGCGGACAGCATCGCCAATCCGGGCATGCCCGACATGCAGGCATCCATCAACGATACCCTTTATAAAGTGGTGCCTTTACAGGTGCGTATGGACGCCTTCATCATCAAGGATCGGAACCAGCTTAATGCCTTCCGTGCGCGAATCAACGGTAACAGTGTTTTCTACTATAATGCTGCTGACTCCACCTATTGGGCCAGCAATCCTTCCAACAATTACATTACGGTGCCGAAGTTGGGTGAAGGAGCGACCTTCCGTCTGTACCAGGACATCGACTATGAGGGAGCGACCATCGGAACGCCTATTGGCGGACAGAATGCCTCCACCGCCTTCAAGGGGACTTTCGATGGGGACAACAAGATGATCAGCAATTTTGTCATCTTGAGCAGAAACGACGGTACCATGGGCTTCTTCGGCTATGTGGATAATGCTTATATTCGGAACTTGATTTTGGATCACGCTTCCGGAACCTTCTCCAGTTCGCATGGCGGTGTTCTGGCTGGACAGATCTATACCAGTACCATCACTAATATCACCATTCAGAACAGCCGTCTGCAATCCTCTACCAGTTATCTTGGAGGTATCGCTGGCTACATGCAATCCTCCAATTTGTCGTATATTCATTTGATAGACAATGAGTTTTCTGGAACATCTTACGTTGGTGGAGCCGTCGGTAGCGTGCAAGGCAATGCGATAAGTTACTCCGATGCCCTTCGTTGCACGGTGACAGCCAGTGGGAATTATGTAGGTGGTTTTGCTGGTTATATCACGCAGGCAGGTGTTGGTTTTACGCAGAGGTACATCAATGTTGACACATGCCACGTCAGTGGTGTGAGTAATGTGGGCGGTTTTGTCGGTTCCCATGTTTACAACCACGGCGGAACTCCCGTGTCGATCCACGTGCATGGTGGCGATGTCACAGGCACTGGAAGTAACGTGGGTGGCGTATATGGGTCTGGTGGTGGATTGGGTGGAGACGGTGTGATGTCGAACAGCGCCAGGGTGACGGGAAAAAACAACGTGGGCGGCATCGTCGGAAACAAGAGCCACCGTGATATGAGCAACTGTATCAATACGGGAGAGGTCACGGGAGAGGATTATGTCGGCGGTGTCGTCGGCAATGAATCCCACCCCAGCGGCAACTATAAAATCTCCTATTGCGTGAATGCGGGTAAGGTGACGGGGCGCAACTATGTGGGCGGCATCCGTGCCATCTCGCACCATACAGACAACAGCACCACCACGGGTTGCCTCAACCTGGGTGATGTGACGGGCGAGACTTACGTGGGTGGCATCACGGGATTCGGACAGGGCAAAATGACTCAAAGCATGAACGTAGGCCGGATTACCGGCGTGGCTTATGTGGGTGGATTGGTCGGACAGCAGACCAACTACCCGGGCTTTTCCAAAACCGTCTCAAGCGGCATCTCCTGTGGACAGGTCTATGGGGATGACTATGTAGGCAGTATCGTGGGCGACTACGAGCCCGGCACGGTCACCGGATGCTATTACGACAAGCAGATGTCGCAGGCCAAGGGGCTGGGCACTACGGGTGCGGATGCCGCAGGCGTGGCCGTAGGCAAATACACCCGGGAGATGATCGGCACGGCGTTGACGGGCATCTCCAGTGGCTTCACCAAGACTTCGGGGCTTTATCCCATGCCGACTTCCATCGCGAATTCGGGAATAGCAATGAATGTGGCTGCCGCGCGGGTGGCTGCCGCGCCGGTGGTCTTGGCCGACACGGTCACCACGGCCACGGTGCCGGGCATACATGGCTATGAAGTCGCCCCGTCCGTTGCGAACAACGTGCAGTGGGCACAGACGGCCGGCAACATCTTCCTGCACACCTCTTCCACCTTCGTGGTCAACAACTCGGGTATGGCGGTACTCACCGCTTCGCTGGAGGACGGGAAGGTTGCCAAGAACGTCTATTTCGTGGTCGGCATCAGCCGCGACCTGCCGTTCATCATCAAGGATTACGAACAGTTGACCAACTTCACCAACTTGATCAACTCGGGCAGCAGGTTCTATTATGACACCCAGGACTCCACCTTCTACGCCAACGATCCCGGCAACATGTCGGCCATCGCGGTGGCCGTGGGAGGCGAGGGCTACTTCTTCAAGCTCGGCTTCGACCCCTCCTTCCAGTTGGAGACGTGGGCGGGCCGCATCGGCACCACCGCTTCGCCTTTCCTGGGCGACTTCAACGGTGGCAATCACATGGTCACCTATCTTCCCAAATCCACGACCGACACTTCCGGCTTCTTCGGCTATAATAGGGGCATCATCTACGACCTTACGGTCACGCCCAACATGGCCAACGACAGCATCCACGATGTGGTCGGCGCGCTCGTCGGTTACAATGCCGGCAGGATCTCCAACTGCCATGTCGTGAACGGCAAGGTGTGGGGACGCAGCAATGTGGGCGGTGTGGTCGGTGTCAACGCCGGCTTCATCACCGACTGCCACAACAGTGCGCAGGTGACCGCCTCTTCGAATGTGGGCGGCGTCTGCGGTCTCAACGAGAACTCCCTGTCCAGCGTCTTCAACCTGGGTGACGTGTCGGCGTATGCCACGACCAACACCTATCTCGGCGGCGTAGTCGGCTGGAACAAAGCGATTCTTACCGACTGTTACAACGTGGGCAATATCACGGCCACGGGAACTTCCAGCAAGTACGTGGGCGGCGTGGTCGGCTACAACGGCAGCGACAACTTCGCCCGTGCCTATAACGTGGGCCAGATCACCGCACCTTCACTTGCCGATGCGGGTGCCGTGGTGGGCGGGAGCACCAACACCGTCATCCCGTCGCTGGCTTTCGACAACCAGATGTGTACCTCTGTGACGACGGCCTTCCCGTCATCGAATAACAACGCCACGTCATCTTTCACGGCTGATATGACGGGTACATCCCTGAGTGCGTTGCTCGGCAACGAGCACTGGGTGTATTCCGACAGTCTGTATCCTCGTTTGGCCGGCATGCAGGACCTCAACGCCTCCATCCTTTCCACTTCGCCGATCTTCCTGACCGGAGGCGAGCGGGTGACCAGTGTGGGACATGATTTCAATGTCTACACGGCCGGCGGCACTGTCGATTGGACATCGACCACCGATGCGCTTGACATGAGCGCCCTGCCTTTGGTCTCCCGCATCAAGTGCGGTACGCCTGTGTTGACCGCCACCCGCGGCATCGAGCACAAGACCATCGCCCTTGAACTTGAATACACAGGTTCGGTCATTGTGGAAGACACCACTTGCAGCGAGCCATACACTTGGGACGTTGACGGCATCACCTATTACAGTTCCAACACTGTGTTGGTGAACCGCACTGTCGATGGATGTCCTTATACCTATACCCTTAGAATCACCATTCCTGCGCCGCTGCAACTCGCCATCGACTCGACGGCGGAGAGTTGTTACCATGCGAATGACGGTGAGATCACGACCACGGTCACGGGTGGTTTCTCTCCCTATTTTTATGAATGGAGAAATGAAAGCGATGCCGTGGTGGGCACGGGTGCCAACTTGGACCACCTCGTTCCGGGGCGTTACTTCCTTACGGTGATGGATACGGTGAATGCCGACCATTGTCGTTTGGACAGTGCGGCCACCATTGATGCGGCCACGCAGTTGGTTATGCATATCGACACGGCCCATGCCGGTTGCTACGGCAGTGTGGATGGCTTCTTCACGGTCTCTTTCCAGGGCGGCAAGGCCCCTTACGTTTTGTCGTGGTCGGGTGCCGCTTCCGGCAGTCGCGACATTAGCGACCCGCAGCCGACCGGCTACACGGTGGATGCCCTTCCCGACGGCAACTACGAGATCAGAATACAGGATGCCAATCACTGTGAGACCATTGTGGACACGCTTCTTCAAGAAGTCTCCACTCCTTACGTCGTCACTGCTTATAGTGAAGAGAAGATGTACGATGGGGTGGCGGTCCATGCCAACCAATATAGTTTGAAGATCGGAGACGCTCCTGCTACCACCTACTACTCCAACTTCACGGTGACGCTGGCCAATGGCGACCAGTTGACCGCCGAGGTGGAGGCCGATGAGTGTCTTGATGCGGGCACTTACCGCAACAACGTACTTTCGTGTGTGGTGATGCGGGGCAGTCAGGATGTGACCTGCCTTTACAACCTGACCGCCGTTAACGGCAATGTGGTGATCCAGAAGCGCAATGTCGTCATCACTTCTGCCGACAGCACCGCCTATTACGACAACACCCAACCCGACAGGCAGCTAAACTGCAACCGTGTTGTGGTTACGGGCGACGGTTTCACAGCCGCCGACGCCGCGCTCGTCACCTACACCTACACAGGCGGCCAGGTGGGCGGCGGCTCGTCCTACAACACTTTCACCATCAACTGGAACGGCGTCAACGACGACAACTACACCGTCTCCACCGTCAACGGTTTGCTTACCTTGATAGAAAACGGTGTGTTGGTGGTGCGTGCCGCCAATCTCAACCGTACCTACGACGGGACCTCCAATGTGTATGCCCCGACGGCTGAAGGAACGACCTATACGGTAACGGCTTACTATGTGAGAGATTTGGGCGGTGGGGTCGTAGATACCGTCTATGGTCTAGGCCCCGAGTATCATGTGGATGTGGTGATGAACAACGGCGCCACCATCACGATGAAGGATGCTGACACGGTGCCCAACAGGGTCACTGAGATCCATGCTTGGAAGGGAACCACGGAGGTAACCAGATCCTTCCAGCGCAATGACACCATCCACGGCGTGCTGCAGGTGAACCCGCGCGAGGTGACGCTGACTTCCGCCAGCAACACCTGGGAGTACGACGGCAATGCCCACACCGACCCGACGGTCACGGTGACGGGCAATTTCGTTGCGGCCGACATCGATGCCGCACCT
This sequence comes from Bacteroidales bacterium, assembly GCA_016288655.1. GTDB lineage: Bacteria > Bacteroidota > Bacteroidia > Bacteroidales > WCHB1-69 > UBA1756. The sequence continues at coordinate 55,181 of JAEEKX010000018.1, forward strand.
ACGGCCATGGGCTCTATCACCGATTACGGGACCACGCCCAACACCATCGCAATCCATCCGTCCGCTTCCTATCAAGCCAGGAACTACGATATCACCGAGCAGGTTGGTGATTTGGAGATTACCAAGCGTCCGCTGCATCTGACGGGCATCACGACGTATGTGGATTACAACGGCAATCTACAGCAGACCACCGACTTCACCTACGGCAATCTGGTGAACGGCCACACGGCCAGCGGCGTCAGTTATCTGGCGCAGGGTAGGGAAGTGGGCGGCTACGACGGCGTCTTCTCCGGCACCTTGGCTGTCAGGGATAGCTCCGACAATGATGTCACTGTCAACTACCAGCCCGACACCACGATTGGCAAACTCTGGATCCGCAGTCTGGTCGCCGAATTGAACATCACTTCCACGACCAAGAGCAGCATGTACACTGGCTCTCCTTTGACATCGCAGAAGTACAATGTCACCTTCAGCAGTGCGCCGGTCAATTCCGTGGTTGACGACTTCCACTTCCGACTCAACACGGGCGACACGCTGGTGATCACCCCGACGAATGGGGGCGTGAGCGGACAACTTCATGTGGGCTCGGTACGCAACGACTACAGTTGGACGATTGTTCCGTCCGAGCACCTGTCCAACTACGAGAACGTCACCCTTGACACGGGTCTGGTCATCGTGACCCCGCGTCCGGTCACCTTGTCTTCGGCTTCCGACACGAAGGTCTATGACGGAACTCCTATTGAGAACAACTCCGTGACGGTCGGGGGAAGTCTGTTTGTGGAAGGCGAAGGCGTGAACGCATACACCTACAGCAACCCGGGCAACTGGAAGGATGTGGGTGAATACCGCAACGAATTTGGTTATACGTTGACTTCCGCCACGCAGGCGAGCGACTATGCCATCACTTTGGACACGGGATTGTTGCGGATCACTCCGGCGGAGCTGACTGTAACCGCCAACGACATCACCCGTTTCTATGGTGAGCCGAATGAGTTCACCTACACGATTACAGGTTATCAGGGAACCGACAATGCCAGTGTTATCACAGGGTTGGCGTCCATCACATACGATTGCGACGGTACGCAGTACTCGCCCATCGGCACCTACACCATCACCCCTGTGGTGACGGGCTTGAGTGCGATGAACTACACATTTGCCGCGGCCCCGGGCACATTGACAATTCAAAAGCGCAACATGGTGGTTCATGCGAGATGTGTTTCCGCCCAGTACAATGGTCAGGAGCACAATGCAACCAACACTCCGACCACTATCTCCCAATATGTCGGCCTTGCCGCAGGCGATGTCGCCACGGTGGATCTGCGGTATGCACGTACCGTCGCCGGCTCGACCCACATGGCCATCAACAGCATCGCTATTGCACACGGTCCCGACGATGTCACCAACAACTATACGGTCACGATTTCCGACACATCCTATCTGCAGGTCACGAAGTTGCCTTTGAGGATTCGCGTGGTGGATACGACGAAGGTGTATGACGGCAGTGCGTTGACGGCGAGCCGCTATATTGTTGACGGCACGGACACGTTGGCTGAGGGCGATGTGATCAGCCCCGTTCATTTCACGGGCAGCCAGACTGAAGTCGGCAGTTCCGCTTCCAACATCAACACGGGCAGTGGCGAGTTCATCATCATGCATGGCTCGCAGGACGTGTTCAACCAGAACCAGAGTTACCAGTTGACGGTCATCCCCGGCACGTTGACGGTAACGCCGTCGAGCGACTATACGCTGACCTGTCCGAGCGGTGCGGCTTTGACGAAGGTCTATGACGGGACAGCGCTGATGCCCACGGCCACGGTATCGGGCTATGTCGCCGGCAATACCTTCTCTGTCGAATACAGCACCGACAGCATCCATTGGAGTGCCACCCCGCTGGGAATCACGCAGGTCGGAACGCAGAGAATCCACGTGCGTTCGGTCAATACGCAAGGCAACTACACCGACAAGGCCTGCGACTACACGTTGACCATTACGCCGGCCACCTTGCGGATAACGCTGGCCACGACCAAGGAATACGACGGCACGCCGATGGTCAATGATTACTTTATGGATCCTACGGGATTCGACATCGTGGGCTTAGCGGCGGGACAGATCGTGGTCCGCGGCACGGTGACCAGTCCGTCGGCAGCGGTCGGCACGTATGCCGACAATACCGGTGCCAACGTCACCGCGGCCTTCACCACTTCCGATGGCATCGGCAACTACAATGTCATTTATGATCTGGAACAGGAGATCACCCCGAGCAGTCTGACCATCTCCTTGGACACCACCAAGGTGTTCGACGGTGAGGTCTTCGTCAGCAACTACGACCACGCTTCGGTGCATGCTACGGGGTTGGCTGCCGGTGACTACCTGACGGCAGGTGTGGTGACCAGTGCCGCCGCCGACACCAACACCTACAGGTATTCGGGCACTCCCGCCACCACACCGACGGGCTTTGAAACGCACAACGGTATCGGCAACTATAATGTCACTTACGACCTGAAACAGAGGATCACCCAACAGCCGTTGACCATTGCCTTGAATACTAATAAGGTATATGACGGTTCGAAGTTGGTGAACGACTATGCCGCCAGTGCCGATGGGTACACCATCACAGGACTGGTGACGGGCGATGCCATCACCGCCGGCGCTGTTTCCACCGAGACCGCCAACGTAGGCAGCTATCAAGACAGTCTGGACACGGATTTCGATGCGGAAATCACCACCGACTTCACGACCACGAAGGGTATAGCCAACTACAAGGTGACCTACGATTTGCACCAGAACATCACTCCCGCCACGCTGACCATCCAATTGGATACCACTCGCATTTACAACGGACTTCCGTTCGTGAGCGACTACACCAGCAGTCACGACGGCTACACCTTCACCGGCTTGGTGGCGGGCGACAACATCACCCAGGGTGTGGTGACCACCAGCAACGACACCGTGGGTGTCTATCGCGACAGCATCGAGTCGGCCAAGTGCATACCGGCAGATTTTGCCACCACCAAGGGTATCGGCAATTACACGGTCGTGTATGATTTGAAGCAGACGATCACCCAGGCCGCACTCACCATTACCCTGGACACTACCAAGACCTATGACGGGCTGGTCTTCACCAGCACATACGCAGCCACGGGCGCCGGCTACACGGTCGCGGGCCTGCAGAATGGCGCGACGGTCACCGCGGGCGTGGTGACGAGTGCGGGTGAGGCCGTGGGCATCTATCGCGACAGCGTCACCCCTGCGGCAAACATCACCACCGACTTCGCCACTTCCGACGGCATTGCCAACTATGCTGTTGTTTATGATTTCAGTCAGGAGATTACGAAGCGCAATTTGACCATCACCCTTGACGTGACGAAGGAGTACGACGGTACTGCATTTGTGAGTGCATACGACGGCGCAGGATTTGTCTATGATGGCTTGCAGAACGGCGCGACGGTCACCGCGGGCGTGGTCACCAGTAGTTCCGCCAATGTGGGCGTGTATCGTGACAGCATTTCCTCCACGGAGAGCGTGCCGGCAGATTTCGCCACCACCGACGGCATCGGCAACTACAATGTCATTTACGATTTGAAGCAGGAGATCACCCCGAAGGCCTTGACCATCCGATTGGATACCACCAAGTTTTATGATGGCACCAACTTCGTGAGCGATTACACCGATGCCCACAAGGGCTACACCATCATCGGCTTGGTGGCTACCGACCACGTCACCGCAGGTGTGGTGAACAGCGGCAACGCCAATGTTGGCACCTACGCCGCGAACGATGCGTCGTTGGTCTCCAGTCCTTTCGTCATCGACCACGGCATCACCAACTACAACGTCACCTACGACTTGAAGCAGGTGATTGCCCCGCGCAATCTGACCATCAAACTCGATACCACCAAGACCTACGACGGCCTGGTCTTCACCAGCACATACGCGGTCACGGGCGCGGGCTATACGGTCACGGGCTTGCAGAACGGCGCGACGATCACCGCGGGCGCGGTGACGAGTGCGGGTGAGGGCGTGGGTGTGTATCGCGACAGCGTCACCCCTGCGGCAAACATCACCACCGACTTCGCCACTTCCGACGGCATTTCCAACTACAACGTCACCTACGACTTGAAGCAGGAGATCACGAAGCGCGATCTGGCCATCAAGTTGGATACGGCGAAGGTGTACGACGGCACGGCATTCGTGAGCACATACGCGGCCACGGGCGCTGGCTACACGGTCACCGGCCTGCAGAACGGCGCGACCATCACCGCGGGCGCGGTAGATCGGCAGCGGGGCGTGTAG
>JAEEKX010000019.1 GCA_016288655.1 Bacteroidales bacterium
CACGCCCAAACACCGGCAAGCAATCGAAGTGTCCACAAAATGCCGCGTCGGAGTGCTCCTTATCGAAGTCTTCGATCTTATGTTAGGATTCCAAGCTTCCATATCCTCAATGATATAAATATCTTTCAGTGCCTCCATGTAATCATCGTAAGTCTTCGTGTCCATCGTGCGCTCATTGCTCTGGCGTATATCCGATATAATGGTCGATACCGCCGCCTCGCTCGAAATATTGCGGGCATAGCTCCTTAGAATCATCCTCATCACCTCGGGTTTCTTGTTGCGAAACCGTTCGTTCTCGCTATCCTCAAACACGAATAATCCGTTATAATAGTTTTTCGTGATTTCCAGCGCAATCTCCTTGGGTGACAAAACCGCTATGGGCCATCCTCCCCTACAGAGCAAGAAAGCCACGTCTTCGAGCGTGAAGTCGGTATTCATGTCCCACGGGAAATTTTCCCCGCCGTCAAACAAGTCCTTAAGCGACACAGTCCCTTTCGACTCTTTCGACTCCCACAGAGTCAGCGGACGCATTCTTAGCGGGGCAATTCTTCCCGCACCACTATGGTGAATCTCGGTTTTGTCGGCAGGGGTCGAACTGCCTGTTAGGATATATTTGCCGAATTGGTAGTTGAAGTCCAAGTCGTCTTTTACCTGATTCCAGATGTCGGGAGCCTTCTGCCACTCGTCAATCAGCCTTGGGTTCTCACCTATCAGTACCGCTTTAGGATTCATCCGTGCCATAGCGATGGCCTGTTTTGTGTTCAGTTTCACAAAACTTTTCTGGTATAGCATGCATGTGGTAGTTTTGCCGCAGAACTTCGGACCTGCCACAACCACAGCCCCCGATGACTTTAATTTGAGTGCAATTTCCTCTTCTATAAGCCTTTGATAATACATAACAATAAATATTTCTTCGGCAAAAATAAACATTTTATTTTAAACTCCTACGATTTTCAATCAAAAATTCCCAATATTTTCAATTTACATTACATCTACACCCTGATCTTCAGGAAGCCATGTCCAACTCTGAAGTGGATTTATTCCCCCAAAAGCCCCTAAGGCATAATCTCAACTTGCATCCAGCATTTCATCAAGATGGTGATGGAACTTTATGATGCCCGCAAAGAGGCTAGGGATTATCTCGACTATTATGTCAACCCTAACGAAAGCAACGAACTGGAGAAGTTCAAGAAAATCGTTCTCAAGGAGTTTGATGATGATATCAGCCGCGATCCACAATGCCGTTTCAGTGTGTGTCGCAAAGCATTGTCCGATTTCAAGAAACTTGCCCCATCAACTAACACGCTGGCAGAGGCGATCGTCTATTATGTGGAACGTGTCTGCGAGTTTTCGTTTTATGCCGGTGACCTGTGGGAGCAGTACTATGATTCGGCGGTCAGCAACTTCCGCTCCATGTTGAAGTTCGTTATGAAGAACGATATGCTGGAAGCGATGATGCCGCGCGTGGTGCAGATCATGGCTTGGTGCTGGCCTTGCGGGTACGGTTTTCCCGATGAAATCGGGGATTTCTTTTGTGAACTTGTTCCTCCAGATACCACAGCAAGGTTAACGAGGCAGATGCTTTGGGCAAAGCACAATACTACGCCATACATCCAGACCTCAAACATTGATAGGAAGCCAAGGAGTTGTTCGACAACACCTCACAGTTCGCGAAACTGAGATACGAAGGGTATAAGAAGTTGAGCGAGGGGAAGTAATCCTGTAGGGACGCATCGAATGCGCCCGATATCATCCCGAAACGGGTGTTACCGGAACTGGTGACGCCCGTTTTGGTTGAAAAGAGCAAATGAATCATTCTATTTTCAAAGATTTGATAAAAAAAATGAAAATCGGGGGTATAAATACAAATTTCATCAAGAATGTTATTAACATCCTACTAATTACTATGATTATCAATGCTATCACATGGCATAAGAACCATAGATGCATAAAATCACTTCCGTTTTTTCCAATTATTTAAAGTCCGAACCTCAACACCCAATTTTTCAGCTATTGTTTTTTCTTTACCATACATCTTTTTGGCCCAAGCGTAAAGTTGATAATTAAATTCCATTTGTAAATCTTTAGCCCTCGGGTTCTTCCAATCCAATTTCACAGAGATTATATTGCCTTCCGCTTCGTCCTTGGGGGAATGATACAATTCAAATTGTTTTTTTGTATAAGATAACGCATCACAAGCAACACCTAAATTATTGCATATTTTTTTTCTCTCTTCCTCATTAAATTTATCGAATGCATGGTAATACATGGCTATTTTTTGCAAATCCCTATAATTCCCATATAAAGGCAACCCTTTGAGCCATGCTATTAGCTGAGATGATTTCGGAGCTGGGGGAGCATTTTCGAACTTCAAATATCCCCATACTTTTTCCCAGTCTTCATATATATCCTCACGTGTTTCTCTCAACGGTGGAATTGCAATAACATACTGAACAATCCTATCATAGAAATCCGGTAATAAAACTTTGCGCAATTCATCTATCGATTTGTTAGTAGCAAAAATCAACCTAACATTCTTTACTTTTTCTTCAACTTTATTATCTCCTATTCGCCTAATGCTCATTGTATTATTTTCATCGGTTTGAAATGCTTTCATTAGTTTCTCTTGTATAACGGGAGACAAAGCATGTACTTCATCCAAAAAAAGAATACCATTTTCCGCTTCTTTTATCAGGCCATCAGTGTCTTTATCTGCACTCGTAAAAGCGCCTTTCTTATATCCAAAAAGCCTTGATTCCGCCAAATTATCATCGGTGAATGTAGCACAATTAACTTCTATTATTTTTCCAAGAATCTTTTTAGTCGTTCCTTCATTGTTTAGTTGCTCTTTTACATCTTTGATTTTACTGGATTTGCCAATTCCACGTTCTCCTATAAGCAAAATGGAAAAACCCATATTTAGAAAACGCTTAAGCTGGATGTCAACCAACTCCCTTTTTGCCGATTTCGCACCTTCAAAAAAAGAAAATTCATCCCCAATATTACTGAATATTGTAGTAGGTATTTCCTTAATGGAAAACAGCTTGAATTTATTGTCCCTGTTAGAGTTCTTATCATCGTAGGTGGTAAGGAATCTCGTATGTTCAGGCAAAAGATTGTAGTCGGCGAGTATGTGCCAAGCGACCTGCGTTTCCGAACTACCTAACGATACATTTATAAAATATTCATCGTCCTTTGGCAATGTCTCGACAAAACGTTTAAGTTCTTCTGTGATTTGTTTTATATCGCGAAGGTCTGAAACAGGCATTTCTTTCTCTTTAAAAGAACTCCGATCATACACATTTGAAAAATTTGTATCTTCCAAAAGCCATTTGATTTGTGTCTTTACATCATAATGCTGGATATCCATCCACAGATTTTGCTCAAAAAGTTCTTTTTTATCAGGATGGTTTTTCTGAATATATTCACGCTCTTCTGCAAGATTATAACACAGATCATCCTTTTCTCTTATTTCATCATACATCTTTTCTGCCGGCCTGAATGCTGGTATGTCTTTATAATTGTGTTTGTAATTAAATCTTCTTGATGACAAACCATCAAATGCTTCTTGCGGTGCAGTCAGGTATATGATTTCGTCAAATGTGAACCCTTTGGCATTTTTATGAGGTCTTGAAAAGAGAGCATGGAGTTCTTTCTGATCTAAACCCGCCCAGGCGATTTCGCTTGGAAGTTCATCGGTTTTATGTCTGTAAAATTCACTCAAAACATGCTTCAGGTAAGCAATACCGTGTGTGGTATAATGCCATGTGATGTATACTTTTTTCGGATTATGACTTTTTTTCATAATATATATTTTTTTGGTTTACAAAAATAGAAAAAAATTTCTTATGTAGAATAATTTTTCCTAATAAATAAAATCAATAAATTACTATTCTATTGATTTTCAATCTGTTGCATTTTGGCACAGTAATTGAATAATATAAGACATACCGCTAACAAAAAAGCGGCTGTGTTTAACCCCTTAAAATAATACAGCAATGAACCAAACATTTAGAATTAGAAAAACAGACCACTTCCTTTTAAGACAGTGGGAACGTGGATTCAGCGATTCCTTTATCAATAGGATTTTATACGCTATTTCAAACTTTGAGGAAGGAAGAACAGCATATATTGTGAGCCTTAACACCCTAAAACGGTGTGGCGAGACTAAAAAACGCAAGAATTTGGTTTTGGTGATGGATGGAATTGTTGGTGTGACTTTATTTTATGTAGACAGTCTTGCCGAATATTTTTCCAAAAAACATAACAACACAAAATATAAAATCATCTGATATGTCAAAACACCTTGATATTATTGCTATTAGTGTGATAGCTTAAATGCAAATACTAGCAATAGGATTGGTAAAAAGACGTTGTTAGAAAGTCCCCAACTATTGCATTCGACAAATTCATCAAACGAAAAGGTAATCATTAGATCAGCATAATCATGAGAATACTTATTGTCATCCACGGATATCCGCCGTACTATATGGCCGGCTCGGAAGTTTACACTTACAACCTCGCACGTGAACTCGCGAAACATAACGAGGTGTTTGTCTTTTGCAGGTTCGAGGACAAAACCAAGCCGCTATATCAATACCTCGACACCTCTGATGGAGGTGTAAATATCAGATACATCAACAATTATGAGCCGCAAAATGCGTCGTTTTACGACAAATATCTCAATCCGGAGATTGACGATTTGTTTTGCGACTATGTCAGACTCGTAAACCCCGATGTGGTTCACATAGGACATCTTTCCCACCTTTCCACACAGATTCCAATCATTGCTAAACGCGAGTTCGGACTGCCTGTGTTGTTCACCATACACGACTTTTGGATGTTTTGTCATCGTGGACAATTGATCAATCCCCAGAATTGGGAGATTTGTCCATTGCCTAACACCAAACAATGTACCGATTGCGCAAGGTTCCATTATGGAAATCCACAATTTGAAGAACGTCTTGTTGAAGAGCGGAACGAACATATCAAGAACGTAATCGACTGTATCGATGTGTTTTTCGCACCCTCGCACACATTGGAAGAGTTTTATGTTGAAATGGGTGTTGACAGGAGTAAGATATTCTACTCAAAATATGGATTCAATGTCTCAAAAATCAAAAAACACCCGAAACAACTGCACGAAACAATCACTTTTGGCTTTACCGGACGTATAATCTATACAAAAGGTGTACACCTTCTGTGTGAGGCATTCAGCAAAGTGAAAGGCGACGCACGGCTTGTCATCTGGGGTGATGCGAACAGCGAATATGGCAAGGATTTAATTAAAAAATATTCATGTTCAAACATTGAGTTCAAAGGAAGTTACCACAACGACGATTTGCAGCAGGTGCTCGATTCTTTTGACGTTTTGGTATGCCCGTCGATATGGCTTGAGAATGCGCCGCTTGTCATTCAGGAAGCTCAAAGTGCAGAACTACCGGTCTTGGTTAGCGACATGGGCGGAATGAAAGAACTGGTTCACGACGGTGAAGACGGCTTTACTTTTTCACTCGGCAATGAGGAAGACCTGCGCGAAAAAATGCAAGACATTGTTGACCATCCGCAGAAACTTTTGGCGCTGCAACCGTCTATAGAGAAGGTGCGCACAATAGAAGATGACGCAGTTTTTTGTGGAACGAAATACGAAGAACTGACAAAAACAAATATCATATATCCACACCGCCCAAGTCCGTGGCGAGTTACTTTTATCACCAATCCCGACAAGTGCAACTTGCATTGCAAGATGTGCGACACTTTTTCTGCCGACAACCGCAGCCGACTGAAAACCGACCATCGTCCCGATATGGATTTCTCAATTGTTGAAAAAACAGTAAACCTCCTTGCCCACCATGGTCTCCGAGAAATCATACCCTCAACGATGGGTGAACCGCTGTTATATTCTCACTTTGAACAACTTGTAGAGTTGTGTCGCATAAATCATGTCAAAATGAATCTGACTACAAACGGCACTTTCCCGAAAGGTGTTGAATATTGGGCGGACAAACTTTTGGGAGTGATTTCGGATGTCAAATTCAGCATCAATGGCATTAATCCGTCTGTTAATGAGCAGATCATGTGCGGCATCGACACGGAAAAACAATTGCAGAACATCGAATATTATTTGCAACGGCGAAAGGAACTCGGCAGTCATAGTACAGTGACGCTCCAATGCACTTTTATGAAATCGAATCTTTACGAACTCGAACACATCATTCGTTGGGGCATTGTGCACGGCGCGGACCGCATAAAGGGACACCATTTGTGGAAAACTTCCGACTCTTTGGATAGCGAGATGCTTCGTACAAAAGAGAATGCGCCACTTTGGAATGCTGTATGCGTAAAGTGCCAAGAAATAGCAAAAGGTAAAATCAAATTGGAGAACTTTGTGCCCGTGAATTTGTCCGCCCCGGCAGTTGACAGCGACGACACCTTCTGTCAGTTTCTCGGCAAAGAGTTGTGGATAGAATACGACGGCTCATATCAAGTGTGCTGCTGTCCGTCGGAGGTGCGCAAGGCGTTCGGTGACTTTGGTAATGTAAAAGACCTATCCCCTCTCGAAATGTGGAATGGAGCACTATACCGCTCATTCATAGAGAATTGGGGAGAAAGTGAAAATTGCAAACAATGTAATATGAGGAGGAAAAAAGAATGAAATTGAAATCAATTTATCAACACATGGAAAATGGGGCTACACAAGTTCCTGAAAATGCCAATTGCAAAATAATATTCAGACATTCCATAAGAGGAGACATTAAAGATGGTACTATTGGTAGAGAAATACAACTAACAAACGAAGGCATCGAATTAGCACGCCATTTCGGTCGCGAATTGAGATACGATATAGGTTTTATTGCCTCTAGTTCTTGCGGCAGAAACGTGCAGACATGCCGAGAGTTGCTCTTTGGACGCAACGAAATCAAAGATATTTGTGAAGCTCCAGATGAATTAGAGTGTCCACAGATGAAAGACCAGAAGGTGAGCGATAAAATATTTGCGGAATTCAATTATCAAAGTGATATCATTATTCACAAATTAAAAACAGAAGGTCTTCCCGGTTTTAACACAATAGAGGAGGCCTCTAAAATCATGTTGGATTTCATCTTCGCTAACGGCAATGAGGCGAACACAGTCGATTTGTTCTGTACTCATGACTTTCAGTTGGCAATTCTATACGCCTATCTGTTTGATTTTTCGGCATCAAAAGAAGAACTTGAATACAATAAATGGCCCATGATGCTCGAAGGCATGCTTTTTTGGGGAACAAGAAATCATTTTTGGTGTGCTTGGAGAAGTCAAATAAAAGAATTCACAAACGCATAAAACCATGAGCAAACTTACACTTATTTCTGGACTATACAAAAATATTCGAGGCGGTGAATTGGCATCATCCGATAGAATCAGGCAGGAAATATGCGATTCCATAACTCACAATCCGCATTACAGGAATCAACTCATATGCTATGCCGACAGCAAAGAATCTGCTGATTTTCTGGAAAATCAAGGATGCTATGTCCACAAAGTATTTGATGATGCGCCATCCGACATTATATTCGATGCAAAGCACAAAATGAAACATTGGATCATGTACAACGCTGCAAAGGAATTCGGAAACGTGCTTTGGATCGACTGGGACACGCTCAACATTAAACCTATTGACGACAAGTTCGAAAATTATTGTCTTTCATCTCCACATCCAAAATTCACATGGATCGACAATTATTGGGCAATAGTAAACTGCTCCGTATACTATTTGAACGAAAGCTCGTTAGGAATAATGAAAGAAAGTTTTTCGGCAAAAGTTCCAGAACCAAACGATGAACTATTGTGGGCATCTGTTTTGCCGCCCAATCAATGTTCGCAACCAGAAAGAGTATTGGCTTAATGATCTTGTGATAAACATTTGGTTAGAATCCGAATTCTCCGAGATTACTCCCAATACTTATTTCTTGCATTTAAAGGATTTTTCAATGTTAAACAGACATTTTATATGATTGAAACATACATAGATAAGCAAAATGCATTAATAAAAAAAAAGACTGCAATCATGACAAAACCAACACTTGCCATATACGGCATAAAAGATCGGAATTCCTTTCAATATCCCACTTTTGTCCACGACCACAACCTCTGCCTCATGCAGGATGGGGAAATCATACAATATCTACAACTTGAACGCTACACTCGGAGAAAGTACGACAATAGACTCGACTTATTCATAGAAGAGCTTATTGACGACAAAACACTAGAGCTTCCGAACGAGTTTGACCTTGTGTGCGTCAACGACTACACAGGAAACGCATTTATTTCGCAAAGCGGAAGACTGCATTTCGAAGCTAACTATCAAAAAAATCTTTCGCCACAACTCATTTCTGCTCGGGCATATTATAACGATACAGAAGAATTAAACGGAAAAGATTTGACCGCATTCTGCTGTCCCCACGAACTCGCCCATATTTTTTCATGTATCCCGTTTTACGGCACATTCAAGGAAAACAGCCTGCTTGTATCATTTGATGGCGCATCGAGTTTAGGTAATTATTCTGCTTTTTTATACCGAAATGGGAAACTCTCATTGATAGAAAACAACTGGAAAGACTTGGGCTTTGCTTCAAAATTCTTCAATGACAACAAGTTGTCCTTTAGTATGCTCGGAGCGAAACCTTACGAGCACTGCTCGGTGCCTGGAAAGCTTATGGGATTCGCAAGTTGGGGGAACTATCGTCAAGATATAGAAGAATGGCTCAAAGAAAACGATTATTTCAATTGTTGCGGAAAGCATAGTGCGACAGGAATCCTTTCGTCTATAAAAGAACGCTTTGGTAATGTCTGCGAGGAATATGATACCCACAATCAATTCTTGCAGGATGCCGCCGCCACTTTGCAGCAAATCTTTGAAAATGCTGTGCTCAGAAAACTGGAAAGCCTACAACAAAAATACCATTGCGACCACCTATACTACGGCGGAGGTTGCGCTTTAAACATTGTTACAAACTCAAAAATAATTGAGAGTGGTATGTTTAAAGACGTATTCATTGCACCTTGCTGCAACGATAGCGGGTTGAGCATTGGTGCAGCCGCATTTTTGGAATGTCAAAAAGGCAATGAGATCAAAATCCATTCACCATATCTGAACAATGTCGGGTTGGACTTCAAAGACATTGTGATGCCTTCAACCGATCTGATAAAGACAGCTGCAACAATACTTCTAAGCGGTGGAATCATGGGAGTTTGTAACGGCATAGCGGAAGCAGGACCGCGAGCATTGGGCAACAGAAGCCTTATCGCACTTGCCAACAATAAAGAACTTTCACAAAAAATCAGTATGATGGTTAAAAAACGTGAATGGTACAGACCCGTAGCACCAATCATGCTTCTTGAAATTGCAAAAAAGGTGACAGAACAAAAAATCAGTGAATTGTCACGCTTTATGCTTCAGGATTTCACTATAAAAAAGGAATACCACGAACAGCTAGCAGGTGTTGTTCATGCAAACAATACGGCTAGAATTCAAACCATTTCTAAAGAAAACGACAATCCATTTATGTTTCGCCTTCTTTCATATTTGAATGAAGAATATGGCATTTTTGCCCTCATCAACACATCATTCAACGCACAAGGAGAACCAATAGTGCACACGAAAAACGATGCGTTTTTTAGCGCAAATAAAATGAATTTGGATGCATTGATTTACAACAACAAATTATATAGAAATGAAGATTTTTAAAAACAGATTGAAATTCCATTCCCCCGGCCTTGCACCTGTAGAAGATGAAACAGGCTGGTATCATATTGATACAGATGAAAATCCGATATATGCCGAACGATACAAACGCGTCTTTGGCTATTACGACGGATTGGCAGCTGTGACGGATTTGTCGGGCAATTGTTATCACATTGACATCCACGGCAAACGTGTTTACCCTGAAAACTACGCTTTTTGCGGGAATTTTCAGGAGCAAAAATGTGTCGTCAGAGATTTGAGCAACCACTATTTCCATATTGGCACGGATGGATCACGCCTGTATTCTGAGAACTACCGCTACGTCGGCGATTTCAAAGATGGTTACGCCTGCGTAAAACTATCTGACGGTATGTTTATGCATATTGATGACAAAGGACAACCTCTAAATGGGAAAAAATACTTTGACTTAGGCGTCTTTCACAAAGGATTTGCCACGGCAAAAGATGAGAAGGGATGGTTTCATGTTGATTTACAGGGATGTGCTGTCTATGACAAACGCTACTTGACGGTTGAGCCTTTCTACAATGGATTTGCACTTGTCACCAATTTCAATGGCAGAAAACAGATTATCAACGAAAAAGGAGAATTGGTGTTATGCTTAGATTGATTCTTCGGCATTGAATGAAATCGTGACCTTCCGGTTCGTGACGTGCTCCGCTACGAAGGCTACAAGAAGCTCAGCGAGGAGAAGTAATCCTGTAGGGACGCAATGAATGCGCCCGATATCAACCGAAACGGGCGTTGACCCATCGCGGTCGCGCCCGGTTTTTCATATCGGATTATTTTGTAATTTTGCGGGGTTAAAAAACACATACAACTGAATTATGAATAATAAGGACTTTTGGGATTCAGTAAACGCCGTCATAGCGGAGGGCTTCACTCCCGAAGGTCTTCAGAAATTGGATGAATATGCGGAACAATTTGTCACAGGAAGGCTTGTATATCAACGATTTTCACCGGCGGAACAGCATGGCTGCGCAGCGGGAGGTCCTGCACATGTTGTTGCATCCCTGCTCGCGGGAGCAGAAAATCAGACAGATAGGTCTACTTCGCCAGATGTCGGAGGATTCCAAAGAGAGCTCCAACGGGGAAAGAAACAAGCTGAAATCATAGAAAAATGGGCGAAAGCCGTTGGCTGTTGGACAGATGATGTGAGCAATGCCCTCCAAAATGTTTTAGGAGCGAAGATTGCAGAAGGCGGCGAGGCGACGGTTTATGACCTCGGAGCCACTTTAGTGAAATCTATAGGACTTGATTATTTTGTACAGCCCATACTTGCACTTGACAGAATCACTTTGCATAACACCTATTTCCCAGAAACAACTCTTTATGTCTTAGGTTTTGGAAAAGCAAATGGAGAGTTTAAAATCATTGTAGAACAACCTTTTATAAAGGGTACTCATGTTCCAGATATTGAAATATCTACCTTCGCCCAAAATATGGGATTCAAGCAGATAAATCCCAAAAACTGGACATACGCCACTCCGGAAATATACTTGAGCGACTTGCACGATGAAAATGTCATCCGTTCAGAAGAGGGGAATATCTTTGTGGTAGATTGCGACATCCGTATCAACACACCAGAACTGCGTTGCGGGGGCGTGAGGGAATTAACAACAGAGGTGAAGTTTCGAAAATAATCATTCCCGCCTCTCGAAAATCTCATGCAACTCCGTGTTGCTCGCTTGCCGATCCAGCTTTCGCCGGTGGCCACGGTCAGCTCCGCCAAGTCCTTCTTCTGCTGAATCATCGCGTCGATGCGTTCCTCGAAGGTGTTGCGGGTGATGAACCGGTATAAGTTCAAGTAAAAAAGTTATAAAAAAGGCTGACCGAAGCCAGCCAGATTGGTGTTAAAATGTAATTTTGTTCGACCAAAAATAAATAACATAAAACACCTGAATGAGAGGCAAAGATACACAATTTATCGTATACTGAAAGGCAACTAAACACAATCACAAATAGCTTTATATTGATATTAACCAAGCTACGTTAAGCAAGGAGATTGCAAGGAATAGGAATAGTTTGGGACATTATTCGCCCAAAGACGGGCAGATGTTTGCCCAAATGAGGAAGGAAAGATTCCGATACATCCGGAAGTTCACTTCTGCGATGGCGGAGTTTGTCAGGGAGAAGAATGACCAAACTCCCGTCAGGGAAAGGGACTGGAGATGTCTATACTCTTTTTCTTATTTATTTATGATTTCCGAAAAAAAACGTATATTTGCACCGTGAAATCAAAAAAACAACCAATCCATTAAAGTTATGAAAAATTTCAGAAGTATTTTGATCCTGGCGCTCGTCGCGACGTTCGCATTCGCCTTCACGTCCTGCCAAAAAGACGGCGTTTACAACCCGTCGAAGAAAATCAGCCGTGTATTCTACCAATATCCCGGCGGCAACAAAATCCTGGAGGGCACCTTCATTTGGAACAAGAACAAATTAGAGAAGATCGACTACGGCGACGGAGACATCGCCTATTACAAATACGACGGCAACCAGCTCTCTTCCATCGCACTCGACGGAGAAGTCATCAACTTCAAATACGACGGCTCCAAGTTGAGCAAGATAGAAATCATTTACGACGGACAGATGGAAGAATCTATCGTCGTGACCCACGACGGCAACAAGATCTCAAAGATCGTCATAACCGAATATGACGTCGATTATGCCAACTACGAGAGAAGCATCATGCGCAAGACCTCGAATCTGAAGGGCATCCTCCCCGCCGCCACCTGTGACAACATCGCGAAGAAGCTCATCCTCGACCACAAAAAAGGGCTGAAAAGTTCCGACTCCTACACCATTGAGTTCAAATACGACGGCAAGAACATCGCCGAAGAGCGTTGGGTTGAGTACGGCGCAACCTACACCTACACCTACGACAAAGGCAACAACCCCTTCTACGGATTGTTTGGTGAAGTTGATGGCTCTGACTATGTGGATTTCCTTGAATCCAAGAACAACATCGAGAAAGTCGGCTGCAGTTACAATGGCGGGTACGACGAGTTCACCTACGAATACAGTTACGATGGCAAGTGGCCCACAGAAAGACGCCGCATCGTGGACAATAACATCGGTGAGACCCATTTCTACGAATACGAATAACAAACGGTCTATCGACAAAAGAAGACCGAGGGGCAACTCCTTCGGTCTTTTTTTTAGAAAAGAGCAAGAACCTGCGGTCATGTTGTGGCAATTCGCTATCTTTGCAGCGTTGTGCCATATAATGCGACAAAGTCCGAATCCATGAGAGAACAACCCGACGCCCTCCCTTTCCGGCCCATCACCCTCGCCGACCGTCCTCGGCTCCTCCCCTATCTGCGCACCCGCCGCACCACCTGCGACTGGACCTTTGCCAACCTCTTCTGCTGGCAAGCGCCCTACCACATGCAGTGGGCTGAACTCCCCCACTGGCTCGTCATCCGCTGCCTCGTCGATGGCAAGCGCCGCATGGGCTTCATGGTCGTGCCCGACGACCCTGCCCGGTCGTACGCCGACATCGTGCCGGCACTGCAGGAGGAGGCCGCCCGCCTCGACAGCCCGTTGCTGCTCGCCAACCTCAGCGACGCCGAGTGCGACGCCCTGCGCCGGCAACTTCCCGACACCTTCGCCTTCGACCGCAACCGCGACTTCGACGACTACGTCTATCTGCGCCAGGATTTAGCCGAACTGCGCGGACGCAAATACTCCGCCAAACGCAACCACGTCAACAAGTTCGCCAAAACCCACACCTACGACTTCCGACCGCTGTTGCGCCAGGATTTCGCCGAGTGCCTGCGTCTGGAAAACGAGTGGCGCGGACAGCACAACGCCCTCCCCGAACACCTCACCGCCGAACAGCAGGCCATCCGAATGGCGTTCGACAACTACGAGGCACTGGAACTGTTCGGCGGCGTGCTGCGCGTGGACGACCGCATCGTCGCCTTCACCTACGGCTCCGCCCTCAACGACGACACCTTCTGTACCCACATCGAGAAAGCCGACATCCGCTACGAAGGCGTCTATCCGATGATCAACTACCTGTTCGCCAACAGTTTGCCTGAGAAATTCACCTTCGTCAACCGAGAAGAGGACATGGGACTGCCCGGACTGCGGCAGTCGAAACTCTCATACCTACCCACGCAACTGGCACCCAAGCACGTCGCCCTCGGACTGACGGAAGTGATGCGCGACCTGGCGGCATTGTGGCAGACCTGCTTCGGTGACGAGGACGCCTTCATCCACAGCTTTCTCACCCGCCACTACTACCCCGACTGCACCTTCGTCCAGCGCGAGACGGGACGCATCGTCTCGATGTGCTTCGTCATCCCGTGCCACACGGTGCTGGGGCCGACGGCATACCTCTACGCTATCGCCACCGACCCTAACTTCCGTGGCCGCGGATATGCCAGCACGCTCGTGCAACGGGCACTAACGACCGCCCGCGAGCACGGCTTCACCGCCGCCATGCTCATCCCTGCCGACGACGGACTCAAGGGCTTCTACCAACGACTCGGCTTCATCGACACCGGAGTGCCCGTTGCCTTCGCAGGCGAACTCGACCTCGGCAGCGGGGATTCCACCACCGACATCGCAATGGTTGCTCCGCTCGCCAAAGATTTGAGTATCAACAATATTGACCATTTTCTCAACGAATCCTGCCGGCTGCTGCTGTCGCCGGCGCACACGTGTCTCTTGTCGTAAATCCCGAGACACGCCCTGCGCTGAGTTTTTTGGGGAGTCAAACATCGTCGCATGGCCTTCTCTTTTTTTCAATGCCTATCGGAATAAGATGTTGATAAAAATTGAAAAAAAATCAATTTCGTTCTTGCTTTCTTGGAGGAAAGGCCGTAGTTTTGCACAATTCAATTGCCAATCATTCTACATGAAAAAAACACTACTTCTTTTTGCCGCTATCACCTTATTTTATGGGCATTCCCATGCACAATCCAACGTCGTCGCCACAGGTGGGGAAGCCACCGGAAATGGTGGTTCCGTCAGTTTTTCCGTCGGTCAAGTTGCCATCCAGTACAATAGCGACGGGACGACCTCCGTGTCCGAGGGTGTCCAGCAGCCATACGAGATCTCGGTCATAGGAGTTGACGAATACCCGGGAATTACCTTGAACGCCACGGTCTATCCCAACCCCACGGCCAACACGGTGACCTTGTCCATTGAGGAGCCCGTTTTCAAGGCACGCCAATTCCAGGTTTTTGACTCCAATGGCAAATTGTTGATTAGCAACAAAATAACTTCCAACGAAATTTCCATTGACTTTTCCACATTGGCACCGGGGGCCTACCTATTACGTGTTTCTGATGACCAGACCGTACTGAAGACCTTCCGTGTAGTGAAGGCGCAATTCTAATGGAAAAATGATTGGTTTATGTCGATTCCAGATAGGGATTGACAACTAATCTCCGACCTTCAAACTCTCCGCCCGCGTCTTCTTCCACTTCACGGAAAGATAGACCGTCCGGGCCAGCAGGTGAACAAAATAACCGATGTAGATGGCCTGCACGCCGCACCAGGGCGCGCACACGAGGTAGGCGACGACGAAGCCCGCGGCCGCCCATATCATGCAGTCGCGCACCTCCTTGCCCGCCGTGGCCCCGATGTAGATGCCGTCCCACATGAAGGCCAGACAACTGATGAGCGGCATCAGCGCCAGCCAAGGCAGGAACGGCTGCGAAGCCGCAATCACCGACACGTCGCTGGTCATCATCCGTACAGGCAGGTCACCCGACACCACGTAAAGCACCGTGAACAGCAGTCCCACGCCAACGGTCCAGCGGAAGAGCACCCGCACGGTGTGCGTCAACTCCTTCCCGTTGCGCTCGCCGATGAAACGGCCCGTGAGCGCCTCGCCGGCGTAGGCGAAACCATCCACGAAGTACGAGAAGAACATGAACAGTTTCATCATGATGGTGCTGACAGCCAACTGCTGGTCACCATAATTCGAGGCCAACGATGTGAAGCCGACATAGACGGCCATGAAGCAGAGCGAGCGCACGAACAGATCGCCCGACAGTCGGAACACCTTCCGGATACCACGGAAGAGCGCAGTCTCCCGCCAGTGCTCGCGGAAGATCCGCCCGTAACGTGCCCACAACAGCACACACGCCACGAGCAGCCCCGCATATTGGGCGCAGAGCGTGCCGTATGCCACGCCCATCATGCCCAACGGCGTATGGACGGCCAGCACGTAACTCGCCACCATGTTGACGACATTGACCAAAATATCGCACACCATCGGCGCGACGGTGTTCTGCATACCGATGAACCACCCCTTGAAGACCATGAGTCCGAGGGTGGCGGGCGCCGCCCAGATGCGGATGAAGAAGTACTCGCGGGCGAAGGCGCCCACGGCGTCGGTGCAGGGCACGAAGGCCATCACCGCCCAAAGGAAAATCCATTGCAACGCCCAGACCATCAGGGCGGAGCACCCCGCAATGAAGCCGGTCTGCTTGAAGATGCCCACCGCCTCCCGCATGTCGCCCTGGCCATAGGCCTGCGCCGTCAGGCCGCTCGTGCCCACGCGCAGGAAACCGAAGTTCCAGTACAGCAGGTCGAACAGCATCGTGCCAATGGCCACACCGCCGATGCCCACCGCATCGGAGACATGCCCCACGATGGCCACATCGACCATGCCCACCAACGGGATGGTGATGTTGGCGAGGATGCTGGGCACAGCCAACCGAAGCACTTCCCTACCGGACGATCTCGTCGAGGTTTTTCCCGCATCCTTCATTCTTAATAGATAAAGGGGAAAATCTTGTATCGTTTCAACTGCCGGAACTCGTCGCCGAAAAACTGCTCGTACTGCGCATACACGGCCTTGGCACGCGGGATCATGTTGGCGCAGGTCCACAGCAGGAACACGAGGCCCGCCACCGACCAACTGAGGATGGCAAAGCCGGCCCACTCGACGATCTCGCCGAAGTAGTTGCTGGAGTTCACCCGTTCGAATAGGAAGCCCCGCGGGATGTAATAATTGTTGTCGTACCGGTCCTTCCGCAGCCGCCGGATGATGATGTCGGAGTGCATGTTGATGACCATACCGGTGAAGAAGATCACCGTGCCGATGATGAACTGCGGCGACCAGAGCCAACTGATGTCGCTATACTGCTCGGGGTGCACGAAAAAAAGCGCCCCGCCCTGCATGTATGCGTTAGTGAGATTGAAGAAGAAGCCCATGAAAATGATGGAGAGCGGCATCTTGCTGGTGCCGCGCATCTTGGCAGGGAAAACGCAGGCACGCTGCAGGTAGTGCAACTCGAAAAGCACAAAGATGACCATCGGCACCCATGGGAAGTTGTCCACAGTGAGCGGGCCACGGCGCAGCAACGTATAGTCGTACAGGAAGAACATCATCAAAAAAACGGGGATCTCCATCAGGAACCAGCCCCAGTTGCTGCGGATCGAGATGCCCCAACGATTGTTGAAGGTCATGCCGTATGCGGGGGTGATGAACTGCAGCACGATGAAAACGGCGACCGCCAGGATGGTCATTCCCAAAAGAAAATAGTTGTAAAAATCACCGAAGAAAAAGTCTTCCATGGATAGCGGTTGTGGATTCAACAAAACGAACGGCCGTCGTAACGGTGTTTTCTTTTTAAATGGTATTGGATCAAAACGGAGGAATGACAGACGTCGGCGTAAGCGTCGAAGGGCTGTCCCTCGCGCTTCCGCTTGAACTTCCGGAATTGCTTGAGCACGGCGAAGTGGGCCTTATAGACGGCGCAGAAGTCGCGCCCGTGTCCCTGGAGCAGGAAGGTGAAGGCGGCCACGTTGTCGAGCAGCAGGCGCATGAGGAAGGTCGGGATGAGGCGGCGGCGCGGCAGGTTCTTGAGCAGCAGGAAGTGGTTGTTGCGGAAGTTGAGGAAGGTCTTGAAGGCGTTGTTCTTGGGCAGGGTGCCGCCGCCGACGTGAAAGACGACCGAACGCGGTTCCGCCACCACGCGATAGCCGTGATTCTTGACGCGCCAGCAGAAGTCGATCTCCTCCATGTGAGCGAAGAAGTCGTCGTCGAGGCCGCCGAGGGCGCGATAGACGTCGCTGCGGACGAACAACGCGGCGCCGGTGGCCCAGAAGATGTCGATGGGTTCGTCGTACTGTCCGTTGTCCGTCTCCACCGTCTCGAAGACGCGCCCGCGGCAGAAAGGGTAGCCGTACTTGTCGATGAAGCCGCCCGCCGCGCCCGCGTACTCGAACTTCGCACGGTCGTGGTAACTGCGGATCTTCGGCTGCACCGCCGCAATCGTCGCGTCGCCGTCCATCAACGCCATCACCGGATCGACCCAGCCGGGCGCCACCTCGATGTCGGAGTTGAGCAGACAGTAGTAGTCGGCCTCCACCTGCGCCAAGGCCACGTTGTAGCCCTGCGCGAAGCCGTAGTTGACGTCGTTCTGAATCACCTCCACCTGCGGGTACCGCTCCCTCAAAAAAGCGACGGAGCCGTCGGAAGAGGCGTTGTCGGCCACGATCACCCGCGCGTAGTCGGGAGTGTTCGCCAACAACGACGGCAGGAATTTCTCCAAGAAACCCTCGCCGTTCCAGTTCAATATCACGATCGCCAACTTCAATTTCATTTCCATTAAAAAAGTTTGCAAAATTACACGATTTTTTTCAATCCCCCATTAAACAAAATCAAAAAACGATTGTTTCTTTTTCGTCTTGCAGGGAAAAAGCGCAAGACGACAACCAAAAAAAGAAAAATCAAACCTTAAAATCTAAACATCATGTCAGTAAAAATCAAACCCTTGGCAGACAGAGTCGTTGTAGAGCCTGCCGAAGCCGAGCAGAAAACCGCCGGTGGCATCATCATTCCTGACACCGCGAAAGAGAAACCGCAAAAGGGCACCGTCGTCGCCGTCGGTCCCGGCAAGAAAGACGAACCCATGACCCTCAAGGTCGGCAACACCGTCCTGTATGGCAAGTACTCCGGCACGGAGATCTCCATCGACGGCAAGTCTTACCTCATCATGAAGGAAGGCGACATCTACGCCACCCTTTAAACTGAAAATTGAGAATTGAAAATTGAGAATTGAAAATTTTTAATCACTCGAATGCTCACGCAGTGAGCAACCAATCTTCAAATCATAAATCTTAAATCTAAAAATCATAAATCTTAAATCGTTTAATTTATCATGGCAAAAAATATCGTTTACGACTGGGAAGCCCGCGACGGCCTGAAGAAAGGCGTTGACGCTTTGGCAAACGCAGTGAAAGTCACCCTCGGCCCCAAGGGCAGAAACGTGATCATCGACAAGAAATTCGGCGCCCCGCACATCACCAAAGACGGTGTCACCGTGGCGAAGGAGATCGAACTGAAGGAACCCATTGAGAACATGGGCGCCCAGATGGTCAAGGAGGTCGCCTCCAAGACCAACGACCAGGCCGGTGACGGTACCACCACCGCCACCGTGCTCGCCCAGGCCATCTTCAACACCGGCCTGAAGAACGTCACCGCCGGCGCCAACCCGATGGACCTCAAACGCGGCATCGACGCGGCCGTCGCAGCCGTCGTCGCCGAACTCAAGAAGATGTCCAGCACCATCGGCGACAACAACGAGAAGATCGCCCAGGTGGCCACCATCTCCGCCAACAACGACGCCCACGTCGGCAACATCATCGCCGAGGCGATGCAGAAGGTGAAGAAAGAGGGCGTCATCACCATCGAAGAGGCCAAAGGCACCGACACCAATGTCAAGGTCGTCGAAGGCATGCAGTTCGACCGCGGCTACATCTCCCCCTACTTCGTCACCGACACCGAGAAGATGGAAGCCGTCTATGAGAACCCCCTCATCCTCATCTACGACAAGAAGATCAGCAACATGAAGGAGTTCCTTCCCATCCTCGAGAAGGCCGTCCAGAGCGGGCGTCCGCTCCTCGTGATCGCCGAGGACGTCGAGAGCGAAGCCCTCGCCACCCTCGTCGTCAACCGTCTGCGCGGCGGCCTCAAGATCGTCGCCGTCAAGGCCCCCGGCTTCGGCGACCGTAGAAAAGAGATGTTGGAAGACATCGCCATCCTGACCGGTGGTTATGTGATTTCCGAGGAGAAGGGCTTCAAACTCGAAGACGCCACCCTCGAGATGCTCGGCAGCGCCGAAAAGGTCACCATCGACAAGGAGAACACCACCATCGTGAGCGGCAAGGGCAACAAGCAGGCCATCGCCGACCGCGTAGCCCAGATCAAAGCCCAGATCTCCAAGAGCACGTCCGACTACGACAAGGAGAAGCTCCAGGAGCGCCTCGCCAAGTTGGCCGGCGGCGTGGCCGTCATCTATGTCGGCGCCGCTTCCGAAGTGGAAATGAAAGAGAAGAAAGACCGCTTCGACGACGCTTTGCACGCCACCCGCGCTGCCATCGAAGAGGGCATCATCCCCGGCGGCGGTGTCGGCTACATCCGCGCCATCAAGGCCCTCGACAAGATCAAAGGTGTGAACGACGACGAGAAGATCGGTATCGACATCGTGCGCCGCGCCTTGGAGGAACCCCTCCGCCAGATTGTCGCCAACGCCGGCAAGGAGGGCTCCGTGGTCGTCAACGCCGTCAAGGAGGCCAAAGGCAACATCGGCTTCAACGCCCGCACCGAGGTCTATGAGGACCTTATCAAGGCCGGCGTCATCGACCCGACCAAGGTCGCCCGCGTCGCCATTGAGAACGCCGGTTCCATCGCCGGCATGCTGCTGACCACCGAGTGCGTCCTCGCCGAAATCAAGGAGGAGACGCCCGCCATGCCCGCCGGCGGCGGAATGCCCGGAGGCATGCCCGGCATGTACTAACAGCCCATCCCATGACAGCCTCGAAACGCTGTCATCCAACCACTTCAAAGAGGGAACGATGCAAGTCGTCCCCTCTTTTTTTTGAAATCTCCAAACATCTTCCCACCACTCCGTCCGTATCTCAAAATTTTACTATTTTTGCAAAAAATTTGGGATGCTCTTCAATTCGATAGAATTCTTCATCTTCCTGCCCATCGTGACCCTGCTGTTCTACCTCCTGCCGCATCGGTTCCGGTGGATCATGCTGCTGGGTGCGAGTTGCTTCTTCTACATGTGGTTCATCCCCAAATACATCCTCATCCTACTCGTCACCATCGTCATCGACTACGCCGCGGGCATCCTCATCGAACGGTGGAAAGACGAAAAGACGCGGAAGAAGACCTGCCTCGTCGTCAGCATCCTATCCACCTGCTCGGTGCTCTTCATCTTCAAGTACCTCAACTTCTGCTCCGCCAACTACATCCTGCTGGCCGAACACTTCGGCTGGGCGCACCCCGCAAAGGCCCTCAACATCATCCTGCCCATCGGACTCTCCTTCCACACTTTCCAAAGTCTGAGTTATGTCATCGAAGTCTATCGCGGCAACCAGCGTGCTGAACGGCATTTCGGCTACTACTCCCTCTACGTCATGTTCTACCCGCAGTTGGTGACCGGCCCCATTGAACGGCCGCAGAACCTGCTCCGGCAGCTGCACGAAGAGAAGACTTTGCAATACGACAACATCGCCAATGGACTACGGCTCATCCTGTTCGGACTTTTCCTGAAAATGGTCGTGGCAGACAACTTGGGGGGCTACGTCGATAAAATCTACGCCGACCCGCACGCCTTTAGCAGTTGGGACATCCTGACCGGTATGGTCTTCTACTCGTTCCAGATCTACGGCGACTTCTTCGGGTACTCCACCATCGCGTTGGGTTGCGCCCTGCTGATGGGCTTCACCATCACCGACAACTTCAAGACGCCCTACCTCTCCGGAAGCATCCAGGAGTTCTGGCGGCGGTGGCACATCTCCCTCTCGACGTGGTTCCGCGACTACCTATACATCCCGTTGGGCGGCAGCCGCGTCAAAGTCCCCCGCTGGGCATTCAACACGCTGATTGTCTTCACCGTATGCGGCATCTGGCACGGGGCGAACTGGACCTTCCTGGTCTGGGGCGCGATGCACGGACTCTGTCTCATCGCGGAACGCCCGCTCCGCAGCATCCACCTCTTCGACCGCGTGGAGAACCGCGCCGGCCGCGCTGTCATCCGACTGCTGAACATCGTCAAGACCTTCGCCGTCGTCACCGTGCTCTGGAGCATCTTCCGCGCCCCCTCCTTCGGCGCGCTCCGGAACCTCTACTCCGCCCTCTACCACAACATCCACCTTCCCTGTTCGCTGAATGTCAGCGCGTTGCCTATCGTCGCCATCGCCGTGGTCATCCTCGTTGACATCCTCATCCGCCAAAGCCGCTTCGACGACTGGTGCAGCCGCCGACACGCCGTCATCCGCTGGGGCATATACGCCGCCCTCATCTTCGCCATTGCCGCTCTATCCTCCGTGGAGCAAGTTCCATTCATCTATTTCCAATTCTAATGAAAAAAGAGAGCAAACAAATAATCAAACGGTTGGCACTCAAGTTCTTCTGCGTGCTATTGCTCTTAGTGGCGATGGATGTGGCCTACTATTTCACCCTCTATCAGAAAGACCTTGATCAACACTGCCCAATCAAGCTCCTCTCCCAAAAGGCATTGACCGAGCAGGCCGATATTGTCTATTTGGCGGAATCCTCCAACGGGAGCCATGCTCCATACGACACCTCCACCCTACCTATCAGCACCTTGATTGGCGAGATGCTCCCTGAGCAACAAGTATCCAACTTAGCCCAGAACGCCTGCCATGCGGCCATCTACTACGACGTGCTGAACAACATACCGCGCAGCGCACCCGTCAAAGTCGCCGTGGTCACCGTCAACATGCGCTCGTTCGGTTGCGAGTGGATCTACTCCGACTTGGAGCCGGCGTTGCAAAAATGGCAGGTCATGATGCACCCCGGCCCCGCCCTCTATCGTCGGCTTCTCTTAGGACTGAGCGACATCCGCCCTTGGAATGCAGCGGAGCGCGAGCAACTCATCCTGGAGAAACTCAAGGAGCAGACCCTCACCCCGACGGCCACCCAGCCCTACCGCAACGCCTCCGAATGGGACCATGCCTTCGCCCAAGCTGGGATGCTTTACAACGGACAACCCGCGACGGGCGACACGTTGGCCCTCGCCTGCCATCACATCAAGCACTTCGCATTGACATTGGACGAAACCAACCCGCGGATCCAAGATTTCGACCGCATCGTACAGTTGTGCAAGAAACGTGGATTTACATTGGTATTCAATATTTTAGCAGAAAACACGGACCAGATAAAAGATTGGGTCGGCCCAGAGTTGGACCAAATATTGCACCGCAACGCGGAGTTCGTCATCCAACGGTACGAGCCGCAAGGGGTCATCGTCGTGAACAACTTGGATGCCGTCAGAAGTTCCAGTTTCTTCGAACACGAATTTCCTACTGAGCACTACGACTTCGAAGGAAGGAAAGCCATTGCGCGCAACGTCGCCAAGGCACTGAAAGATAGATAATTGACAAATTCCAAAATCTTCTGAGCCATTTCGCAAAAACCGCGTCTTCATCTCAATTATTTTTCTTATTATTGCAAGATTATTTTAAAGAAGAAAAATAAACCAAATACAATGAAGAAAAGCGTCCTTTTTTCAATTATTTTCTGTTTGATATTCAGTAATTTAAGTTTTGCGCAAACCGAAAATCCCTATCAGGATTTCGACCCTGTGCAACTGAAGGAAAACAAGGATTACAGCCGAAATTTCGCGCCGAACAACTTCAGCCACAAAATTCTATATGCCTGCATGCAGGAGATGGTGAACGCCGCCCGCGCGCAGTACGCCTTCCAGCCCGCCATGAAGACCGACATCCGTCTGGACTCCGCGGCGACTATGCAGGCCACCTACCAGGCCTCCAAAGAGGAGAAGACCATTGAGAACCTGGCTCCCTACCGCACCACGGAGCAGCGCTTGAGGAAATACGGCCTGGGCACCCACGGCGTGGAGCTGGCCTCCAAAGCCAAGGCCACCCTCGGCGACAAGGACTACACCTACTATGACGTCTGCCTCGAACTTGTCCGCCCCGTGCTCAAAAACAGCAAGTCCGCCGCCGTCCTCCTCGACCGCCAATACACCTACCTCGGCTTCGGCTACGAATTCGACAAATACATGAAGAGCATCTATGTCTCCTTCATCCTCGGCAACGACCGCACCCTCAACGTCGGCAAGCCCCAGAAACTCTCCAACGACCTCCCCTACACCCGCACCAAACTCGGGCTGGCCGACTACGACGAGCAACTCTGCAAGAAGTGCATGGCAGACAAGAACGTCGAAATCCTCTCCGAATGCCTGTCGGTGAAGGACGGCGTGGTCTATTTCTCCCACGACGACATCAAGGCCGTGAAAAGGGTCATCGGCAAGGAGGGTGACGCCATCGTGCTCGACTTCGTGCAGCACAGCCAGTACCCCTGCGACGGCAACGAGATCGTCGATCAGGATCGCCCGAACCACGGCTTCATGACCAAGATCATCACCTTCGAAGACATGCTGGCGGACAACCAAGTCTCCGGCAAGAAGGTCACCAAACTGCTCGCCCCCATCGCCGATGTGCCGCAGGAGATCCCCGACGATTCGGAATTCGACATCAACATCATCTTGGTGAAAGACGGCAAATACGTCTGCCGCAACGTCATCAAGAAGCAGGTGGAGTGCAAGAACGCCAATTTCACCGAGCCGATGTTCTTCGTGAAGGACAGCACTACCATCCAGCCCAAAGGCGATTGGGTGCCCGTGGCCGAATCGAAGACCATCTCCTTCACCATCCCCTTCGAGGACAAGGTCTATGACCTCACCGCCGACGACGTGCAGCCCTACCTCTCCAACCTCAACGAACCCGCCTTCGTGGTCGAGAGCGCCGAGATTGTCGTGGGCAACTCCGCCAACTACGTCAACGACGCCGCCATGAAGAAGAGCCAGGAGCGTCGCGCCAAGAGTCTGGTCAACGTCCTCAAACAGTCCTTCCCGGGTATGGCCGTCGAGCCGACCGTGAAGTACGACGACGGCTGGGACGCCTTCATGAAAGAAGTTGTGAACGACCCGGACTACGGATACTTCGCCCTTTTCTCCAAAGCGCAGGTCCTCAGCGAGATGAAGGCCAATGGCGGCAAAATCGGCAAGGAGTTGGACGAGAAATACCTGAAGAAGCAGCGCTGCGCCACCGTCACCCTCAACATCCGTTACAAGATTGATGGCGACAACGAGCAAGAGTTTAGCGTGGTGAAATTCAACCGCACGCTGGCGGCCAAGAACTACGGTTTGGCCATGGCCATCCAGCAGTACATCATGGGCGAAGTAGAGAAAGGACACTACTCCTCCACAGCGGCCAAGCAACTTGAGATCCCCACCACGAAGGTCTGCCAGCCCTTTCTCATCAACCGTCTCTACATGATCGCGCTGGCCGACAAGGGCGTCAACCTGACCTCCGCCACCGAGATGATCGACGTGGTCAAACTCGACAACACCAACACCGCCGCGCAGTTCAACGACGCCATCGCCAAGGTCGCCGCCGGCACGCCCTTCGCCGACCTCAACGACATCGCCCTGCGCCAGGCCAACATCGACCGCCTCTACGTGCTGCCGAAAGTCTCGCAGGAGCTCGTCAACAACCTCAACATGGAGTTCCAGTTCCGCGTCATCGACTACCTGAAGAGCCAGCCCGCCACCGCGGAGAGCAGCACTCTTCTCGACAACACCTACGCCAAGATCAAGCAGATCCGCAACCCCGTGATGTCCTCTTGGAAGAACGCCTACAAACTCGCCGCCATCTTCGTCAAGAACGGCGACTACGTCTATGCCGTCAGTCTGATGGAGCCCTTCATCAACGACAAATCCATCTCCGACGACTTTCTCTTCTCCTTCATTTCGCTCTGTGCGGTGCGTGAGGAGATGTACATGAGCGGCAACTTCACCGCGGCTGTCCGCCTCGCTTCCGAGCGTGCCGCCTCCCGCCTGTGCGGACTGTTCGACAAACTGCCCGTAGTCATCTTCGACAACCAGGAGGTGAAGGAGATCATCTGCAAGACTTGTCGGTAGGTATCTTTTTTAATCACACATAAATATCTGATTTACAACAGATAATAATGTCAGCAGAAGCCATCATCGCGAAAATCTCCGGTTGGGTATGGAGTCCGGTGTTGGTGGGATTATGTTTGATTGCCGCCCTCTATTTCTCCTTGCGCACCCGTTTCGTGCAGGTGCGTCGTTTCGGTGAGATGTGCCGTCTGCTTTTCGCCAACGACAAGCAGCAGAAGACTGGAATCTCCTCATTCCAGGCCTTTGCCATGGCGCTTTCGGGGCGTGTGGGCACGGGCAACATCGTGGGCGTGGCCACGGCCATCGGCTACGGCGGTCCGGGGGCCATTGTCTGGATGTGGGTCATCGCCTTCCTCGGCGCCGGCTCCGCCTTCGTGGAGGCCACCCTCGCGCAGATATACAAGGAGTTGCATGGCGGACAGTTCCGCGGCGGCCCCTCCTATTACATTGAAAAAGGCCTGCGTTGCAAGTGGTTGGCCGTCATCTTCGCCGTCGTCTCCATCATCGCCTGCGGCCTGCTCATGCCGCCCGTGCAGAGCAACGGCATCGCCATCGCCTTCGCCGATTCCCTATCCATCAACCCGTTGTGGGTCGGACTGACCGTCGCCCTCCTGCTGGGATTGGTGATCATCGGCGGCGTGACCCGCATCGCCAAGGTGGCGCAGATTGTGGCGCCGTTCATGGCGGTGCTGTACGTGCTGTTGGCTATCATCATCCTCATTTGCAACGCCGAGGCCGTTCCGGACGTCCTCAGCGATATGATCCGCGGGGCGGTCGGCACCCACGAGGTCTTCGGCGGCATTCTTGGCAGCACCATCGCCTGGGGCGTCAAGCGCGGCATCTACTCCAACGAGGCCGGCCAGGGCACAGGCCCCATCGTCGCCGGCGCCGCCAAGGTGTCGCACCCTGTCAAGCAGGGGCTCGTGCAGGCCTTCTCCGTCTATGTCGATACCCTGCTCGTCTGCACCGCCACCGCCGTGATGATCCTTGCGGTCAAGACTTACAACGTCTATGACGCCGCCACCGGCGAGATGCTATTCACCGCCGCCGGACACCTCGGCACTCCCGACGTTTCCTACACCTCCGCCGCTATCGGCACGCTCATCGGCAGCGCCGCCGGCAACATCATCGTCGCTGTCGCCCTCGCCTTCTTCGCCTTCACCACCATCATGGCCTATTACTACTATGCCGAAACCAGTCTGGTTTATCTCTTCGGCAATGGCAAGCGCGAACACGTCGCCATTTGGGTGCTGCGCATCTGCATCCTCGCCGCCGTCATCTATGGCTCTGTCAAGACCGCCAAGGCCGCCTGGGACCTCGGCGACATCGGCGTCGGCGCGATGGCCTGGATCAACATCATCGCCATCCTACTGCTTAGTCCGAAGGCACTGCGCGCCCTGCGCTCCTACGAAAAGCAGAAGAAAACCGGCCAGGAACCGGTCTTCAACCCTCAAGAACTGAATATCCAAAACGCCGACTTCTGGGAGAAAGCCGACCACCCCACACCCCATTCGGAAGAAGAACGATGAAGTACAAGATACGTCAAGGATTGGACCTGCGGATGGCAGGGACGGCACAGCGCGAAGTGACTGCACTGCCGATGCCAGGACTGTGCCACGTGCGCCCGACCGACTTCCGGTGGCTGAAGCCCAAACTGCTGGTGCAACCCGGCGACGCCGTCGCCGTCGGCACGCCGCTGTTCGCCGACAAGGCCGACGAGCGCGTCCTTGTGGTGGCGCCCGCCACGGGCACGGTAAAAGAGGTCGTCCGCGGGGAGAAACGCGCCATCGAGAGCATCACCATTGCCGTCAACGACGCCGCACCCGCCGTGCAAACCGTCGCCTTCGACGACGCCGACACTCCCGAGAAAATCCGCAATACCATGCTCCTGTACGGGTTGTGGCCCTGTCTGCGGCAACGTCCCTACGCCATCATTCCCTCCCCCGACAGTCAGCCCAAAGCCATCTTCATCCCCTGCTTTGACTCCGCTCCCCTCGCTCCCGACTACAACCTGCTGCTTGCCTCGCAAGCCGACGACTTCGCCCACGGCATCTCCATCCTGCAACAACTCGTCGGTGCCGACGTGCCGTTGCACCTCTGTCTTCGCGACGGCGCCGACAACAGCATCTTCGAAACGATGCAGGGCGTCAACTTCCACTACTTCAGCGGCCCGCACCCGAGCGGTACCGTCGGCCCGCAAATCCACCGCATCGCCCCCCTCGACAAGGGAGAGACCGTCTGGTACCTCTCGCCCATGGACGTGGCCCGAATCGGGCGGCTGTTCGACAGCCACCGGCTGGGATTCGACAAGACCTTCGCGCTCACCGGTCCCGCCGCCCGAAAGCCCCACTACTACAGCACCTTCTACGGCGCCGACGTCAGCACAGCACTCCACGACAACCTGCCCGAGGGCGATATTCGCCAAATCAGCGGCAACGTACTGACAGGCAAACAGATAACCGACTTCCCCACCCTCGGTTTCTACGACTACCAAATCACCCTGCTTCAGGAGTATCCCGAACGCGAACTCCTCGGCTGGCTGCTGCCCGGCTTCCGCAAATGGAGTTTCTCTCACACCTTCACCGCCTGGATGACCCAACGCAAACCCTTCTGGTTTAACACATCCATGCACGGCGGCGCCCGCAACTTCGTCATGACCGACGTCTATGACAAGGTCTTCCCCTTCGAGGCGATCCTTCCCCTCGAACTTCTCAAGGCCTGCATTACACACGACATTGAGAAGATGGAAGAATTGGGCATCTATGAAGTTGATAGCGAAGACTTTGCGCTTTGCGAAGTGGTCTGCCCTTCCAAAACGGAGTGCCAACAGATTATTTTAGAAGGATTAAAGGAAATCAAGGGAGAAGATTAACATAAAACGATGGTAATCATGAAGTTATCAAAGATAAGCGAACGAATAGGAAAGCATTTTGAGAAGGGGAAGCCCCTCCACGCCTTCCATGCGCTGTTCGATGCCATCGACACTTTCCTCCTCACGCCGAAGAACGTGACCCGCCTCGGCAGCCACGTGCGCGATGCCGTTGACATGAAACGCATCATGATCACGGTGATGATCGCGTTGCTCCCCGCGTTGCTCTTCGGGATGTGGAACGTTGGTTATCAACATTTTACCGCTATCGGAGAGACGGCCACCGGGCTGCGTTGCTTCGGGTACGGATTCCTGAAGTGGCTGCCGTTGGTGATTGTCACCTACGTCAGCGGGCTGACGGTGGAGATCATCTTCGCCCAGAAGCGGGGGCACGAGGTGGCGGAGGGCTTCTTCGTCACGGGCTTCATCATTCCGATGATCATGCCGCCGGACGTACCGCTCTGGATCGTGGCGGTGGCAACGGCCTTCTCGGTGCTCTTCGCCAAGGAGGTCTTCGGTGGTACGGGCTACAACTTCCTGAACCCCGCGATCGTGGCGCGCGCCTTTGTCTTCTTCGCCTACCCATCGGTCATCTCCGGCGACGCGGTCTGGATCTCCAACGCGCCGGACGCCGTGAGCGGAGCCACACCGTTGGCGTTAGCGATGAACGGTAGCGCCGACCAATTGCCGTCGGCGATGGAAATGTTCATCGGCACCATCCCGGGCTGTTTCGGGGAGACCTCCAAATTGGCCATTCTGGTCGGCGCGGCCATCCTGCTCTTCACCCAGGTGGCGAGTTGGAAGGTGATGCTGTCGGTGATTGCCGGCGGCTGGATCACCGGCGCGCTCATGCACATCGGCGGACTCTGCCCCGCCACCGGCTGGCAGCACCTGCTCATGGGCGGCTTTCTCTTCGGCGCCGTCTTCATGGCCACCGACCCCGTTACCGCCGCCCACACTTCCGCCGGCAAATTCATCTACGGCATCCTCGTCGGCGTGCTCGCCATCGTCATCCGCGTGGTCAACAAGGGCTACCCCGAAGGGATGATGCTCGCCATCCTGCTCATGAACATCTTCGCCCCGCTCATCGACTACTGCGTGGTGCGACTCACCATACGGAGACGCAAGATCCTTATTTCCAGAAAGAAAATCCAACTATAATTGAATATAGTCTAAAAATCATAACAATGAAAAGAAGTCTCATCCTCCTCTGCCTGTTAGTCTGGATCGTCGGCGCGGTTCGCGCGCAGGAGAACAACGTCCGTTATGAGAAAACCGCGGAAGACGTACTGCGTTGGCACGAACTGTCTGAGCGAATGCGCACCTCCACGCCCCCCGCCACTCCTGTCTATAGCATCGCCGAGTTCGAGCCGTGCCAAGGCGTACTCATCGCCTACCCCTCCAGCGGGTTCGGCATCCCCTACACCTTGATTTCACAACTTGCCGACATGGTGACGGTTACCGTGGCTGTCTCATCTTCCTACCAGCAGAACAGCGTGCGCAACCAGATGCAGAACAACGGCGTCGACGTCAACAACGTCAACTTCGTCGTCGGCAGCGTAGATAGTTACTGGACCCGCGACTTTGGACCGTGGTTCATCCTCGACGGCAACGACGCCTTCGGCGTAGCCGACTTCACCTACAACCGTCCGTCGCGCCCCCACGACGACGCCCACATGACCATCATGGCCGACTTCCTCAGTGTCAACCACTTCGACTTTCCCATCGTGCATACCGGCGGCAACTACATGTCGGACGGCTACGGCACCGCCGCCTCCACCGACTTGGTGATGCAGGAAAACGAAGACCTTAGCGAAGCCCAAATCCGCCAGTACTGTGCCGACTACCTCGGCATCGACAACTACCACTTCACCATTGACCCGCAGGGCGACTACATCGCGCACATCGACTGCTGGGGCAAGTTCCTCGGAGTGGATAAGATCCTCATCGCGCAGTTGCCCGTCGGCGCAAGCCGCTATCAAGAGTACGAGGATGTCGCCAACTACTTCGCCAACGCCACCACGCCGTGGGGCAACAAATACAAGGTGTATCGCGTGTTCGAGCCCGGCAGCACCGTCTCTAACGCCCGCACGCCCTACACCAACAGTCTGATCCTCAACGACCACGTCTTCGTGCCCGTCACCGGCGCCAGTTACGACCAGGACGCCATCGAGGTCTATCAGGCCGCCATGCCCGGCTACACCATCGTGCCCATCATGGAGAAGACCTCCACACCGTGGGAAAACACCGACGCCCTGCACTGCCGCACCCACGAGATCCCCGACCTGCAGATGCTGCGCTTTCACCACTTCCCCACTCTGGGTGCACAGCCCTACGACAGCACTTTTACCATCGACACCGAACTGAAGTTCCTCAGCGGACAGAGCGCAGTAGCCGACTCTGTCAGAATCTATTACAGAATCATCAATGAAAATGACACCACCGCTTGGACCAGCACCGCCATGCAACCGAGCGTGGGTGAGCACTGGGCAGGCACCATCAGCGGCATCACCGACACCTGCGAAGTGCAGTACTACCTCTTCGCCAAAGACCAGTCCGGCCGACGCGAGTTCTACCCCTACATCGGCCGCCCCGACCCGTTCATCTTCACCGTCGGCGCGAACCCGAACCCCAACGTTGATCCAGGCACCGACACCACCGTTGTTGACCCGGGCGACACCACAGACATCGGCGGCGACAGCACTATGATCCACAACTTCTTCGAACAGAACATCTTGCTGGCTCCGAATCCAGCTCACACGCAGTTTACGCTCACCGCACCACAGGCCCAAACCATCACCATCTACAACGCCTACGGACAGGTGATCTACCGCATGCAACCCAACGGCACTGAGACCACCGTCATCGACTGCTCCCGTTGGAGCGCCGGCACCTACTTCGTTCACATCGTAGGCGAAAAAGGAGAGATGGCCAAGAAGAAATTGCTGATAGCAAGATAATTATGAATTACGACGAAATCATCAGCCGCATCTTCACAGCACTGCCGATGTACCATAAAATCGGCAGTAGCGCCTACAAGGAGGGCTTGGAGAACATCGAGGCGCTGACCGATGTGGTTGGACATCCCGAACGACGGCTCAAGTGCATCCACGTGGCCGGCACCAACGGCAAAGGATCCGTCTCGAACCTGCTGTCATCCTTTTACCAAGAACTCGGGCTGAAGGTCGGGCTATACACCTCCCCGCACTTGGTCGATTACCGAGAGCGAATCCGCGTGAACGGCGAGATGATACCCAAGGAGGATGTGGTGGCTTTCTTCGAACGTTTCAATACTGATTTCCAGCAACTTGAACCATCATTCTTCGAGATGACCACCGCGCTCGCCTTCTACCACTTCGCGCAACAGCAGGTCGATATCGCCATCATCGAGGTGGGATTGGGCGGACGGTTGGACGCCACCAACGTGATTCTGCCGGAGATGAGCATCATCACCAACATCTCCTTCGACCACACGCAGTTGCTAGGCAGCACGCTGGCGCAGATCGCCGGCGAGAAGGCGGGCATCATCAAGCGCGGCGTGCCCGTGGTGATCGGGAAACGCCAGCCGGAGACGCTGCCGGTGTTCCAGGCAAAGGCCACCGAACTATCGGCGCCGCTCCATTTCACCGATCGCGTGGCAGTGACCGACACCGCCGGCTCCGACCTCCTGCACCGCCGCATCGACATCCGCTTCGACGGGGAATCGCTGGCGACGAACGTGGCCCTGCCGCTGCCGGGCGACTACCAAATAGAGAACGTCGCCACCTTCGTCACAGCGGTCATGCTGCGGCACGGCAACCGCGCCGACATCGGCGACCTGATCACCCGCGCCATCGAGAACGTACTAAGCAACACGCACTTGCGTGGACGCTGGCAGGTATATGCCACCGAGCCACTCACCATCTGCGACATCGGGCA
Organism: Bacteroidales bacterium; assembly: GCA_016288655.1. Lineage (GTDB taxonomy): Bacteria > Bacteroidota > Bacteroidia > Bacteroidales > WCHB1-69 > UBA1756. Next base: position 32,483 of record JAEEKX010000019.1, read on the forward strand.
CAACAGCGGCGGCTTCGCCTACCTCTCCCGCCAGTTGGAAGCACTCCCCTGCTCGCGACTTCACTGCATCATCGGTTTCGTCAACGACAAGGACATCGACAGCATCGTGCACCTGCTGCCGCGGAAAGCGGAGTACATCGTCTGCCGCGCCTCTGTGGCGCGCGCCGAGGCGCCGTCGGTCATCGTGGAGAAAATGCAACACGAAGGGTTGGACGCCCGCGCCAGCGAGACATCCGTCTATCAGACCTATCGCGCTTTAATCCATCATATTACAAAAAATGCTGCCGTCTATGTAGGCGGCAGCAACTTTATCGTAGCCGATTTCCTGGCGAAAGCCGAATAGCCCTACGGCTTCATCCGACACTCGCACCCATATTCGATGCAATGCGAGTTGCGGATGAGATCCGTATCGACGTACGTGCTGCCGCCGCCATGGATATGGAAAGAGTTGGTGCGCGTGTCCTTCGTGCCGTCGGACATCTCCACCACGTACCAGACATCGATCACGACATCGCTGGCGGAGGCGTTTTTGACATAAAACGTCCAATGCTCGTTGGTTTCATCGACCCAAGATTCGCACACGCAACTGTCGGCGGCAAAGCCACCTTCCGAAGCTGGCGCAATGGAAGAGGCGAAAGCACTGATGCTCAGTGACATCGCAACGGCAAATGAGAGCAGCAACTTTTTCATAACCATCGGCTGGAACAACCTCGGGGCATTCTCATTTGACGCACCGAATTAGTTACGGTTCAAGGAGTTAAGATCATCAAAGGCCACTTGGAGGCGTTTCACCATAGAGGCCTCGCCCTCGCGGAGGAACTTGCGGGGATCGTAGTACTTCTTGTTCGGCTTGTCGTCGCCCTCGGGGTTGCCGATCTGCGACTGCAGGTAGGCCTCGTTCTTCTTGTAGTAGTTCATCACGCCTTCCCAGAAAGCCCACTGGGTGTCGGTGTCGATGTTCATCTTCACCACGCCGTACTGGATGGCCTCCTTGATCTTGGCGGGCTCGCTGCCGCTGCCGCCGTGGAAGACAAAGTTGACAGGGTTGGGCTGGGTGTTGTACTTCTTCTGGATGTATTCCTGGGAGTTATGCAAGATGATCGGCTCGAGTTTCACATTGCCGGGTTTATATACGCCGTGGACGTTGCCGAAGGAGGCGGCGATGGTGAAGTTCGGACTGATCTTGCTGAGCTCCTCGTAGGCGTAGGCCACGTCTTCGGGCTGGGTGTAGAGGCGCGCACTGTCGATGCCGGAGTTGTCCACGCCGTCCTCTTCGCCGCCGGTGATGCCGAGTTCGATTTCGAGCACCATCTCGATCTTGGCCATGCGAGCCAAATATTTCTTGCAGATCTCGATGTTCTCCTTCAGCGGTTCCGCGGAGAGATCGAGCATGTGGGAACTGAAGAGCGGCTTGCCGTGCTCCTTGTAGTACTTCTCGCCCTCGTCGAGCAGACCGTCGATCCAGGGCAGGAGTTTCTTGGCGGCATGGTCGGTGTGGATGATCACCGGAACGCCGTACATCTCAGCCACTTGATGGATGTGCATGGCGCCGGACACGGCACCGATGACAGCGGCTTTCTCCCCGTCGTTGGGAAGGGACTTGCCGGCATAGAATGCCGCGCCGCCGTTGGAGAACTGGATCATGATGGGCGAGTTGGCCACCTTGGCGGCCTCCAACACCGCGTTCACGGAGTCAGTGCCGACGACATTCACGGCGGGGATGGCAAACTTCTCGGCCTTGGCAATACGGAAGATTTCCTGCAGCGCTTTCCCGTAAACCACGCCGGGAGCCACTTTCGATAAGATTTTTTCTGACATATCTATTTGATTTAATGATGATAATATTTCAAAAATGACGCCTGCAAATTTACATTTTTTCCATGAAATAGATATCGATATGAAAAAAAAGTGTCCCGTAATTTTGAGATGAGTTTTTTGTCAGGACAAGAGGGCGACCATTCCGCAAGAATCGCACTCTTCGCGTGTTTTTCGATTGTTGCACCTGCCCTTTTTGTTCTTTGTCTTGCCAAAGCAAAGAAGCAAAAGGAAGGCACTTTTGCCGCTGGTTCCGGCTCTCTCCAAGCCGCCCATGAGGGTGACTAAAAGTGATTTCCTACAGATATATTATTAGTTGCGTATCTACAGCACGCTCTTACCCATTATGCGACTCCCCCGCCCCCCCAAAAAAATCTCATCTTTGCCCCGCAAACTTTCCATTTTCACTTTTCAATTTAATCGTATATTTGCACCCCAAAATCCTTGTAAAAATGAAACCTCTTCCACTCAAAGCAATATGGAAAATGATGGGAATACTCTCCCTCGCCATTCTCGCATTCAGTTGCGAAAAAGAGCCAATCACTCCTGATCCGCCCAAACCAGACCCTGCGGAAATTGATATTCCAGGGTGCGACAGCAATATTCTGATCATGAAAGTGGATTACAAAACCTTTCAGTATGAGGGGTACACGACTGTGAATGTTGATAGTACTAATAATTCCTCTGACACCATTCCGTTTTTGGCAACGTATTGTCCTCCTGGTGATTTTGGATATATCAAATTGTTTTATGAGAATCCCAGCCATCTTCTTTTCTACGGAAATATTATATGGATGGGATGTGGGAATCTTCTTTTCCCAACCTCCTTTATGGAATTGCCTGCTCAAACCACAGAACTCCCCTTCCCCGAAAACGACAGAATCTGCCTCATCGACTATACAGGTGCACAACAGACCCTTCCATGGAATACTGGCATGGTTGACGAAACCATGATGGAAAACGTTTGGGAAACCATTTCCAAACAACCTGAATTTCAGTATTATTACAGCAAAACCAACAAGAAAGTCGCTGTGTACTTGTACACACCAAGCGTAGGAGGTGGAAATCCCGCCGACTGGGATTTTATTGTTTTTGTGGAAAAGAGTGAATAGCATTTCAACCACCTACCATATTATTTCTGCCACCAGCGTTTTATTTTTCGGATTTTGTGCAATGTACGATTTTGTCGAAAATAATCGTACCTTTGCAAAGCATATCTAAAACGAAAGCACTATGAGCAACACAGTGGATATCAAAGAGTTGAACGAGAAAATAGAACGAGAGAGTTCCTTCGTTGACCTCATCAACATGGAGATGAGCAACGTCATCATCGGCCAGAAGCAGATGGTGGAGAAGTTGATGATCGGCCTGTTAGCCAACGGTCACATCCTGTTGGAAGGCGCCCCCGGATTAGCCAAGACACTGGCCATCAAGTCGTTGGCAAATATCATCCAGGCCAAGTTCAGCCGCATCCAGTTCACCCCCGACCTGCTGCCCGCCGATGTCATCGGAACCATGATTTACAGTCAGAAAAGGGAGGAGTTCGTGGTGAAACACGGTCCCATCTTCGCCAACTTCATCCTCGCCGACGAGATCAACCGCGCCCCCGCCAAGGTGCAGAGCGCGCTGTTGGAGGCGATGCAGGAGCGACAGGTCACCATCGGCGAGAGCACCTACAAGCTGGAGGAGCCCTTCCTCGTGCTCGCCACCCAGAACCCCATCGAACAGGAGGGCACCTATCCCCTGCCCGAAGCCCAGGTGGACCGCTTCATGCTGAAAGTCATCGTCGATTACCCCAAGCAGGATGAAGAGAAACAGATCCTGCGCCAACACCTGCTTTCCGAATACCCCGTCACCAAGACCGTGCTCAAGCCCGAGGACATCGTGCGCGCCCGCAGCATCGTGAAGGAGGTCTATATCGACGAGAAGATCGGACAGTACATCACCTCCATCGTCTTTGCCACCCGTTATCCCGAGCAATACGGTTTGGACAAGTTCAAGCCGATGATCAATTTCGGGGCCTCACCACGTGCCACCATCAACCTGGCATTGGCCGCACAAGCCCTGGCTTTCATCAAACGCCGCGGCTACGTCATCCCCGAGGACATCCGCGCCCTCGCCTACGACGTGCTGCGCCACCGCATCGGACTCACCTACGAGGCGGAGGCCGAGAACATCACCACCACCGACATCATCAGCACCGTCCTCAACACCGTGGAAGTGCCGTAACCGCTTGCCCCATGGAAGCCAATGAGATCTTCAAGAAGGTCCGCCGCATCGAGATCAAGACGCGCGCGCTGAGCCAGCAAATCTTCGCCGGCCAGTACCATAGTGCCTTCAAAGGACGCGGCATGGCCTTCAGCGAGGTGCGGCAGTACAACTACGGCGACGACGTGCGCTTCATCGACTGGAACGTCACCGCCCGCTTCAACGCCCCCTACGTCAAGGTGTTCGAGGAAGAGCGCGAGATGACCGTCATCCTGCTCATCGACGTCAGCGGCTCCAACCTCTTCGGCACCCGCAAGCAGTTCAAGTCGGAACTGACCACCGAAATCGCCGCCGTGCTCTCCTTCTCCGCCATCTACAACAACGACAAGGTAGGCGTCATCTTCTTCAGCGACACGGTGGAGAAGTTCATCCCGCCGGCGAAGGGCAAGTCGCACATCCTGCGCATCATCCGCGAACTGCTCACCTACCAGCCCCGCGAGAGCGAGACCAACATCGCCGAGGCACTGCGCTTCCTCACCAACGTCAGCAAACGCAAGGCCACCGTCTTCCTGCTCTCCGACTTCATCGACCGCGACTACGAGCAGGCGCTGCGCATCGCCGCCAGCCGCCACGACCTTGTCGCCCTCGACATCATCGACGAAGGCGAGGCCGCCCTGCCCGACCTCGGCATCGTGGAACTGTCCGACCCCGAAAGCGGCCGCCGCATCTGGGTCGATACCGCCAGCCGGAAGGTACGCGATACCTACGCCCGCTGGTGGCAGCAGCACTCCGCCGACACCCTCAACACCTTCCGCCGCGCCGGCGTCGATGCCGCACGCCTCTACACCGACCGCGACTACGTGCCCGCCCTGCTGGAACTGTTCCGCCGCCGCGGCTAACGGCATTTTTTGAAAATCTTGCCGTAGGTGACAGCATGGCGTTGACGTTATCGCAAAACTCATCGTGGGCTGCACACGCCACCGAGGCCAATTCCCTGTCAGTAATAGGATACACACAAGTTGAATGAATTACAAATACTTATCAATCAACTAATCACATTACAAATCCCTGACTCAAACATTATTCATCAACACCTGTTCTCACTCATTCGTATCATTCGTAGTTCCCAAAACTGCGAAGCCGCAAAAACGCTTTCAATATCCCCAAAAATGGGGATTGCGCACGTCTTTTTCCCGCCGTATTTTTGCAGGTTAAACTAAAGAGCAATGAAAGAAGAAAAGAGACTCACTCTCAACGACATGCCCAGCGGCGCCAAGTGCGTCATCATCAAGGTGAGCGGGCACGGCGGACTGCGCCACCGGCTGATGGAGATGGGCTTCGTGAAGGGCGAGACCGTCACCGTGGTCAAGTCATCCCCCCTGCAAGACCCCGTGGAGTACATCGTCATGCAATCGCACGTGTCGCTCCGTCGCAGCGAGGCCGACAAGATCGAGGTCGTCCCGCTCTCCGAGCACCGCCCCTCCGACAGCGACTACAACGGCATCATCACCGAAGAGGCCGTCAACGATCCCAAACTCTCGGCGCACATCCAAGAGAAGAGCCACACCCTCACCGTCGCCCTCGTGGGCAACCCCAACTGCGGCAAGACCTCCTTCTTTAACCACGCCACCGGACTGCGCGAGAAGGTCGGCAACTACGCCGGCGTCACCGTTGACATGAAGATGGGCACCTTCTACTACAAGGGCTACACCATCCGCCTCGTCGATCTGCCCGGCACCTACTCCATCAACGAATACACCCCCGAAGAACTGTGCGTGCGCGAGTTCCTCACCAACCACGAATACGACCTCATCCTCAACATCGTCGATTCCTCCAACCTCGAACGCAACCTGTTCCTCACCACCCAACTCATCGATATGAACTCGCCCATGGTGATGGCGCTCAACATGTACGACGAACTGCAGCAAAAGGGCGACCAGTTCGACTACAAGGAACTCGGACGGATGCTCGGACTTCCCATCATCCCGACAACGGCCTCCAAGGGCACTGGCATCCCCGAAGTGCTGCAAGCCATCATCGACGTCTTCGAAGATCACAAGAACCTCACCCACCACATCCACATCAACTACGGCACCGACATTGAGGACGCCATCGTTCCCATCAAGACAAAAATCGCTGAGAACAAGGATATCATCAACGTATATCCCGCCCGCTACATCGCCATCAACACGCTGGAGGGCACGCAGCACACCCTCACCGACATCGAGAAACTGCCCAACGGACAGGAGATCCTAGCGGAGGCGAAACAACGCCGCGACGCCCTGGAACTCCGCTACGGCGAGAAAATCGACACCCAATTGAGCAACGCCCGCTACGGCTTTATCCGCGGCGCACTGCAACAGACCTACGTGCCCGGACAGAAACGTGAACTCTGGAAGGCATATTCTGCCGACAAGATCCTCACCAACAAGTGGTTGGGATTCCCCATCCTCGTCATCTTCCTCTGGGTGATGTTCGAGACCACCTTCATCCTCGGCGCCTATCCGCAAGAGTGGCTCGACATGTTGGTGTCGTGGTTCGGCGGCGTGGTGGCCAAGGCCCTGCCCGAAGGCGTTCTCAACGACCTGATCGTCGATGGCATCATCGGAGGCGTCGGCGCAGTCATCTCGTTCCTACCCAACATCCTGATACTCTTCTTCTTCATCTCGATATTGGAAGACACCGGCTACATGGCGCGCGCCGCCTTCATGGTCGATCGCGTCTTCCACAAGTTCGGTCTGCACGGACGGTCGTTCATCCCCTACGTCATGGGCTTCGGCTGCGGCGTGCCCGCCATCATGGCCACCCGCACCCTCGAGAACAAGAAGGACCGCTTGGTCACCATCCTCACCATCCCCTTCATCTCCTGCTCCGCCCGACTGCCCGTCTATCTCGTGCTGGTGTCCGCCTTCTTCACCCGCTGTCAAGGACTGATCCTGCTCAGCATCTACCTGATAGGCATCCTGTTCGCGGTGCTCACGGCCATCCTGCTCAACAAAACCGCCTTCAAAAGCGTCTCCGAGGAGTTCGTGATGGAACTGCCGCCCTACCGCCTGCCCACCGCCCGCAACGCCCTGCTGCACATGTGGGAGAAGAGCGAGCAGTACCTCAAGAAGATGGGTACCGTGATCCTCGCCGCCTCCATCATCATCTGGGCATTGGAGTACTTCCCGCACAACTCCGCACAGGAGCAACGCTATGCGCAACAGATCGAGCAGGTGCAAGCCGACAAGAGTCTGAACGAGGCGCAGATGGCCTATCAGGTTGATTCGCTCAACCGCCTCAGCGACGCCTACCACAACGAGAACTCCTACATCGGCCGCTTCGGCCACTTCATTGAGCCGATGGTGCGTCCGTGCGGCTTCGACTGGCACATCGGCGTCGCTCTATGCACCGGCATCGCCGCCAAAGAGGTGGTCGTCTCCACCTTAGGCGTTCTGTATCAAGCCGATGACGCAGAAGAGAACGAGGTTTCGCTGTCGGAGAAGATGAAAGAGCAATACTGGCCCGAAGGCACGGCGCGGGCCGGCGAGCCCATCTACACGCCGTTGGTGGCCTACGTGCTCATGCTGTTCGTGCTGCTGAGCGTGCCCTGCTTCGCTGCGCTGGCGGCCATCAAGCGCGAGGCCGGCTGGAAGTGGGTCGGCTTCACCTTCGTCTATACCCTCGCCGTGGCATGGGTGGTCTCCGCCCTCGTCTTCCAAATCGGAAGTCTATTCTAAAACACTGAACTACAAATACTCAACATCATGCCACCTGTCATCCAATACATCATCGTCGCCCTGTTGGTCATCGCCGCCGCCCTCTTCTTCATCCGCGGCATCGTGCGTCGGGTACGCGGACGCGGCAACGACTGCGGGTGCGGCGCCGGCCAAAACTGCCCCAGCCATCAATGCGAGCATTGCCCTGAAAGGAAAACGCACGAATTTCGTTAGTTCATCACGCTGATAGAGAGCCGGTTGTCCTTCCTGTCAATGCGCCGCGAGATGAGGCCCTACCTGCTGCCGGGCTTCGGCTACAACGGCCGGAAGTAACGTCATTTCTTAAAAATGAAATAGACGGATAGGATGAGAAATCCGAAACCGATGAGATGATTCACGGAGAACCGTTGAGTCTTGAAGAACACGATGGTGAATAACGTGAAGACAATCAACGTGATGGCCTCTTGAATCACCTTGAGCTGCCACAGGTTGAACGGCCCGCCATTCTCCTCGAAGCCGATGCGGTTGGCGGGCACCTGAAAACAGTATTCGATCAGGGCAATGCCCCAACTGATGAGGATGATCAGCGGCAGGGCGAGCTTGCCCGTGCCGAACTTGAGGTGTCCGTACCAGGCGAAAGTCATGAAAATGTTGGCAACCACCAACATCAGAATGGTCAGAAACGACTTCATGTGCAGCATTTTTTCGTCCGGCAAAAATACGGAAAAATACGGCAACTTCCTGTATGAGAGCAAAGAAATTATGAACGGAAGCGAAGCGAGTCATTTCATTCAAAAATTCAGGGAAAAATGGCGGAAAATCCAATCATTTTTACTATTTTTGCAGATTGAAAAATTGGATTTACAAACCCCCATTAAATATTCAAAAATGAAAAAATTCTTCTTGATTCCGCTATTCGCGTTCCTGTTCTTGACCGCCGGCGCCACCAACCCACCCGATGAGGGCATGTGGCTCCCCATGTTCGTCAAAGACTACAACTACGCCACGATGAAGCACCTCGGTCTGCACCTGACCGCCGAGCAGATGTGGGACATCAACAACTCGTCGCTCAAAGACGCCATCGTGGAGCTGGGCAACGACGGCGACCACTTCTGCACCGGTGAGATCATCTCCGACCAAGGCCTGCTGCTCACCAATCATCACTGCGGCTACGCCAGCATCGCCGACCACTCCACCACCGACCACGACTACCTCAAGGAGGGCTTCTGGGCCGCGACCCTGGCCGACGAATTGCCCAACCAGCACATCACCGCCACCTTCCTCGTCCGCATGGAGGACGTCACCACCAAGGTGCTGGCCGGCATGTCCGACGGCGAACGCGACGACTCCAAGATCAGCGAGACCATCGAGGCCTTGGAGAGCGAATACAGCGAGGACGGCCGCTACACCGTGTCCGTCAAGGACTTCTACGACGGCAACCAGTACTTCATGTTCGTCTATGAGGTCTATAAGGATGTCCGCCTTGTCGGCGCCCCGCCGTCAAGCATCGGCAAGTTCGGCGACGAGACCGACAACTGGGTATGGCCCCGCCACACCGGCGACTTCTCCATGTTCCGCATCTACACCGCCCCCGACGGCAGCCCCGCCGAGTACTCCGAGGAGAACGTGCCGATGAAGCCCAAATACTCGCTCCCCATCAGCATGAAGGGCATCCAGCCCGGCGACTTCGCCATGGTCTGGGGCATCCCCGGCAGCACCGAACGCTACCTCACCTCCTATGAGATCAACTTCAAACTCGAGAGCGACAACAAGCCCTTCATCGAATTCGCCGACATGGTCCTGCCTGTCATCCGCGAGGAGATGAACGCCCGCGACGAGGTGCGCATCATGTACGCCTCCGACTACGCCAGCTGGGCCAACAGCTGGAAGAACCGCAAGGGCGAACTCGCCAGTCTCACCAACCTCCACATCGCCGACAAGAAGGCCGAACAGGAGAAGGAACTCCTCCATTGGATCAACGCCTCCAAAGCCCGCAAGGACAAATACGGCAACCCCGTCGATTCCATCCGACAGATCGTCGAAGACGCCGACGTCAAGACCTTCCGCCTGCTCTATTACGCCAACTACTGCATGAGCATCTCCAAATACGTGGATTTCGTTCTGAACGCCGACGGGCTCACCCCCGAAGACGGCCGCAAGGCCTTCACCAACGAGGAGAAGCAGGCGTTGATGGAATCCTATCAAGAGGCCATGAAAAATGCCGACCTGATCACGGAAGAGAAGATCATAGCCGCCGAGTTGAAGCTGTGGATGACACTGCCGGTCGAAGACCAGCCGCCCTTCTGCGAGGTCATCAACAAGAAGTTCAAAGGCGACTGCGCCGCCTTCGCCAAGATGATCGTCCAGAAATCCATCTTCGGCAACGCCGACAACTTCCAGAAATACCTCAACAAGCCCTCCGACAAAGCCATTGACAACGATCCCCTCGTGGGCTATGTCTCCAGCTTGTACTCCACCCTCTTCAGAGGCATCTTCCCCTATTTCGGCTACACCAACCAGATGGAAGAGGCCCGTCGCCCCTTCATGGCCGCCATGCTTGAGATGAACGCCGACCATCCCATGTATCCCGACGCCAACTCCACCATGCGCTGCACCTACGGCACCGTGTGCGACTACTTCCCGAAGGACGGCGTGCGCTACGACTACTACACCACCGTTGACGGCATCCTCCAGAAAGAGATCCCGGGCGACCCCGAATTCGACGTCAACCCGAAACTCAAACAACTCATCCTCGACAAGGACTTCGGGCCCTACGCCATGAAGAACGGCCAGATGCCCGTCTGCTTCCTCACCAACAACGACATCACCGGCGGCAACTCCGGCAGCCCCGTCCTCAACGGCAACGGTGAACTCATCGGCTGCGCCTTCGACGGCAACATCGAGGCCCTCTGCAGCGACATCTTCTTCGACACCGACCTGCAACGCTGCATCTGCGTCGATATCCGCTACGTGCTCTTCGTCATCGACAAGTTCGCCGGCGCACAACGCTTCATCAACGAAATGAAAATCATCAAATAACCAACATCATCACTTAAACCAATTGCAATGAAAAAGACTTTGCTTCTGACGCTCTTCGCGTTCCTGTTCGTGACCGCCGGCGCGACCAACCCGCCCGACGAGGGCATGTGGCTGCCCATGTTCGTCAAAGACTACAACTACGCCACGATGAAACACCTCGGGCTGCACCTCACACCCGAACAGATGTGGGACATCAACAACTCCTCCATCAAAGACGCCATCGTCGAACTCGGCGAGGACGGACAACACTTCTGCACCGGCGAGATCATCTCCTCCAACGGACTGATGCTCACCAACCACCACTGCGGCTACGGCAGCATCGCCGACCACTCCACCACCGAGCACGACTACCTCAAGGACGGCTTCTGGGCCGCCAGTTATGAGGAGGAACTGCCCAACCAGCACATCACCGCCACCTTCCTCGTCCGCATGGAAGACGTCACCGACAAGGTGCTCGAAGGCGTCACCGCCGACACCAAGAACGCCGACCGCCGCAAGATGGTCAACGCAGCCAGCCAGAAACTCACCTCCATCGCCGAAGAGGACGGCCGCTACAAAGCCGTCATCAAGGACTTCTTCGACGGCAACCAGTACTACATGTTCGTCTATGAGGTCTATAAGGACGTCCGCCTCGTCGGCGCCCCGCCGTCAAGCATCGGCAAGTTCGGCGACGAGACCGACAACTGGGTATGGCCCCGCCATACCGGCGACTTCTCCATGTTCCGCATCTACACCGCACCCGATGGCAGCCCCGCCGAGTACTCCAAGGACAACATCCCCATGAAACCCAAATACTCGCTGCCCGTCAGTCTCAAGGGCATCGAATACGGCGACTACACCATGATCTGGGGCGTCCCCGGCAGCACCCAGCGCTACATGACCTCCTACGAGGTGCGCCAACTGCTGGAATGCCAGAACAAACCCATCATCGAGGCCTGCGACGTCATCCTGCCCGTCATCCGCGAACAGATGAACGCCCGCGACGAGGTCCGCATCGCCTACGCCTCCGACTACGCCAGCATGGCCAACACCTGGAAGAACCAAAAGGGCGAATACGCCAGTCTCATCAACCTCGGCATCGCCGACAAAAAGGCCGTCCAAGAGGCCGAACTGCTCAAGTGGATCAACGCCGACCCGCAGCGCAAGGAGAAATACGGCAACCCGTTCGAGAAGATCGAAAAGGCCTGCAACGAAACCGACGCCAACGCCATGCGCGCCTTCTTCTACTGCAACTTCACCCTCATGAACTCCAAGATGCTCTTCGCCCCCTACAAACTCCCCGCCCTGCCCAAAGAACCCGCCTCCGCCGAGAAGAAGGAGAACATGCTCAAGGCCTATCGCGCCCACATGGAAGGCACCGACTACGTCACCGAGAAGAACGTCATCGCCGCTACGCTCCGCCTCTGGATGCAACTGCCCGAAGAATACCGCCCCGCCGGCATCTACGATTACATCAACAAGAAATACAAAGGCAACTTCGACGCCTTCGCCAAGGCCTGCATGGACAAGTCCATCTACGGCAACGAGGCCAACTACGCCAAATACCTCGACAAGCCCTCCGAAAAGGTGAAGGAGGCCGACCCGCTCGTGGTTTACTTCAGCGCCATCTACGCCCACATCATGAAATACCAGGGCGTCTATCAGTCCTCCAAGTCCAAACTCAGCTCCCCGCGCCGCACCTACATGGCCGCCCTCATGGAGATGCAAAAGGACAAGCCCATGTACCCCGACGCCAACTCCACCATGCGCTGCACCTACGGCACCGTGTGCGACTACTTCCCGAAGGATGGCGTGCAGTACCTCCACTACACCACCGCTGAAGGCATCCTCCAGAAAGAGATTCCCGGCGACCCCGAATTCGACGTCAGCCCGAAACTCAAACAACTCATCCTCGACAAGGACTTCGGCCCCTACGCCATGAAAGACGGCAAACTGCCCGTCTGCTTCATCACCAACAACGACATCACCGGCGGCAACTCCGGCAGCCCCGTCCTCAACGGCAAAGGTGAGCTCATCGGCTGCGCCTTCGACGGAAACATCGAGGCCCTCTGCAGTGACATCTTCTTCGACACCGAACTGCAGCGCTGCATCTGTGTTGACATCCGCTACGTGCTCTTCGTCATCGACAAGTTCGCCGGCGCCAAACGCTTCATCAACGAGATGAATATCGTCCGTTAATCCATTCCCATTTCCATACCAACGGGCACTCCATCCTTTGGATTGCCCGTTTTTTTTATGATTTGGGCGCCAGACGGGCTGTCCGCTTTACTTCACTCCGCGTCTCCCACGGCCGTCAGGGGGGCGGTCGGCTTCCGCTGGTCGCCGCCCCTCCCCCACGGCCGTAGGTCGCCGCGCGCGTTCCGTGCCCGCTTCCATCCCTGGCGCACGGAGCCGGAATACCCCCGTCATTGTCGGAAAACGCATCAACTCTTCCCCTGACAGCAACAAACCATACAGGCGTAGAGACGCACGGCCGTGCATCTCTACGCCTGTAATCAGTAATCTCTAATCTTTATCCTTTAAATCTCTTCCCGATCAATGCCCCTGGTTCGCCAGAATATCGACGAAATTGCAGGCGGCCTCTTTCACGCTGGCGAAATTGTTGCCCAATGAACTGCTGATGTCAAGCACCAAGATGATGCTGGCAGTCTTCGACTTGGTCTCGGTATGGCTCTGCGAAGCCGGATTGAACTCCACATCCTGGGCGTAGGTGTTGCCGCCATAGCCGAGGGATTCGCGGAAAAGACGCACATCGTAAGTGGAGGGAACCGTGTTGTTGGTGGTCCGCAAGTTCTTGAAGGTGAAGGAGAAGATGGAGCCGTTGGTCTGCACGCCCGTAATGGTGGCGGCAGAAGATGATGTCAGCCCCGTGTAGGTGATGTTCGTCAGGGTGTTGTTGGACGTGAGGGTTGCCTCGATCATGCAGTTGGACTGTGCGGGCGTCGCGGCGCCGTCGAAGACAATGGCGATGCGGTCGGTGCCGCCGCAGTTGAACGACACCGTGATGTCGGTCACCGTGTTGGTGGTGGAGATGTTGGTGGCGATGTCCTCAAAGTAGGCGTTCACGCCGCTGAAGTTCGCCAAGACGGTGGCGTTGTCGTCATCGCTGGAGATATCCTGGATGGAGGCCAAAAACATGTTGGGATCGATGGATGCGCTCTGCACGCCAATGCCGTAAGCGGAGATGGAGTGCCCGTGGAAGGTGCCCGTACGCAAACGGTTGCGGATCGCCGCCTGATATTCGGAACGGTTCTGATAATGCGTACCCCACTGACTATTGGCGAAATAGGTGGAGGCATTGTCAATACCATCAGTGAAGTTCACCATGTTGACACTGTATAGACTGTTGGGAAACTTGGTGCGGTTCAGGGAGTTGAGTGCACTGTCGATGGTGTAGTACAACGCCGTGCCATCCTCGGTGGACGAGAGCGCGTTGATCCACGACTTAATCAATTCTGCCTGACTGTGGTTCACCAGAGTGTAGTCCATCTTCTGCACGATTCCGTTGTTGAAAGCGAAGATGGAGAGATAGATGCCGTCCTGGGTCAATACCTGGTCGTAGGATTCGGTGGGGTCCACCGGATCTGGGTCCTTATGGCAGGAGACGAAAAGCATGCTGAACAATAGGGCAAGACATGCGGAAACAAAAGTGAACTTTTTCATTTTTAACGATTTTAATGTTCTCTTGACTATAAAAAACGTAAAAGGTTGAATATTATTGCAAAAAAAGCCACTTCAATCGTCCGAGGGCTAATGAAGCACGAAGACCTTGAGGATCTGGTCGGCGTAGGTCTTGGAGATGGGAATGTCATCCACACCCTCCTGGTCCATGTCGATGAGGAAGGCGTCATCCTCCTTGCGAACGATCTTCACTTTGGAGAGGTTGACCAAATAGGAACGGTGGCAGCGCACGAAACCGTATTGCTCCACCATCTCCTCCACCTTTTTGAGGGAGGTGCGGACGAGGCAGTGTTTCAACTTGTTCTGTACAATATAATATACGTTGACGTAGTTGTCGGCGGACTCGATGTAATAGACGCACTCCGACTTGATGGAGAGCCGCAGCGAGCCATTCTCCTCGGTGAAGTTGATGACGGTGCTTTCCGGCCGCACGACGGTTACCGGCTCGCCCTCCTGCGGCAACGGCTCCATGCTCTGCTCAGGCGTTTCGGCCATGTTGTTTTGGGCAGAAAGGATGGCTATTTTCGTATCTTTTTCACGCAAAGCAAGATAGAGATAGGAAATAAGGTATGGAAGCACCAAAATGAGCGAGACGAAAACCAAGGCCCGCTGAAGGATCTCCGTAAAATTCCGGGGATCATCGAGAAGCAGCGCATTGAAAATGGAATAGAGAAAAGCGATGAGCACGATCTCGGCAAGAAGCCAGAAGATGTACTGCAACAGGGAGATGGTGCGGTGCCTGCCAATGACAACCAGCCACAATCTGCTGACCAATAAGACGATGGAACCGCCAAAAATGGTAGCCGAAGAAAAGACGAACCGCATGGTGGAGTCGTTGGAGTTGAACCAGAGGGAATCGCTGAAGGGAGTATATACGAAAATGAAGAGAAAAGAGAATGCGGTAACGAAGGCGATCATTTTCACGTTCGTCGAGAATTTGAGCAGATATTCGGGTAGTTTTTTATTCATAAGGAGGGTAAAAAACAAGTTTGCAAAGATACATTTTTTTTCGACATCCGCCACACATCCCGAATTTCGCCCCGTATTTCCGAATTTCACCCCGTATTTTCGAATTTCGCCCCAAGACATCCTATTTTATCCCTTGAAAAACAAGATTTTCCCCGAATGAGGTACTTTTGCACTCCCAAAAACCGAAAACACATTACCTTTAATCACTAAAATTCAATTCATGGAAGAAATCAGCAGAGTTTTTGACATTCTGACACGTTATGAAAAGACATGGCCCGATCAGAAGATCGCCTTAGCTTCGAAGAGTGAGGGTATTTGGCGGGCTTACTCGCCGACGGAATACCAGGAGATCACCAACAACATCAGTTACGCGTTCCTGAAGATGGGGGTGCAGCCGGGCGACCGCATCGGCATCATCGCCACCAACCGTCCCGAGTGGAACATGATTGACATGGCCATCATGCAAATCGGGGCCATCAGCGTGCCGGTATATCCGACCATCAGCGAGAACGACTACCGCCACATCATCACACACTCCGGCATGAAGATTGTGATCGTGGAAGGCGTGGAGGTGATGAACAAGATGATCGCCATCCAACCCGACGCCACTGAGTTGGAGAAAATCTATACCTTCATCGACCGCGGCAAGTTCCCGTACTTGGCGCAGTTGGTGCAGATGGGCGCCGAGAACGCCGACCCCGAAGAGCTGCAACGCCGCCGCGACGCCGTGCGCCCGGAGGACTGCTCCACGTTGATGTACACCTCCGGCACCACCGGACTTCCCAAGGGCGTGATGCTGTCGCACAGCAACATCGTCAACCAGATCCTTAACCTACGCCAGACGCCGGCCAAGTGGTCGAAGCGCGTCCTGAGTTTCCTGCCCCTCTGCCACGCCTACGAGCGCATGCTGGTGTTCCTGTACCAATACCTCGGCATGTCGGTCTATTACGCGCAGAACCTGGGCACCATCGCGGAGAACCTGAAGGAGGTGAACCCGACGATGATGTCGGCAGTCCCGCGCGTGCTGGAGAAGTTCTTCGACAAGATCTGGGCCTCCAGCAAGAACATGAAGCCGCTGCCGAAGAAGATCTTCCGCTGGGCAGTGCGCGTGGCCGAGGAGTACAAGATCCAGGATTGCGACCGCACGGCGTGGTACAACTTCAAACGCTGGGTGGCCGACAAATTGGTATATAAGAAAATACGTCAGAAAATCGGCGGCGACTTCGACATCATCGTGTCGGGTGCCGCGAGCATCCAGCCGCGCTTGGCCGCCTTCTTCTCCGCCATCGGCATGCCCGTGTTCGAGGGCTACGGCGCCACCGAGACCTCGCCGGTCATCGCGGTGAGCTGCCGCGACAAGTACGGCCGCGAAGTCGGCACCGTCGGCTTCCCGCTGCCGGGCGTCGAAATCAAAATCGACGAGACGAACAGCGAGATCCTCTGCCGCGGCCACAACGTGATGATGGGCTACTACAAGGACGAGGAACTGACCCGCAGCGTCATCGACGCCGACGGCTGGTTCCACACCGGCGACATGGGCCAGTGGACCGAGCACGGACAACTGCGCATCACCGGCCGTCTCAAGAACCTCTTCAAGACCTCCATGGGCAAATATGTCAACCCGCAGGCCATCGAGGAGAAGTTCTGCGAGTCGCCGTTCATCGACAACATGGTCGTCTTCGGCGAGAACCAGAAGTTCGCCGCTGCCCTCATCGCCCCCGACTTCGAATTCCTCAAGAGCTGGTGCAAAGGGCACGACATCGCCTACACCTCCCCCGAGGAAATCATCAAGGACGACACAGTCTATAAACGCTTCCTGCGCGAAATCAACAAATATAACGCCATGTTCGGCGAGACCGAAAAGGTGAAGCGCTTCGAACTCATCGGCGACGAGTGGAGCCAAAAAAACGGCATCCTCACGCCTACCCTAAAGGTGAAACGCCAAGTGGTGCAACAGCGCTATCAGGAAAAGATCGAGAAGTTGTTCGGGACTCACTAAGCCCCGAACTTCTTTTCCAGACGCACCTCGTTGTAGATGTACGTCACCACTTCCTTCGTATATAATGGGAAATCCGCCTTCATGAGCCATGCATAGTAGGCGGGTTCTTTTTTAAAGACCTCCTTCACGCTCTGGCCTTTGTACTTGCCAAAATTGAAGACCTCCACATCCTTGTCGTTCAGCACGATATGCGCAGCAAAATCGACGTTGCGGTTGACGCGAGTGAACTTGTCGAGATCCTTCACGTTGGGGGTGACGGGGCAGGAGACCTTGCCGTCGTGGTCCTCGTACTCCACACCGGCGTAGTGCGCCACCTGGGCCTCCAGCACCTCCAAAGTGGCGCGGGTGTCCGCATTGGCCGAATGGGCGTTCCTCAAGTCCTTGCCACAGTAGAACTTGTAGGCGGCGATGAGGTTGCGCGGCTCCATCTTATGGAAAATCATCTGCACGTCAATGACGGAACGGTCGCGCATGTCGAAACGCTTGCCAATGCGCAGAAACTCCTCTGCCAGCAAGGGAATGTCGAACTTGTTGGAGTTGTAGCCCGCCAGGTCGCAGTTGTCCAAGAAGGCCAAAATGTCGTCGGCGAGGTCGGTGAAGGTGGGCTTGTCGGCCACGTCGGCGTCGTAGATGCCGTGGACGGACGAGGCCTCCTCCGGGATGTGGCACTGCGGGTTGAGCCGCTCCGTGCGCTCCTCTTCGTGCCCATCAGGGAACAACTTGATCATGCTAATCTCCACAATGCGGTCCTTGCCGACATTGAGTCCGGTGGTCTCCAAGTCGAAGAAGACCAGCGGACGGGTAAGTTGTAAATTCATAACATATTTATTTTTAATTATTTACAAAATCATTAAAGACCTAAGGTTTTCAGGCCCTGGTTGAAGCGGATGTCGCGGGGAATGCCAGCGGCGTTGATGCGGTCGAGGTCCTGCTGCAGTTCCGGTCCGATGACACCGTAGCGACTGCGGTAATCAACCGCGCCCTGGAAGTCGCCGTCGCCCTGGGTGGCGAGGATGAAGCCGGCCCACGCGCCGATGGCGATGCGGGCATTTTCATAGTTGATGGTATAGACGCCGTCGCTGCTGCGCTTGAAGGCGCCCATCTGCTTGAAAGTGTTGAAACACATCATGTTGGCCTTGCCGTGCGAACTGGCGGCGCCAAAACGCACCGAACGGAACAGCCCAGCGATGTAAGTGGTGATGGCCTCTTCGATGGAGATGCCGGTGATCTCTCCCTGGTCAATCAGATGGCATACAATGAACAGTCCCACAATGTCGGCCTTCGCCTCTTCCCATGAGGTCTTCTCGGTCTGCAGGGCGTCGTCCACCGGACGATGGCCGTACACCGTCTCCTTAACACCCAGTCCGTGAGCGACTTCGTGGAAGGTGACATTCCAGAAGAAGGCGTCGGAACTGAGGTAGCCCTGCTGTTTGGGGTCGAGGACGAGTTTGCCGATGGGCAGCATGATCTTCTCGAACTTGGCGTCCATGCTGTTGCGCAGTTGGAGACGGCGGGTGCCCTTGACGGCCTGCACGCGGTCGTCGTTGGGCAGGTTGATGGCGATGGTCTTGCTGCCTGCGTTGCAGTCGCCGGCGTAATAGATGACGTCATAGACGTTGAGGTCGGAGGAGGTGCCGGGGACGAAGGTCTTGTACTGGGGATCGCAGGGCAGGATCTTCTGAATTTCGGGCAGCATGGCGATGAACTTGGCCAGTTGGGCACTTCGCTCCTCATCTTTCACCAACACGAACGCCTCATAGGACGCCTTGGCCTCGTTGAGTTTGTCGTCGTAGTTCTCGATGGGGCCGACCACGAAATCGACATGGCTGTTCTTCATGTCCATCCAAGCGAGGTCGCTGTCGTAGTAGTTGTCGGTCTGGAAGGCCTTTTTCCGCTCGGAGAGGTACTTTTTCATGCCGGGGTCGTCGGCGATGGCGATGGCCTGGTCGAGCAGGGCGCACACCTTGGTCAATTCGGCCTTGTACTCATCGCGATACCAAACGGTAGTCAGTTCGCCCTTCTCGTTGCGGCGCAGTACCGTGTAGAGACTTCCCTTATCGGGGTCGGCGTACGCGGCATATTCCTCGGCGGTGATGTCGAGCGGATAGTAACGGCAGCCGTCCGGCTTCTCGCCCACGCCCTCCACAAAGGGACGGTTGTCGTCGAGGCGATCCCACGGCCCGTAGTTGATCTTGATGTAATCGCGGACGGAAGCATCCTTAATCTTCTTGAAATCAGACTCATCGCCATAGGTTTGCTTCCAGAACAGTTGATCCATGATGTCGGCGATCTGGATGAAGATGGGGATCAGTTTCTTGTCGTTGTCGGAGAGTTTGGAAACGTCGGTTTTCAGGTCGTAGTAGGCGTATTCGGCCACCTTGGCCTTCACGTCGATGTCGGTTTGCGCGAAAGCGGCAAATCCGCAGGAAAAGAGGAGAATGAAAGAGAGCGTTTTTTTCATAATTTATTGATTTATTGATTTTTAATAATTGATTTCACAATCAAACCGCAGGGTTTTCCAACGCGCGGATCTTCCGTTCCGCCTGGCTGACGATGGCGCGTATCAAGTTGATGTGTTCCGGCAGTTTTTTCGTCTGACGTTGTTTGTCCGTATATTGCAGATGCTCCTCCCGGATCAAGTCGGTCAGGTCATATTTCTCCATATCCAAAGTAGAGACGAACTCCCTGAAATCCGCGGCATCCTTATCTTTTTTGGAAAAGATGTAAAGAAGATAGGGCATGTCGCGCAACCCCCAGGAGCAGAGCCGCCGTCCGGCCTTGTTGAGCGCATAGCAATACGAAGAGGCGACCTCGTCGTCGTTTTCGAAACTGAGGTTCCCATCGAACAACGTGGGGGCAGTCGTCTCGGAGAGCACTTCAAAATCCTCTGTAAAATTCTGAAACAGGACTACATTCAGACGTTCCGTATAGTCGATACTGCTTCCAATGGTGGGGCCTCGCATCTCAAACTGAGTAAATGCCAACGGGAATTTGGCCGTCAGCTGGTCATGCATCAACTGCAGATAAGGCAGCAGGGTGAAGACGCAACTGACCCTATCTGAAACGGCATTCATGATATCCAGGAGCGTACCGTTGGAGCGCAGTCCGAACAGGAAGTAGTCGAACGTGCTGCCGAAGTAGTCCCTTATATTCAGTGTCGCTGCCATTTTCAGACCATTGTTTGCATTTTTTCCACAAAAAAAGGCGCAAACCCGAAGGATGGGAATGCGCCGCGAAATTACAAAAAAAAACGGAACTGACGAAACGATTATTGCCGTCTTCCGCGGAGATAAAGTGTCTCTACCTTATTGGATCCGTAGGCATAGGGCATGAACTCTATCGTCGGTATCGGTTTGGTTATGAAGAAGTTGGCAATTTTACCCACAGTGATTGTCCCCAGAAACTCCTCCACATCCATGGCGTAGGCGCTGTTGAGGGTGACGGCGTTGATGGCCTCTTCGGGGAGCAATCCGTACTTGATGCAGCCCATGGAGAGCACAAACTGCATGTTGCCGGAGGGACAGGATCCGGGGTTGAAGTCGCCGGCCATGGCGATGGGCAAGCCCGCCTCGATCATCTTGCGGGCGGGGGCATAAACCATGCCGAGGAAGAAGGCCGCGCCGGGCAGAATCGTGGGCATGGTCTCGGAGCCGAGCAGACAGGCGATCTCCTCATCTCCCGTGTATTCGATGTGATCGACGGAGCGGGCGTTGTACTTTACGCCGACCTGTATGCCGCCGCTGTAGTCGAGTTCGTTGGCGTGGATCTTGGGTTGCAGGCCATATTTGATGCCCTGCATGAGGATGCGTTCGGTGTCTTCGGGGGTGAAGAAGCCGCGGTCGCAGAAGACATCGACGAAGTCGGCCAATTCCTCCGCGGCGACCATGGGGATGATCTCGTTGATGATGAGATCGACGTACTCGGTCTGGCGGCCGAGGTACTCGCGGGGCACGGCATGGGCGGCTAACAGGTTGGCCTTGATGGTGAGGGGCGACTTCTCCTTGAGGCGACGGATGACGCGCAACATCTTGATTTCGTTGGCGGCGTCGAGTCCGTAGCCGCTCTTGATCTCGATGGCGCCCGTGCCGAAGGAGGCGACCTCCTCCAGACGCTGCCACGCACTGTCGAAAAGTTCGTCCTCGGTAGCGGCACGCAGACGGTCAACGGAGTTGAGGATACCGCCACCCCGTTTGGCAATCTCCTCGTAACTGAGCCCCTTGATCTTGTCGATGTACTCAATCTCACGGCTGCCCGCGTAGATGATGTGGGAGTGCGAATCGCAGAAGGCGGGGAAGACCATGCGGCCGGTGGCGTCCACCACCTCGACGGTCTCCTTGATGCCCGACAGCAGTTGCTCCTTGAACTCGGACATGGGGCCGAAAGCAGCGATCTTGCCATCGACGGCCAATAGGAAGGCGTTGTCGATGCAGGGCAGATGATTCATCTCGGCGCCGGCGCGATAGCTTCCGGGCGTCGGGTCGGCTTGCACCAACTTCTGGATATTCTTGACTAAAACTGCCATTTTACTGCCGATTAGAACTCAAACTCGATGTCGTCAACCCAAAGGGTGGAACCCGGCTCGCCGGTGCAGTGCGTAAGGTCGGCGAAGTCGTAGCCGGCGCTGGAGGAGATGACGATGGAGATGTGCGTGGGAGCCGCGCTCTCAAATGTGCCGCCGTTGACGGTATAGTCGATCGGGACGTTGAAAGCCGTCCAGGAGTTCACGTTACCCTCGAACTCCTGATAACCCCGGGCGATGATGTTGTTGCCGGCATACAGTTCAACTCTCACGGAGCCCTTGTCGGCATTGACGGGAGCGTATTTGTAAAAACCCTTGAAGGCGGTCGGTTTGTCGCTGTATGGGTGCTTCACGTTCATGCCGTCAGGGGCGTTGAGGAACTGGTCAACGAAGTTCTCGTCGAGAGGAGCGATGGCACCGGGCACGAGAATCTGCCCCTTGCTCTGGTCGGAGAGCATGCCGGAGACGAGTTTCATGCAGGAGGTGCCGCCGTGCGGGTCGGTGCGTTCGCGATAGGCGGTGTAGGGAGCGGAAGTCATCATCAGCGCCGGAATCTCCATCAGGGCATGCAGGCTGTTGAGTGAGTAGAGAAGCGAGGATTGGTACTCCACATAGACCTCATTCTGCAAGGCAACTTTGTACCAGCAGTTCTCGAAACCGCCATCCACAATCTGATGGGTGAAGGGATCGCATGTCGGCTTGTCGAAAGTGAGGTCGTTGTCGGTCGTATCGACAGGCGTCGGCGTCGGGGTCGGCGTCGGTTCAACGGGATCCTTGCAACTGACGGCACACGCCACCAATACGGCGGCAAACATCATAGGGAATAAGATTCTTTTCATATCAATAAAAATTTTGGTTTTCGTAAAATAATGGTTTACAGTCCGTAGGCAATCTTAAGCGTGAAATTGCGCGGGGCCTCCAGATACATCGGACGGAGCGTATATTCGTTGTTGAGGATATTCTTGATGGCAAAAGAGACTTCCAAGGCCTCCAAAATCTTGTATGAGACACTCACGTCAAGCGTGAAAGCGCCGCGGGTGTGGTTATTGAAATAGTTGGTGAAGCCGTCAAAAGGCAGCGGTCCCAGATGGAGGTAACTCAAGGAGGGATTGGCTATTTGATCCATATCGAAGAAGAGGTTATCGACGTTCTTCATGGCGCTGTAGTAGGTGCAGGCAACATCCATGCCCAGCTTCTTCCAGAAGAGGAAGCCGAGATTGAGTTTGGCATTGTGTTGGATACGGTACTTCAAGAAGCCCTTGGAGGGATCGGAAGCGGTGGTATTGTAACTGTACGGCTTGTTTGTATTCGGGTTGACATAGTAGATTCCGTCGCGGTTTTTAGTAATGGGATGGCTGTAGGTATAGCCGACCATGAAGTTCATCTCGACGTTGGGACCGATTTCGCCATGACCGACGAGAGAGACATCTGTGCCTGCAATCCAGGCAAGACCCGTATTGAGGTACATGAAGCCCATGTCGTGGAGGATATCGCCATTGGGACCCCATGAGCCAAAGGCGAACTCGATGAAGTTCTTGTAGTGCTGGTAGTAGCCAGCCACGTCAAAGAAGCCCTCGAAAGGACCGACGCGGTAGGGCTGGGCGATGCCGACCTCGGCGTTCCAACTCGACTCGGGCACGAGGTCCTTATTGGGATAGAAGCCGTAGTTGCCGATGGAGATGGAGATGAAGCGCTCGCCGATGGTGGGATAGCGGTAGCCCTGGCCGAAGGATGCGCGGAAGCTGGTCATGCTGGCAGGCAACTGATAGTTGACACCGGCGCGGAAGATGGGCTTCTGCTTGAACTCATGGTCCAGGAAGAAGGCCTCCCAACGGCCGCCCACGACCAGCGAGAGATTCTTGTTCTTAAAGAACTTCTTCTCCAACTGGGCATAGATGGAGAGGTTGTCCATGGTGATCAGTCCCGGCTCCAGCGACCCCTGCTCGCCATTGAAGACGCAGCCGTTGGAACGGGTATAGTTGTTGACGATGCCGGCGGTGATGCCGAGCCCGATCTTCTTGAGCATCTTGGTGAACTGGTACTCGTCATAGATCATCATCGAACGCGCGTTCTGGGCGCCAGTCGCCTCGCGGTTGTCGCTGTAGGTGATGCGGTTGCGGAGGGCGTGCTGGCTGCCGTCGGGCGAGATATAGTTGACGCAGGGATCAACATAGAACATGAACTCCTTGAAAACAGAGAGGGAACCCTTATAGGTGCGGTACATGTTGGTGTCGGAGTCATACCAGAAGAACGACTGGGCGTTTTCGGAATACATGAAGTTGCCGTTGAGGGAGGCGGAGAGGTTCTTGACCTTCTTGGCGCGATAACGGAGACTGAAGTTGAGACGGGCACGCATCTCATACTTGCCCTCGTTGCTCTTGCCCGCGGAGACGGGGTACTCGGGACCGATGTAACTCTGGTCGTCGAAGTATTCGCCGCCGATGACGAGGTCCCACTGTTTTCTGATGATGCGGCTGTGCAAGAAGGATGCACCCCACTTGAGCGGGTTGACATTGTCCCAACTCTTCTTGTAACTATTCCTCGGATTGTCGTAAATACCGGCATGGAGAGTGACTTTCGTCTTCGGCTCTAACGACGGGTAAGCCGTCAGCACGTTGATGGCGCCGGTCAAGGCGGAGGAGCCGAACAGCACCGACGAGGCGCCTTTATATACTTCAATGCTCTTCACATCCTCCATGGGGATGAAACTCCACATGGGACGTCCGGCGTCGGGACGGAGGAAGGGGATGTTATCGACCAGGATGAGCACGCGGCTGCCCATGCCGGAACTGAAGCCCGAGCCGCCGCGGATCTGGGGTTCGTTATCGACCACCGCCACACCGGGCATCTTATCAACCAACTGCCCCGCGTTGTCGGGATTGATCACGCCCGCATCCTCGGGACTCATGATAGTGATGGAAGTGGTAGCCGTAGCGGGATCGTGGTCCAACCTCTCCTCTACAATGAGAATGCCATCCAGCATCTCGGCCTCCTGCGTCAACTTGACGCGGCGCATCACCTTCGGATGGCGGGCGGAAAAAGAGACCTCTATCGTATCGTTGGCATACAGCGAATACGAAATGACAAAGGTACATTCGCTGCTGTTCACATAGATCTCGAAATTGCCGTTGGCGTCAGCCATGGCCGGTTCTTGCAAGCAAGGAGAGTTGATCTCCGCGTATGGCAACGGGGTCGAGCCGTCGGCATCATATACAGTCCCCGTGAAAATATTCTGCGCTCTCAATCCAGAACAACTGAAAATGAACAACACAAACACCGTCAAAACGGTCTGAAAAATCTTCTTCATGTTAATGGTTTGGTTTCGTTTTTCAAAAAACGCGGCAAAATTACAACTTTCTATCCACACCACAATGAAATTGGCCGACAAATTTTGCTATCTTACTGATTTTCGGTAATATAAAAATATTAATAAACGTTAACCAACGGCACAAAATCAACGAATGACAGTGATTGTGCCGTGCAGATCCACGGCAAGCGGACCGGCAAGGGTGTTGAGGGTGACACGACAGACATAATAATACGTGCCGTCGGAGGATTCCCTGTGCGAATAGACGTCTGTGCCGTCCCAATGGATGTCGATGTCGGTGGTCTTGAATACGAGACGTCCCCAGCGGTTGTAGATGAAGCACTCAACCTCCTGTACGTTTTCGTAAGGGAAGGGCACGAGTTCATCGTTGTAGCCGTCGCCATTGGGGGTGATGATGTTGGGCAGTTGATAGACCGCGCACTCGTCGTAGTCAAAGCAAGTGGCATCGGAGAGGTCGGAGAGGTTGCCTGCGGAGTCGATGGCGGCGAGGGCGTAACACCCGACCACCGTGGGCAGATTTTCCATAAGATAATGACAATCAGCCGGATAACATTCATCTGATAGATAGAAGGAATCGACGAGCGTGAAAGTGGCGTCAAGTGTGGGCTTATAATAGATATAGTATTGAGCGACATCGAGGTGGGCGGAGTCGTCGGAGAACGACCATGCGAGGTCAACGTCATGGCAGTCGGTGGTTACGGTGAGCGCGGGGACTTCGGGCGGTGTGAGGTCGGCGGGCACCCCGCAGTTGCGTTGCGAGCGGTTGAGGAAGGGGTAGATCGTGTCGGGGGCGAAATAGCCGCCACGCCCGCGCACATAATAGCAGTACTCCTGTCCGTTCTCCAATCCCGCATCCAGGAAGGTGTGACTGGTGGAAACGCCGATGGAGTCGAACTGGTGGAGATCGTCGCTGAGCCGATAGATGGTGTATTCCACATTGTGCCACGGCACGGTCTCAGTCCACCGCAACAGCAAGGAGCGGTCCATGGGGGTGAACTCCAGCCGCTCGGAAGTGGCGGGATCGGAAGGGCCGACGAGCACGAGCGAATCGCCCACCTGCGCCCAAAGTTCCACCTGATATGTATATACCAAATCACTGGTATTAAGATTGTTATCTGTAAACGTCGTATCCAAGAGCGAATGGGCGGTATGGACGAGGGAGAAGACGCCAGGGGCTTCAGAGGAAGCCCGGTAGAGGCGGTATTCGTAGTCCGGTCCGGGGTACTGTACAGTGTCGAGCTCGCTGGCCCGCAGCCACTGGAGTCGGATGACGCCGGCGGCGGGATCGGTGACGTCGATGTCAACGTGGGTCAGGCGGGGCACGTCGTTGTGAAGGACGGCACAGACCTCCTCCGAAACGTAACTCTCGGCGCCGTCGGCAAAGAAGGCGACCACGCGGTAGCAGTACTCGTTGCCGTGGTAAAGGGGCAGAGTCGTGCCGTCGTCGGTGAAGTAACTCTGGTAGCGGTCGAAGGTGGATCCGACGAGTTGGTAGCCCGCATCGTCGGGGATGCCGGTCTCACAGTTGTCGGGGGTGAACGGATAAGGGCCGACGCGGCGGTAGATGTCGTAGCCGGCCACGTTGGCGCAGTGGTGGGGTGCCCAAGCCAGCGCGATCGTATTGCCGACGGGCTGCGCGGTCAGGTTCTCCGGCGCGGGCGCAACGACGGTAATGTGGACGGTCTTGTAAGTGGTGAGGGAGACCTGCGGCCCGTTGTCCATCGCCTTGAAAAGGACATTGTAGGGGGCGACCCTCACGTGGCTACACTGGGTCTGCCACACGAACTGGCTGCTCACGGGCGGCGTGCCCTGCGCCATGGGGAACAACGCGGGATGGTCTGTAATCGTCAACGGCTCGCCCATGCCCGTCAGACGCACAAACGAAGAGCCGTTGTCGGTAGCGGACACGCCGAAGCGCAGCGTATCGCCGGCGGTGACGCAAGTGTCCTCAATGGTGAAAATGACGGGCGGCGTGTTGTCGCAGGCGATAATGGTGATCTGCATGTCGCGCACCACGGAGCCGATGGCCACGCCGTTGCGCCACTCCTGTATGAGGATGGCGATGTTGTACTCGCCGGCGGCGACCGGTGAATCCCAAGTGAGGTCTCCCGTGGCGGCGTCGATGGCGATGAAATTGCTGGCATTGGGCAGACCGTAGCCAGGAATCGGCTCGCCATTGTACCCGCGGCAGTCGATGAGACTATAGCTCAAACTGTCGCCGTCGGGGTCGTAAGCGCCCGGGTTGTGGTAGTACGGCACGCCCACACAGCCGTTGTCAATCGGCGGGTTGAGGAGTTGCGGCGACGTGTCGCCCCCGAGGAAGGGGTTGATGACCAAGATCGTCTCCAAAAAGAACGGTATGGTGACCGAGTTGGGGATGTTGATGATGCCATTGTTACGGTTCGGATCCTCGAAAGTGATATGAAACGTTCCCGTGGAGGGGAAGGTGTGCGTGGTGACATACTCGTTGCGGCTGATGTCGTTGTCGAGGTTGTACTTGTGGAGACGGGCTATGACGGAGGATGTGCCGTCGCCCCAGAGCACTTCGATTTCGGGGCGGTCGGCGGCGCTGGGCGTGTAGGTGTAGGTGACGATGGTGAACTCGTAGGTAAGGCCCGTAAGATGACGGTAGGTGATCTCGCCGGCGCGCTGGTGCGTGGCGAAAGCCGTCAACTGACAGAGCAGCAAAACCAAACCGATCCACCAACGTCTCATCTCACCCTGATTTTTTGACCGAGTTGCAACACGCTATCTTCTGTCAGATGATTCATTTCCAACAATTTGGAAAGAGGAATCTTGTACTGCTTGGAGATGGCGTAAAGGGTGTCGCCCTGTTTGACGACATGGTATCCGTTGTTGGCGGAGCCGCTGGAAGGGAGATTGGTGACGGCCGGATTCTGAGCAGCACGCGGGTCGGTGGATTCGACCGCGACGGAAGCGAAATCGAGTTCCTCCTTGGTGATGGTCAGCACGTTGGAGAATGGCTCGCCCGTGGTGAAATCGACCATTTTGGCGGGATTGAAATGCTCGTACAGGAAGCGGGTCTCGAAGTGGAGATGGGCGCCGGTGGAGCGACCGGAGTTTCCGACCATGCCGATCTGCTGACCGGAGGTCACCTTCTGGTTGGGCTGCACCATGATGGAGTCCAAGTGGGCATATACGGTCTCCAGTCCGTTGTAGTGGCGCACGACGACGGTCTTGCCGTAACTGCTAAAGTCGCGGGCCATGCGCACCACTCCGTCGAAGCAGGTGCGGACGGGCTCGCCGACCGCCGCGGCCAAGTCGATTCCCGTGTGCATGCCCGACTTCCGCTGTCCGTACTCGCTGGAAACCTGATAGTTGTCGCACGGCATCGTGAACGGGTTGTTGTTATCGACCAAGATGATCTTGATGTCGGCGCTGTTGCCGAAGGAGATGCCGAGGGGCTTGATTTTGATGTATTCGGTATTCCAATCCTGGAGATAGAGGTTGTAGGATGGGATTTGATACTCTTCGTTGATGAATTGGTCCGGGTCGATAGCGGGCGTCTCCGGCGCGGTCGGTACGGAAACGGCAGAAGCGTTGGGGGCGTCTGCGGGGTCAACCGGGCGCAGGACATCATCCTGGGCAGAAAGCCGGAAGATGAGCAAGGTTGTGAAAATCAGCGGTACGAGTCTTTTCATTTCGACATTTTTTGAATGAGCTGGGTGGTGGAATAGCCCTCCACGAGGGGGATTGTCGTGACGATGCCGCCGTGTTGGCGGACGAAATCGGCGCCGACGATCTGATCGGGGTTGTAGTCGCCGCCCTTGACGAGCACGTCGGGGCAGACGGCATGGATCAGCTTTTCGGGTGTGGGATCATCAAAAAGGATGACGTAGTCGATGCAGGCGAGGGAGGCGAGCAGGAAGGCACGGGCGTCCTCGGGGTTGACGGGACGATCGGGTCCTTTAAGCCCGCGGACGGAGCGGTCGGTGTTGAGCCCGACGACGAGGCAGTCGCCCAATGCGCAGGCTTGGGCGAGATAGACGGCGTGGCCGAGGTGGAGGATATCGAAACAGCCGTTGGTGAAGACGACACGTCCCTGGCGCGGGATGTCGGCCCACTGACTGGCTGTGATGACTTTACTTTGGATATCAGAGAGTTGCATGGTTATTCTTTACGTTTGACGAAAGCGGTGGCGGCGAGAGAGAAGAGACCCAGCACGAGCACCTGCAGAGTCTGCACGCCCCAGCCGATCCAACCGGCGGCGAGGCCGGGGGCGTAGTATTCGGGACCGCTGTAGAGGGTGATCATGGCGGCGACGATCAGCGGATAGACGCCGATGCCGCCGGGGCCGATGATGAAGCCGAAGTTGCCCATCGCGAAGACGCTGAACATCATCACGAATGTGTAGCCCGACAGGAAGTCGAAGGCCTGAAAGCAGAACACGGTCTCCAGAATCCACAACACCCAGATAAACAGGGAGTAGAAGACGAAGAGCCACGGATGCCTGACATCCTTGATGGAGATCAGCCCCTGCCAAATACCGACGAAAAAATCCTTGATCTTGACAAAGAACTTCACCTTCGACCACCACTTGCGGGTGAGAATGGCGACCCCGATGAACACGACGGCGGCGATGCCGACGATGAGCAGGGTGTGGCTGTGGGCGGCCGACGACGCCTTGCCGGAGATGGTCTCCCGCAGTGTAACCCCACCAATGGAGAGGGTGTCAAGGAGGCCGGTGTTGAGCAGCAGGGCGGTGACGATGATGAGAACCATGAGGATGAAGTCAACGGCGCGTTCGGTGACGACGGTGCCGAGGGACTTCTCGAAGGGGACTTTCTCATAACGCTGGAGGAAGGAGCAACGGAGCACCTCGCCGAGGCGGGGGAAGACGTAATTCGCCAAGTAGCAGACCATTACGGAATAGAATACCATGCTCCGGCGGGTGTTGTAGCCGAGTGGTTCGAGGAGTTGGCGGTTGCGCAGGGCGCGGATGTAGTTGGAGACGGCGCCGGCGAGGAAGGCGCACAACAGAGCCACCCAGGCGGTGCCGCGGGTGACTTGCGCGGCACTGTCCTTCAAGTGCTGCACATCTTCGGGGGTCAGTTTCCGAATGGATATCCAAACGAAAAAAGCACCTACCCCTATGAATAACAGGAATTTGAGTATTTTTAAACCGATTTCAGCAAACTTTTTTTGAGTCTTCTCCATGATATTCAAAATAGCACGCAAAAGTACACATTTTTCCCGAAAGGATGACTTGCATTTTATAAAATTATGTTGTACTTTTGCATCTGATTTTGGATGATTGGACATGAAACGTAAACGCTTCATTTTCTTGACCGGATGGATCCTGGTGCTGATAGTGCTGGTAGGATTGCTGTATATCAGCTTTTACCAGTTGTACAAGCAGGCCGAGAAGGCGCAGAAGACGGCCTTCACAGGCGAGGTGCTGCGGGCCGGCCGCGACATCGCCAACCACTTCAACTTCAAGATCAACGAGGAACTGCAGCACGACACCGCCCTCATCTCGTACGAGCAGTCGTCGAAAAGCAGCAGCCAGCGCGAGCACACGCTTTTGGTGATGGACAAGGGCATCCCCCATGCGCTCCTGGCCGAGACCGTGGCCGACTATCAAGGCGACATGGTCATTTTGGACAAAGACACCAACTACTTCCACACCGAGGAGAACTCCCAGTTGGTCGTGTTAGACACGTTAGCGGTGGGGCAGTCGCTGTTCACCGACTCCGTCATCATGCGCATCCCCTCCGACACTTTCACCGACATCGTGCGCAGCGTGCTGCGGAAGTACGGCATGAACCTCACCTTTGAATACGGGATCTACAATCTGCCCAAGGAGTTCTTCACCATCCGCACCACATCGATGAGCCGAAACATCATCGACAAGGCATACGTGTTCGCGCTCAAGACCAACAACACCGAGGTCTATACCCATTACCTCATCCTCAACTTCCCATCCGAGCGGCAATTCTTCCTGCAAAGACTGAGCACGATCGTGTTGCCCATTGTCGGCATCGTGGCGCTGCTGGCGCTTCTGCTCATCATCCTCATCATCACGCTGTCGCAACAGAAGCGGAACCAGGAGGTGAAGAACGACTTCATCAACAACATGACGCACGAGTTCAAGACACCGATCTCTACCATCTCCTTGGCCTGCGAGGCGATGTCGGACAACTCGATCGAGACCGACGCGGCCACCCGCAAGGCCTATGTGGGCATGATCAAGGCGGAAAACGACCGGCTGCAGAAGATGGTCACCAACATCCTCCAACTCGCGCAACTCAAGAGCGGTCAACTGAAGATCAACGCCGAAGACATCAACATCCACGGCCTGCTCAACAGCATCATCCGCAACTTCTCGCTGCACGTCTCCAACCTCGGCGGGCAGATCATCACCCAGTTCAACGCAGAGATGCCCATCATCGTCGGCGACAAGTCGCACATCGACAGCATCTTCATCAACCTGATAGAAAACGCTTTGAAATACTGCGACAAGACGCCGCGCATCGTCATCGCCACCTCAAACAAGAAAGACATGTTGGAGGTCTCCGTCACCGACAACGGCATCGGCATCTCCAAGAAGAACCTCAAGCACATCTTCGACGAGTTCTACCGCGTCACCAAGGGCAACGTCCACGACAACAAGGGCTACGGGCTGGGGCTCAACTACGTCAAGAAGATCGCCGAGATGCACGACGGCGGTGTGCGGGTGCACAGCGAAGTCGGGAAAGGCACCACGTTCACCGTATTTTTACCCACGAAAAACAACAAGAAATAAGTTATGGATACATGTAAGATTTTATTAGCCGAAGACGACGTCAACCTGGGCAAGGTACTCACCACCTATTTGGAGGCCAAGGGATTCTCCGTCATGCACGCCAACAACGGCGAAGTGGCTTACGAGATGTTCTGCTCCAACGACTTCGGCATCTGCTTAGTCGATGTGATGATGCCCATCCAAGATGGCTTCACCTTAGCCAAGAGCATCCGCAAAGTGGACAGCAAGATTCCGATCATCTTCCTGACAGCCAAGACGATGCAGGAGGATATTCTGGAAGGACTCTCCATCGGCGACGACTACGTGACCAAGCCCTTCTCGATGGAGGTGCTGCTGGCCCGCATCCAGTCGGTGCTGCGGCGCGTGAGCAACAGCGCCGAGGACCCCAACCAGCCCATCGCCATCGGCACCCTGCTCTTCGACCCCAACCGCCAGACCCTTTCCAAAGACGGCGTCGATGTGGAGCGGCTCACCACCCGCGAGGTGGAACTCCTGGCCATGCTGTTAGAGAAGAAGAACGGCATCCTCGAACGCGGCTACGCGCTCAAGAAGATCTGGGGCGACGACAGTTTCTACAACGCCCGCAGCATGGACGTCTATATCGCTAAACTGCGCGGCAAGTTCAAGAAACACGACCCCAACGTCAAGATCGTCAACGTCCACAGTATCGGTTTCAAAATCGTTTCATAACAAATTAGGAAACAGACAGTTGACAGTTCAATGCTGAGGTTTATCCTGAAAAGAATCGGCTATGGGTTGCTGCTGCTCTTCGGAGTGGTGACCCTCGTATTCTTCCTCTTCGCCGTGTTGCCGACCGACCCGGTGAGTGAGATCATGGGACAGCACAGCAACAAGGAGAGCGAGGCGGCCATCCGCCACCAATACGGACTCGACCTGCCCATCACCACGCAGTACTTGGCCTACCTCAACGACCTCTCCCCTATCTCGTGGCACAAGACCGACGACCCGAGCGACTTCTTCTACCTCAACGACCGCAACTACCACTACACCAAGTTGATCAAGTTTCCTCATTCCGCCCTCGTCCTCAAATACCCCTACCTGCGGCGTGCCTACGGCAGCGACCGTCCCGTGGCGGACATTATCGCCGAGGCCTTTCCCAAGACCATGCTGCTGGCCATCGTCTCCATCATCTTCGGCATGGTCGTCGGCATCTTCATCGGAATACTCTGTGCCATCTACCACGGCACTTGGTTCGACAAGTCGTCGCTGTTAGTGGCGGTGCTGGGCATGTCGGTGCCCTCGTTCTTCGTGGCCATCCTGCTGGCATGGATCTTCGCCTTCCTGCTGTCGGACTACACTGGATTGAGCATGTTCGGCAGTCTATACTCCGTAGATGACTACGGTACAGGCACTTACGTCGATCTCAAGAACATTATCCTACCCGCCATCACGTTGGGGGTGCGGCCGTTGGCCATCGTCATCGAGTTGACGAAGAACTCCATGCTTGACGTGATGTCGCAGGACTACATCCGCACAGCGCGGGCGAAGGGGGTGACGCCGGCGCACATCATGCTCAAGCATGCGTTGAAGAACGCACTCAATCCGGTGGTCACGGCCATCTCGGGCTGGCTGGCGGGGCTGCTCGCCGGCGCGGTGTTCGTGGAGTACATCTTCGACTGGAAGGGCATGGGCGTGGTCATCGTCGATGCGCTCAACCAGAACAACCTGCCCGTGCTCATGGGATCCCTCCTCTATATCTCCATCATCTTGGTCATCATCAACATCGTGGTCGATATCATCTACGGGTGGCTCGACCCGCGGGTGAAGACAGCAGCGTAACATCTTTCGATAACATCAACATAATCAATATCATCCACTAAAAAAAACATCATGAAAGTATTAGTCATCAATTGCGGGAGTTCCTCCCTGAAGTACCAACTCATCGACATGGCGAACAACGCCGAACTGAAAGCCAAGGGATTGGTGGAGCGTATCGGCTTGGAAATGGGAGAGTTCACGCACAAGCCGGTAGGCAAGGACAAGTATTACACGCAGACCCCCATTCCGGACCACGCGGCGGGCATCAAGTTGGTGCTGGACGCGCTGACGGACCCGAAGATGGGTGTCATTGGTTCGTTGGACGAGATCGGCGCGGTGGGGCACCGTGTCGCGCACGGCGGTGAGTTCTTCACTGAGAGTTGCCGCATCGACGCCAAGGCCATCGCGGAGATCGAGAAACTCTGCAAGATCGCCCCGTTGCACAACCCCGCCAGCTTGGTGGGCATCAACTCGATGATGAAGTTGTTGCCGAACGTGCCGCACGTGGCCGTCTTCGACACCTCCTTCCACCAGACCATGCCGCCTCACGCCTACCTCTACGCCATTCCTTACAAATACTACGAAGAGGACCGCATCCGTCGGTACGGTTTCCACGGTACCAGCCACAAGTTCGTCGGTCCCCGCGCCGCTGAAATCGCCGGCGTCGATTACAACCACTCCAAGATCATCAGCTGCCACCTCGGCAGCGGTGCCTCCATCTGCGCCATCAAGGACGGCAAGTCTGTGGATACCTCCATGGGCTTCACTCCCGTTGAAGGCCTTATGATGGGTACCCGTTGCGGCGACCTCGACCTCGGCGTGATGCTGCACATCGCGGAGAAAGAGAACATGAGCTTCAAGCAGATCACCACCTTCATCAACAAAGAGTGCGGTCTGAAGGGCGTGTCTGGCAAGGGTGTCGATATGCGCGACATCCGCGCCGGCAAGGAGGCGGGCGACCTCCGCTCCACTTACGCTTTCGACATGTTCTCCTACAGAGTGAAGAAGTACATTGGCGCTTACGCTGCCGCTATGGGCGGCGTGGACGTCATCCTGTTCACCGGCGGCATCGGCGAGAACGCCTTCTTCCAGAGAGAGCCCATCTGCGAAGGACTTGAGTTCCTCGGCGCCAAACTCGACAAGGAGAAGAACAAGACCGTCATCGGCGACGACGCCATCATCTCCACCCCCGACTCCAAGGTGAAAATCGTGGTCGTGGCCACCAACGAAGAGTTGGTCATCGCAACCGACACCTACAACATCGCGCGCAACGCATAGTCGCGACGTACGCGAATCCGCAATCCCCGCCAGCCCGTGAGCCGACGGGGATTTCTTTCATTTTCAACAAGATAAAAGATGGACATTTTCCCCTGGCGACCGATCGTTCACTACGGACTGCACTTCGCGGCACCGTTGTTGCTGGCGTTTCTCTTTTTCAGGAAGGAACGCCGGTGGACGGCCTACTTCGTGATGATAGCCACGATGTTGATCGACCTGGACCACCTGCTGGCCGACCCGGTCTATGACCCCGACCGCATGAGCATCGGCTTCCACCCGCTGCACTCCTACGTGGCCATCGCCGTATATGCGGTGCTCTGCCTGCTCCCGTACGAGAAACTGCATTGGCCGTGGTGGTTGCGGGCCGTCGGCATCGGGTTGGTATTCCATATCCTCACCGACTGGCAGGACTACGCGCTGTGGGGAGTAGGTTGAGAAAGCAGTAATTCACACTTCCTTACATAAAAAAAGGAGAGCGTTTTCGCCCTCCTTTTTTTCGTATAGCCCCGGTCGCCTATTCTCTCGCCTTGCTGTCGCAGTAGATGCAGCGCACAGGACCGTTTTCGGTGTGGCGGAACAACAACGGGACCTTCTCCAAGTTGCTGATACACTTCGCATTGGAGCAGCAACGGGTCTTGTCCTCAAAGGCCTCGTAGTGTACGGGAGTGTCGTGTTCCGGATCGTTTTTCCAATCCAACAGTTTGCAGATGAGCGCCATACGGACGAACTTGCCGTTCTCCACCTGACGGAAATAGGCGGCACGCGGGTCGGAATCGACCTCGGTGAGGATTTCATTCACACGCGGCAGCGGGTGCAGCACGGCCATGTCGCGCTTGGCCAGCATCATCTTCTTACGGTCGAGCACGAAGCTGTCCTTCACGCGGTCGAACTCATCCTCGTCGAGGAAACGCTCCTTCTGCACGCGGGTCATGTAGAGCACATCGAGTTCGGGCATCACCTCCTCCATCGTGCTGACCTCCTTGTACTCCACGCCCAGGCGCTCACAGACATCGTGACGCATGTAGCCGGGCAGACGGAGTTCCTTGGGGGCGATGAGCACCACCTTCACGTTGGAACGCGCAGAGAGCGACTTGATGAGGGAGTGGACGGTACGGCCGAACTTCAGGTCACCGCAGAAGCCGATGGTGAAGTTGTCGAGACGCCCCAGTTCGCGGGTGATGGTGAGCAGGTCGGTGAGGGTCTGGGTGGGATGGCTGTGGCTACCGTCACCGGCGTTGATGATCGGCACGCCCGACACCTTGGAAGCGGCGTAAGGAGCTCCCTCGATGAAGTGGCGCATGGCGATAAGGTCGGCGAAGCAACTCACGGTCTTGGCGGTGTCCTGCACAGACTCGCCCTTGGCGACGGAAGAGCTGGCGGCTTCGGAAAAACCCAGCACATTGCCGCCCAACTCCATCATGGCGGCGGTGAAGCTCAGGCGGGTACGGGTGCTCGGCTCGTAGAAGAGCGTGGCCAACTTCTTACCCTTGCAGTGCTCCGAATATTTTTTCGGATTGGCGATGATGTCCAAGGCCAGGTCGATGATTTCATCGGTTTCTTTGACCGAAATGTCGGTAGGATCAATCAAATGTTTCATAAGGCAATATTTTTAATTATTTTAATTTCAATGATTTATCTATTCAAAGAATCGCGGAAGGCGAGTACCATGCCACGCTGTTCCTCACGGATGTAACCGTAGCGGACCGCATCTCCGACCAACTCGTCGAGGCAGACCAACGAGTGGCTTTTCACGCCGGCGGCGTTGAAGGCGTCGGTGGCGCAAGCCAAGCCGTAGGTGAAGATGCTGATGACACCCAGCACCTCGGCGCCGGCATCGCGCAGCGCGTGAACCACCTCCAGGCAACTGCCGCCGGTGGAGATGAGGTCCTCGATGACGACAACGCGCGCACCCTTGGTCAACTTGCCCTCAATCTGGTTGTTACGTCCGTGCGATTTGGAGGAACTGCGGACATAGCCCATCGGCAGTCCCATGATGTCGGCCACGAGGGCGGCGTGGGCGATGCCAGCGGTGGCGGTGCCCATCAGCATCTCGCAATCGGGGAAGTGTGCACGCACCTGTTCGGCCAAGCCGTGTTCGATTTCGTAACGCTGCTCCGGCGCGGAGAGGATCAGGCGGTTATCGCAGTATATAGGGCTTTTGATGCCGCTGGCCCAGGTGAAGGGCTCGTCGGGCCGCAAGAAGACGGCACCGATGGAAAGTAGTGCTTCGCTGTAATTCATAATGACTGTTTTATATTTCTAATATATTGATATTCATTTTCTTATAAAACAAATTCCGACATGCAACGCTGGTAGGCGGCGAGCGGGTCGGGGGCCTGGGTGATGGGACGGCCGACAACAATATAGTCCGTGCCGATCTCGCGGGCGCGGGCGGGCGTGGTGATGCGCGACTGGTCGTCGGTGGGCGAGTCGGCAAAGCGGATGCCCGGTGTCACTGTCAGAAAATCGGAGCCGCAAGCATCTTTCACCCAGCGGCTTTCGAGCGGGGAACAGACCACGCCGTCAAGTCCGGCGTCGTGGGCGTTGCGGGCGTAATGCGCCACCGTCTCCCCCATCGACTGCGGGATGAGCAGTTCCTGGTGCATCACCTCCTCGCTGGTGGAGGTGAGTTGCGTCACCGCCAACAGCAACGGGCGACGTCCGCCATGACACCCCTCTGTCAATCCTTCCAAGGCGGCGCGCATCATCGCGGAGGTACCCGCGGCGTGGAGGTTGCAGATATCGACACCGAGGCCCGCCAAAACCTTCATCGCCTTGCGGACAGTGTTGGGAATGTCGTGCAACTTCAAGTCCAGGAAGACCTTATAGCCGGCGCCTTTCAACTGCCGAACCACCTCGGGACCGGCGGCATAATAGAGCTCCATCCCGATCTTCACGTATGGATGGAGGGATTGGAAAGGGCTCAAGAACTCCAACGTTTCGTTGGCAGTACTGAAGTCGAGGGCAATGATGACATCTTTTGGCATAGTTATTCAGTTATTCCGATTATATCAGTTAATTTATTGATTTTCAATTCATTCATAATTTCAGGAAGTTGCTCCACAATCTCTTTGCAGGCGAAGGGATTGCGAAGGTTCTCGCTGCCGACCTGCACGGCGGTGGCGCCGGCCATCATCATCTCGATGACCTGTTCGGCGTTCTGCACGCCGCCACAGCCGACGATGGGCAGGTGACAGGCACGCCGCACCTGGTAGATCATCCGCAGGGCGACGGGGAAGACGGCAGGGCCGGAGAGCCCGCCGGTGGTGTTGGCGAGGATGGGGGTGCGCCGCCGGATATCGATGCGCATGCCGAGCAGCGTGTTGATGAGTGTGAGTCCGTCGGCGCCGGCGTCCTCACACGCCCGGGCGATGGAGACGATGTCGGTGACGTTGGGGCTGAGTTTCACGATCAGGGGCTTGTCGCACACGGACCGCACGGCGCTCACCACGCCGGCGGCGCCTTCGCAACTGGTGCCGAAGGCCATGCCGCCCTCATGCACGTTGGGGCAGGAGATGTTGAGTTCGATGAGATCGACGTGCGGTGCCACGCGGCGGCAGCACTCGCGATACTCGTCGGCGGAGAAGCCGCAGATATTGCCGATGACGGGCTGGCGGAAGCGGCGGCGCAGGGCGGGCAGTTCCTCAGCCACCACATGGTCGGCGCCCGGGTTCTGCAGGCCGACAGCGTTGAGCAAGCCGCCCTCGCTCTCGGCAATGCGCGGCGTGGGGTTGCCGAAGCGCGGATGCAACGTCGTGCCTTTCACCGAGATGGAACCCAAGACATTCAGGTCGTAGTACTCCGCCATCTCGGCGCCAAAGCCGAAGGTGCCGCTGGCGGGGATGATGGGATTCTGCAGTTTCACACCGCACAAGTTCACGCTCAAATCTACCATGGCAGTACCTCCTTTTCAAAAACGGGTCCCTCCTTGCAAACGCGCATGGGACCGCGGTTGGTTTCAATGGAACAGCCCATACAGACGCCGTAGCCACAGCCCATGCGGGCTTCGAGACTCAGTTGTCCGGGCTTGGGGGTGGCTGCGGCCACGGCCTTCAACATCGGCAGCGGCCCGCAGGCGAAGAAGTAGTCGAAATCGAGCTCGTCGAAGCAGGCGGTGACCAGACCTTTGCGGCCGGCGCTGCCGTCAAGGGTATAGACAAGCGACTCGTCGCAGAGGATGCGGAACTCCTCTTCGCAGAAGATGTCGGCGGCAGTGTTGAAGCCCCCGACGAAGGTGGTGGGAACGCGCAGGGCGTGCAGGTCCTTGGCCAGCTGGCAGAGCGGGGCGACGCCGAGTCCCCCGCCGACGATCAGGGCGCGGCCGTGCGCACGGGCGGCGTCGAAGCCGTTGCCGAGTCCCACGAGCACATCGACGGACTGACCGGGTGCGAAGTGCGTCATCAGGTCGGTGCCCTTTCCAACAATTTTATAGATAATGGAGAAAGTGCCGGCGCTGGCGGTGCTGACGGAGAAGGGACGGCGCAGATAGCAGCCAGGCACGGCCACCTCCACGAAACTGCCCGCGCGAAGGGCGGGGACGTCGCCTTGCAGCACCATCCGCCAGACAGCGGAGGCCACGGGTTGGTTTTCTGTTACGCTAAACAACGGCATATTGGAGTGTTAATAGGTGATGAATCGCAATATACGACTTCGCCGCGGTAGAGGGTGAGCAGGCAACGTCCGAAGACGCGCCAGCCGGCGAAGGGAGTGGAATGTCCCATGGAGAGGAACTCCTCGGGACGGATTTCATATTCCTGGTCGAGGTCGAAGAGGGTGAGGTCGGCGTACTCGCCAGGGGCAAGTTGGCCGCCGATGCGGAAGATGCGGCGCGGTTGGTCGCAAAGCAGCGCAAGCAACTGGTCGAGGCGGAGAATGCCCGGGCGCACCAGCCGGGTGTAAAGCACCGGGAAGGCGGTTTCAAGTCCGACGATGCCGAACGGACTCTTCTCCAGTCCCCTACCCTTCTCTTCGGCGGTGTGGGGGGCATGGTCGGTGGCAACGGCGTCGATGGTGCCGTCGAGCAGTCCGGCGATGAGGGCGTCGCGGTCGGAGGCGGCGCGCAGGGGCGGGTTCATCTTAAAACGTCCGTCCTCCTGGAGGTCGTCCTCGCAAAGGGTGAGATAGTGGGGACCGGTTTCGCAGGTGACGCGGGCGCCGCGCTGTTTGTAGCGGCGCAGCAGGTCAACGCTTTCGGCGGTGGAGATGTGGCAGACATGGTAGCGGGCGCCGGTCTCGAGGGCAAGTTCCAGGTCGCGGGCGATCTGTCCCCACTCGCTTTCGGAGCAGATGCCGCGGTGGCCGTGCGCGTGCGCATAGCGTCCGTCGTGGATGTAGCCGCCGTGCAGCAGGGTGTTGTCCTCGCAGTGCGCCGCGATGATGACGTCCTCAGCGGCGGCCTGCCGCATGAGCGCGCGCATCGTATCAGCGGTCTGGATGCCGCTGCCGTCGTCGGAGAAGGCGACGGCGTGCGAGTGCAAGGCGGCCATATCGACCGGCTGTTGTCCGCGACGGCCGAGGGTGAGGGTGGCGTAAGGGCGGACATCGACGACCGCGGTGGCGTCGATGCGTTCTTGTTCGGCAGCGAGAGTCGCGGGCGCGTCGGGTGCGGGCGAGAGGTTGGGCATGGCGCACACGGTGGTGTAGCCACCGCGGGCCGCCGCGCGCGAGCCGGTGGCGATGGTCTCCTTCTGCTCCTGCCCGGGCTCGCGGAAGTGCACGTGCAGGTCGCAGAAGCCGTAATGCAACAACTTGCCTTCGGCGGGCACCACCTGCCAGCCGGACTGCGGCTCTATGCTGTCGGCCATCCGCGCGACACGCTCGCCGTCCACCAGCACGTCCATCCGTCGAAGTCCGCCTTCGGCCATCACATTCGCTCCTTTGATCAGTATCATTCTCTGCATAAAAAAAACGGCTTGAAAAAGATCAAGCCGCGTAAATATTAAAATAGGTAAATCA
The DNA here is from genome assembly GCA_016288655.1 of Bacteroidales bacterium. GTDB lineage: Bacteria > Bacteroidota > Bacteroidia > Bacteroidales > WCHB1-69 > UBA1756. The sequence goes on from JAEEKX010000019.1 coordinate 73,520, forward strand.
TCCAGCAACGAAGACTGTCCGTCTCACAATATCTTTCCCAGAAGAGTGCAGTCGTTTTCATATCAGCGGCAAAAGTACAACTTTTTTATGAGGATGGACGTCATCGCAGAAAAAAATTACCAACATTTTGTAAACAGAAGCGAAAATCTTGAAAGAAGATATACAATTTAGTGAATATCAGACAATTATAACCAGTCAAGTATATTGGCCTTTATCGGTCGGGACAGGTCTCTTTCGGGGCCGAATATAAAAAACACCAACTCATTCAGAAACCGCCTCCACGAAAAGGCGAGGGAATAGGGGTAGGGGTAAACGTTGCGACTTCTCCCGTCTTCTTTATCTGTAGTCGCTACTCAAGCCGGTTCACTGCCTACGCTTCCCCGCGGCAGTGGGTAAGGGACATCAGTTCCTTGATGCGTACTTGTCCGACATCGGATCAACCGAGAGCCAGATGGAGCGGTCGAATGAGGTTCCGGCAGAGCCGGAATGGCGGTGCCGCGCCGGAACTCCCCGTAAGGAACGTGAAAAACGATGTTTACTGATGCATGAAAGTGCCAACATAGTAAGAGATAGTATTTTAGTGTGTGTTATTAGAATATTAATAAGTCCTTACCCCTGCTCCTTTTTACGACATGATTCACTGCAGGCGCAGTCCAAGTTTGTGTGGCTTCATCCCAGTCAAATTGCTGAATCAAGGTGCCATTCTTTTTACTAATCCATGCACCCGTTAATATATTTTGATTGTTGATATTCACAAAATCAATCTTAATGCTTACTTTTTTATGATTATATACCCCTAAAAAACAGATATACCATGGTGTCCCATCACAATTATACGCAACATCAGTGCGTCTATACACTTTAAAACCATATAGATAGCACCACTTTCCGTAGTTTACAGGAAATG
>JAEEKX010000003.1 GCA_016288655.1 Bacteroidales bacterium
CCTTCTCCATCTATCCGAACCCCGCTACCACCGTTCTGAATGTGAACGCTGAAGGTTACAACACCCTCGAGATCGTGAACCTCCTTGGTCAGACCGTTTACACCGCTAACGCTACCAGCAACATGCAGATCAACGTCAGCAACCTCAACAACGGCGTTTACTTCGTTCGCATGAACGGCGAAAACGGTACCGCTACCCAGAAATTCATCAAGAAATAAGGTTTCTTGAACTTCCTACGAAAAGGGAATTCCGACAGGAGTTCCCTTTTTTTGTTGGATCAGGCGAATATTTCACCATTTCGTTGTAATTTTGCCGCCGAAAAAAAAAGAGAATGCAGGATTTTGCCGCCATCGACTTCGAGACTGCCAACAAGGAATACACCAGTGTATGCTCCATCGGCATCGTCATTGTGCGCGGTGGCGAGATGGTGGACAGTTTCTACAGTTTAGTCAAGCCCACTCCCAACTACTACCCGTGGTTCTACACGCGGGTTCACGGCATCCGGTGGAAGGACACCGCCGACGCGCCGCTCTTCCCGGCGGTGTGGGCGCAGGCGGCCGAGAAGATCGGCGACCTGCCGTTGGTGGCGCACAACAAGGCCTTCGATGAGAACGTGCTGAAGACGACCTTCAAACACTACAAGATGCCCTACCCGAACTATCCGTTCTATTGCACCTTGCAGGCGTCACTGAAACTCCTGCCTTCGCCTGAAATGATTGAGAACCACCGTCTTCCCACAGTCGCCAAGTACTGCGGGTACGACCTGTCGCACCACCATAATGCGCTGGCGGATGCCGAGGCATGCGCGGCCATCGCCATCAAGTTGTTGTAACCGAAAAATTCCGAACATGATCCATAACATTCTGAAATCCTTTGTAATAGCGATTCTCGTTTTCTTCTCGGTATCTGCGGCCGTTGCCCAGGAGGACGGCAATGGTGGCGGCGCGGTGCGCATCAGTTTCGGCAACGGGGATGTCGTCGAGCCAATCACACTCTCCGGCGATGACCCGGCGGTGCCGTCCAAGCCCAAACCCGTGTTCCACACCAACAGCATGGTGTTGAACCAGATCCTGGCAGATTGTGACGAGTTTGAACATGTCCGGCAGACGCTGGCACAACTTCAGTCGTCCGGCCAAATTTCCCTGCCTGAAGATGCCGACTGTCCCGACTGTTTTCTCATTGTTCATAACTTTTCAACGGGAATGGTGGTCGCGGTTTTGGATAAAGGGAAGGGAAAACGGATGAATCTCCTTAATAATCAATTTGAAACGGATGCGATGTATGAGGGGGATGAATTCAAAAAGTTGCGTTTTTCTTTAGTGGAATAAAGTTATCAACAGACTGAGGAATCGCTTTCTTGGAGCAGTATCTTTGCGGTGTAAATGAACGGAAAGATACACTAAAGAGACTGCGATATGCTCATAAGAACTCATAGTTGTGCCCTGATGGGGGTGGCCGCGATACCCATCACGGTGGAAGTCAGCGTGGAAATCGGCGTGGGATATTTTTTAGTCGGTCTGCCCGACAGTGCGATCAAGGAGAGCCAGCACCGCATTGGGGCGGCGTTGAAGGCCGTGGGGCGGAAGATGCCGGGGAAGAAGATCATCATCAACATGGCGCCGGCGGACATCCGCAAGGAGGGGGCGGCATTCGACCTGACGCTGGCGGTGGCGATCCTGATGGCGTCGGAGCAGATGCGCGGGGCGGCGGAGGTGGAGGACTACTATATCATGGGCGAGTTGTCGCTCGACGGGTCGTTGCAGCCGGTGCGCGGGGTGCTGCCGATGGCCATCGAGGCGCGTCGGCGCCAGAAGAGGGGACTGATTCTGCCGATCCAAAACGCCCGCGAGGCCGCGGTGGTGGAGGGCATCGACGTGCTCGGGGTCGAGAGCATCCAGCAGGTCATCGACTTTTTCGACGCGGGCGTGCCCATCCCCAAAACGGAACTCGACATCCGCGCCGAGTTCCAAAATAGTCTGAACAACTACGAGTTCGACTTCGCGGATGTGAAGGGACAGGAGAACATCAAGCGGGCCTTGGAGATCGCCGCCGCGGGCGGGCACAACGCCATCCTCATCGGTCCGCCCGGCTCCGGCAAGTCCATGTTGGCCAAGCGGCTGCCTTCCATCTTGCCGCCATTGACACTTGACGAGGCTCTGGAGACCACCAAGATTCATTCGGTGGCCGGCAAAATGAGCCGGTATTCATCGTTGATCTGCGTCAGGCCCTTCCGTGCGCCGCATCACACCATCAGTGATGTGGCGCTGGTGGGTGGCGGCCAGCATCCGCAGCCAGGCGAGATCTCGCTCGCCCACAACGGGGTGCTCTTTCTCGACGAATTGACCGAGATGAACCGGGCCACGCTGGAGGTGCTCCGGCAGCCGCTCGAAGACCGACGCATCACCATCTCGCGCTCCAAGTACTCGGTCGATTTTCCCGCCTCCTTCATGCTGATCGCGGCGATGAACCCTTGCCCGTGCGGCAACTACAACAATCCGAAGATCCCATGTACCTGCGCGCCCGGGGTGGTGCAGAAGTACCTCGGACGTATCTCCGGTCCTCTGCTCGACCGCATCGACCTGCACGTGGAGGTGAAGCCGTTGAGCAATGACGAGTTGTTGGCGAAGGCGCGGGGGGAGAGTAGCGCGGCCGTGCGCGAGCGGGTGGTGCGCGCCCGCGGCATCCAGGAAGAGCGCTACCGCGAATACCCCGACATCCACTGCAACGCGCAGGTGAATGCCAAGTTGTTCCACCAGTATTGCGCCATCGACGAGGGGTGCAAGGCATTGATGAAGGTGGCAATGGACCGGCTGGGACTGTCGGCACGGGCCTACGACCGCATCCTCAAGGTGGCGCGCACCATCGCCGACCTTGCGGGCGCCCCCGCCATCACCGCCGAACACCTCAGCGAGGCCATCAACTTCCGGAGTCTGGATCGGGACAGTTGGGGAAGATGAGAATGGATGCAATACGCTACCCGTAGCTTGGTGTCACTATCCCTAATCCAATCAATAACAGAATGATTACCAACGATATAGAATAATCCTTATGGCAAAGGACGGATTACAAAAATGCGGTTTTTTCATGAATCAACCACACGGTATACACAAGCACCACGCCCCAGAGCACGAGCAACAAGGGTATGAGAATCATGAACTTCCGGTGCTGTGTCTTGTGATGGAATGCCTTCATGCCGACAACCGCGCCGAGGGGGCCGCCCACGACGGCCAGCAGCAACAATGCCGATTCGGGGATGCGCCAGCGTTTGAGACGCGCCCTCCGCTTGTCGATGCCGTATGCGGCAAACGCCATCACGTTGACGGCGATGAGATAGATCGCAACTACTCGAATCGCCAGACTCATCTCTACCTGGAGAACATGATCTTCTCGCTGTTGAACATTCTTGTCAGCCCCCATACGGCCGCTGCGGTGTAAACCACATTGGCGCAGAGGCATACGATGGTCATGCTCCATTGCGCCTCGTGCATGAACACGCCCACCATCACCTCGGTGGAGTTGTAGAAGGGAATCAGGTAGGCAGCGAAGTTGGTGCTGGCGTTGCCTTGGAACATGGGAATGAGCCCGCAGACCATCACCACCAGCATTCCCGGCACCATCATCGTGCCCGCGTTCTTGACATCCTTAGCCAAGGCCGACAGCATGCTCACGACGGACGACATGATCAGCACGGTGGAGAGGATGACCAGTAATAGGATGACGTAATCGCTGGGGGTATAGTGGAATGTCGCGCCGGCATTGTCCAGGTTGATCATCTTGGGCAGAGAGAGCACGATGCCGATGAAACTGGAGAGGCCGCTCAATATGCCGATGCATGAGAGCGACACGATCTTGCCCAATGCCAGGTCATTGCGCTTCATGGGCGTTACCAGCAGGGTAGCGATGGTGCCGCGTTCCTTTTCGCCGGCGATGGCGCTGGGCGCGATGGCCATCATGCCGGAAAAGAGCATGATCAGAATCATCATGGGCAGGATCTTGCTCCAGATCATGGCTCCGATGGATTCTTCGCTGGCCATGTCGAACTGCGCCTCCGCCGTGTCTGCGCGGTTGACGTCAAAGCGGTTACTCATCATGCTCTCGTATCCGGAAAGCATGTTTTCCAACACTGTATAGATCCTTTGCGAGGCGTTGTTGGTTGAGTTATAGTAGATCTTGATGTTGGGGGCGAGTTCGCCGCTTTGCGGGTCGTAGTTGGCCACCTGCTGGTCGAAATCGTTGGGGAAACGCACTAGTAGGGTGTTCAAGTCATTGTCTTCCAACTGTTTGATGTCTGCATCGGTGAAAGCGGCAGGCAATACGGTTACCCCTGCGCTATCCAAACTTTGCAGTATCGGCTCCAGACTCTTGGGCATGTGTTCCACCCGCAGGGTCACGGGATCTCCCGCGCCTTCTGAGACCATTTTCCCTATGCCGTTGCCCATCATCGAGTAGATGAGGTAGATGAGGAGACCGGGCATGATGACGGTGGTGAACAGGAGTTGGCGGTCGCCGAAGAAGCGGGCAAACTCTTTTTTGATGATGGTCAGGGTGTTCGATTTCATTCCTCACCTCCTTTCTGTTCCTTGTAGATTTCAAAAAAACGGTCCTCCAGGTTCATGTCGCCGCACACCTCGTTCAGCGTTCCGTAACTGATCATGCGTCCGTCGATGATGATACCCACGCGGTCGCAGAGGCGTTCCACGAGACTGAAGATGTGGGTGCTGAGGATGATGGTCTTGCCCTCGCTGCGGAGTTCCTGTAGGTAGTCGGTCACCGTTCTGGCGGTCAACACATCGAGTCCGTTGGTGGGTTCGTCGAAGATGATGATGTTGGGCTGATGCACCAGCGAGACGATCAGGGAGAGTTTCTGCTTCATGCCGGTGGATAGGTTGGCCACCTTCACCTCGGCGAACTTGTCGATGCCGAATCGGCTGAACATCTGCTGTTTTCGCTCCTGCATCACCCGCTCGTCCACGCCATGCAGTTTGCTGAAGAAGTCGAAAATGTAGTTGGGGGTGAAAAAGTCCTCAAGTTTCAGTTCGCTCGTCAGGAACGCTATCTTGGAGCGTACGTCGGTGGGGTGGTTGACCACGCTGCTGCCGTCGATGATGGCATCGCCGCTGTCGGGCCGGATGAGGGTGCTCAACATGCGGAGTGTAGTGGTCTTGCCTGCCCCGTTGGGCCCCAGTAGTCCGAAAATCTCGCCTTGATAGGCGTTGAACGACAGGTGGTCAACGGCCGTTTTGTAACGTTGCGTTGTCCGCTCTATCTTCTGTTGTTTGGGGGAGAGTTTAAAGGTCTTGCACAGCTCTTCCACGCGCAGAATCTCTTTCATTTTGTATTTTTTTGATTTGCAAAAATACATGAAATTCTTTGAACAGAGAATCTCCTTTTGTGGACTTATTGAGCAGAGATGCGGTTGTCCTCGACGCTATTTCAACAGCGCCTGCACTCCCAACCCGATGAGCACCAACCCCGCCAACACCGCCGCCCAACGGTCGGGGATGGGGATGGCCTGCTTGCCGAGGAATACCCCGAAGATGGAAGCGGCGAAGGTGACGACGGATATCACCAGCATGGTCGGGAGAATCTGCGCCATCGAGGTCTCCAGACCGAGCCCCACGCCCACGGCGAAGGCGTCGATGCTGGTGGCCACCGCCAACAGGCAGATGATGCCGAAACGGCTGACATCGAAGGTGGAGGCATCCTCGCCGCCGCGGATGCCGTCGATGATGTTCTTCAATCCTACGGCCAACAGCAACCCGAAGGCGATCCAGTCGGCGAAACGCTCCACCAAGGCACGGAACGCCTCGCCACCCCAGGCCCCGACCAACGGAAATCCGCCTTGGAAAACCGCGAACGTAGCCGCTAACAGTAGCCCACGCCGGTAGCTCATCTTCGATTTCAACCCGCAGGTGGTCGAAATGACCAGACTGTCAACGCTGAGTGCCAACGCCAAGATCAGTGAAGGGCCCAAACTCATCGCTATGCGTTATCTGCTCTCTTTTTCTGGGGAATCACCAGCGACAGCACGATTGAAAGCGTCAAAAACCCGAGGATGATGATCAGCGAGGCGATGGCGGAAATTTCCCTGTGGAAAAATTCATGTCCGATCATTTTCACACCAATGAAGCACAACAGCAGCCCGATGCCATATTTGAGCAGCCAGAACGAATCGGCCATGTTGCTGAACAGGAAGAACATCGATCGTAATCCCATGATGGCGAAGATGTTGGAGAAGAAAACGATGAAGGCGTCGGTGGTGACGGAGAAGACAGCCGGGATGGAATCGACGGCGAAGATGACATCGGAGAACTCGATGACCAGCAGCACTAAGAAAAGGGGCGTCATGAAATGCTTTCCGTCGATTTTGGTGAAGAAATCGTGGCCGTTGACATTCGGCGTGGTGCGGAAGTGCTTGGAGGCGAACCGCACGATGGGGTGGTTCGCCGTGTCCACATTTTGGTTCCCCTTGTCGAGGAACATCTTGATGCCGCTGTAGATCAGGATGCCGCCGAAGATGGCTAAGATCCAGGAGAAGCGGGAGACCATCGCACCGAGGGCGAAGATGAAGGCGAAACGCATCAAGATGGCGGCGAGGATGCCCCAGAACAATACGCGGTGGTAATACTGCCGGTCGATGCCGAAACTCGTGAATATCATGATCATCACGAAGATATTGTCAATGGAGAGCGTCTTCTCTAAGAAGTAACCCGCCAGGTACTGCATCGTGATCTCCTTGCGGTAGATGCTCAGACTGGCCGAGTAATCCATCCCCTCCTTGATTTTCCCTGCTAAATCGGTGCCTTTGACGTACGCCAGCAGATCGTCCATGTTGGAGATGCCATGTACCCACTCCGCGTGGAAAAGCAGCAGCAGCGAGAAAAGGAGCGACATGCCGATCCAGATGCCCGTCCACAAACCGGCCTCCTTGTTGCCGATGACGTGGTCCTTCTTGTGGAAAACACCTAGGTCCAACGCCAGCATGACGATGATGAAGACCATGAAAACAGCAAAGAATAGGAATCTTGACATTGCGTTTCTGTTTTAGTTTTGGTTGTTCGTTCGTTCATAAAAAAAACGACCCATAGACAGCATTGGTTGTCTATGAGTCTTATTGCTTAGGAGCGGCACCAAGTTTTGCAACTGGGTTTGTTGATGCCGTTCACGACTTTCTTTCTGTCGCCAATTACTCCCTCATAATTGCGCTGCAAAAGTACGATTTTTTTTGGAAATGACGGGGAATGCCATAAAAAAAGGGTGAACATCAGCTCACCCTCTTTTTCGGATTGTCGTTGCAAATTATTTGCACTCCATACCGGTCTTGCCATTGCCGAGATCAACAACTGCGGTGGTGGCATAGTCGGAGCACTTTTTGTCAGAGTCCTTGTCGATGGTGTACTCGTTGGTGGCGGTGACGTCACCGTTGACATAGGTCTTGCAGACGCATTTTTTGTCACAGGAAGTGATGCCGAAAACGAAAGCGGCAGCAGCGACAACTAAAAATAATTTCTTCATAACCATTTGATTTTTAGAGGTTAATATTGATGTGATTTTGGCTGCAAAAATACAATTTTTTAATATACTTTCTTGTTAATAAACGTTAAAACTCAAAGGGAGATGTTATGACGATCGTTTCATCTTGGCTATGACCTTCTGAATCATTAGGTTGACTTCAGGGGAGATATTCCATCGGTATAGAATGTAAACTCCTATTGCACAGATGAATCCTGTTCTGATAACGGCTTCCGCCAACCAAGGAACGATGCTGGTGGAGGTGATGAGGTGGGAAGAGACAAAGTGACAGCCCACATTCAGAAGATACAACAGGCCGATCAAGCCGACCACTTTGAGCAGATTCCATGAGAACGGGGTCGTTCCCACTTTTTTCTGTACAAACCATAGAAGAAATACATAAAAGATGAGATAGGATAGAAGGGTAGCCATCGCACCGCCGTTTATGCCAAATTTTGGCACAAGTACAATGTTGAGTGTGATGGAGGCGACCATCAGTAATAATGTGAAAATCAGGGAGAAATAGTAAAATTTGGTATATCCCAAAGCGGAGCCGCCAATGCCAAAAGATGAGTTGAGCAGTTTGGAAAGGGAGAGGATGAAAACCGCCCATTTGCCCGCGACATATTGATCGCCGTTGGGTAGGATATGGAAGAAGAGGTCGATGTTGATCCAAATGATGAGGAATATCACACTGCCGGCCAGGAATTGATGCAGTGCAACTTTCTGACACAATCTGGTGGCTTGGGGAATGTCGTTCTCCTTGATAGCCACAGAGATATGCGGTTGCGTGATTGCTCCGAGAGAGCGGTAGGGCACCTCTATGACGGCCGCGATGTAGTTGGCGATGGCGTAGATGCCGGCAAAGGCAAGCCCCTGTTGCGCACTGATAAAGAAACTGCTAAGCGTTGGCATCGCGCTGTTGACCAACGCAGAAACCACCATGAAAAGCGTGTACCAGAGAAAGTTGGTGACCAGCGATTTCGTAATGTGTTTGAAATCGGGCTTGAACGACACTTTGCCGCTGGAAAGAAGATAGACGAGATTGAGCAGTGCTGCAAGTCCGTATGTAGCGCATAATACGATGACCAACCCATCCAACGAAATAACCCCCATTCCAAATAGGATGTATCCAATTAATAAACAGCATCTTATGACAACCTCGCGAATAAATTTGGGAATGGCCACACGATTCAGTATAGTGGCGTTTACCTCGAAAACCGCCATGTATAGCATGAAAAATGCTATGGGGATGACGAAGTAGAAATAGTTGACAAATAGAGCGGAATTATCTTGAAAAGTATTGATTATTAGTTCTTTACATAAGAAAAAAACTACAAGGAAAACCAAGAAGCCGATGAAGGGGATGATCAATGTCCAGAAAAAAATCCCATGATTCTTGTCGTCGTCTTTAAAATAGGGAAAGTAACGTAGTATGGATGAGCCAGTTCCAAGTTGCGCCAAAGTGGAGAAAAGTATGGCTGCATCCACCAATACGCGCGTCAAGCCGACCTCTTCTGTCGTCAGGTACTTTGTCAGGATGAAGAAGGTGGTGACAAAACCGACGGCAATGCCAATGTAGTTGGCAATGGTCCCTTTGATGCTCTGTCGGATGATGACGCCCATGGTAATTGATTATATGATGTTGATTTCTTGTTCGTTACAATATTTTACCAGCATCCGCTCTCCACCACTTGGTTGATGAAATCGTTGCAGGGTTTGGCCTCGCGGAAGATCTCTGTGACGTAGTGCAGGAGTTGGGTTTCATCGCCCAAAACGACCTTGTCCGGAAGTTCTGCGGCGATGGTGAAAGTCTTGAGTTTCAGATATTCCGCGTGCCTTGCGTCTTGCGGATAGCCGTTGGGAACACGCCGGAGTCTGGCATTGTCGTCCCAATGGTAGTGTTTAGCCGCCTGAATGGCCTGTTCAAAGTTGTCGGGTTCGTTGTGGATTTTGTCGCGGATGGCGATCGCCAGCGACGGCGTCGGGTTGTAAAGCCCTGCCGCCAAGAGGTTTCCGAAAGAGTAATCCTCTGATTCAGAGGGTTCTAAATGAAAGTAGTAGCCGGCATATCCCGATTTCTTCCCATGCGGACAAAGGTAAGCCCCCATGTGCGTTTTGTAGGGAATCTTCTCCTTGGAAAAACGCATGTCCTTGTAGATGCGGTAGGTGCAGTCTTTCACGGTCAGGTCGCGGATGGAGGGGTCGAATTTCCCGACCTCCGCAATCAGCTGTTCGGTAAACTGGTTGAAATGGGTCTGTGCGGCCACATACTCCTGTTTGTGTTCCATGAACCATTCACGGTAGTTGTGGCGCATCAGCTGGTCCAAAAATCTCAAAATTTCCTGCATGGGGGAGTTTATAGTTAAAGATTAAATCCTTTGTTTACAGCATCTTCAAATCTTTCAAATCTTTCAATTATTTGATACTCACTTCGTTCGCATTTGAGCTCGCTGCGCGAGCATTTGCAGATTTGTTGCTCACTTCGTTCGCATTAATAATCTTTCAAATCTTTCAAATCTTTCAAATCTTTCAAATCTTCAATCTCTCAAATCTTTCAAATCTTCAATCTCTCAAATCCCTCCATTTCCTGTCATCTCCCAATGTATCGGTTCTATGCCATTTTTTAGCAGAATCTCGTTGGTTTTGGAGAAGTGTTTGCAGCCGAAGAAACCGCGGTAGGCCGACAAGGGTGAGGGGTGGGGCGCCATCAGCACGTAGTGGCGGGAGGTGTCGATAAGTTGCACTTTGGCTTGGGCGTAGGAGCCCCACAGCAGGAATACCAAACCGTTGCGTTTTTCCGACAGCCGTTGGATGGCGGCATCGGTGAACAGTTCCCAGCCGTGGCGTTGGTGGGAACCGGCGAGGTGTGCGCGCACCGTGAGCGTGGCATTCAGCAGCAGCACGCCCTGCCGTGCCCAACCCTCCAAGTTGCCGGTTTGCGGTATGGGCATCCCGAGGTCGGTGTGCAGTTCCTGGAAAATGTTGACCAGCGAGGGCGGGAACTTCGTGCCGGGCTGCACCGAAAAGCACAGTCCGTGCGCCTGACCCGGCTCATGATAGGGATCCTGCCCGATAATCACCACCTTCACTTTATCGAACGGCGTGAGGTTGAAAGCGTTGAAGATCAGCGGGCCGGGCGGATAGACCGCATACTGCTGCTTTTCGGCCACCAAAAAACTCTTCAGTTCCGCAAAGTAGGGTGCGGCGAACTGGTCGGCCAACTCGCGCTTCCAAGATTCTTCGATGACGGGGTTGATGGTCATCTATCTTACAGATTTATAAGTGTTTAGTTTGTTTTGATTTTGTTGGGATCGTGCTTGTACTGGAAGAGGATGGCAAACAAAACGGCGACGACCAATGCGTAGGCGGCGAAAATGTACCAAGTGCTTGACCAGGCCGAAATTTGTGCCGTGACATCGGAATTGCTGTAAACCAGTTTGTTGACAACGCCCTGTGCAGCCAAAGTCCCGATGGTGGCGCCGAAGCCGTTGGTCATCATCATGAAAACGCCTTGCGCACTGGAACGGATCTCCGGGCTGGTCTCCTGATCGACAAACAGCGAGCCGCTGATGTTGAAGAAGTCGAAAGCCACGCCATAGACGATCATCGACAGGATGAAGAGCCAGACGCCCGAGCCGGGGTTCCCGACTCCGAAGAAGCCGAATCGCAGCACCCAGGCGAACATCGCGATCAACATCACTTTTTTAATTCCAAATTTACGTAAACAGAAGGGAATCAGTAGAATACAGAGCGTTTCGGAAATCTGGGAGAGGGAAATCAAGATGTTGGCATGCTGCACGGCGAACGTATCGGCATACTCTTTCACATCTTTGAAGGCGGAAATGAAGGTGTTGGCGTAGCCGTTGGTGATTTGAAGCGAAACGCCCAGCAGCATGGAAAAGATGAAGAAAAGGCACATCCGCTTTTCCTTGAAAAGGGTGAAGGCACGCAGTCCGAACGTATCGACGAACGACTGTGAGGGCTTGCCCTTGTTGACGGGGCAGTTGGGAAGTGTCAACGCATAGATTCCTAAGATGACGCCCCAAATAGCACAGACGAAGAACTGGCGGTAGTCGTGTTGGAAGCCCAGCAAATCGACGATCCACATGGAGCAGATGAAGCCGATGGTGCCGAAGACGCGGATGGGTGGGAAGGCCTTGACGGTGTCGTAGCCGCCCGCGGTGAGTGCGGTGTATGACACGGAGTTGTCGAGTGCGATGGTGGGCATGAAGAAGGCCACGCTGAGCGTATAGAGGGGAAATAGTTGTGCAAATGTCACGTTTTCACCGTATTTCATTCCCATATAACCCGCTCCGGCCATGAAGATTGCTGCCAGAAAATGGCAGATGCTAAGCATTTTTTGTGCCGGAATCCACCGGTCGGCGATGATGCCGATGATGGCGGGCATGAAGAGCGAAACGATGCCCTGCACAGAGTAGAACCAACCGATGTTGGTGCCCATGCCGACACTGGCTAAGTAGGATCCCATGCTCGTCAGGTACGAACCCCATACCGCGAACACGAGGAAGTTCATGATGATCAATCTGATTTTCAGTCCCATGGTAAAACGTTTAGTAAGTGATTATTTTATATTGAAATTCAGTAATTTACGACCTTCAATCCAACCTTCGAGCCGGTCGCTGACAGCCACCTTCCCGACTCCTTTCGGCGTGCCCGTGAAGATGACGTCCCCGACTTGCAGCGTCAGGAACCGCGATACGTGCGAGATGATTTTATCGAAAGAAAAGATCATCTCGTTGATGTTGCCCGATTGCACCGTCCGACCATTGAGGTCCAGGTGGAAATGCAGGTTGTCGATGGATTCAAACTCTTTTATATCAATAAATTGGCTAATGACAGCCGAGCCGTCGAAGGCCTTGGCGATCTCCCACGGATTGCCCTTCTCTATGCATTTTTTTTGCAAATCGCGGGCGGTGAAGTCGATTCCCAAACCGATTTCATGGTAGTGGTTTCGCGCATCGCTCTCGGTAATGCACTTCCCCGTGCGGTCGATGCGCACCAGCAGTTCCACTTCGTGTTCAATTTGTTGGGAGAAATCAGGCAGGAAAAACGGCTGGTTGTCAACCAATACCGAGGATTCCGGCTTCAAAAAGAACGTGGGCTCCGTGGGGACTTCATGTCCAAGTTCTTGTATATGTGGTAGATAGTTTCTCCCGATGCAAATGACTTTCATCTCTTCCCTTTTTTCTGTTGGATTTTAAAACAATCAGCAAACATACGCAAAAATCCCGAATTATCGCGCTTCTTACTTCACCGTTTTATCCAACCAATTCAAAATCAGTTGAATGGCCTTCGGAGATAGGGTTTGCTCGATCTTGCCGTACTCGTCCCACAACCCCGTATCGCACTCTTGGAGAAGATGATTCATTCCTTTCAACTCAATACATTCAGATACAGGATTTTGCGTGAGGTTGTCCTGAATGCCGGCGAGGTTGGCGTTGGACTCCACTTGCGCATCTTGGCTGCCGTTGAGTGCCAAAACAGGACATTTCACCTTCTTGATGTACACGGTGGGGTTAATGTGCATGAGCGTGAAGAACCAGGGCTGTAACAGTTGCTCCTTTTCCGCACTGACCATCTCTTTCACGGTGCTGTCAGTCTGCCCATTGCCCGCTCGGAGGAGTTTTTCGTAATATTGATCCACTTTCTTGCGCGCACGCTCAATGGTTTTGGACTTTTTTATGATATTGTATAAGTCGTTGCTGACCTGTAAAATACGATCTGTTTTCCCATGATTGGATTCCGCTGACTGGTATGTCTTTTTCACTTGGTACAAGAGGATTTTATCCAATTGTTGGGATGGACCGGCTAAGGAGACGACGAAGGCGATGCCGGGATTTTCTGCCGCCGCAATCCAGGAAACCAATCCTCCCTCGCTGTGACCGAGCAGTCCGACAGGTGCGCTGTGTAGGTTCTTTCTTGTTGATAATGAGTCAAATATGGCTTGTACAATCTGGACGAAGTCGAAGGTGGTCTGCTTGACGAAGGTGGCGCGGGGTGGGTCATCATACCGAAAAGTGGCATAGCCCGCGCGGGTCAGTTGGTCGGCCAAGAGTTTGAAGGGCTTGTGTCCGAATATGCTTTCGTCGCGGTCTTGCCATCCTGAACCGGAAATGAAGATCACTGCTGCCTTAGGCTTGCCCTCGCGGGGAAGCGTCAGCGTTCCGTTAACTTTCTGTCCATTAGTAGTATAAGGGATGGACAACTTGATTTCATCGTAAGGGTAGGGGGTCATCGGCTCCTGCGGACGCGGGAAGAGTTGACGCACTTCGGTCTTCTTCAAGGTCAGTTTGAAGGATGCTCCGCGCTGGGTGAATTTCCCGACAATTTTTTCGCCATCGTATCGCCCGACATACTTGCACTCCAGGGCCTTGACCGTAAAGCGCACCGTATCATTCCTAAAACTATAACTATCTGTCTTTATGTCTGTTACATATTGATCAGGACTGTCCAATACTACGTACAACGAATCCCCACGGTCCTCTATGAAAAGCACGAGTTTGAGTCGTTCTTCGCCGATGGAAAGGTCACCTTCCCAAATTCCAGACAAAGCCGTCATTTGCCCTTTAATAGTCGTGCAAAATACTAACAATAAAGGAATTAGTATGAATAGACGAAGATAGATGAATTTTTTCATGCTTTCGAAAAAGGGTTATATCGTGCCAAATCTTGGCATAGTGAATTACTCTCCGTAAATGAGTTCGACGAGGTTGTAAAGCAGCAGGAAGTCAATCATGTTGGCATCGCCGATGTCTTTGTTGTGCCAAGGGCAGAACAGCGAGCCGGAGTTCCACGGGGCAGGTGTTCTAACGCTCTTTCCATCAATGATTTTCGTAATGGCACCATCAGCGGGGGCACTATCGAGGTAGGCGTCGTACAACGTGCGAGGCACCAAGTCCTTGCCCTCTTTCCCGTACAGCACCAAGTTGATGAGCGGCAGGTGGGGAAAGATGAGTGTTTGCTGCAGGTCCGGGCGTTTTTTGACGATTTTGTCGCAGGTCTTCACGAGCCAGGCGTAGCAGTCGCCGTTGCCGCCGTCGTTCAGTATGGCGGTCATGGCTAAGATGCCGTACCAGCGGAAGTTGCCGTCCTTGGCCATCAGCATGTTGTTCTGCACAAAGTGCCACATGCTGCGCCATCTTCCGCGGTCGCTTTTGCCAAAGTGGAGGTTCTGCGCGCTCAGTAGAGTGCCGATTTCGGCGTGCGCGTACTGTAGCCATTGGATGTCGCTCTCTCTCTGTAACATCATGCCATTCACGGGGTTGACGATCTCCCAATGGGTCCTGCCGGCGCTATCCACGTGTTGCATTCCCTTCACCATGCGGCAACTGATCTCTGCTATTTCTTGGTGCAGTTTGGGGTCGTCCACTAATTTCTGGGCCAAGGCGAAACCGATGTAACTGCCCCAGGCCTGATCTTGGGAAGGCGTGTTCCCCGTTGCATTCGGACGATTGTAGTTGGAGGCGTAGTCGCTGGAGATGGCGTCGAGGTGCATGCGGGTGGTGTCGCTGCGTTGGATGTCGTCGCGAAGGTAGAAGCCGTTGAGTTGCGGGATGCTGTCGCTTTTCCAAAATTTTTCCGCATTGAGATCCAAGCGGTTATAGACTTCGATGGCGCAGCGCAACTCTTTCAGCGTCGCCTCGGTCGGCTTGCCCTCGCGTTTCAGTCGCGCATACTCGGTAGCCAAAAGCGCTACGTAATGGCCTTGCCACCAGGTTCCGTCGGCCCAATATCCTGTCAGTCCGTACTTTCCGACATAGCGCCGTTCCATCGGCAGGGAGGTCCCCCGTTCGCTGCCGTCGCCGGTATAGTACATGAACTCTTCCCGCAACCGCTGGCGTAACTGCTCGTATTTGATGGCATTTTTATCCATAGACTGTGCCGAAATTTGGCACACTATAAGCGGCAATAAAAGGAGCAGTAGTGTGCGTTTCTTCATGATTATGATGTTGTTACAAAAAATCTACTTCTCTTCGTCGTAGATTTCAAGGTTGCTGAGTTGGGTTCCGTTGATGTCGAGGCGGAGGAAGGTGAGGCGGGTGTGGTGGCCGAAGCGCGCGGCGGATCCCGGGTTGATGAACATGAGGTGGTGTTTCTGGTCGTTCATCACCTTCAGGATGTGTGAATGCCCGCCGATGAAAATGGTCGGCTTTTCCGTCTGGATCAGTTTCAACGCGTTGTCGGTATAGTAGTTGCCGTTGCCGGCGATATGGGTCATGGCGACGCGAAACCCTTCGCAGTTAAACACCTGATTCTCTTGGGTATAGTCGCGGATGTCCCAGTCGTCGCAGTTGCCATAGACGGCGCGGACGACGGGCGCGATGTACTGCAGTTCTTCCAGTACCTCAATCCGTCCGATATCGCCGGCATGCCAGATTTCATCACAGTTCTGAAAGAAGTTGCAGAGTTCTGGATGAATGTAACCGTGTGTATCAGAGATGATTCCGACTTTCATGAAGGTGGAGTGCGGCTATTTTACGGCCACGGTCTCGATTTCCACCATCACGCCCATGGGCAGTGCTTTCACGGCGAAGGCAGCGCGGGCGGGCGGGTTGGTGCTGTAATATTTGGCATAGACCTTGTTCATGGGCTTGAAGTTGGCCATGTCGCTCAGCAGGCAGGTGGATTTGACGACGTCGGCGAAGGTGTAACCGGCCTCCTCAAGGATGGCGCCGATGTTCTTCATCACCTGTTCGGTCTGTTCCTCAATGGTTTCTGCGACCTTGCCGGTGGCGGGATCTACCGGAATCTGACCGGAGATGTAGAGGGTGCCGTTGATTTCAATCGCTTGGCTGTAAGGTCCGATGGCCTTGGGTGCTTTGTCGGTGTGGATGACTTTCTTCATGATTATTTGTTTTTAAGTTGTTTGTTTTTTCCGTCGAATTTGTAACCGAGGGTGGCAAAGAAGAGGATGTAGAGGTAACTGACGAAGAGCAGGAGGTAGCCCTGTTGGTTACCGATGGATGGAATGTCGATCAACTTGCCGTATATCAGCGACATGACACCGCCGCCGGCGCAGGCCATGACCAGCAGTCCGCCGGCGATTTCGGTATGGCGGCCGAGGTCGTGGATGGAGAGTGGCCAGATGGCGGGCCACATGATGGCGTGGGCGAAACTGAGCATGATGACGCAGGCGATGGAGAGCCGCGCGGAGGTGGCGTAGAGTTCGTCGGGGGCGAGATTGGGCTGGAACATGTGTACCACCGACTTGGAGTAGATGGCGACCGCCGCGAGGATCATGGCGATGAAGAGGTGCGCGATCAGCGCTTGCCGCTGCGAGATCATCTTCGGGATGGTGACCAACCCTAAGAAGTAGCCGGCAATCAGGGCGAAGAGGGCGTACATCGGGAAGTTCTTGCATGCCTCGGTGGGGAAGCCCAAGTAGTCGCCGTAAGGGATGAGGTAGTCGATGGCGATGACCTCGGCACCGACGTAGAAAAAGATGGCGAAGACGCCGAGCCACAGGTACGGATAGGAAAAGATGGAGCGGTGGGCGTTGTCGCCGGCTTCGGTGCTCTGTTCGATGTGCGGCAGTTTGGCTAATTTGATGAAGATGACTAAAAGAATGAATACCGCGGTGATGATGATGTACGGAAGTATCACTTGATTAGAGAGATGCTGCAAGGTGGCCTCGCGCATGTGGTCGGGAATCAGGCCATTTTTTAGCATATCCAACTCATCTTGCATGCCAGAGAAAAGGGCCTTATAGAGGGTGTAAAACCCGATCACTCCTGCAAATTTGTTGCATACTCCCATGATGCTGATGCGGCGGGCAGCCGTCTCAATCGGTCCCAAGATGGTGGCGTAGGGGTTGGAAGCCGCCTGCAGAATGGTCAAACCGGCACCCTGGACGAACAGCCCCGTGAGGAAAAGCCCGAACTGCCGTGTGATTGCGGCGGGTACGAAGGTGATTGCGCCGATGGCCATGATCAGCAGGCCAATCATCATGCCACCGCTATACCCGACCTTCTTGATCAGAAAAGAGGATGGAATCGACATGAAAAAGTAGGAGATGTAGAAGGCAAAGGGGACGAAGGAGGCCTGGAATTTGGTCAACTCGCACGCCTCTTTGAGAAAAGGCATCAGAATACCATTGATCCAAGTGATATAGCCGAACACGAAAAACAACGTGCCGATGACGAACAAGCTGAATGCGTATCTGTTTTTCTGCATGTGATGGATATTTAGGCCGCAAAAATACGAAATTCTTGCCGCAAATTAAACCTCTATTCTCCTTTTTTGTCAAAACCACATTCTTTTTCGGAAAAATAATTAATCAATAAAGTAAATATTAGAATTATGAAAAAGTTTTTGGCATTTGGGATGATGTTCTCATTCTTGTTTTATGTTCAGGCACAGGTGGTTACGCAGCCGGCACAGAAGTCTGACAATATGAAGGCAGCACAGGCCGCCCCCTCTCCATCTAAATGCGAGACCAAGGATTGCCAGACCATGATGAAGTTGAAAAAAGAGTATTTCCAAAAGAATTTCACTCTGCAACCCGAACAAGAAAAAGATTTTTGGAATGCATTTGATGCTTACGCCAATACTGAATTTGACGCTTTTAAATCCCACCGCGAAGCTTTGGCCAAGGTCGGTATAGACCATCGCGTTCCCGCCGACAGCGTCCAGTACCTTTCCGACGATCAGATTCGCGCCCTCTATTCCTCCCGTCTGGAACTCCGGAGCAAGTTGTTGAAAGCCGAAAACGAATTTTTCAAATCCATTAGTAAATGCTTGTCTGCAAAGCAGTTGAATGAATATTACCAATTAGAGCAGAAGTTCAAACGTTCCGCGGCCAAACATCAGCACAAGCCCGGGTGTTGCGAAAAGGAAAAACCGATGCTCCCCAAAGAACCGCAAACTAAGACGAAGGCCACTCCGGCCAATCGCTAGCAGAGGATTGCTCCTGGAGCCGTAGGAATGATCCTCACATCGCCGATCGCGTGGATGACGATTAAGTTACACCGCCCTTCGGCGATTTTTTTGTCTTGGGAAATGGCTTCCAAGAGCATTTTTTTGTCGATGTCGGCCGGAATCTCCGTGGGGAGATTGCACTGCTTTAATGTATTGACAATAAGATCAATGTCTTTGCAATGCCCATTTTTTGCAGCGCAGACGATCCCGATGGAAACGGCTTCTCCATGCGAAATTTTGGCACAGTGCTCCAGGGCGTGCGCAAAGGTGTGACCGAGGTTCAACAGCCGCCGAAGCCCCTGTTCCTGTTCATCTTCCTTCACAATCCGCTCTTTCACGGCTCTTGACTCTGTAATAAAATGGCATAGTTGAGCCATTTTTGCTTCTGTACAGAAAATAGTATCCAATTCATTCTCAGCGAAAAAAGATCCGCTTTCCCCAAAATTCTGGCCACTGATAATGAAGGTCTTGAGCATTTCGGCAACTCCATTTCTGAACTCTTTCGGGGGTAGGGTACGGAGCAAATTCGGACAGGTGAGCACAAATTCTGGCTGGCGGATAGTGCCAATCATATTCTTGAAATTCAGCACGTTGACACCGTTTTTTCCACCGATGGCAGCATCCACCATAGCCAACAGCGTTGTCGGGATGAAGCCAAATGGCACGCCGCGCTTGTAGATGGCAGCGACGAAGCCGCAGAGGTCGGTGGTGATACCGCCGCCGATGCCGAGCAGGAGGGTGTCTCGGTCGGCATGGAGGTGCAGCAGTTGATGGACGATCTCTTCGGCAGTGGCCAGTGTCTTCCGCTCTTCGGTCGCCTCGATGACGATTTTCTCAAAGGGAAACAGCGTACCGTGAAGCCGATCGACCTTTTCGTCGATGATGGCGACAACGCGGCGTGTTCCGATGAGCCGACGAAGTTCGTGGGTGATCTCTGATGGGGTAAACGTCTTCATAATCAACGGTTTTCGTCGAGTTGGGGCTGTGGGGCAAGGGCCTCCTTGACAGCTTTGGCCTTGGCGGGTCCGATCACGGCGGCGATTTCGGCTTCCGAGGCCTCTCCGATGCGCTTGACGCTTTTGAACTTTTGCAACAACTTTGTCTTCAATACCTTGCCAATTCCAGGGATGTGGTCAAGTTGCGATTCAATGCTCTTCTTGGCGCGGCGTTTGCGGTGGTGCGCGATGCCGAAGTCGTGGACGGCGTCGCGGATGCGCTGGAGCAGTTTCTGCGCTTCCGACTTCTTGTCGATATATAACGGCAGACTGTCGCCGATGCGGTAGATGTCTTCCAACCGCTCGGCGATGCCGATGAGGTAGATTTTATCGACAAGGTCCAGTTTCTGCAGACTGCGGTAGGCGGCGTTGAGTTGTCCTTTGCCGCCATCGACGACGATGAGGTCGGGGAGGGGTTTCTCCTCGGCGAGCAGTCGGGAGTAGCGGCGGGTGATGACCTCTTCCATGGTGGCGAAGTCGTCGGCGCCGACGACGGTCTTGACCAAGTAGTGGCGGTACTCCTTCTTGGCGGGCTTGCCGTTGATGAAGCAGACCATCGCCGAGACGGGTTCGCAGCCCTGTGTGTTGGAGTTGTCGAAGCATTCGATGTGGTTGGGCAGGCGGTCCATGCCCAGGTCTTTTTGAAGTTGGGCGAGCACGCGGCTGCTGCGGCGGTTGGGGTCGATGAGGTCGCGGCGTTTGTTCTTTTCTGCCATGAAGGTGAGCGCGTTGCGGAGCGACAAGTCGAGCAGTTTCTTCTTGTCACCGCGTTGCGGAACGATGACGTTCACGCCTTCGATATCGGTCTCCGGAGTGAACGGGAGCAGGATGGTGGGGCAGAAGTCGCCGAAGCGTTCTCTGATTTCCACCATACCCAAGAGAAGAAGGTCCTCTTGGGTTTTGTCGAGTTTGTGGGCGATTTCGAGTGTATAGGATTGAACGACAGCACCTTCCATCACGCGCATGAAGTTGACGTAGGCGCTCTGTTCGTCCTCCACGATGGAGAAGACGTCGAGTTGGGTGATTTCGGGGTTGACGACGACGGACTTGCCGTGGAATTGGGTGAGGATGTCGAGTTTGAGTTTGATCTGGTGGGCTTTCTCAAACTCCCAGCGTTCGGCGCAGGCGTTCATCTCGTCGCGCATCTGTCGGATAATCGTGTTGCTGTTTCCTTTGAAAATTTCTATAATCTTGTGGATATCAGATAGATATTCTTCTTTGGAGATTAATCCGCTGCACGGTCCGGGGCATTTTCCGAGTTGGTATTGAAGGCAGGGGCGGCTGTTTTTGTGAAGGATTTTGCAGGTGCGTACGGGGAAGATCTCGCGGACGGTCTGGAGCAAAGTGTTCATGTACTTGACCGAGGCGTAGGGGCCGAAGACCTCCTGACGTTTGCGGTCGGGGGTGCGGGTGGCAAAGACACGGGGAAAATCCTCCTTGGTGACGGCAATCCAGGGGTAGGTTTTGTCGTCTTTTAATAATATATTGTATTTGGGTTTGTACTCCTTGATGAGCGTATTCTCAAGCAGGAGGGCTTCCCACTCGGTATCGACGATGGTGGTCTGGATGTCGCGAATTTTGGTGACGAGCATCCGGACTTTGGGGGAATCATGTTTTTTGTTGAAGTAGGAGGAGACGCGGCGTTTGAGGTTCTTGGCCTTGCCGACGTAGATGACCTTCCCGTTTTCGTCGAGGTATCGATAGACTCCGGGTTTGGTGGAAAGGGCGGAGAGGATGAGTTTGATCTTACGCTGTAGTTCCGCTTCCATTGTCGGTGTTTTGCTTTTCGGCGGCATCCTTGGCGGCCTGCACGCGGGCGTTCTCCCGCTTCATAATGAACACTTCGCAGACAGCGAATAGGAAGTAAATGACGATGAAGGCGATGGCGAAGCGCCAGCGGTCGGGTTTGTTGACGAAGAAGTATATGAGCAGAAAGAGCAGGCATGACATGAACTTGATGCCGCGGGAGAGCATGTAGCCGGAGACGAACTTGCGGGAGTCGCGTTGGGCTTGGTCGCGGAGGACGATGTAGAGGGTGAAAAGGGTAATGAAGAAGAAAAAGAGGATGATGAAGGGCATGGCCGGGGTGGTGTAGGCGGGCCATACGGCCTGGAGCACCACCGACAGGATGGCGACGATGATGGAAAACGCCAGAAGTTGGATGACGTACTTGGGGACTTTGTAGTTGACTCTTTTCATCGTTATTCGTCCTTTTTTTTCTGTGAAAGCTTATGCACCATGACGTACATGGCGAGGGCGATGGAAAGCAGGGCGCACACAATGGTAAAAAGGGGCGAGAGGTTGAGCCATTGGTCCAACTTCACGCCGCCGTATGTACCTAATGCGATGATGGCTCCCATTTGGAAGGCCATGCCGGAATAGGCGGCTCCGGCGTCCCATCGTTTGCGGTTGCGCATTAGTTGTTCTTCGCGGGCTGCTGCTGGGGAGCGGGGCTGGGCTGGGGCATGCCGCCGCGGTTGTTCTGGATCTTGCAGTTGCCGACGAAGGTGGCGCCGGGCTCGATGGCCAGTTTGCAGGAGGCGATGTCGCCGGCGAGGACGGCGGTGGAACGCAGCGAGATGATGTCGGCAGCGTTGATGTTGGCCTTCACCTGACCTTCGATGTCGATGCTGTTGCAGTTGATGTCACCTTCGACGACGCCGGTCTTGCCGATGATGATTTTGGACTTGCAGTTGATGTTGCCTTTGATTCTACCGTCGATGCGGCAGTCGGTGGTGGCATCGATGTTGCCCACGAGGTTGGTCCCATTGGCGATGGTGTTCACGCTTGCGCCGGAGATGGCACCTGTCATTTCTTCAGGTCTATTCATGTTGGTTGGTTTTATTGATTGAAATAATTCTTTTTGAAAAAGTTGTCGTATAAAGGTCTGTCATCCTTCTGTTTGTAGAAGGTGCTGTAGTTGGATGCCCCCATGGCGTAGGGGGTGATGTTCTTGGCCAGGATGTCGGCGCGGAACTTGTCGTTCTGGCAGATGGCGTTGTAGTAGTCGATGGCGGCCTCGGCATTGCGGAAACGGGCGATGGTGACCATCTGTTCGTCCTGGTTGATATAGAAACTGTTGATGCTGAGTTTTTGCAGACTGTAAAATTCGCGGTTGAAGTCGGAGACGGTGACTTTGAAGTCCATCACCTTGATTTTGTGTACGTTGACAATCAAGGTGACGTAGTGCCACTCGTTGGGGTCGAAGGTGAAGGGGCCGTCTGCCTCGTTGGTGGGGGCGGGTGTTTCGCTGGCCGTGGGGGTGGTGACGGCGACGGGAGCGGGACTGAGCCCTTCGAGGAGGATGCGGGCGAGCTCGGCCACGGGTAGGTCGCCGTAGTCGGCGAGGACACCTTCGAGGGCGGTACGGTAGTTGGCTTCGCTCTGCGTCTGCCCCACGGCGACGGCACGCAGATAGGCGAACTGGCTGCGGAGGGTCCTGTCGGAGCAGTTGGGGATGGAGGCGTCAGCCGAGGCGATGACCTTCTGCCACTGCTTGGCATTGTAATCCTGGTAGGTGGTCTCGTAGGTGGCTTCTATCTCTTTCAGTTTGGCGGCCACCTGCTTGTAATAGTCGGGCTCGCGGATGAGGCGGGCGATGTCGGTGTCGGCGTATTTGGTGAGTATGATCTCTTTCGGTCGGTTGGCGCGGGCGTCGTTCATCTTGGTGTAGTTGAGGTAGAGGAGGTAGAGCACGCCGGGAGCGAGGGTGTGGTCCGGGAATCTGGAATAGAGTTTCTCAAGGGTTTCGCAACCGCGTTTCTGATCGTTCAACAGGTCAAGGTAGATGATGGATGCTTGGTACAACGCATTGGCTATCATCGCATTGGATGTGTCGATGGCACCTGGGGTGAGCGGAAGGTCCTGGGTGTAGTAGCGCTCCTTTTCGGGGTCGGTCTCGCGTTTGATAATGGGGTTGCCGTCTTCGTCGTACTCGGTGGTGTCGGATTGGGCGTTGGGGTTGTTCATGTTGGCGAGGTCATCGAACGAGAGCTGCTGCTTGTTGCTGATGCGCCAGTTGTCCTCCAGTTTGCGGTTGCCCCATTTGCGCAGGAATTCGGTCTTGCCGGCGGCCATCAAGGTGGAGTTGTAGAAGTACCACTTGCCGGAACTTCCGCTGTTGTTGAGTTGGTTGTTGTAGTTGGCGTAGCCGAG
Source organism: Bacteroidales bacterium (assembly GCA_016288655.1). GTDB lineage: Bacteria > Bacteroidota > Bacteroidia > Bacteroidales > WCHB1-69 > UBA1756. The sequence goes on from JAEEKX010000003.1 coordinate 23,604, forward strand.
GGCGCTCTGCAAGGCGAGTTCCTTGTCGCGTTCCTCCTTCTCTTTGCGGGCCTTCTCCTGCTTGTAGGCAGCGATCTTGCCCTTCACCCAGCGGTCGCGTTCGCTCTCGCTCATCTTGGCGATGCGTTGCAGACTATCCTGTACTACAACGAGTTGCAGATTATCTACCAGTTCGGTGAGCACCTGTGACTTGCGCTGGATTTCGGCGTAATTGGGGTAATTCTTCGGCATGGAGACGGTGGCGGTGTCGTAGTAGGCCTTGGCCTGCGGGTACTGTTCGGCGTCGAAGTAGAGGTCGGCGAGACGCAGGGAGGAGTGGGTGCGTTGGAAGTCGTTGTTTTCGTAAGAGGCGACGGAGAGCGCGAGGTTCTTCATCCAGCCGGTGGTGTCCTCGTCGATGCGGTCGATTTCCGACAGCGCATAATAGATCTGGTCGCGGTAGTCGTGGTTCTTCTCCTCCTCAAGCATCTTGTTGAGTTCCTTGATGATCTGTCCGCGCTTGGCGGGACTGCCGTCGTAGTTGGAGGCCAAGTGCATGCGCGCGTTGAACTCCATGTTGTAGTCGGGACTGTGCTGGGCGACCCAGAGGAAGTAGTCGTGGGCGGCGGCGGGTTGCTCGAGTTTCTCGTACAACTGTCCGAGGATGAAGTACATGCGGGTTTTGAAAGTCTTGGATGGCTTGTTCTTGAGGGCGTCGGTGATGTAGTCGATGGCCACTTCAGGATCGCCGGTGGGGGAGGTGAGTTCCAATTCGGCGCCGGCGGCGGCATACTGCAGGTTGAGTTTCTTCGACTTCTTCGGCTGGACGTAGTATTTGGTTTCGTTGATGAGGTCTTCCGCCTGCCCGTAGTATCCTTGGCGGATGGCGCAACGCACGTTCCAAATCATGGCCTCCTCCACGCTGTTGCTGTTCTTGTGGGTGGTCATGATGTAGTTGAAGATGCGCTTCGCCTGGTTGTAATCCTGTTTGTAAAAATAGGCCTTGCCCATCATCAGGTAGGCCTCGTCGATGTTCTTCACATACTCTTTTCCTTTAAAGAACATGGAGTGCTTGTAGATGCACTTCGAGGACTTCTCAATGACGCGGTCCATGGAGGGATAGATGCTGGAAAGATTCTCTTTCGGAGGATAGCAGTAGATTGGCAGGGTGGTGATGTAGTTGTCCTGGCAGATCTTGGCATGTTCTTCTTCTCCGGTTTTCAGGGCTTCCTTGCCATTGAAGTTCACGTTGAAGCGCGAGGTCATGTTGTGATAGCCCCGGTTGATCGGCGTGTTTTTCCGCGTGGAGCAGGATACACAGATAAAAGCAAGCAGTGCGAGCACCACGAGGCGGGGGAGAATATGATGTAAGTTCCTAATTTTCAATGTATAATTACTTTTATCTTATAAAGGCGCAAAAATAACGTTTTTTATTTAATAATATTTTATTGTTGATAACTTTTTATGGGGTTGTGGTGGACGGGGTGGCGGGTGGCGTCTGGCGTTCCTTGTCCCAGTTCTCGTAGCGTTGGATGATTTTGGTGACGAGGTGGTGTCGGACGACGTCGGAGTTGTCGAGGTAGATGAATTCTATTCCTTTGATTCCCTGTAAGATGCGACCGGCTTGAAGCAGTCCGGAGTGTTGGTTTCTAGGCAGATCGACTTGGGTGATGTCGCCGGTGATGAAGAACTTGGCGTTCTTGCCCATGCGGGTGAGGAACATCTTGAGTTGGCTTTCGGTGGCGTTCTGGGCTTCGTCGAGGATGACGTAGGCGTTGTCGAGGGTACGGCCGCGCATGAAGGCGAGGGGGGCGATCTCGATGGTCTTGTCTTCGAGGTAGGCGAGGAGTTTCGACATGGGCATCATGTCGCGGAGGGCGTCGTAGAGGGGTTGGAGGTAGGGATCGAGTTTGTCGCGCAGGTCTCCGGGGAGGAAGCCGAGGTTCTCGCCGGCTTCGACGGCGGGGCGGGTGAGGATGATGCGTTTGATCTGCTTGTTCTTGAGGGCGCGGACGGCGAGGGCGACGGAGGTGTAGGTCTTGCCGGTGCCGGCGGGTCCGATGGCGAAGACCATGTCGTTGTGCTCGAGACTTTCGACGAGCCGTTTCTGGTTGGGGGTGAGGGCTTTGATGACCTTGCCCTCGCGGCCGTGGAGGATGACGTCGCTGCCGCCCATGCGCTCCTTGTCGAGGAGGAAGAAGTGCTCGTCTTCGTTGGCGGTGATGTTGAGAATGTCGGTTTCGGTGAGTTTCTCGAAGTGTTCGTAGTAGGCGACGAGGAGTTCAAAGCGGCTCTCGAATGTGGCGACCTCCTCGTCGGTGCCGGCGACCTTGAGCTCGTTGCCGCGGGCGGTGAGCTTGAGGGTGGGGAAGAGATTGCGCAGCAGGTCGATGTTGCGGTTGTTTTTGCCGTAGAGGCCGACGGCTGCGTGCGGGTCGATTTCGATGATTTTTTCCATGGGCTATTTCTCTTGTTCAATGAATCCTTGCGCCTTCAGTTCGATCTGCTTGTTGTCGTTGGAGATGAGGTTGCGGCCGCCGTTCTTCTCTCCGATGTAGCCGATGACGGCGATCTCGTGCTCTGTCTTCACCTTTTCGTAGTCGTCTTGGCGGATGGTGAAGAGTAGTTCGTAGTCTTCGCCGCCGTTGAGGGCGACGGTGGTGGCGACGATCTTGAGTTGGCGGAGGGTGTCGAAGGTGAGTTGCGCGAGCGGGATCTTGCCTTCATAGATGGTGCAGCCGAGGGTGTCGGGTTCGCAGAGGTGGAATAGGGAGGTGGCGAGGCCTTCGGAGACGGCGGTCATGGCGGTGGGCACGACGTCGAGTTCGCGCAGTTTGCGGATGATGTCGAGGCGGGGTTCGGGTTTGAGTTGCCGTTCGAGGAGGTACTCGTAGCCGTCGAAGTCGGGATGGCTGTTGTGGGTGGCCTCGAAGATCTGTTTCTCGCGTTGCAGGAGAAGCAGGCCGGCGTAGGCGGCGCCGAAGTCGCCGGTGGCGCAGATGAGTTCGTTCTCGCGGGCGCCGTTGCGGCGGACGAGGCGGTCGGGTTCGACGGCGCCGGTGGCGGTCATGCCGACGGTGAGCCCGGCGACGGAACTGGTGACGTCCAGCCCGGTGAGTTCCACTTCGTTGTAGTGGCAGCAGGCGCGCACGCCCGCCATGAACTCGTCGAGCGCTTCGATGGAGAAGCGGTTGGAGACGGCCAAACAGAGCGAGAGCTCCCGCGGCAGGGCGTTCATCGCCAGCACGTCGGTGAAGACGATGGTGGCGCACTTGAAGCCCAGGTGCTTCAACGGGAAATAGGTGAGGTCGAAGTGGACGTTTTCGACGAACAACTTCTGGGCGGTCACCGTCAGTTGGCCGCCGGTGTCGGTCACCATGGCGTCGTCGATGACGTGCGCGGGTGGGTTGTTTTTCTCATCATGGCCCATCAAGTGGCTGATGAGCCGATATTTACCGAGTTGCGAGATCTCGCTTCGGATGTCTTCTTCTGCCATTTTTCTATTGATTTTTTATGCCTGCAAAAATACATAAAAAAACAACGGCGATTCACATCGCCGTTGATAACCATTAACCTTTAATGATACGTAAAGGATCTCTCCTTTTGTTGTTCACTTGTCTCTTACGCATGTTATAGACCAATGTTACAAAATTTTGAAAATTTTTTACGCATCACTATATTATACAACTGAAAAACCACAAAAATGTTGCCTGAGAGGGAAAAAAGAGAAGATATTGACATTTGCTGGGGGCTCGCTGCGCGAGAATTTGGGTACACGATAGAGGACGGTTGGAGATTGGGGAGATTGGGAAGATTTGAGAGATTTGAAGATTTGAAAGATTTGAGAGGTTTGAGAGATTTGAAGATTTGAGAGATTTGAGAGATTTGAAAGATTTGAGAGATTTGAGAGATTTGAGAGATTTGAAAGATTGAAGATTTGAAAGATTATTAATGCGAACGAAGTGAGTATCAAATCTGCAAATGCGAGCGCAGCGAGCTCGAATGCGAACGAAGAGAGTATCAAATAATTGAGGGATTTGAGAGATTTGAAAGATTTGAAGATTTGAAAGATTATTAATGCGAACGAAGTGAGTATCAAATCTGCAAATGCGAACGCAGCGAGCTCGAATACGAACGAAGTGAGTATCAAATAATTGAAAGATTTGAAGATTTGAGAGATTATTAATGCGAACGAAGAGAGAATCAAATCTGCAAATGCGAGCGTAGCGAGCTCAAATGCGAACGAAGTGAGTATCAAATAATTGAGAGATTTGAAAGATTTGAGAGATTTGAGAGATTATTAATGCGAACGAAGAGAGTATCAAATCTGCAAATGCGAGTGCAGCGAGCTCAAATACGAACGAAGTGAGTATCAAATAATTGAGAGATTTGAGAGATTTGAAGATTTGAAAGATTATTAATGCGAACGAAGAGAGAATCAAATCTGCAAATGCACGCGCAGCGAGCTCGAATACGAACGAAGTGAGCAGAATCCCAAATCCGAGCGCAGCGAGCAGAATCCCAAAATCTTTGCGAATTCGTGATATTATTCCAAAAAAAATTCGTACTTTAGCGGCCGTGATATGTAAAAAATCAAAATATTGATAATCAACCTATTAAAAAACTTAAATTCTAAACATTATGGCATTTAAAGGAGCTTTAGTCATTGACACGGAAAAGTGCAAGGGTTGTGGCGTCTGCATCACCGGGTGCCCGAACCAGTGCATCGCGCTTTCCAAACATGTAAATGCGAAGGGTTACAACTACCTTGAGATGGTCCAGGAGGACAAGTGCATTGGCTGTGCCAGTTGCGCGGTGATCTGTCCCGACGGCGTGATTGAGGTCTATCGTGCGAAGGAGTAATCCTATTCCCGTGAGAAACAAAAACAACAATTAACAACTAAACAATTTAGAAATGGCAAAAGAATTAAAATTAATGAAGGGTAATCAGGCCATCGCGGAGGCGGCGATTCGCTGCGGCTGCGACGGATACTTCGGATATCCGATCACTCCTCAGAGTGAGGTTCTCGAGCACCTGATGGCCGAGCGGCCGTATCTGACCACCGGCATGGTCGTTCTTCAGGCCGAGAGTGAGCTGGCTTCCATCAACATGGTGTATGCCGGTGCTTCTTGCGGCAAGCGCGTCATGACGTCTTCGTCTTCCCCTGGCTTTTCTTTGATGCAGGAAGGTCTTTCCTATATCGCCGGCGCTGAACTGCCCGCATTGTGTGTCAACGTCGTCCGCGGCGGCCCAGGCCTCGGCACCATCCAGCCCTCCCAGTCCGACTATTTCCAGACCACCAAGGGCGGCGGTCACGGCGACTATCGTCTGATCACCCTCGCCCCTGCGTCCGTGCAGGAGATGTACGACTTCGTGGAACTCGGCTTCGACCTCGCCTTCAAGTATCGCAACCCGGTCGCCATCCTCTCCGACGGTGTCATCGGCCAGGTGATGGAGAAGGTGATGGTGGACGACTACAAGCCGCGTTGGACCAACGAGTACATTGAGAAGAACTGCCCGTGGGCGGCCACCGGCCATCGTTCCACCGGCAAGCACAGAATTGTCACTTCCCTCGAACTCGAAGCCCTCAAGCAGGAAGCCATCAACGAGCGCATCCAGGCCAAGTACCGCAAGTGCGAGGAGGAGGATGCCCGCTATGAGGCCATCCAGTGTGACGACGCCGAATACCTGTTCGTGGCTTACGGCTCCGCTGCCCGTATCTGTATGAAATCCATTGAGTTGGCTCGCGCAGAAGGCATCAAGGTCGGCCTGGTCCGCCCGATTACCCTGTGGCCCTTCCCGACGAAAGCCGTGGCAGAAATCGGCGGCCGCGTGAAGAAGATCCTGAGCGTGGAGATGAACGCCGGCCAGATGATGGAGGACGTCAAACTCGCCGTCAACTGCAAGGTGCCCGTCGAGCATTACGGCCGTTACGGCGGCGTCATCCCGACCCCGATCGAGATTCTGGATGCTTTGAAAAAAATGGTTAAATAATTTAATGCTTTGAAATTATGACAAGAGAAGAGATAATCAAACCTGAAAACTTAGTGTACAGACGCACGCCGGTCCTCACCGACAACGTCATGCACTACTGCCCTGGCTGCGGCCATGGTGTGGTTCACAGAATCATCGCCGAGGTCATTGAAGAGATGGGCATCCAAGACAACGTGGTGGGCATCTCCCCGGTAGGTTGCTCCGTGTTGGCGTACAACTACTTCGACGTTGACTTTGTGGAGGCGGCCCACGGTCGTGCTCCGGCGTGCGCCAGCGCCATCAAGCGCCTGCGCCCCGAGACCTTCGTGTTCTCGTACCAGGGCGACGGCGACCTGGCCTCCATCGGCTGCGCCGAGGTGATGCACGCTTGCAACCGCGGCGAGAACATCACGATGATCTTCATCAACAACGGCATCTACGGCATGACCGGCGGTCAGATGGCTCCCACCACCCTTGAGGGTATGGAGACCGTGACCAGTCCCTACGGCCGTGATCCCGAGATCATGGGTCATACGATGCGTCTCACCGAGGTCCTGGCTCAACTGCCCGGCACTTACTACGTGACCCGTCAGGCGGTCTATACCCCGGCTTTGGCCCGCAAGTGCAAACGCGCCATCCGCCAGGCCTTCGAAAACCAGAAGCTCAACAAGGGCGTCTCCTTCGTGGAAGTCACCTCCAACTGCAACTCCGGCTGGAAGATGACCCCCGTGCAGGCCAACAAGTGGATGGAAGAGAACACGCTCAAGTACTTCCCGCTCGGCGACATGAAAGTTGACGGCAAGTTCGATCCCAAGTTCATCGAGCGCGTTGCCACGTTCGACCAGCCCAACGAAACCCGTTTCTCCTTGAGAAGCAAGTAATTAATTAAAAAATCAAGAACAATGACAGAAGAAATAATTATCGCAGGCTTCGGCGGGCAAGGCGTCCTCTCCATGGCTACGATCTTGGCCTACGCCGGCATCATGCAAGACAAAGAGGTGAGCTGGCTCCCCTCGTACGGTCCGGAAATGCGTGGTGGCACCTCCAATGTCACGGTCATCCTCAGCGATGAGCGCATCTGCTCCCCCTACCTGAACCAGTTCGACACCGCCATCATCCTCAACCAGCAGTCCATGGACAAGTTCGAATCGTCGGTGAAACCTGGCGGTTTGCTGATCTATGACCCCAACGGCATCACCAACCACCCAACCCGCAAGGACATCAACATCTACCAGGTGGCTGCCGCCGACAAGGCCAACGAACTCGGCATCTCCAAACTGTTCAACATGATCGTTCTCGGTGGATTTTTGGCAGTGAAACCGCTCGTCACCCCCGAAATGTTGCACAAGGGACTGGAGAAGTCGCTTCCCGAACGTCACCACCACCTCATTCCCAAGAACGAGGAGGCCGTGGAGATCGGCAAGGGCTTGCTGAAACCCTATCACACCTTGTAACCCATTGGGTGATAATAAAAAAGGCGACCGAAAGGTCGCCTTTTTTTTGAACGTCGGGGTGAGAAGACTCGAACTTCCGACCCCTTGCACCCCATGCAAGTACGCTAGCCAACTGCGCCACACCCCGTTCAAATTTGCGAGTGCAAAAGTAGGAAAATTTTCAATACGCGCAACCCTTTTCTAAAAAATTTTTTTCAAGTAGAAAAAATGAGGTCGGAGAATGGAAAAAAACAATAAAAGTCCGCGATTTTAATACCCAAAATGACTAATTCCATTTTTTCAAGCATAAAAATGATCACTTAATTCCATAAAAGCCAGCTGTTTTGATGAAAGAAAAAAATACGTATTTTTGCAGTCGTAAGATTGAAAATTGCAACCGCCTTATGCAGACCAAGTTAATCGTTGTATCCGCCCCGTCGGGCGCCGGCAAGACGTCCATTGTCCGCCACTTGCTTGAGAAGTTTCCGGAACTCTCTTTCTCCGTTTCCGCCACCACCCGTGCCAAACGCGGCATGGAGGTTGATGGCCACGACTACTATTTCATCAGCGTGCCGGAGTTTCAGAGCCGCATTGAGAACGGCGCTTTCTTAGAGTGGCAGGAGGTGTATGCAGGCCAGTACTATGGCTCGTTGAAGTCGGAGGTGGACCGCTTGGGCGCCGAGGGCAAGGTGGTGATCTTTGATGTGGACGTGCTGGGCGGGCTCAACATCAAGAAGTACTACGGCGACCGCGCTCTGTCGGTCTTCATCCAGCCGCCGACGCTGGAGAGTCTGGGAGAGCGGCTGAGGGGCCGCGGCACCGAGACGCCCGAGTCGCTCAAGAAGCGCCTCGACAAGGCGGCCTACGAACTCTCCTTCGCACCGCAGTTCGACGTGGTGGTGGTGAACGACGACCTGCCGACCGCGCAGCGTGAGGCCGAGAACCATATCCATCAGTTCCTATGCCAAAAGTAGGCCTTTTCTTCGGATCTTTCAACCCCATCCATATCGGGCATCTCATCATGGCCGAATATTTCGTGGAGAACACCGACCTGGCGGAGGTGTGGTTCGTGGTTTCCCCCAACAACCCGCTGAAGCAGAAGAGTTCGCTGTTGAGTGCGGCGCAGCGGCTCTACATGGTGAACTTAGCTGTGGAGGACGACGCCCGTTTCCGCTCTTCCGACATCGAGTTCCACTTGCCGCTGCCCTCCTACACCTGCCACACGCTGGTGCACTTGCAGGAGAAGTACCCGCAGAAGGAGTTCGTGCTGATCATGGGGGAGGACAACCTGGAGAGTATCGAGAAGTGGAAGAACTACCAGTATATCCTAGACAATTACAATATATATGTCTATCCGCGTCCGGGCAGTGACGGCGGGAAGTGGAAGGATGCACCGAAGGTGAGGATGGTGCCGGCGCCGCAGATCGGCATCTCGGCCACGATGATCCGCGAGGCGATTGCCGCGGGGCGGTCGGTGCGGTACTTCCTGCATCCGAAGGTGGCGGAGTGCATCGACGAGATGGGATTTTACAAGAAGTTATAGGTTGGCGCTGAGAACGCACGCCTTTTGTCATTTTCGTGCCACTTTGTTCCGAAGCAGCATGAACCATCGTTCTACGGCAAGGTACAGGACCAAGGTGAGAAGAATCGTGGCGAGCCAGAAACAGAGGTAAGTCGTGACTCCGTGGGCATGGGAGAAGTCGGCGAAGTGGGTGTCGATGATCTGGCAGGCCAGCAGGTTGGTGAGAAACATGGCGTAGGAGAGCAGACTCAAGGCGGTGATGGGGCGACTGATGGCGGTCGGTGCACTCTCCCACGAGGTGAGTGCGGGCAGCATCAGTCCGATGGCGATCGCGGTGAGGATGGGGTATATGATGTTGATGTAGGTGGCGCTCACCTCGTGGGGGATGAAGAGCACGGCGGCCATCACCGCGGCTCCGGCCGCGAGGGACACCCACCGGTGTCGCTTCCAGCCGTCGGAATGGTAACGGGCGAACCAGGCGGCCAGTACTCCGACGTAGATCGTGTCCGTGCGGCTGAACACCGTCTTGCGGATCCAGATGTCCCAGTCGAATGTGCTGTTCACGTGTTCGGACACCGAGATGCGGAATAGTGTAGAGCCGATGATGACGGCGGCGACCAGTCCGGGGACGGCTTTGGGACCGAATGTGCGATGCAGGAGGAGCATCAGCAGGGGAAAGCAGAGGTAGAACCACCATTGCACCGGAGTGGACCACGACTCCCAGTAAAAGCCCATGAAGGGGGTGGAGATGTTTTGCGTAAGGGTGGCGAAACGCCATAGCGGTGTTGATTCCATATTGCCGGGGATGACGCCCGTGCTGACCACCAGGATATAGACGGCCAGCATGAGGAGGTAGTCGGGAAGGATGCGCAGGGCTGTCCGGAGATAGAAGCGGGGTGTGGCTTTGAGCAGCGTGTCTGTGCCTTGGTCCGCGTATTTCATGATGGAGCGTCCGATAAGGTAGCCGCTGAGTACGAAAAAAAGGTCCACGCCGTGAGGCAGGTGGAGGTTGCCCAGCCAGTCGAGCGACGTGCCGTAAATGAAGTGCTTGCCATGTCCGTGCACCACGCAGATGATGGCGAATGCCCGGAGCAGGTCTAATCCGAAGATGCGGTTATTAGTGCCAGAGACAAAGAGGTTCATATTGGGAGGGTTCGCAGGATGTGCAAGGGTGCTTGTGGATGGATTTCAGTTTTCCGATGCTCGAATCGTAATGGTATCAAGGCGATGCCGTTCGCGTCGGTCCCCATGGGAGGGTTGTCCCATTACCGCTTTGTTCGCTCCCTTGACTTTTATGATTTTGAGCGTGCAAAGATACGATTATTTTGAAATACGGGGAGTGGTGGGAGACCTTGTTGCGCACTCCTACAAACCGTCATCGTGGCGCTTTCAGCGAGGATGTCGTTGATGAGTATTTACGATGATGTTGGAAAGTTGCGTAAAATTTGAAAAAGGACTTTATTTTGGGGATAAGCATTTTTTTTGTAATTTTGTCGCGCTTTTTGCATGCACAAGTGGTTAAAAAATGGAACAATACGGTCCAAAAATCATTTTTTTTGACACGGAAGTGACGCTAAAGGACAAAAAAGTCAAGGATATTGGGGCAGTCAGTTCCGAAAATGTTGCTTTCCACTCGTCATCCAAGATCGCATTTATATCATACATTGCAAATGCCCAATATTTATGTGGACATAATGTCGTACACCATGACCTGAGGTTCCTCCATTTGGACAATCTTCCTCAGGTGATTGATACACTTTATCTTTCTCCGCTACTGTTTCCGAAAAGGCCCTATCACTCCTTGTTAAAGGAGGATAAGTTGCAAGTGGATGAACTGAACAATCCAGTAAACGACAGCGAGAAGGCACGCAACCTTTTCTACGATGAAGTCAATGCATTTTTGTCTCTTCCGGCTGAATTGCAGTCCATTTTTTATGGTCTTTTGAATAAAGAAGCAGAGTTTTCGGGCTTCTTTCATTATATGAAGAATGCCCACAACTGGATGCCTGTCATCAGGGGAGAGAGTCAGTTGACGGGTTTCATCGGTTCTTTTTTTACGGGGAAAATATGCGCACATGCTGATTTGTCGTTGTTGATTAGAAACGCGGCGGTTGAGTTGGCATATACTTTGGCTCTTGTTTTTGCTGATGACACACACTCAATCACACCCTATTGGTTGGTAAGAAATTATCCTCAAATCGAGTATGTGATGAAAGTGCTGGTGGGAACTCCTTGTGTTGACGGGTGTGACTACTGTTCAAGGCATTTCAACATCCATGCTGGATTGAAGCGGTTTTTTGGGTATGATGGATTCCGTCTTTTTGATGGAGAGAATTTACAGGAACGTGCGGTTCAGGCGGCGGTGGATGGACAGTCGTTGTTGACGGTTTTTCCCACGGGCGGGGGCAAGTCGCTTACATTTCAGTTGCCGGCGCTGATGGCCGGAGAGAGCGAGCACGGACTGACGGTGGTGATCTCTCCATTGCAGTCGTTGATGAAGGATCAGGTGGATGGCCTTTATCAGCGGGGCATTTTGGATGTTGTCACGATCAATGGAATGTTGGATCCTGTGACTCGAGCCGATGGATTCAACCGGGTCCGCGACGGCTCGGCGTCGTTGCTTTATATCGCGCCCGAGATGTTGCGCTCGAAGACGCTGGAACGGCTTTTGCTCTCGCGTCACATCACCCGTTTCGTCATTGACGAGGCGCACTGTTTCTCTGCTTGGGGACAGGATTTCCGTGTCGATTATCTATACATTGCTGATTTTATCCGCAAATTGCAGGAACAGAAACAGTTGAAGACACCCATTCCCGTCTCTTGTTTCACGGCCACAGCCAAGCCCAAGGTGATCGCAGACATTTGCGACTATTTTAAGTCAAAACTCAATCTTGAGCTGCAATTATACGCCACCACATCCACCCGCAAGAACTTGCGTTATGTGGTACAATATGTTGAGACAGAAGAGGAAAAGTACAATGTGCTGCGCAATCTCATCTCTGGCCGTGATTGTCCGATCATCGTATATGTGTCTCGTACTCGCAAGGCGGTGGAAATAGCCGAACATTTGCAAAGAGACGGCATTTCGGCACTGCCGTTCCATGGCAAGATGGACACAAAAGAGAAGGTTGACAACCAAAACCGTTTCATCCAAGATGAGATTCAGGTCATCGTGGCCACGAATGCCTTCGGAATGGGAGTTGACAAGTCTAATGTGGGATTGGTGATTCACTACGACATTTCGGATTCGTTGGAGAATTACGTGCAGGAGGCGGGACGTGCTGGCCGCGATCCCAATACGAGTGCGCAATGTTATATTCTCTATAATGAAAGCGATCTGGACAAGCATTTCATCTTGCTTAACCAGACCAAGTTGAGCATGGCGGAGATACAGCAGGTGTGGAAGGCGGTCAAAAGTCTTACTCGTCGCCGTCCTGAAGTCACCTGCTCCGCATTGGAGATCGCGCGACAGGCAGGCTGGGACAGCAATGTCGGCGATGTTGAGACGCGAGTCAAAACGGCCATCTCCGCTTTGGAGACAGCCGGCTATCTGAAACGCGGCACCAATGTGCCTCATGTGTATGCCACCAGCATCCAAGTGAAAAATATGGACGAGGCCCACAAGAGACTGATGAACTCGCATCTGCTTGATGAACGTGGGCGACAGAATGCGGTCCGCATCATCAAATCGCTCATCTCGTCGCGGAGTGTCGCCCAGGCTCAAGGTGAAGATGCGGAATCGCGCGTGGATTATCTGGCTGACATGCTGGGTTTGGAAAAGGAGGATGTGATTCGTGCCGTCAACACCATGCGACTGGAGGGAATCCTTAGCGATGAGCAGGATATCTCAGCTTACATTATGCCGAAAGACACCCGCGAAAAATTACGGTCATCACTGGATACATTCTCTCGTCTTGAACGCTTTTTGCTGTCGCAAATACCGGAGAGTGGCGCTGAGGTCCAATTGAAGGAGTTGAATGAAAAAGCTCAAACCGCCGAACTTCGCAATTCTTCTGTCAAAAATTTCAGAACGATCATCTATTTTCTCAAACTCAAGGGCTATTTTCGCAAAGAGGGTGGAATTGCGTCGGATACCATGCGACTCTCGCCCTGTTATGAGATGTCCAAGCTCCGCGATAGATCTGTCAAAAGGATAGAACTCTGCCGTTTTATTATAGATCAACTATACCAAACCTACTTGGAACATTTTTCGACAGAAAAAGACAGGCCGATTACGTTTTCTCTGTTGGGATTGATGCAGGCATACCAAAAACACATTCAAACACAACTATATACGGATCAAGTCACCCAACAAGTTACCCAACAAGATGTTGAGGAGGCCCTGCTGTATTTATCCAAAATCGGTACTTTGAATTTGGAGGGAGGTTTCATGGTGTTGTATAATGCCATGCAGATCAAACGGATCTCAGACAGCAGGCAATACAAGGTTGATGACTACCGGTTGTTGAATGAGTTCTATAAACAGAAGATGCAGCAGATTCATATCGTTGGAGAGTATGCCAAACTGATGGTAAGCGACTATTCTGCCGCACTGCAGTTCGTTCATGACTATTTCTCTATTGACTTCAAGAAGTTTATTTCCAAGTATTTCAAAGGGGAAAGACGCAATGAGATAGAACATAACATCTCGCCAACGAAATATCAGCAGGTTTTTGGAGCGTTGTCGCAGGTGCAACTTCAAGTAATCAACGACAAGACGTCAAAATACATTGTGGTGGCGGCTGGTCCCGGGAGCGGAAAGACGAGACTGTTGGTGCACAAGTTGGCTTCTTTGCTGCTGATGGAGGATGTGAAGCATGAACAGTTGCTCATGTTGACTTTTTCGCGCGCTGCGGCAACGGAGTTTAAGAAACGTTTGGTGGATCTCGTTGGAGGTGCGGCGTACTTTGTGGAAATCAAGACATTCCACTCTTTCAGTTTCGACCTGATGGGTAAAATCGGGAATCTGGATGATTCCAAGGATGTGGTGAAACATGCCACTGATATGATCCGTTCGGGTGCGGTGGAACCCGAAAAAATAGCCAAGACGGTTTTGGTGATTGACGAGGCCCAGGATATGAGCGGCGACGAGTTCGAGTTGGTGAAATCGCTAATGGAGCAGAATGAGGAGATGCGCCTCATCGCCGTGGGCGACGACGACCAGAACATCTACGAATGGCGCGGCTCCAACTCATCCTATTTTCACTCATTGGTCACACAGTATCAAGCCACATTATATGAAATGGTCGATAACTACCGCAGTGAACGACGGATTGTGGATTTTGCGAATACTTTTGTTCGCAAAATAAAAAATAGGATGAAAACCAATGAGATACATGCAATCCAAGAGGGTGGGGAAGTGTTGTGGATGGATTGTGACAGTCCCAATCTGGAAACTCCGGTGGCGGACCATTTGAAAGCCAATCGACAAAGAGGCAAATGCTGTGTCTTGACGCTCAAGAATGAAGAGGCCTTCAGAATGCATGGCTTGCTGCTGAAGATGGGTATCCGTTCCAAACTCATTCAGTCAGTTGAGGGTTTTGCCTTCCATAATCTGGTTGAACTCCGCTATTTCGTGAAACAAATTGTGGATAGGGTCACTTCGCCTGTTATCAGCGATGAACTATGGCAACAGGCAAAAGAAAAAACCGAGCGCAAATACAAAGACAGTTTGTGTTTGGATAATATTTTGAATTTTATTGCTGATTTTGAAGGAGTTAACAAGAAAAAGTACGTATCAGACCTATTTGAGTTCATTAAGGAGTCCAACTATGAGGATTTTTATGACGATGAGGATGACATGGTCTATATCTCAACCATCCATAAGGCAAAGGGACGGGAGTTTGATACGGTGTATATGATGATCAATCAGGCAAATACGATGACGGACGAGGAATGCCGTAAACTTTATGTCGGTATGACACGTGCCAAACGTGCCTTGTTTATTTATACAGATAACCATTTGTTTTCAGATATGCGGTTGTCGGCAGCCCTTCATTTCCATGATACGAGAGTTTATCCGGAGTTGGAGGAGATTGCGGTGCAGTTAACCCACAAGGATGTCTATTTGGATTTTTTCAAAGGAAAAAAGAGTGACATTTTGAAACTGCATAGCGGCAGTCCGTTGTATGTGGTTGATGGCGGTTTGAACGCGAAAGTGGAAGGCAGGGTGCTTCCGATGGTGCGTTTTTCTTCAAGATGCAGACAGAAATTGGAAGAGTTGAAGGAAAAAAGGTATGAGTTGGAGCGTGCGGAGGTGGCGTTTGTTGTGGCATGGAAAGGCGAGAACGACGCGGGTGAGTCGGCGGTGATACTGCCCCATCTTCACCTGCGCTTGCGATAGCTATTTCGCAATCTTGTTGAGCCGTCGGTTACAGTTTCACGATTTCTCCGATCTTGGCGACGATGAGCGGGATGCCGCTCTCTTGGGCGGCCTGCTGCTCGTTGCGGCGCGGCTCGTCCCAGGCGTGGCGTGCGAGGGCGTACTTCGAGTGGTGTACCGTGACGAATCGCTTGGGGTTCAGCGCGCGCACCTCTTCGCCCAACTGGTACGGCATGGTGTGGATCTGGTTCCACTGCTCGTTGTACTGGCCGTTCTCCATGATAGCGAGGTCGATGTCGGGATATTGCTTGCCGAAGCGGTAGAAGCGGTCGCTGTAGCCGCCGTCTCCGCTGTAGAAGACGGTGCGGGTGGGCGCCTCCACCAGCCATGAAGCACGCTGTGTGCGCATGGAACGCAGTCCGCGGCCGGAGAAGTGACGCGTGGGCAGACAACGGAAGACCATGTCTCCGTCGTTGGCCGACTCGTTGCAGTCCAACTCGATGAGTTTGTCTTCCGAAAAGCCCCAGCACTCGAAGTCCTCGCCCACACCTAACGGACAGACCACCTTGCCGATGCGGTCGCGGAGTTCGGTAACCGTTTGGTAATCGAGGTGGTCCCAATGGTCGTGGGAGATGACCAGATAGTCGATGCTGTCGGGCATCATGGAGGGCTTGTAGATGTCGGTGCCCGGGAAGGGCTTGTTGACGAAGGAGACGGGCGAGGCGTCGTAAAAGACGGGATCGACGAGGATGACCTTCCCGTCAAGTTGCAGCAGGAAGGAACTGTGTCCGAACCAGACGTAGCAGTCCTGGTTTTCGGGCAGTTTCTTGAGGTTGGAGATGACGAGTTCAATCTCGTTCTCCTGCGGCTTGAGGCGGTCGGATTTCTCCGCGGTGAGGAACTTCCACATCAGGGAGAATTTGCTCTCGTCGCCGCCGATTTTCGTGGGCGTCTCATTCTCGAGGATGCCCTCCTTGAAAAACACGGACTTCTCAATCCGTTGCTGACGTTCACCTTCGGGCAGTCGGCCGAATTTGGTCTGGCTGGTGAAGATGACGACGACGGCGGCGATGACGACCGCGATGATCAGCAGGGTGAGGAGCGTTTTCATGAGGAAGCGCGACATGGTGGAATTTTATTAAAAAGGCCTCAAATCGTGATGATTCAAGGCCAATTTGTTGTTGGGTGTGCCCGGGACAAGAGTCGAACTTGCACGTCTCTCGACACTCGCACCTGAAACGAGCGCGTCTACCATTCCGCCACCCGGGCAAAGTGCTATTTGAGCGAGTCGATCAGTTTCACCAGGTCGTTCTTGCGCTGCAGGCCGACCAAGGTCTCAACGACTTCACCGTTTTTCAAGAAAACCAGCATCGGGATGTTGCGGACGCCGAACTGCATAGCGATTTCGTTATTCTCGTCGGTGTCGCATTTGCCGATGACCACCTGGTCTTTGTACTCCTCGGAGAGCTCTTCCATGATCGGAGCGAGGGCGCGGCAGGGGCCACACCACGTTGCCCAGAAGTCAATGATGACGAGTTTGTCACTCTTGATGACCTCTTCGAAGTTGCTGCTGTTGATTTCCAATGCCATAACGGTGTTTTTTTATCGTTCAAAAAAGCGTGCAAAAATACAATTTTTTTCAATACGAAAATCGTCCTTTCTGAAATTTTTCATTTATGCTAAATATCAGCAGATTAAAAAAACATTGTAATTTTGCAGTTTGAAACACACGGCGGCGGAAATGCTTTCAGAACCGTGGAAAATCATTTTTTGAGATGAGAAAAAAAGTAGATTTCTTGGTCATCGGCTCCGGCATCGCGGGGCTTTGTTTCGCCCTTAAGGCCGCCAACTACGGCAAGGTCTGCATGGTTACGAAGGCGAAAATCGACGATACTTCCACCAAATATGCGCAGGGCGGCATCGCCGCGGTGATGTACAGTCCCGACACTTACGAGAAGCACATCCAGGATACCATGGTTGCGGGCGATGAACTGTCGGACCGCCACATCGTGGAGATCACAATCCGCGAATCGACCGAGCGCGTGATGGAGTTGGTGGAGTGGGGCGTCGATTTCGACAAGACGCAGTCGGGCAAGTTCGCCCTCGCCAAGGAGGGCGGTCACTCGGAGTTCCGAGTGCTGCACCACAAGGACATCACCGGCTACGAGATCGAGGAGAAGTTGATCATGGCTGCCCACAAGAACCCCGACATCGAGATCCTTGACAACCACCTTGCCGTGGAGATCATCACCCAGCACCATCTCGGTATCGAGGTGAACCGCCACACCGACGGCATCACCTGTTACGGTGCCTATGTCTATAATCCCAAGACCAAGGAGGTTGACACCATCCTGTCGAAGGTGACGATGATGGCTACGGGCGGTATCGGCACGGTATATGGCAACACCACCAACCCGACGGTGGCCACCGGCGACGGCGTGGCGATGGTCTATCGAGCCAAGGGTGCGGTGCGCGGCATGGAGTTCGTGCAGTTTCACCCCACTTCGCTCTACAACCCCAGCGAGCGTCCGTCGTTTCTGATCACCGAGGCGATGCGCGGCGCCGGCGCCGTACTCAAGACTAAGGACGGCGAGGAGTTCATGCGCAAGTACGACAGCCGCGGCTCGCTGGCGCCGCGCGACATCGTGGCCCGTGCCATCGACACCGAGATGAAACTCGCCGGCGTCGATCATGTCTATCTCGACACCACCCTCATCAAGCGCGAGGAGATGTTCGAGCACTTCCCCAACATCTACGCCAAGTGCCTCAGCATCGGTATTGACCCCACGAAGGAGATGATTCCCGTGGTGCCCGCCGCCCACTACTCCTGCGGCGGCATCCAGGTGGACGAGTGGGGCCGTTCCACCATCGACCATCTGTATGCCTCTGGCGAATGCGCATCCACCGGGCTGCACGGCGCCAACCGTTTGGCATCCAACTCGTTGCTTGAAGCCCTCGTCTTTTCCCACCGTGCCTGTCTGAATGCCGTGCAGGCCATCGACAGCATCGGCTTCTGCGACGCCGTGCCCGACTGGAACATCGAGGGTACGGTCCCCAACGAGGAGATGGTGCTCATCACGCAGTCGATGAAGGAGGTGCAGACGATCATGGCGAGCTACGTCGGCATTGTGCGGTCGAACCTGCGGTTGCAGCGTGCCTTCGACCGTTTGGAGATCCTTTATCGGGAGACGGAGGAGTTGTACAAACGGTCGATTCTGATCCCGGAGATCTGCGAACTTCGTAATGTCATCAATGTCGGCTA
Organism: Bacteroidales bacterium; assembly: GCA_016288655.1. Taxonomy (GTDB): domain Bacteria; phylum Bacteroidota; class Bacteroidia; order Bacteroidales; family WCHB1-69; genus UBA1756. Next base: position 42,096 of record JAEEKX010000003.1, read on the forward strand.
CCTTATCATCCGCAACGCAATGGCGCGGAAGGAGAGCCGCGGGCTGCACTATTCGCTCGACTACCCCGAGCACCGCGACGTGAGCCAGGTGACGGAGGACAAGTTGTAGGAGGCAGCGCGTTGAACAAAAAAAACGCCACCTTTTCGGGTGGCGTTTTTTTGTGTGACAGTTGGAAGGATTATCCCAACTGGAAGCGGAAGAAGCCGGTGCAGGTGAGGTCCTTGTTGGTCTTCTTCATGAATTCTTCGACGGACATCTTGCCTTCGCCGTAGTAATCCTGGGCGAGGAGGGTGTTCTCTTTGAAGAACTTGTTGAGACGGCCTTGGGAGATCATCTCGATCTTCTTGGCTTGTTTCTCGAGGTTGGTCGTGGCTTCAGCCGTGGCGGCCGCCTTGATCTCGCGGGCTTGTTGTGCCTGCTCGGGGGTGATCCAACCCTTGGCGGTGTTGCTCTCGATATGGTCTTCGGAATCGACGTGTGCGGGGTTGATGCCGGCCTTGCGGATGGCGTTTTCCACGTACTTCTCGATCTCTTCGGCCTTGGTCTTCTCGATATAGACGGCGAGTTCGCGGGCCTTGACTTCATCGGAGATGCTGTCGGCGCTGAGGGCCATCGGGTTCATCGAGGCGATCTGGAGGGCCACTTCGTGGGCGGTCTCATCGACGCCGGTCATGTTGAAGCCGGCGATGGTGGCGAGGCGGTTGCCCATGTGGTTGTAAGCGGTGACGTAGGGGGCTTCGATGACGTTGTAGGCGGGAAGTTCGATCTTCTCACCGGTCTTGCCCATGAGGTCCTGGATATGGTCGGCGATGGTGCGGCCGTCCACGTCGAGGGCGAGGACTTCGTCGCGGGTCTTGGCATCGGCCTTGACGGCGAGGTTGATGAACTGCTCGCTGGCGGCGACGAACTCGGCGTTCTTGCCCACAAAGTCGGTTTCGCAACTGAGCACAAGGATGTAACCCTTGGTGTTGTTGGCGTTGACTTTGGCGATGACGCGGCCCTGGTCGGCGGTGCGGTCGGCGCGTTTGGCGGCGACTTTCTGGCCTTTCTTGCGGAGAATATCGACGGCTTTGTCGAAGTCGCCTTCGGCTTCCACGAGGGCATTCTTGCAATCCATCATGCCGACGCCGGTCATTTTTCTCAGCTCGTTAACTTGTGCTGCTTTGATTTCCATGTGTTTATGAAATTAAAGGGTGATACGAAATTATTTCTTGGTGGAGGTGACTCTGGTGGGGCCTCTCTTGATGGTGGGGCGTTTCTTGCGCTGGCCATCTTCGCCCTCTTCGGCGACGTCCTTCACTTTGCGTACGCCTTCGCGGGTTCTGCTCTCGCGGGTCTCCTCTTCGTCGATCTGGGTGTCCTCGTATTCGGCACCCTCTTCGTTCATCTCTTCGTCAACGTTGTTGTCCTTGTCGAGTTTGCGCTCGGCGAGGCCTTCGTTGATGGCGTCGCAGACGGCCTTGACGATGAGGGCGATGGACTTGGAGGCGTCGTCGTTGGCGGGGATGGGGAAGTCGACGAGGTTGGGGTTGGAGTTGGTGTCGACGATGGCGAGAGTGGGGATGTTGAGGCGGTGGGCCTCAGCCACGGCGATGTGTTCCTTCAGGATATCGACGATGAACACGGCGGCGGGCAGTCTCGAAAGGTCGGCGATGGAGCCGAGGTTCTTGTCGAGTTTCGCTCTTTCGCGCTGGATCTGCAATTTCTCTCTCTTGGAGATCTTGTCGAACAGGGGGCCGGACATGAGGCGGTCGATGTCGCTCATTTTCTTGATGGCCTTACGGATGGTGAAGAAGTTGGTGAGCATGCCGCCAGGCCAACGTTCGGTGACGTAGGGCATGCCGGTCTCCTTGACCAGTTCGGCGACGGTGTCTTTCGCCTGCTTCTTGGTGGCGACGAAAAGGATCTTGCGGCCGGACTTCGCGATCTGCTTGGCGGCGGCGCAGGCCTCTTCCAACTTGTCGGCGGTCTTGTGGAGGTCGATGATGTGGATACCGTTCTTCTCCATGAAGATGTACGGTGCCATCTGGGGGTTCCATTTTCTTCTCAGGTGCCCGAAGTGACAACCGGCATCCAATAATTGTTCAAAGGTAACTTGTGCCATTTTTTTGATTTGTTTACGTTCTTTAAGTCAACAGATGGGTAGTTCCAGCGGGAAGTCCCAACTGTTTCGATACTAAACTGGTTATAAATTGAATAAATTGTGTGCCAACGATTAACGCTTGCTGAACTGGAATCTCTTACGGGCTTTCGGCTGGCCGGGTTTCTTACGCTCCACCATACGGGGGTCGCGCTTGAGAAGACCTTTGGACTTGAGGGCCGGGCGAAGGTCGGGATAGAGTTCCACGAGGGCGCGGGAGATGGCCAGACGCAGGGCTTCCGCCTGTCCGGACATGCCGCCGCCGTCGAGGTTGGCCTTGATGTCGAATTGGTCTTGCATCTCGGCGATCTGAAGGGGCTGGGTGACGACATACTGAAGGGTGCCCAGCGAGAAATACTCTTTATAATCACGCTTGTTGATGGTGATCTGGCCGCTGCCTTTCTTCATATAGATTCTGGCCACAGCGGTTTTTCTTCTGCCAATGGTATTTGTGACTTCCATTTTAATTATCTGATTTCGTTAATGTTGATCGTTTTGGGTTGCTGGCCTTCGTGCGGGTGGTTGGGGCCTTCATACACATAAAGGTGACGGTAGATCTGGTCACCCAGTCTGTTCTTCGGCAGCATGCCGCGCACAGCGTGCTCGACCACGCCAATGGGGTTCTTCTTCAAGACCTCACGGGGAGTCTGGAAGCGCTGGCCGCCCGGATATCCGGTGTGGTGCGTGTAAACCTTGTCGGTCATCTTCTTGCCGGTGAAGCGGATCTTTTCGGCGTTGATCACGATGACATTGTCCCCACAATCGAAATGAGGGCTGTAATAGGTCTTCGTTTTGCCGCGCAAAATGCGTGCGACGATGGCCGCCAAGCGTCCGACGACTGCGTTTTCAGCATCGATGACCACCCATTCCTTCTTGACGATCTTCTCGCTCGCAGGAATTGTTCTGTAACTTAATGTGTTCATTCTCAGTGTTTTGTTTTTGGGGCTTATCTTCACCCATAAGTCCCTGTTCGTAATTTCTTTGACTAGTTGATAATAACCGGATTTTCGGGCGGCAAAAATACAAAAATTTTCTTTACGCTAACACATTGGGAAATAATATTTTTTCACACGAAAAAAAACATAAATCCACGGGGGAGTGTTCGTGATTTTTTTTACGGCTGAACAATCCCCAGCGAGTCGAGGTCGTGCGCCAACTGCGTGCTGAACAGCGTCGCCCCCTTCCGGTTCAAATGGATGGCGTTGTAAAAATAGCAGGTGTCGTTGCAGACGGGATGATGCGTATAGTCCAACGTCTTGCAGTTGTGCTTTTCCGCAATCCCGTCGAACATGCGGTGCATCCCCTCCACGTCTTTCACCTTCGCGGTCGCCCCGATGTAGTACGGCGCATAGACCATCACCACCTGGATGCCCTCCCGCTGGCAGCTGTTCAAGAAATCCTCGAACGCGCGAATCGCCTTGGGACTTTTGTCGTAGTTGATCTCCTTGACCTGCTCATACCTCGATCCGTCCCATTTCTTGTCGTGGTCGATGAAGCCCTTATACAATATATTATCATGGTTGGTGTAGTAGGATTTGTTGACCATGATATCCCGATAAATCTTCATGTTCTTGATGTAGCGCCAGCAGGGGACGAAGCGGTCGGCCCAGGAGAGATTCCGGCGTTTCCGCACCTGCTCCCACAGGTATTTGTCGTAAACGTAAGGATCGTATTGGAACTCTTCGTACCTGCCGCCACAGTACATCGTCCCGGGGGACACTTCATACAGGATGTACTTGGGCTTGGCGGTGGCGTGGCGTCGGTATAGGTCGTACTTCAGCAATTCGCTGTCCATCCCTTGTCCATTGCAGCCCAGGTTGTAACTGTCAACCTGCAGGATGCTGTCCAGAATCTTGGGATTGAACTGCACGAACGCCCGTGAAGAGCCCATGATGAGCATGTCATGTTGCAAGTTGTCAGAGCAATAGATGTCGTTCCAGTTGGCGTAGGGTGCGGTCTCTAAATGCTGTATTTTGTACGTCATGGCCATATCCACCCCCAAGGCCAGCAGGTAGAGGATGCCCGAAAACAGCAGCAGTTTCTGGAGGAATTTTTTCATGGCTAAAATTGGAAATAGATGAAGGTTTCGGCTCCTTGGTAGGAGATGAACATGAGGAAAATCAGGGCGTAATAGATGGAGAACTTCAGGGCATGTGAGTGGATGCCGCAGAGGTCGAGGGCGTGCGGTTGGGCGCGTTGCACCCACTCTACCGCGGTCATCAGCAGGATGCAGAGGAGGGTGATGCCGATGCCGCTGGCCCTGAGCGATCCGCCGCTGGTGAACATCTGTACGAAGTAGTCGCCGGCGACGGCGATGCTCTCGGCACGGAAGAGGATCCAGCCGATGACGGCCAAGGCGAACGTCAGCAGCATCTGTCCCAGCTCCTTCAGCGTGGGCAGGCGACGGCCTTCCGCCACGCCGTTGGTGTATTTGCGGTTCTTGCCCAGCAGAATTAGCGGCAGGAAGAGCAGTGCATGGAAGGCGCCCCATGCCAGGAAGGTCCAGTTGGCGCCGTGCCAGAAGCCGCTGAGCAGGAAGATGACGAAGGTGTTGCGCACGATCTTGGCCTTCGACACGCGGCTGCCGCCGAGCGGGATATAGACGTAGTCGCGGAACCAGGTGGTGAGCGAGATGTGCCACCGCCGCCAGAACTCGGCGATGTCGCGACTGAAGTATGGGTTGTTGAAGTTGCGCATCAGCCGGATGCCGAAGAGTTTGGCGGTGCCGATGGCGATGTCGGAGTAGCCGGAGAAGTCGCCGTAGATCTGGATGGCGAAGAAGACAGCCGCCAGTGCCAGGTTCCAACTGCTCGCCCCTTGGTAGTGGCCGAACACTTCGTTGACGAAGACGGCGCAACCGTCGGCGACGGCGATCTTCTTGAAAAGCCCCCACAGGATCTGGCGCATTCCGTCGATGGCCTGGTCGTGGTCGAAGGTGCGCGGCTGGGCGAACTGCGGCAGCAGGTTCGTCGCCCGCTCGATGGGACCGGCCACCAGTTGCGGGAAGAAACTCACGAAGGCGAAGAACTGGATAATGTCGCGCGTCGGCTCCAGCTTTCCGCGATATACGTCGATGCTGTAACTGAGCGCCTGGAAGGTGTAGAAACTGATGCCCACGGGCAGCACGATCTTCAACAGCAGTCCGTCGGTGTGGCCGCCTAAGAAGAGGTTGGCGAATGAGGTGGCGAAGAAGTCGTAGTATTTGAAGACGCCGAGGATGGCAAGGTTGAGCACGATGTTGCCGATATGTACGGCCTTGGCCGCTGTCCCCCCGCGGTACCGTTCTATGAGCAGGCCGCTTCCCCAACTGCACAGCGATGTGAAGGCGATCAGGAAGAGGAAACGCCAGTCCCACCAGCCGTAAAAAAGGTAGGACACCGCGACGATGAAGAGGTTCTGCAGCCGCAGGTTGCGGTTGACTACGAACCAGTAGGTGAAAAACACCAGCGGTAGGAAAATCGCAAATTCAAGGGAGTTGAAAAACATGGCGCGGCTCTATTCTTCTTTGGCTAACGCCAGAAATTCGTCATCAACATGGAAGATGCGGGCGATGGTGAGTGCCTCGGCAGGCACCTCGTCGGAGGTGGTCTCGGTGAGACGGTAGTCCATGTAACGGTTGAGACTGTGCGGCGTCACCTCGCCGGAGATCTTGTCGGTGGTCAGCCCCTTCACGCGCAGACGGCGGCATGGGGCGGGGATCCCGCTGTAGTGGGTGGTCACTATCGACATGACATGGTACTTCTGCATCATCCGCACGAAGGCGTTCACTATGCGGCGGCCTTCGTCGGGGTTGGTGGTGCGTGCCAACTCATCGACCAACGCCAGCAGTTTCACCCCGCGTTTCGCCTGCAACAGGATCTCATTGACCGACAGCATCTCGGCGGCGAACGACGAGAGTCCGTGCTGTTCGGTCTGCTGGTCGTCGATGAGGCAGATGACCTCTTCCACGGGTACGATCTCGGCGCGCTCCGCAGGCACGTAGAAACCGAACTGGAACATGTGCTGCGCCAACGCCAACGACTTGAGCAGCACGGTCTTGCCCGACATGTTGGCGCCGGTGATGAGGCACGGTCCCTGCTCGAGCGCGATGTCAACGGCCTGGAAGTGGCCGCCGCGTTCGGCGAGTGTTGCTGCGATCTGCGGGTGGAAGATGGCGGTGTAGGTGGTGCGTTCTGTGGCGGTGGCGGGGCGGGTGAGGTGCCATTCCGCGGCCATCTGCGCCTTGGCGTTCAGCACGTCGAGGTCGCCGAGGCGGTGCAGGTTGCGCAGCAGCGCCTCGCGATAGGGCTGCAACATCTCGGTGAGTTTCTGGCGCACGGAATCCTCCATCTGCGACACTTCCCACGTCAGTTTCTCACGCTCGCTCTCCTCCTCCGATTGCAGTATCTTCTTCCGCGCCTCCTCCAGCTCCGGGTGGTAGCAGGAATATACGTAGAAGTGGGCGATGCGGCTGCCTTCGGGGTCGAGTAGTTCGACCACTTTCGACAGGTCGTCGAGTTCCATGCACTCGTATTGCGTCTCGCGCAGCAACTCCGCAATCTTCTGCGAGGCGAGCGAGAACTTCTTGATCTCGAAGAGCTCGATGTCGTCCAGCACCTGCAACTGCTTGAGATTCTGCAAGGTCTTGGTGATGTCGTTGATTTCATGCAGCAGCACGACCAGTTGGTGCGCGGGTTGCGGGTGCCGTTCGAGGAAGGCGATGTGGCGTTGCAGGTCGTCAAGGTTCCGCTCGATGGCGGCGGCGTCGGTCATGAAGGGCTGGTTGAGCAGCAGCGACTTGCCCCACGAGGAACAAACCTGCACGTGCTCAAATACATACGGAAGACCGTTGACCTTCTTGATGGCGTCCTTGACGAGCATTGTCTATCTCTTTTTCTGTTGTTGAAGTTGCTGTTGTTGTTTCAGCATCTCCTCCATGCGGGCCTGCCAACGGCTCTTCTTGACGGGCTTCACCATGTTGGTCTCCATCTTTTTCAGAAGTTTCTCTTCGTTGATGGCCATGCGGAAAATCCACATCTGCAGGAAGGTGATGAGGTTGATGAGCAGATAGTAGTAGGTGAGGGCGGAGGAGAAACTGTTGAACATGCCGAGGAAGAGGATGGGCATGAGGTACATCATCCATTTCATCACCTTCATCTGGTCGTTGTTGCCGGCCGACATCAGCTTGTTGTTCAGCCAGGTATAGACGAGGGTGGCGATGGTCATCAGCAGGGTGAACAAACTGACGTGGTCGCCGTAGAAGGGAATGTTGAAACTGAGGTCGAGGATGGAGTCATAAGAGGAGAGGTCTTCAGCCCAGAGGAAACTCTGCTGACGGAGTTCGTAGGAGGCAGGGAAAAAGCGGTACATGGCGATGAGGATCGGCATCTGGATGAGCATCGGCACGCAGCCGCCCATCGGACTGATGCCCGCCTTCTTGTACAGGGTCATGGTCGCCTGCTGCTTCTTCATGGCATCTTCCTGTTTCGGGTACTTGGCGTTCAGTTCTTCGATCTGCGGTTTCAGCACACGCATCTTGGCCGAGGAGAGGTAGGTTTTGTAGGCGAGCGGCAGAATGAGAACTTTGATGAAGATACTGAGTATCAGGATGATGATACCGTAGCTGATGCCGTATGCCTCCAACCAGTTGAAGATCGGGATGACGATGAAGCGGTTGATCCAGTGCAGCAGGAAGAATCCCCAGCCCAGCGGGACCAACTTCTCAAGGTTCAAGTCGTACTCTTTCAGCACCTTGTATTGGTTGGGGCCGAAGTACATCTGCATGTTGAACTTGCCGTTGTCGTAGTCGGCAATGTCGAAGTCGGTGCGGGCGCGCATATTTTTCAGCAGCGGGTCGTTGTCCTTGACTTCCGGCACCTTGACCTCCATCTTGCCCTTCTTGAACTCCTTGTCCTTGGCGATGAGAATGGAGGTGAAGAACTGTTGTTTGAAGGAGACCCACTTCATTTCGGTGGGCATCTCTTTCTCCTCGGAGCCGCGCTCGTTGAGGTTCTCCACTTCGTCGCGGTTGTCCATATAATATAGTGTGGAGAGGTCTCGTTCGGCCTTCACGTTCTTTTCGACAGAATAGAGGGACGCCTGCCATTCCATGTCGAAACTCTTCCGGTGGAGGTATTTCGACATGTTCTTGAGTTGCACGCTGTAGTCGAGCATGTATTCGTCGGCGTTGAAGGTGTAGTCGAACATGAGGTAGGCGTTGGAGTCGAGTTGGCTGCGGGCTTCAATGGTGCTGTCGGCGAGTTTGTAGGGGTGGAGGTAGAGGCGGAGGTGCCCGGTACCGGAGGTGATGTCAACGGTGTCCTTGTCGGCTGTGAAGTAGCAGTCGGCGGTGGAGACGAGCGACTGCTGGTCATCGCGAACGCGCAGCGGGATGGACATGGAGGTGGTGTTGTCGTTGTAAAGCACCAGTTCGTCCTTCTTCTCGCCCTTGGGGGCGTATTTGTAAATGTCCTTGAGCCGGATGTACTTGATGTATCCGCCGTAGCGGGCGAAGTGGTATTCCGCCTTGTTGGTGCGCACCACGAAGTCGTTGGTGCGGGCGTCGTCGGCATAGCCGAGGATGGCGTTGCTGGCTTGGACGGCCGGTTCGGCGGTGGCAGTGGGCTCGCCCTCTGCGGGAGACTCTGCGGCGGCGACGTTTTCTGCGGAGTCGGCGGCTAATTGCACGTATTTGGTGGTGTCGCTCTTGGCTTTCTGCTGGGCTTGGGCCTCCTGTTCTTTCATCTGCTGTTCGCGGGCCTCCTTCGCTTTGTGGGAGGAGTAGAAACTGAAGCCCATGAACATGGCGAAGATGATCAGCAGGCCGATGATGGTGTGTTTGTCCATGTAATGATGATGTTATGTAAAAGGAATTATTTTTTGAGGATGGCGAATGCGGCGGCGGTGGCATCGGTGAGGGTGTCGCGGATGCTGAGCGGCTGTTTGGCGGTGCCGGCGACGAACAGACCATCGACGGCAGTGAGGTTGTCGCCCAAGTGCGGGCCCTGCGTGGCGATGAAGTGGTAGTCGCCCTCGATGCCGCAGGCCGCGCCGAGGTTGCGGGTGCCCGCCGACGGCTCCATGCCGCACATCAGCACCAGCAGGTCGGTGGTCATCTTCAACGGCTGCCCGATGAGCGTGTCCTCCGACTTGATCTGCACCTTGTTGTCGAAAGTGGCTGAGGCTTCCGAAATGCGCCCGCGGATGAAACGGATGTCGTACTTCTCCTGCGCCTCGCGGTACATCTCCTCGAAGCCCTTGCCCCACATGCGCAAATCCATGTAATACAGGTAGATTTCGGCTTCAGGGAGCAACTTGCGCACCTCGATGGCCTGCTTCACCGCCGTCACGCAACACACTTTCGAACAGTAGTTGTTGCCCGACTTCTCGTCGCGGGAGCCAACGCACTGCAGGAACACGATCTTGCCCGGCTCTTCGCCCATCGAGTTGGTGATCTGTTTGTGGTGGATCATCCGCTCCAAATCCAGCGAGGTGATGACGCCTTTGTAGATGCCGTAGCCCAACTCCTCCTTGCGGTGCGCGTCGAAGAGCGTGTATCCCGTTGTAATCAACACTTTCTCAGCAAAATATGCCTTTCCTTCCTTGTCGGTCAACTTGAACTCGCCTTCGTTTTTCACGATATTCACGATCTCCTTCTCACAAAGCACCTTGATGTTGTCGTTCAGCAACTTGGCACTCAGTTTGTCGGCTAATTCCTGCGACGACGAGAAGTCGGGAAACAGGAATGCCTTGTCGAGGATGTTGGGCAGGGGAGCGGTCGATTTCTCGAACAACACGACCTCGCAGTCGTTGGCGGCGAGCACGGATGCGGCTTCAATGCCTGCGGGACCGGCTCCGATGATGGCTACCTTCTTCATGTTTCAGCGGGTTAATTAGCAATCTTGCTTCTTTATAATCATTTGATTTATAAATAGTTATAAAGAAACAAGAACATTTTTATTCAAAATGCAAATTTACATTAAATTCTTGAATGGAGAACCATAAAAAGTGAGCGAAAAAAATCGTAACTTTGCCGCTCCAAATTATATTGGGAATATTATGGAAGAAGACATCATAAAAAACATAGAATCAGAAGAATACAAGCACGGGTTCGTGTCAAGCATCGAGGTTGAGGAGTTCCCGCGCGGTCTGAGTGAAGAGATCATCAGGAGGATCTCCCAAAGGAAGGAGGAACCGGAGTGGCTGCTCGAATTCCGGCTCAATGCCTTCCGCAAATGGCAGACGATGAAGGAGCCCGATTGGGCGCATCTTCATTATAAAAAACCTGACTATCAGGATATTATCTACTTATCCATACCGAAAAGCAAGGAGTTGAACGAGGTGGTCAAGACCTTCGACAAACTTGGCATCTCCCTGGATGAGGACGCCAATGCCTTCAACCAACTCAAGAGCGAGGAGACCCGCCCCGCCGAGTCGATGGTCGCCGTCGATGCGGTCATGGACTCCGTTTCGGTGAAGACCATGTACTCCGACATGCTGGAGCAGGAGGGCATCCTGTTCTGCTCCTTCGGCGAGGCCGTGAAGCGCTACCCCGACATCGTGCGCAAGTATCTCGGCACGGTGGTGCCCGCTGGCGACAACTTCTTCGCGGCTCTCAACTCCGCCGTCTTCAGCGAGGGCTCTTTCTGCTATATTCCCAAGGGTGTGCGCTGCCCCATTGACTTGAGCACCTATTTTCGCATCAACGCCAAGAACTCCGGTCAGTTCGAGCGCACCCTGCTCATCGCCGACGAAGGCGCATACGTGAGTTACCTTGAGGGATGTACTGCTCCGCAACGAGATGAGAACCAACTACATGCGGCTATCGTCGAGATCGTTGCGCTCGAGGATGCCGAGGTGAAATACTCCACCGTGCAGAACTGGTTCCCGGGCGACAAGGACGGCAACGGCGGCATATACAACTTCGTCACCAAACGCGGGCTTTGCAAGGGCGCCCGCTCGAAGATCTCTTGGACCCAGGTGGAGACCGGCTCCGCAGTCACCTGGAAATACCCGAGTTGCGTGCTCCAGGGCGACGACTCCGTCGGCGAGTTCTACTCCGTGGCCGTCACCAACAACTACCAGCAGGCCGACACCGGCACCAAGATGATCCACATCGGCAAGCGCACCCGCAGCACCATCATCAGCAAGGGCATCTCCGCCGGATACAGCCAGAACAGTTACCGCGGATTAGTGAAAATCAACAAGAACGCCGTCAACTCGCGCAACTTCTCGCAGTGCGACTCGCTGCTGCTCGGCGACAAGTGCGGCGCCCACACCTGGCCCTACGCCGACTGCCACAACAACAGCTCCGTGCTCGAACATGAGGCCTCCACCGGCAAAATCTCCGAAGAACAGCTCTTCTACTGCCAACAGCGCGGCATCAGCGTCGAAAAAGCCGTCAGTCTCATTGTCAACGGCTACGCCAAGGGCGTGCTGGAGAAACTGCCCCTCGAATTTGCCGCCGAAGCCCAAGAACTGCTCTCCATATCGTTGAAAAATTCCGTCGGATAATCCCTGTTTTTCTAGACTCAGCATGACATTAGAAATTTGCTATTTTGAGACGCGGCATGCCACGTCTCTACAATAAAAACTTTTAACTTTCAACTTTCAACTTTTAACTTTTAACTTTTAACTTTTAACTTTCAACTCCCCCATGCACCTTGCAGATACCACCATCCAACACATCGCCGTACACGCTGTCGGCAACAAACAGTTAGACGAGCCGCTCACCCTGTCGCACGAACTGCTCAATGTGAGCGACGAGGTGAAGAATCTGCTCAAGACGTACTTTCTCTTCCCCTTCAAGTCGGAGGAGTATTTCCAGCTGTTCCATGAGGACGGGGTGGAGATGAACGACATTTACAAGGCGGCCACGGCCATTTTCGAGGACCCCGACAGCTTGCTTGAGCAGTCGCTCTACATGGCCCAGCACCTCTACAACCAGTGCAACCACCCGAAAATCAAGGACGGCGAGTTCTATGTGGTCTATTTCAAGGACTGCGTTTTGGATGATGAGCAGGTGGATGCCGTCGGACTTTTCAAAGCCGAGACCAAAGACTCGTTCCTGAAGATTCATCAGGAGGACGATAAGTTTGTGGTAGAGAGCGACTTCGGCTTCGGTCTCAATAAGCTCGACAAGGGCTGTCTGATTCTCAACACCGAGAAGGAGCGCGGCTACGTGCTGTCGGTGGTCGATAACACCAACCGCGGGGGCGAGGCGCAGTACTGGATGGACGACTTCCTGCACTGCCGCCAGCGCAAGGATGAATACTACAACACCCAGAGCATGCTTACCCTCTGCAAGGAGTTCGTAACTGATTATATGCCAGAACAATTCGAGGAGGTTTCCAAAGCCGACCAAGCCGAAATCCTCAACCGTTCGGTCAACTTTTTCAAGGAGAACAAGACCTTCGAGATGGAGGATTTCAAACAGGAGGTTATCGGCAACGAGGAGCTCATCGAAAGTTTCGACACCTACAAGGAGGAGTTCCAGCAGGCCAACGACATGGTGGTGCCCGACAGCTTCGGCATTTCCGACAGCGCCATCAAGAAGCAGTCGCGCAACTTCAAGAGTGTCATTAAGTTAGATAAAAACTTTCACGTTTACGTGCATGGCGACACCAAGCGCATCAAGAAGGGTGTGGACCCCGAGACGGGCCTGAACTATTACCAGCTTTTCTTCGAAGAGGAGTACTAAGCGGTACTATATTATTAATGTAGCTTTTTTTTATTTGGGCGGCCCGGCTCCCTGCGGTCGCCGTCGGGCTATACGCTTTACTTCGCTTCGCTCGTGCTCGCTTCTATCCCTGCCGCGACGGGACCTCGGGGCGGTGTCGGCATAATCCATTCTGCCATGGGGAGGGCATCCGTTCCCGCAGGCGGCGGCCTTACGGCCTTGCCTGCGGCTGTGTTCTGGTGCCCTTTCAGGGCGCGATGGTGGATTCCGCCAGCCTGCGGCCGGCGGAATGGTGACGGACCCAAGGTAAAAGTTTGGGGTGAGGGGCGGCTTTGCCGTCCCTCACCCCCTTGTTAATGACTAGGTTGTCCGCCATTCCGTTGCCGACGATAGGAGGCAACGGAACCTCCACCGCCCCACCAGCAAGTATCATCATCCATCCCGCCCGCGTCCTGAAAGGACGCACTCCCAGTAACCTCAGACAAGGCCTCTTGAGGCCGCAGTCTGGGGTGGGGAACCGCACGGGAGACCAGCGTGCTGAAAGCACGCTACTCATCATTTTCGCGTAATTCGCGTCCATTCGCAGTGAAAAAACTTATCAACAACTTACTAACAGGTTTTCAACAGAGGGAAAATCTCGTTTCTTGCCCTCTTTCCATCAAAAAATGCAAATTTTGAGAATGAAATTTCCAAGATAATAACTCTCTCTATGCCAAAAAGTTGCAGAGCGATTTGCATCGGATTTTATAGTAACTTTGTGGAGTATTATTAACCTAAAAAACTTCCAGAACTATTGAATGTTATCAGGTCATACGCCTGGGTAGATCAAAAAATCGCATTTTAACGGACAAAGTGGCGATATTTTACATTAATTTGCGTAATTTTGCGGCGCAACAGACGGAGATGACGGAAGAGATGCGGACATGGCTCAAGTTGCTGAAGGAGATGCCGTATATGGATGAAAGCGACTATGCCGGGCAGCCGGAGTTCTTCCAAGAGCTGATGGACGAATGCAGAATATCAAAATTGGATACCATGGAAAAAGCAAATTACGAAAAGAGCGTATTGGAGTACGAGGACGTGCAGGATGCCATGTCGTGTGCCCGTGCTGAGGGCAGGGAAGAAGCACTGCTCAGTACCGCTCGCAAGTTATTAGAATTGGGAGTTTCATTTTCTGACATCGTCAAAGCTACCGGTTTGAGCGAAGAGCAGGTAAGAGAACTGAAATAATACCTTAAAGACTTGGGTAAGAAGCTGCATCTTGCTCGCGCACCATTTATTTTCCCCTTTTGGTCGGCAACGGAACATCCACTGCCGCCTTGCAAATTCTGGCGTGAAGCACCTTTTAAACGCTTTTTTGTGAAAAAAAATAAAAGGGTGTGAAGCGACTGAAAAAAAGCTGTATATTTGCAGCCCAATTTTGAGAAGGTGAAAAGTGATCCGAAAAAAGAGGAATTTAAGCTCCGAATCTCCGGAGTTGAACTTGGAAATCATTCATTTTCAATAGATTGCGACAAACGGTTCTTTGAGCTTGCAGAGATTCCCGATGTGCAGGAGGGAAATGTGGCTTTGCGGATTGACATGGAAGTTTTGGAGAAAATCATCAACTTGGACTTCCATTTCAAGGGTTTCGTGACGATTCCCTGCGACCGCTGCCTCGACCCCGTGCGCGTGCCCCTCGACTTTGAGGAGCATCTGGTGGTGAAGTTGATGCCTTGGCAAGAGGGCATCCAAGAGGAGGACGGCATTTGGATCGTGAACGAGAACGAGTACGAACTTGACGTGTTCCACTTCGTCTATGAGGCCATCACCCTGGCACTGCCCACCCGCGTGGTCCATCCCGACGACGAGAACGGAAATCCTACCTGCAATCCCGATATTCTGAAAAAGTTGGAAGAGTTGTCCCAACCCGCCAAGAACGACGATGATGTTGATCCGCGTTGGGAGGCCCTGAAACATATAAAAGAAAGTAAAAAACATTAAATCAACAAATTATGCCACATCCGAAAAGAAGACACTCAGCAATGAGAAGAGACAAGAGAAGAGCGCACGATTTCATCACCGCTCCCCAGTTGACGACTTGCAGCCACTGCGGTGCCGTCATCCTGACCCACAGAGTTTGCCCTGAGTGCGGTTATTACAGAGACAAGCAGGCTATCGAAATCAAAGGTGCCGAGGCGTAATCCCCTCCGGCTCCATTGAGCGATGGAACTGATATTCGCCACGCACAACAGGCACAAGTTACAAGAGGCAGCCGCCATTGCGGGTGCTTCTTGCGTTGTATTCGGCCTTGACCACGTCGGCTGCTCCGAAGAGATTGAGGAGACGGGGGAAACCCTCCAAGCCAACGCCCGTATCAAGGCCGAATACGTTTTCCAAAAATACCAGGTCAACTGTTTTGCCGACGACACCGGTCTTGAGGTGGAAGCCCTCGGCGGCCGACCGGGAGTCTATTCCGCCCGCTATGCCGGCGAGCACTGCAGTTTCCAGGACAACATCCGCAAACTGCTCGTCGAACTCGATGGCGCCACCAACCGCAAGGCCTGTTTCAAAACCGTCATCCATCTGATTCTCAACGGACAACACTACGAGTTCGAGGGGCGTGTGGATGGCATCATCCTTCCCGAGCAACATGGGACGGAGGGATTCGGCTACGACCCCGTCTTCATGCCCGACGGCTTCAACGTCACCTTCGCCGAGATGAGCGAATACGACAAGAATGCCATCAGCCACCGTGGCCGTGCCATGCGCAAGATGATCAATTTCTTGCAAACCCTGTAGTTTTCTTTCCGCTTTTTCCGCCCGCGCTAACTGAGGTCGCGGATGCGCTGCGTCAGCGGCTGCGCGAAGATGAAGTCGTTGAGCGTTTCGCAGTCGCTCGTGAGCACGTGGTCTTTGTCGCCGCGCCACGCCAGCGTGCCCTGATAGACGAAGGAGATCGTCTCCCCGATGGTGATCACCGAGTTGATGTCGTGGGTGTTGACGACCGTGGTGATGCCGAATTCGTGCGTGATCTCGAAGATCAGTTCGTCGATGAGCAGGGATGTCTTCGGGTCGAGGCCGGAGTTGGGCTCGTCGCAGAAGAGGTACTTCGGATTGCATGCGATGGCCCGTGCGATGGCGGCACGCTTCTTCATGCCGCCGCTCAGCTCATCGGGAAAGAGACTGTTGGTGCCTTCCAGATCGACGCGCTTCAGGCAGAAGTTCACCCGCTCCAGTTTCTCATCGTACTTCTGGTCGGTGAGCATGGTGAGCGGGAACATTACGTTCTCTTGGATAGTCATCGAGTCGAACAGGGCGGAACCCTGATAGACCATGCCCATCTCGGTGCGTAGGTCCTGTTTCTCCTTGGCGGTGAATTGGTTGAAGTTGCGCCCGCTGTAAAGGATTTCGCCCTCTTCTGGCACCAACAGGCCGATGAGACTCTTCATCATCACAGTCTTCCCGGAGCCGGAACGCCCGATGATCAAGTTGACCTTGCCCTCTTCGAACTGCGTGTTGATGCTCTTCAGCACCTGTCGTTCGCCAAAATACTTCGATACGTTGTGGAGCTCTATCATATTCTGTTACAGCATTATGGATGTGATGACAAGGTTGAGCACGAGGATGATGAAGGAGGAGACCACGATGCCGTTGACGTTGGCTTTACCGAGTTCGAGTGCGCCGCCTTTGATGCGGTAGCCGTAGAACGACGACACCGACGACAGTACGAAGGCGAAGATGGTGGTCTTGGTGAGCACATACACCAAGTCGTACATGCGGAAGAAGGAGGTGAGCCCGTCGTAAAATTCGTACGGCGATGACACGTGGGTGACGATGACCGTGATGTAACCGCCGACGAGGGCAAAGAAGATGGCGATGATGATGAGGATGGGGATGGTGATGAGGGCGGCCACGATCTTCGGCAGCACCAAGAACGACGCGGGGTTGATGCCCATGACTTCCAAGGCATCGATCTGTTCGGTGACCCGCATACTACCGATTTCGGAGGTGATGCGCGAGCCGAGGTTGCCCACCAGCAGCAGTGTGATGATGGTGGGGCACAACTCCATCACCACGGAGGTGCGCACGGTGAAGCCGAGGGTCCACTTCGGTATCCACGGACTCTCGATCTGCAGGGCGGTCTGGGTGGTGATGACGCTGCCCATGCAGATCGCCACGATGCAGACAATCAAGAGGGAACCCACACCCATCGAGTTCATCTCGTCGATGAGACGCCTAAAGAATTCCGATCTTTTGGCCGGCTTCGAGAACACCTTCCCGAGGAAGATGAAGTATTCGCCGACGGTTTCCAAGAAGCGTTTGATCATGCGTTCAGGTGTTGGTGGGTTGATGGGTGTGGGTGGATAATGATTTGTTTAGCAGGTCTTTCCGGGATAGACCTTGAGGGCGGCGGCGAGGCAGGCCATGGCCTTCTGCAGGTCGGCGACTTTGAGACAGTAGCTGATGCGCACCTCGTTGGTGCCTTTGCCCTGCGTGGAATAGAACCCGGTGGCGGGGGCCAGCATCACGGTCTCGCCATTGAGGTTGAACTCCTCGAGCAGCCAGCGGCAGAACTTGTCGGAGTTGTCGATGGGCAGTTTGGCCACGGCGTAGAAGGCGCCCTTCGGCTTGGGACAGAAGCAGCCCGGCATGGCGTTGATGGCATCGACGACGGTGTTGCGGCGTGCCACATAGTCGTTGATGACGGCGTCGAAGTACTCCTGCGGGGTATCAACGGCGGCTTCGGTGAGCACCTGGCCGTAGGTCGGCGGGCTGAGACGGGCCTGGGCGAACTTCATGGCGGTGGCATACACCTCCTTGTTGTGGGTGATGAAGGCACCGATACGGACACCACATGCGCTGTAACGTTTTGAAACAGAGTCGAGCAGTACTACGTTCTGAGCGATCTCCGGAACTTCCATCACGGAGAAGTGCTTCACGCCGTCGTAGCAGAACTCTCTGTAAACCTCGTCTGCGAACAGGAACAGGTCATATTTCTTCACGATTTCGGCCAGTTTCAGGATCTCCTCTTTCGAGTAGAGGTAGCCGGTCGGGTTGTTGGGGTTGCAGATCATGATGGCCTTCGTCTTCGGGGTGATGATCTTCTCGAACTCCTCGATGGAGGGGAGGGCGAAGCCGTTGTCGATGGTGGACATGATGGGTTTCACGGTCACGCCGCAGGTGATGGCGAAACCATTGTAGTTGGCGTAGAACGGCTCGGGGATGATGACCTCGTCGCCCGGGTCGAGGCAGCTGTTGAAAGCGAACAGGATGGCCTCGGAGCCGCCGGTGGTCATGATGATCTCATCGGGGGTGAGGTCGATGTTGACGGTCTTGTAGTACTCCACCAGCTTCTCGCGGCAGGAAAGGATACCTGCGGAGTGGCTGTAGGCGATCACCTTCTGGTCGAACTCCTTGACGGCCTTGCGGGCGCACTCGGGGGTCTCGATGTCGGGCTGACCGATGTTGAGGTGATAGACGTGGACGCCCCGTTTCTTCGCTTCATCAGAGAAGGGGACGAGTTTCCGGATGGGGGAGGAGGGCATGTTCTGCCCTTTAGTTGAAATTCTTGGCATTTTTATTTGTTTTTTAATTAATTGATTTTCAATTTATTATAGTAAAAACCAGAAATTTAATTCAGCAAGCAAAGGTACACATTTTTTTTACAAAAACGAAATGAACCGTATTACAAATTTGGTCATAACTTTTTTCTTTATTCTTGTATTTGTATATTTGGGGCTTAATAGTCATTTCGCAAGCTGGAAAGTGACGGAAAGCCAGATACAGCTTTTTTGCAAAAATTAAAAAGTTCGACACGTACAGAAAAAGGTGCCACACTTAACGGCATGGCATTGTTGCGCGGTCGCAAATTGCTAACGAGCTTGAATCCCTATCGGGAATCGGACGCATGTGGCAACCTCGTAACGTAAAACGTTGTATTCCGTCCCGTATTTCCGTTTTTCGGCACATCATGGAAATGGGCAAAAACACACCCCCCGACAAATCTTGCCGGGGGGTACATACGAAATCTCGATTTCAATCTCGGTTAGCGGCGCGGGCCGTGGCCACCTTCCCTGCGGGGGCCGCCATCCTTACGGGGACCGCCGTCTCTGCGGGGACCGCCATCTCTACGCGGGCCGCGCGGACGCTGCTCGGGCTCCTTGTATCCTTCCGGCTTCGGCTCCAGTACGCGCATCGAGAGGCGCAACTTGCCGCCGTTCTCGAACTCAATGAGTTTCACGCGCACGTGGTCGCCCACGTTGATGCCGGATTCCTCCATCGTCTCCAATCGTTTCCAGGAGATCTCGGAGATGTGGAGCAGTCCGTCTTGACCGGGCAGGATCTCCACGAAGGCGCCGAAGGGCTGGATGGTCTTGACCACGCCGTCGTAGATCTCGCCGACCTCGGGCACGCGGGTGATCGCCTTGATGCGCTCCATGGCGGCGTTGATGTCATCCACGTTGGCGGCGGCGATGTCGATGATGCCGAACTCGCCCACCTCTTCGATGTTGATGGTGGTGTTGGTCTCGCGCTGCATCTCTTGGATGACCTTGCCGCCAGGGCCGATGACCGCGCCGATGAACTCGCGCGGAATCTGCATCTGGACGATGCGCGGGACGAAGGGACGGTACTCGGCGCGCGGCTCCGGAATGGCCTCGTGCATCTTCTCCAAGATGAACATGCGTCCCTTGCGGGCTTGCTCCAAGGCCTCAGCCATCGTCTCGGACGACAGACCGTTGACCTTGATATCCATTTGGCAGGCGGTGATGCCGTCGGCGGTGCCGCAGACCTTGAAGTCCATGTCGCCGAGGTGGTCTTCGTCGCCGAGGATGTCGGAGAGGATGGCGTAGTTGCCGCTCTTCTCATCGGTGATGAGTCCCATGGCGATGCCGGAGACGGGCTTGCGCATCTTCACGCCGCAGTCGAACAGGGCGAGGGTGCCGGCGCAGACGGTGGCCATGGAGGAACTGCCGTTGGACTCGAGGATGTCGGAGACCAGACGGACGGTGTAGGGGAACTCGGGATCGTCGAAAGGAATCATCGGCTTGAGGGCGCGGTGCGCCAGGTTGCCGTGACCGATCTCGCGACGGCCGGTGCTGCGGATGGGCTTCACTTCGCCCACGGAGAAGGGCGGGAAGTTGTAGTGCAGGATGAATCTGGAACTGCCTTCGATGATGGCGCCGTCGATGGTCTGCTCGTCAAGTTTGGTGCCGAGGGTGCAGGACATCAGCGACTGGGTCTCGCCGCGGGTGAAGATGGCGGAACCATGGGCGGAGGGCAGGTAGCCGGTTTCAATCCAAATGGGACGGATCTCGTCGAGTTTGCGGCCGTCGAGGCGGACGCGCTCGTTGAGAATCATGTTGCGCATGGCGTGGTACTGCACGTCGTGGTAGTAGCGGGCCACCATGTATTTCTTCTCTTCGCGCTCCTCTTCGGGAATGGTCTCCATGAACTCCTCGAGGATCTGGTCGAAGGCGTCGTTGCGCTCGTGCTTGCCCATGAACGACTTGGCGATGGCATAGACCTTGTCGTAGGTCTCCTTGTTGACGCGCTCGCGCAACTCCTCGTCGTTGGTCTCGTGGCAGTATTCGCGTTTGGGGTTGGCCTTCTCCACTTGGGCGGCGAGGTCGAGTTGGGCTTGGCACTGCACCTTGATGGCGGCATGGGCGGCGTTGAGGGCCTCTACCATGTCGGCTTCGGAGATCTCCTTCATCTCGCCTTCCACCATCATGATGTTGTCGATGGTGGCGGCGACGATCATGTCGATGTCGGAGTTCTCCATCTGTTCGACGGTGGGGTTGATGACCATTTGGCCATCAACGCGGCCGACGCGGACTTCGGAGATGGGGCCTTCCCACGGGATGTTGGAGACGGAGAGGGCGGTGGAGGCGGCGAGGCCGGCCAAGGCGTCGGGCAGGTTGTTGCGGTCGCCCGAGATGAGGGTGACGAGCACCTGCGTCTCGGCGTGGAAGTTGTCGGGGAAGAGCGGGCGGAGGGCGCGGTCAACTAGACGGGCGATGAGGATCTCGTACTCGCTGGGACGGCCTTCACGTTTGAAGAAACCGCCAGGGAAGCGTCCCACGGCGCCGTATTTCTCCTGATATTCCACCTGCAAGGGCATGAAGTCGGTGTTCTCCACCGCGTCTTTCTTGCAGCAGACGGTGGCGAGCAACATGGTGTCGCCCATTCTCACCACGGCGGAACCGTCGGCCTGCTTGGCCAGGATTCCGGTTTCGATGGTCACTTCACGGCCATCGGGAAGAGCAAAGGTCTGTCTTGCTCCAATAGGTTTATTAGATTCACTCATGAATTTTCTTTTTTAGGGATGGATTAAATAAATTGAACCAAAGGCACCGCACGTCCCGTGCCGGTGGATTGGTGTGGATAAAGGATGGATGGGGCAATATTCAAAAAAAGGCAATTTCGTGAATTGCCTTTTTCTGAAGCCGTGATTATTTTCTCAAACCAAGTTTCTTGACGATGGCTCTGTAGCGCTCGATGTCCTGTTCTTTCAGGTAGGACAGCATTTTCTTTCTCTTGCCGACGAGCTGCATCAGTGCGCGCTTGGTACCGAGGTCTTTGTGGTTTTCCTTCATGTGTTCGGTCAGATGTTTGATCCTGTACGTGAACAGGGCCACCTGGCTCTCCGGGGAACCGGAGTCGAACTCGTTCTTTCCGTTTTCTTTGAAGATGTCTTTCTTTACTTCAGGTGTCAGATACATAACTTTTTACTCTCTTTTGGTTAATTTCTTATCGTCTTATTTTTCAGCCGGCAAAAGTACAACATTTTTTCGGATTGACGTGGCGGGATTTTCATTTTTTGAAAATTTTATGGGAACGATGTAATTGTCCGCGCCATCAAGGCGACGCGGAGAGGACGGTGGCACGGTTTTGTTGCTGAGTTCAAGATAGAAATGCGTCGGATGGCGGTGGGGCTTTAAGGGAAATGGGAAAAGTTGTCGCCTTTTCTTGATTGGTGTAGAATGCTTGGAGTTGCTTTTCTCATGGTCTTGTTGGAAAACGGATATTTTTCCTGTTTTTGACGCCGTCAATTCGGCAGAATCGTGTATTTTTGCAAAAAATTTCGTCCTATGGAATTCAAAGTTGCACAAATCGCCGGAATCCTTCAGGCAGAGGTTGTTGGAGACCCCAACGGCGTCATCACTACCGTCTGCAAAATCGAAGAGGGCGTGCCCGGCGGCCTCACTTTCTTGGCCAATCCCAAATACACGCATTACATCTACGAGACCCGCGCCACCGCGGCCATCGTCAACAAGACCTTCCAGCCCGAGCGGCCCGTGCCCTGCACGCTCATCAAGGTTGATGACTCCTACGTGGCCTTCGCGCGCCTGCTCGACGTCTATAACCAGTCGAAGCGCAAGCGCCCCGGCGTGTCGCCCCACGCCTGCGTCGCCGAAAGCGCCAAGATTGGCGAGAACGTCTATATCGGCGAGTTCGCCAGCATCGGCGAGAACGTCGTCATCGGCGACAATTGCCAGATCTTCCCGCACGTCTGCCTCGGCGACGATGTGAAGGTTGGCAGCGACACCGTGCTCAACGCCGGCGTCAAGGTCTATGCCGAGTGCGTCATCGGCAACCACTGCATCATCCACGCCGGCGCGGTCATCGGCGCCGACGGCTTTGGCTTCGCCCCCCAGAACGGCGACTTCATCAAGGTGCCCCAGATCGGCAACGTCCGCATCGAGGACAACGTCGAGATCGGCGCCAACACCTGCATCGACCGTTCCACCATGGGTTCCACCCTCATCCACAAGAACGTGAAACTCGACAACCTGATCCAGATCGCACACAATGTGGAGATCGGCGAGGGCTCGGCTTTCGCCGCCCAAGTCGGCGTCGCCGGTTCCGCCAAGATCGGTGCCCACTGCATCATCGCGGGACAGGGTGCGGTGGCCGGTCACATCACTGTCGGCGACGGCGTGTTGGTCGGCGGACAGTCCGCTGTCACCCACTCCATCCCCGGCGGAAAGACCGTCCTCGGCTCCCCCGCCATCTCCGTCGGCGAGGAGAAACGTCTCATCATTTACCGCAAGAAATTACCCGAGCTCTACGCCCGCGTTGATGCTATTGAGAAAAAACTATCCGAAAATGAGTAAACAGACTACCATCACCCAGCCCGTCTCCCTGTCGGGCAAGGGCCTGCACACCGGTAAGCAGGTCGCCGTTACCTTCCGTCCCGCTCCCGCCGACCATGGCGTCGTCTTCCGCCGCATCGACCTGCCCGAACAGACGCTCGTACACGCCCTCGGGCAGCACGTCTTCGACACCTCCCGCGGCACCTCCATCCAGGAGAACGGCGCCGAGGTGCGCACCATCGAGCACCTTATGGCCGCCCTCGCCGGCATGCAGGTCGATAACGTGCTCATCGACATCGACGGCCCTGAAACGCCCATCCTCGACGGCAGTTCCCGACTCTACGTGGAGGCCCTGCAAAAGACCGACATCGTCGAACTGCCCGCCGAACGCAAATACTTCACCGTGAAGGAGAAGACCACTTTTTCCATCCCCGAAAAGCAGATCGAGATCACCGTGGAGCCTGCCGACGACTTTCGCATTGAAGTCGATGTCGATTACGGCACACAGGTGCTCGCCGCCCAACACGCCGTTCTCAACGACCTGCGCGAGTTCGTGCCCGAGTTTTACGACTGCCGCACCTTCGTCTTCCTGCACGAGCTGCTCTTCTTGGTGCAGCACAACTTGGCCCACGGCGGCGATGTCGATAACGCCATTGTCTTCGTGTCGCAGGTGCCGCCGCCGGAAGTGCTGCAGCAACTGGCGGAGTTCTTCCACAAGTCCGACCTGCGCGTCACCGAGAACGGCATCCTCAACAATGTGGAACTGCGGCACGACAACGAGCCGGCACGCCACAAACTGCTCGATGTCGTCGGCGACCTCTACCTGCTTGGGCATCCGATGAAGGGTCATGTCCGTGCCTCCCGCCCGGGACATTTCCCCAACACCGAACTCGTGAAACTGCTGCTCAAACAGCAATAACCCCCAAATACCACTGTCATGTCCTACTTCTACCTCGGCCTCATCACCAAGCCCTTTGGTTTCAAGGGTGAACTGTACGCTTATCTTGACACTGACGAACCGGAGAAGTATGCCGGGCTGCGCGCTGTCTTCCTCAAGGAGGGCGACGAGTACATGCCCTACATGATCGAGAAGTTGGAACTGCGTGGCGGCAACACCGCGGTCATCAAGTTCGAGGATGTGGAGGGTGACGACGCCAAGTCGCTAGTGAAGATGGAGATGTACCTCCCGCTCAGCGAACTGCCGCCGCTCACCGGCAACAAGTTTTACTTCCACGAGGTCGTCGGCTTCCGCGTGGTCGATCGGGAGAAGGGTGACATCGGCACCTGCCGCGAGTTCCTCGACGCTGGCGGCCAGAGCATCATGGCGGTCGATCATCCTAGCGGGCGGGAAATCCTGCTGCCCGCCGTTGATGACGTCTTCGAGGAGGTGGATCGCGATAGCCGCATTTTGCATGTTAATGCTCCTAATGGATTGATTGATATATATTTAGAGTAGTATTCGCTAATCTGATTATTTTTTCTATACATATATAATATATTGTAATCATGAAAAGATTGATTTTTGCCCTCTTCATCGTGTTAATAGCCGTGTCTGTTTCGGCGCAGGACTTGTATCGTGCCCGTGCCGACGGCCACGTCGATAGCGTATATATGGGCATTGACCTGCCGGAGGCATACACCGGAGAGGGCGTCATCATCGGCGTCACCGACTGGGGTTTCGACTTCACGCATCCGGTCTTTTACGACAGCACGATGACCCGTTACCGCATTCTGCGGGCGTGGGACCAGTTCCGCACGGGCGGTCCGGCGCCGGCGGGCTTCGACTACGGCACCGAGTTGGTGGGGCAGGAGCAGTTGCTGGCGGCGGCCTGTGATACCTCCAACATCTACGGCCACCACTATCACGGCACGCACGTTGCCTCCATCGCGGGCGGTAGCGGCGCAGGCACCGCCTACCGCGGGGTCGCCCCCGACGCCGAATTCATCTTCGTCGCCTTCCGCGCTGAGGAACAGGCCGTCGTCGACGCCTTCCAGTGGATGTACGAAGTGGCCCAGCAGGAACAGAAACGTTTGGTCGTCAACATGAGTTGGGGCATCTATTGGATGGACAATTTCGAAGGCACTGGTGTCATCGGTCAGAAAATGAGAGAGTTGAGTGACCTCGGCGTTGTCTTTGTCACCAGTGGCGGCAACAACGGCGATGCGAAGTTCCACCTCGGTCATACTTTCAACAATGATACCCTGCGCAGTCGGTTCATGTTTCCAGTGGATAACGGCAGTGCCGACTACTGGGGTACTTCGATCTCGATGACCAACTCGCCTGGGCAGCCCTTCTCGGTCTGTTTCAACTGGTGCGACAACCATTACGAGACCATCCAGGCCACGCCGTTTTTCAACACGGCCGACGGCGACCACTACGAGGAGGGTTTCCTCGTCAGCGGCACCGATACTATATTTTATAATATACAGTTGGTACAGAGCGATGCGAGCGGTCGCCCCGACGCACGCCTGCGGGTTAAACGCAACATCACCAACAACAACTGGCGTATGGGCATCGCGGTGGCTGCCGAGGGTGGTGACTTCCATGCCTGGAATGTCGCCGAACTTACTACCGGAGTGGGTAACTGGGGTGGCAACTGGATGGGAGTGAACGTGTTGGGTTGGAAGTACGGCGACACGCAGTACGGCACTGGCACGCCCGCCAACGTCGATTGCGCCATCACCGTGGCCGCCCACCAGTCCGGCAACTGGGTCGATAGCGTGTGGCAGCCCGGCGACATCTGCGCCTTCTCCAGTTTAGGCCCCACCATCGACGGACGCGACAAACCCGACATTTCCGCCCCCGGCTACCAGGTCTGCTCCGCCGTCTCCAGTTATGCCGACGAACATCTGACTTACGTGCAGACCATCAACTACAATGACCGCGACTATGGCTTCGCCCGTCTGTCGGGCACTTCCATGTCGTCGCCGTTCACTACGGGCGTGGTGGCGTTATTGTTGCAGGCCAACCCGACGCTGACACCGCAGCAGGTGAAGGAGTCATTGATCTTTTCGGCTACGCACGACGAGTTCACGGAGGCCGGCGGCATGGTGCGCTTCGGCCATGGCAAGGTGAACGCATACCAGGCCGTGTTGCGCGCCCTCTACCATGTGGGGACGCAGTCGTTCCAAAGCGACGCCGACATCTACACGATCTTTCCGAATCCCACCTCCGAGTGCATCTACATCTCCACCCCCAATAGTCAGGGTGCGAAGGCGCGGTTGTATGATCTGAACGGCCGGCTGGTGCGCACGGCGGCGGTGAGTCAGGGGGTGACGAAAATCGATGTGAACACGTTGCCGGCGGGCGTTTATGTTTTGAACATCGAGGGTGTGAAAACTTCCCGAAGCGAGAAGGTTATCATTCAGTAACAGAGGAAATAAAAAAAATTTTTCATACATCTATTTTTTATCAAAAAAAAGATGTATTTTTGCGCCCAATTTCAGTAATAAATCAGGGTGAAGTGCTTTGATGGATATATTATGTTGAATATCAAGCAATTAACCCACAAAAGAAACGTAAAAAACAATGGGTAAGAGAAAAAGATTAGCAGCAGAAGCGCGCAAGGAAGCGAACAAAAACTTATATGTTGCCCGATTGCAGGACAATCCGACTTCTCCGCGTAAAATGAGAATCATGGCTGACGTCATCAGAGGCAAGGACGTTGATTATGCGCTGGCCGTGTTGAAATACAGCAAGAGAGAAGCCGCAGGAAAGCTTCTGAAGCTGTTAAAGTCCGCCGTTGCCAACTGGCAGGTGAAGAACGAAGGTGTTCGTTTGGAAGACAGTCAGTTATACGTTAAATCGGTGGTGGTTGACGGTGGTCGCATGTTGAAGAGAATCCGCACAGCCCCCCGTGGTATGGCTCACCGTGTGCGCAAGCGTTCCAACCATGTCACCATCATCATCGATGACAAGAATTTAGTTAACAATAATACAGAAACACAAAACGCAGAGTAAGTATGGGTCAAAAAGTTAGTCCGGTAGGTCTTAGATTAGGTATAATCAGAGGATGGGATTCTAATTGGTATGGCGGCAAGCAATTCGCCAGTAAGATAGTCGAAGACGACAAAATTAGAAAGTACTTGAACGCCCGTTTGTTCAAGGCCGGCATTGCGAAAATTTACATTGAGAGAACTTTGAAGTTGGTCACGGTCACGTTGTTCACCGCCCGTCCGGGACTGATCATTGGCAAAGGCGGTACTGAAGTTGAGAAACTGAAGGAAGAGCTGAAGAAGATCACCAGCAAGGACATCCAGATCAACATCGCCGAGGTGAAGCGCCCCGACTTGAATGCGGAACTGGTGGCCCAGAACATCGCCCGTCAGATCGAGGGACGTGTTTCATACAGAAAAGCTGTGAAGACTGCCATCGGCAACACGATGCGTTCCAACGCGGAAGGCATCAAGGTTTCCGTCTCCGGTCGTCTCGGCGGTGCTGAAATCGCCCGTACCGAGCACTTCAAGGAGGGCAGAACCCCGCTGCACACCCTGCGTGCCGACATCGACTATGCCCTGGCGGAGGCCCATACGACCTACGGCGGCATCGGCGTGAAGGTTTGGATCTGCAACGGCGTCGTCTATGGCAAGAAGGACCTGTTCCAGATGCCCGTCGAAGGCAAGGATTCCAAAGGCCCGAGACGCAGCGAGCGTGGCGAGCGCGGCGACAGACCCGCCCGTCCGAGAAGAGCCGAGAGAAGAAATTAGTAACCATATATAATACTTTGAGTCATGTTACAGCCCAAGAAAACCAAATATAGAAGGCCACAAAAAGGCAGAATGAAGGACATCACCAAGCGTGGGGCGGAAATCGCCTTCGGTTCCTTCGCCATCAAGTCATTGGAGCAACACTGGATCACGGGTCGTCAGATCGAGGCCGCCCGTCAGGCCATCACCCGTTACATGAAGCGTGAAGGTCAGCTCTGGATCCGCATCTTCCCCGACAAGCCCATCACCATCAAGGGATTGGGTGTCCGTATGGGTAAAGGTAAAGGTACCCCCGAGTACTTTGCCGCCCGCGTCAGCCCCGGCCGCATCATGTTCGAAGCCGACGGCGTGCCGTTCGAGGTCGCGAAGGAGGCCCTCCGCCTCGGCGCCCAGAAACTTCCCGTCGCCACCAAGTTCGTCGTCAGAAGAGATTATTCAGAAGAAATTTAATAGCAATGAAACATCAAGTTATAACCGACCTCTCAACTCCCGACATGATCGAGAGACTCAAGGATGAGCAGGAACACCTGACCAAGATGAAACTGGCCCACGCCGTCTCCCCCCTGGAAAATCCCCAGACCATCAAGGAGCAGCGCCGCCTCATCGCCCGTTTGAAAA
Source organism: Bacteroidales bacterium (assembly GCA_016288655.1). Lineage (GTDB taxonomy): Bacteria > Bacteroidota > Bacteroidia > Bacteroidales > WCHB1-69 > UBA1756. The sequence continues at coordinate 70,298 of JAEEKX010000003.1, forward strand.
CCGAACTTCGCAGACGCGAATTAGAAGCAAAATAATTGTCATCATGGAAGAAAGAAATAGAAGAAAAGTTAGAGAAGGCCTCGTCACGAGCAACAAGATGGAAAAGTCCATCGTCGTCAGCGTCGAGCGTAAGTTGAAACACCCGAAGTACGGCAAGTTCCTCAAGAGAACCACCAAGCTGATGGCCCACGACGAAAAGAACGAGTGCAACATCGGCGACCGCGTGCGCGTCATGGAAACCCGTCCGCTCAGCAAGAACAAATGCTGGCGCTTAGTAGAAATCATTGAAAGAGCAAAATAGTTATGGTACAACAAGAAACAAGATTAGCTGTTGCAGACAATAGCGGTGCGAAAGAAGTATTGTGCATCCGCGTCCTCGGCGGAACCAAGAAAAGATACGCCAGCGTGGGCGACAAGATCGTGGTAGCCATCAAGAGCGCCATCCCTTCCGGTAACGTGAAGAAAGGCACCGTCTCCAAGGCCGTGGTCGTGAGAACCAAGAAACACGTGCGCAGACAGGACGGCTCCTACATCCGCTTCGACGACAACGCCGTAGTGCTCCTCACCGGCGCCGACGAACTCCGCGGTACCCGTATCTTCGGACCCGTGGCTCGCGAACTCCGTGAGAAACAATACCTCAAGATCGTCTCTCTCGCACCCGAAGTGCTTTAAGACAGAAACCAATTGACAAAGACCAATTGATAATTAAAAACACAACAACAATGATCAAGATTCACATTAAGAAAGGCGACATCGTCAAGGTCATCGCCGGCGACGCCAAGGGCTCGCAGGGCAAGGTCTTGATGGTGGACACGGAGAAGTACCGCGCCATCGTCGAGGGGGTGAACATGGTTTCGAAACACTCGAAGCCCAACGCCAAGAACCCTCAGGGCGGTATCGTCAAGAAAGAAGCTCCCATCCATATCTCCAACCTCATGGTTGTGGACGGCAAGGGTAACGCCACCCGCATCGGCCGCAGAATGGGCGAAAAAGGTAAATTAGTCAGATATTCTAAAAAATCAGGGGAGGAGATTCAATAATGTACGTACCGAGATATAAAGAAAAATACGATAAGGAAGTCGTCCCCGCCCTCAAGGAGCAATTCGGCTTCAAATCCATCATGCGCGTCCCTAAACTGCAGAAGATCTGCCTCAACCAGGGACTCGGCAAGTTCGGCATCGCCGACAAGAAATTAATTGACATGGGTGTCCAGGAGATGACCCTCATCGCCGGCCAGAAAGCCGTCGCCACTAAGTCTAAGAAGGACATCTCCAACTTCAAGTTGAGAAAAGGCATGCCCATCGGCGTGAGAGTCACCCTCCGCGGCGAGCGCATGTACGAGTTCCTCGACCGCCTCATCTCCGTCTCTATCCCCCGCATCCGCGACTTCCGCGGCATCAGCGACAAGGGCTTCGACGGCCGTGGCAACTACACCCTCGGCATCCCGGAACAGATCATCTTCCCGGAAATCGACCTCGACAAGGTCGCCAAGATCAACGGCATGGACATCACCTTCGTCACCACCGCCAAGAACGACAAGGAGTGCCTCGCCCTGCTGAAGGAATTCGGATTACCGTTTAAGAACCAAAAATAAAGGATCAGGATTATGGCAAAAGAATCATTAAAGGCAAAAGAACTCAAAAGAGCGAGAATGGCTGCCAAATACGCCGCCAAACGTGCCGAGCTGAAGAGAATCATCAACAACGGTAGTGAATATACTGAAGAGAAAGAGGCCGCCGTCAAGGCCCTCCAACAACTTCCGCCTAATTCCAATCCCATCAGAATGCACAACCGCTGCAAACTGACCGGCCGTCCGAAAGGATACATGCGCCAGTTTGGGCTGTCCCGCATCAATTTCAGAGAAATGGCCCTGGCCGGCCTCATCCCCGGCGTCAAGAAAGCCAGTTGGTAACATTAAAAGAACAGTAGAGTTATGAATACAGATCCGATTTCCGATTATTTGACCAGATTGAGAAATGCCATCATGGCCAATCACAAGATCGTGGAAATCCCCACTTCCAAGACGAAGCGCGAGATCACCAAGATTTTGTTCGAAAAAGGTTATATCCTGAACTATAAATTCGTGGACGACGTGCATCCGGGCCTCATCAAGATCGCCCTCAAGTATCACCCGGCCACCAAACAGTCAGCCATTGCCACCCTCAAGCGCGTGAGCCGTCCCGGCCTTCGCCAGTATGTGGGCGCCGACGAACTGCCGTCCGTCATGAACGGTCTTGGCATCGCCATCGTCTCCACCTCCCGCGGCATGATGACCGACAAAGAAGCCCGCGCCCAACACGTCGGCGGCGAGGTATTGTGTTACATTAGCTAATAGGAGGAAAGAAACATGTCAAGAATAGGAAAATTACCCATCGCCCTCCCGAAAGGCGTAGAAATCAAAGTCGATGAAAAATCGAACGTCGTCACCGTCAAAGGTGCCCGCGGTGAAATGTGCCAGAAACTCGACCCCGACATCAAAGCCAAGGTCGAAGACGGCCACCTCATCGTCGAACGTCCCACTGACCAGCGTCGCCACCGCGCTCTCCACGGCCTTTACCGCGCCCTGCTCGCCAACATGGTGAAAGGCGTCTCCGAAGGCTTCGAGGCCAAACTGCAACTCGTCGGCGTGGCCTACAAGGCGGAAGCCCAAGGCCAACTCCTCACCATGTCCCTCGGTTACTCCCACAATATCGTCTTCGAATTCCCCAAGGAGATCGAAGTCACCGCAGTCACCGAAAAAGGTAAGGACCCGCTCGTCACCCTCAAGTGCAACGACAAGCAACTTCTCGGCCAGGTCTGCAATAAGATCCGCTCCTATCGTAAACCCGAACCCTACAAGGGCAAAGGTATCCGCTTCGTGGGCGAAGAGATCAGAAAGAAAGCCGGTAAGTCCGCCGATAAATAATCTTAAAATCATTGAACAATGGCTAATAAGAAAATATACAGAAGAAACAGGATCAAACAGAGAGTCCGTAAGTCTATCAGCGGCACTCCTGAACGTCCCAGAATGTCGGTTTTCAGAAGCAACCGTGACATTTATGTACAACTGATCGACGACCTCGCCGGCCAAACGCTGGTCTCCACCTCTTCCGCCGTTGCCGCCATCCGCGAGCAAAAGGGAACCAAGTGCGAGAAAGCCGCCATGGTGGGCAAGGCAGTCGCCGAAATGGCCAAGGAAGCCGGTATCAACCAGGTGGTCTTCGACCGCAACGGCTACCTGTATCACGGTAGAGTCAAATCTTTGGCCGACGCAGCCAGAGAAGGTGGTTTAACTTTCTAAAACGCAACAGTCTATGTCAAGTGTAAATGTAAAAAGAGTAAAGTCAACCGATATTGAATTCAAAGACAGATTGGTTGCAGTCAACAGAGTGACCAAGGTCACCAAGGGTGGTAGAACATTCAGCTTTTCCGCCATCGTCGTCGTCGGCAACGAGAACGGCATCGTCGGCTACGGCCTCGGCAAAGCCAACGAAGTCTCCGCTGCCATCGCCAAAGGCATTGACGACGCGAAGAAGAACCTCATCAAAGTGCCCGTCCTCAACGGCACGATTCCTCATGCCCAAGAAGGCAAATACAGCGGCTCGCTCGTCTTCATGAAGCCCGCTGCTCCCGGTACCGGTGTTATCGCCGGCGGCGCCATGCGTGCCGTCCTCGAAAGCGTCGGCGTCCACAACGTGTTGGCCAAGTCGAAAGGCTCCTCCAACCCCCACAGCGTTGTGAAAGCCACCTTCGCCGCCCTCGCCCAACTGCGCGACCCCTATACCGTCGCCCAAGTCCGCGGCATCGGCCTCGACCAGGTCTTCAACGGCTAATCATTGAAAACAAGTAGAAAACAGAGTTTTTCTTGTTTTATAGGGTTTTAATGTAGGAACTGCACCAAAGTGATCACTTCGGTGCAGTTCCTTTTTTATCCCCTTCCCTCCAAACCTATCTCCTGTAACCTAAAAAGCCCGCGCTGGATTCCAACGCGGGCTTTTGCCGAAGGTCAGGAACGTTCGCTACTCCTTCACTACCTTGATGGTGTTGAGGATGGCGTCGGCTTCGACGAAGCGGAGCATATAGACGCCCGGGGCGAGGCCGCTGAGGTTGAGCTCAAACTGGGGGCCCTCCACCTTCTCGATGGCCAACAGACGGCCGTAGATGTCGCAAACCTGAACGTTGGCGTTGGCAACTTCGTTGGAAAGGACGATGTTGACGTAGCCGGTGGTCGGGTTGGGATAAACGGCCACCTCAACCGGCTGGTTGTCGGAAATTCCAACGCTAAAATCGCCCACCATCACGTCGTCCACATATACGCCCTCGGCATTGTTCGACTTCGCCTGGAAAGCAATCTGGTACGTTGCCGACGGCTGTGGAAGGGCTACTGCCACTTGCTCGTATCCATCGGTTGGGAAAAGGTATTGGGCAATGGAATGCCACTCGTCGGTGGCGGAGGTGCGGTACCATACCGACAGCTCGTCCACATCGGTATAGCCCTGCGACTGCTTGCGCTTGAAGAAGAGGTAGGGATCGGTGACGGCGGTAAGATCCAACGTGAGGGAAATCAGCCGTGCCTCATCGCCCAGCCAAGAGAAGAATGCGGCGTTGTTGACAATGAGATAGCCATGATCCACCACCCAATTGTCAGAGCCGGAGATGGGTTCTGAAGTCCAACACACAAAATTATCATCTCCCTCAA
>JAEEKX010000020.1 GCA_016288655.1 Bacteroidales bacterium
CTCGCAGGCGGGACAGGTGCCGGCGCAGTCGCCTTGGTGCCGGCACTCGGACGTCACGAAGGCGATGTCGTTCTTCTCCGCAATCTGCTTGCGGATATCTTTCAGGATTTTGCAGGTTTTCTTTCCTTTGTACATGGCTGTATGAAAAAACTCTTTTCACGCCGCATCTAGCCGCATCACCCCCCATCCAAGATGACGACGCTGCAAAAATAGTAAATCTATCTGAAGTTATGATGCAAAAAAGTCAAAAAGTTGCAGTTGGGAGTGAAATTTTTTTGCAATTATTTTTGGATGTCGGTACGATAGGTGAAGCGGTCGAAGTGGCGCACGCCGAGCGACTGCAGGTACTCCTGGCTCCGATCCACATCCGCCGGAGTGTTGAACTCCGGGATGAGCGGAAGGCGCACGAGTATGTCGTTGGCGCGGCCCTCCTGCAACAGCCATTGCAGGTTGTCGAGGGCCTGTCGGTTGCTGCGGCCGGTGTAGCGTTGGTAGATCTCGTCGCAGGTGTCCTTGATGTCGATGATGAAGTGGTTGATGGCGGGGGCCAGTTGCCGGACGTTTTCGGCGGGGACGTTGAGGGCACTCTCGAGGGTCAGGCCCCATTCGGGACCGCAAAGTTCGCGGAAGCGGGTGATGAAGGCGGGATGCAGGGCGGGCTCGCCGCCGCCGAAGGTGACGCCGCCGCCTGTGGCGAGGAAGTACAGGTTATCTACCCGCACCATCTCGTAGAGCGTCTGCGGCGTGAAAGCCGGCAATGACTGCGCGAAACGGAGGCATTGCGGGTTGAGACAGTACCGGCAGCGGAGCGTGCAACCGTGGAAGGCCGCCAACGTGGTCACCCCTTCGCCGTCCGTCCGCAGCCGGTGCCGCGCCACGCCGATGAATGCCGCCTCTTCCATCTCATTCGTCACTTTACGACCTCCCCGTCCCAATGGAGGATGCCTCGGTCGAGTTCATAGACCGTGTAGCCCTGGGCGGACAGCTTGGTCGCGGCGATCTTGCTGCGCTTGCCGCTGCGGCAATAGACGGCCACGGGCTTCCGTTTGTTCAATTTCTCTTCGGCGATGGTCTCGAAACTCTTGTTGTTCACGTCGAGGTTGATCGCCTTGGGCAGGTGCCCTTCCGCATACTCTTTGGGCGTGCGGACGTCCACCAGCTGCGTCTTCTTTTTCTGGATGACCTTGGCGAACTCTTCGTTGCCGAGAGAGGTGAATCCTGAACTCTGGGCAGTCCCACAGCATGCCAAGCCGAGGCAGAGTACCATAAGTACAAAAAGTCTTTTCATCTTCAGTATTTTTTAATGAGGTTGCAAAGATATGATTTTTTTGAAAAACAGATGTCAAGCCGTTCAGATCTCTTCCGGCACGAAACTCTCGGGCATGTTGAGTTTGAAAAGATTGCGTTCGTGCATGCGGTCGATCTTCTCTCGGGTGGCGGGTTCGGGCACCTCTTCGCCGCGGATGTACTTGTCGAGCGTGGCGTAGGCGAAGCCGATCTTGACCTCGTCGGGGGCGGAGTGCGGCAGGCCGTCGTCGGGGATCTTCTCCACCCACTTCGCAGGCACGCCGAGGACATGGCCGATCTGTTTCACCTCGGTGACGGTGAGATGGCAGAGCGGGGCGAAGTCGCCGGCGTTGTCGCCCCAGCGGGTCGAGTAGCCGATCCAGTCCTCACTGAGATTGCAGTTGCACGACACGCGGCCGTTGAAGCTCTGCCCCACGGCGTAGAGCACGGCCATGCGCACGCGCGGCGGGATGTTCTGCTCCGCCTGGTCCGACAGCGTGATGGCCTCCGTGCCGGCGGTGTCGTGAATGCGGAACATGGCCGCCGTCACCTCTTCAATGGGGATTCTCAAATACCTGATTCCTAAATGCTTGCAGATCTCGTCGGCCTCGTGTACGCCCTGCCCCTTGTCGGGCATGGAGACGCCGATGACGCGGTCGGCGCCGAGGGCCTCCTTGCAGAGCGCCGCCACGATGGTGGAGTCCTTGCCGCCCGACACGCCGACGATGGCGTTGCAGCCCGGACCGTTCTTCTCAAACCAGTTCCTGATCCATAAAACCAGGTCGTCTTTCGTTTTCTGTGCGTTGAACATGATGATTTTTTGTAATTAATTGAATATTAATAATCTATAAATCAATAACTAAGGTTTCCCCTATCTCATGGATTGTTTGGGAAGGAATGCCGAGCGGGTGCGCGTAGATTTTTCGAGGATTTGATTCTTTTTCTTTTCTTATTGTCATTCAATAGTTTATCGTAAGCAATCGGACTGATGGTCGGTTCTCGGAAGCAGGGATCCAGGTAGTCGAGACGTTCCAGGGCGCGGAGGAGTTGGATCAGGGTGAGCAGGGAGCCCCCTTTGCCGTTCTCCACCGCGCTGACGGTGAAGACGGAGAGTCCGGCGGCCGCGGCCAACTCCTGCTGCTTCATCTCTTTCGAGATCCGCAACTCCTTCAATTTCATCCCGATCTGTCTCATTAGAGCCTCGTTGGTGAGAATGTGGTAATCCATATAACTTGTGAAAAATCTATTTTTACATTGCAAAAGTACAAATAATATTTGAAATTTCAATAGTTATAAAATATTCTTTGGAAAAAATTCTTGACTTGAAATCCCTCTTTTTTTCTTCACTTCTATCTTCTTGTTACAGAATAAAACAGCAAAAAAGTAGCAGGAAATTTTCGGTTTGAGGCGTTTCAAGGGGCTCTCTTTTCAAAAATAATGTTACCTTTGCATCCCTAAAAAACGAGAGGATATTTTGTGTATCTTCTTAATTTCTAATATTTTAATATATTTAATATGGCAGGTGAACAGACGACGGGTCAGAAGACGGAGGCGAGATTTTCATACAAGACAATAGACAATGCCTTAGGGAATGCGGGAAAGATGATCCCGCAGGCCGTGGGCTTCGAGCGTGCGGTGCTGGGCGCCATCATGATCGACCGCGACGCCATCACCAACGTGGTCGATACCCTCCGCCCCGAGATGTTCTATCGCGAGCAGCACCAGGGCATCTACGAGGCCATGTTCGCGCTCTTCCGCAAGGACGAGCCGATCGACCTGCTCACGGTCGCCGACCAGTTGCGCTCCGAGAAGAAACTCGAGTTCGTCGGGGGCTCGGCCTACTTGGCCAGTCTCACCAACTCCGTGACCTCCGCCGCCAACGTCGAGTACCACGCCCGCGTCATCATGGAACGCTACGTGCTGCGCCAGCTCATCTCCATCTGCGGCGACATCACCAAGAACGCCTACGACGAGCCCAAGGACGTGATGACCGTGCTCGACAAGGCCGAAACGGACCTCTTCAACGTCATCGAGAACAACTTCAGCCGCGAGAGCAAGGAGCTTTCCGCCGTGGTGAAAAAGGCCATGGACGACCTCATCGCCATGCAGAACTCTGACAACAAGTTCAAGGGCGTGCCTACCGGCATCCGCTCCTTGGACGAGAAACTCGGCGGCTGGCACAACTCCGACCTCATCATCATCGCCGCCCGTCCGGGTATGGGTAAGACCTCCTTTGTGCTCAGCATCGCCCGCAACGCCGCCATCGACTTCGACAAGACCGTCGCCATCTTCTCCCTGGAGATGTCATCCGTGCAGTTGGTCCACCGCCTCTTCTCCATCGAGTCGGGTGTCGATTCCGAGAAGATCGTCAAGGGCACGCTCGACGAGGACGAGTGGTCGCAACTGATGGAGAAGGTGCAGGTGCTCAACACCAACAAACTCATCATCGACGACACTCCGCAACTCTCCATCTTCGACCTGCGCGCCAAGTGCCGTCGGCTGAAGCACCGCTACGACATCGACTTGGTCATCGTCGATTACCTGCAGCTGATGCAGGGCAACAGCGACGAGCGCGGCCGCAACGGCAACCGCGAGCAGGAGATCAGCCAGATCTCCCGTTCCCTCAAGGCCTTGGCCAAAGACCTCAACATCCCCGTCATCGCGCTCTCCCAACTGTCGCGACAGGTGGAGCAGCGCGGCGGCGACCGCAAGCCCATCCTCTCCGACCTGCGTGAATCCGGCTCCATCGAGCAGGACGCCGACCAGGTGATGTTCATCTACCGTCCCGAATACTACAACATCGACACCTTCCCGGATGACAACTCGCCGTCCGTGAACCGCGCCTCCATCATCGTGGGCAAGAACCGTCACGGCAGCACCCCCGAGGTGAAGATGCGCTTCGAGAAACGCTTCACCAAGTTCTGCGACGACCTGCAGGAGGGCTTCGGCGACACCCCGTCGGCCACCGCCGGCCTCACCCCGATGGGAGACGACCAGTTCGTTGAGATCGAGTCCAATGCCAATGCCGACCTGTCTGCCGACGACGCCGCCGGACTGGATGGCCTGCCTTACTAATCCCGCTTTTCAGTCATGTCGAAAAACAAGTGCCCCGCCAACATCAACATCAAGAACCGTAAGGCCGAGTTCGAGTACTATCTGCTGACCTCGTTCACCGCCGGACTCGTGCTTACCGGCACCGAGATCAAGTCGATACGCGCGGGCAAGGCCAACCTCACCGACTCCTACTGCTCCTTCATCAACGGCGAATTGTGGGCGCACAACATCCACATCAGCGAGTACGCCGAAGGCAGTTACAACAACCACGACCCCAAACGCGACCGCAAGTTGTTGCTCAACCGCAAGGAGTTGAAGAAACTCGCCTCCAAACTCAACGACCGCGGCACCACCATCATCCCCACTCGCCTCTGGATCAACGAGAACGGCTATGCCAAACTCGACATCGCCTTGGCGCGCGGCAAGAAGATGTTCGACAAGCGTGACAGCATCAAAGAGAAAGACCAGCGCCGTGCCGCCGCCCGCGGCGACGACGAATAGCCCACTATTTTACCCATCGCATGGAAACAGGATTCTCAAAACCGTTGGACGACGCCGTAGCCGAGATCTCGAAACTGCCAGGGATCGGCAAGCGTACTGCCTTGCGGCTTGCCCTCCATATTCTGAAGATGGCCCCGCCGGAGGTGAACACCCTCGCCGACGCCATCGTCGCCCTTAAGGAAAAGGTGTGCTACTGCAAGGTGTGCCATAACCTTTCCGAAAGCGAAGTGTGCGACATCTGCGGCAACCCCAAGCGCGACCCGCATGTGGTGTGCGTGGTCCGCGACATCCGCGACGTGGTCGCCATCGAGAATACCAACCAGTACCGCGGTGTATATCACGTACTTGGCGGTGTCATCGCCCCCATGGACGGCGTCGGGCCGCAGCAACTCAACCTCGACAGTCTCTTCCAGCGCGTCAACGCCGGCGACATCACCGAGGTGATCCTCGCCCTGCCCGCCACCGTCGATGGCGACACCACCAACTTCTATATCTACCGCAACATCCAGGGCAAAGTGCCCGCCATCACCACCATCGCCCGCGGCATCGGCATCGGCGAGGAACTCGAGTACTCCGACGAACTCACCCTCGGGCGCTCCCTGCTCGGTCGTACCGACTTTGAAAAGAGTTACGCCAAAAGAACCTGATTGCAACCTATGGAATTGATACACACGCTGTTGGATCTTCTTGCAGAAACCCTCACCATCACTTGTCTGGTCATGGTGATGATGCTGTTGGTGGAATTCCTCAACGTCGCTTCGTCGGGGCACCTGCTGGGGCGTCTGCAACGCCGCCCGATGTTGCAGGTCGTCGTCGCCTCCCTGCTCGGTCTGATCCCCGGCTGTGTGGGCGGCTTCACCGTCGTGTCGCTCTACTCGCACCGCCTGCTCTCCTTCGGCGCCCTCGTGGCCGGCATGGTCAGCACCTTCGGCGACTCCGCCTTTCTGCTCTTCGCCCTCAGTCCCGCCACGACGCCCAAACTGCTGCTGTCGCTCCTCGTCGCCGCCCTCGCCGCCGGCGCGCTTACCCACCTCATCTTCCGCAATCGCCCCTTCTACACCCCCGACGAACACACCCTCGAACTCCACGAAGCCCATGCTCACAACCATGGCAAGGTGCAACTCTCCTTCGGCAACATCAAGCAGATCTCTTTCGCCCGCGCCATCCTGCTGTTCGGGTTGGCGATCTATCTGGTCGTGCTCTGTACCGGCGCCTTCGCCCACGAACACGGCGGCGCCGCCCCCATCGGCCACGGCGAGAACATCGTCTTCGGCATCCTCGCCCTGCTCACCCTCGTCGTTGTCGCCTTCTCCTCCGAACATTTCCTACAGGAGCACCTTTGGGAACACGTCATCAAACGTCACTTCCTCTCCGTGCTGCTCTGGACCTTCGGCGTGCTGGCGGCGCTGGCTGTCCTCTGGCACTTCTTCGACGTCGCCGCCGTCCTCCAAGGGCACCGCTGGGTAACTTGGGCACTGCTTTTCGTCGCCCTCGGCTTGGGCATCATTCCCGAATCACAACCGCAATTCATCTGGATTTATCTCTACGCCAGCGGCTTGCTGCCTTTCAGCATCTTGTTGGCCAGTTCCATCGTACAAGACGGCCACGGCGCCCTCCCCCTGCTTGCTTACTCCCGCAAAAGTTTCTTCATGATGAAAGCCGTCAACCTCGTCTTCGGTCTCCTCGTCGGTGTCGCCGGCATTTTACTCAACTTTTGATCTTCCATTGAACACTTTCACATCCCGCATGTTAGCATATTAAAAAAACTGATCACATGGCCCTTTACCTGATTCCATCACCCCTCGGTGAAAGCGACTTTGATCGCGTGTTTCCTGTTTTTAACAGTCAGATCATCAATGAAATAGACTATTATATTGTGGAAGATGTCCGCACGGAACGTCGTTTTCTGAAAAAGTTGGGCATCCAGAAACCCATCGACGAGCTGACCTTCTTCCACATGGATAAACATGCCAAAGAATTGAATCTCAAGGAGTTCTTGCAGCCCTGTTTGGACGGGAAGAACGTGGGGCTGCTGTCGGAAGCGGGCGTGCCTTGCGTGGCCGACCCCGGCCATCAGGTGGTGGCGGAAGCGCACCGATTAGGCATCCAGGTGGTGCCGTTGGTCGGCCCTTCCTCCATCTTGCTGGCTCTGATGGCCTCCGGCTTCAACGGACAATGTTTCGCTTTCCACGGCTATCTGCCCGCCGAACAGCCAGACCGCGAGCGCAAACTCAAGCAACTCGAAAGTCATGCCGTGCAGTTCCGTCAAACCCAGATCTTTATTGAAACGCCATATCGTAACAACCATGTTTTCAATTCAATAATGAAAATTTGCGCCCCCAATATGCGACTTTGCGTGGCAGCCAACATCACTTGCGAAAACGAGATGATCGCCACCAAAACCATTGCACAGTGGCGCAAGACCACCATTGACTTGCACAAGCAACCTGCCATTTTCTTGCTCTACATTTAATCTTTTCTCAACCATTTCATTCATCATATAGATAACATCTTCTGAAATGATCAAAGTACAATGCCTCAACACCCAGCATGAAACGGAGTACCCGCATGGGACGCCGATATCAGAAATCGCTCAGAAAGAAGGGGTTAAGTTGAAATACCCTATTCTGGGCGCATTGGTGAACAACAAGGTGCGCGACTACACCTATCGCATCCACAAGCCCTGTCAGGTGCTCTTTTTCGACATCACCTCGCCGTATGGTGCGGACATGTACCGTCGGTCGCTTTGCTTCGTGTTGTTCAAGGTGGTGAGTGATATGTTGCCCAACGTTCAGTTGCGCATCCTGCACTCTATTTCTGGTGGAAAATATTGTAGATTAAGTGGTTATAATGAAGAAATCACCGATTCTCTGGTTGCCCGCATCAAGGCGGGAATGCAGACGTTGGTGGAACGCAATGTGCCGTTCAAACGCATCGAACTGCAGACCCCGCAGGCGTTGGAAGAGTACGCCCGCCACGGAATGGACGAGAAGGCACGGCTTTTCCAGTATCGTAAACGTCTATATACCAGCATTTACGCCTTGGATGACAAGATCAACTACTATTATGGTTTTTTATTGCCTTCGACAGGATATCTGACCTTGTTTGACATTGAAAAATACGAAGATGGTTTGTTGTTAAAGATGCCGATGCCGAAACGGCCGGAGACGCTGAGTGCCACGCACTACAATCCCAAGTTGTTCGCGGTCTATAAACTCTACCGCGATGTGGCGATGCGCATGGGCGTGCCGTACGTGATGGACCTGAATGTGAAGACGGTGTCGGGCGAGATCGCCGACGTGATCCGCATCGCCGAGGCGGCGCAGGAGAACCGTTTTGCGGAGATTGCCAAGGAGATACACGACCGCGGCGGGGTGAAGATGGTGATGATCAGCGGGCCGTCGAGTTCCGGCAAGACCACCACCTGCAAGCGCATCTCGGTGCAGTTGGCCCTGCAGGGCTACCGGCCGGTGCAGGTCTCCGTCGATGACTTCTTCTTGGAGCGCGAGCAGACCCCGCGCGACAAGAACGGCGAGTATGACTTCGAGACCATCGAAGCCATCGACCTGCCGCTCTTCAACCAGACCCTCCAGCAGTTGATGGAGGGCAAGGAAGTGCCGCTGCCGACCTTCGATTTCACGCAGGGAAAGAAGGTGTGGGGCGACAAGAAGGTGCAGATGCAGGATGATTCCATCCTCATCATCGAAGGTATCCACTGTCTCAACCCCAAACTCACCGCCTCCATTCCCGACGAGGTGAAGTACAAGATCTTCGTGTCGGCGCTCACCTGTATCTCCATTGATTCGCAGAATCCCATCCCCACAACCGATAACCGACTGATACGAAGGATTGTACGTGATCACAAGTATCGCGGTTATTCGGCATTGGACACGCTGCGCCGTTGGCAGAGCGTGCGCAACGGGGAGGCGAAAAACATCTTCCCGTATCAAGAGAATGCCGACGTGATGGTGAACAGCGCGTTGATTTTCGAATTGGGCATCCTGAAGCAGTATGCGGTTCCTGTGTTACGTGAGGTGCCCGAAACGGTTCCCGAATATGCCGAGGCCTGCCGTCTGCTGAAGTTCCTTTCCTATTTCAAGACCATTCCGCCGGAAAAGATCCCCGGGACATCCATCCTGCGCGAGTTCGTCGGCGGTAGCCAATTCAGTTACTGATCATGAAGTTGAGATCCTATTCCGATGTTTGCGACTTGGTGCGTTCGCGGCCTGCCGGACATGCCATCACCGTACTCGGGCCGACGGCGACGGGCAAGACACGACTGGCGGTGCGTCTTGCCCGCGATTTCAACGCGGAGATCGTCAGTGCCGACTCTCGGCAGGTCTATCGTGGCATGGACATCGGAACGGGGAAGGATTTGTCGGACTATGTCATTGATGGCCAGCAGATTCCATATCATCTGATTGATGTGGCGGAACCTGGTGAGGAGTACAATGTGGCGCAGTACCAGCGCGCGGCCTATCAGGTCATCGACGAGATCCGCGGACGGGGCAGGGAAGTGCTCATCTGCGGCGGCAGCGGCATGTATGTGGCCGCGCTGCTCGGCGGCTACCGACTGTCGCCCATCGAGCGCGACGAGCGGCTGTGGGTGGATTTGCAGTCCAAAAGCGACGAGGAACTGACTGAGATGTTGCGGTCGTTCCGGCCATTGCACAATCATACAGACACTTGCGAGCGAGAGCGACTGCTCAAGGCCGTGGAGATCGAGAGTTACTATGCCACCCATCCCGAGTGGAAAGAACTCGTCCACGAGGTGCCGTCGGTCATCATCGGGCTGTGTGGCGACCGCGATGGCATCCGCGAGCGCATCACCGCGCGCCTGCGCCAACGTCTCGACGAAGGCATGATCGAAGAGGTGGATGCCCTTGTGAAAAAGGGAGTCAGCACCCGCCAACTGCTGAAGTATGGACTTGAATACAAGTTCGTTACGATGTATCTCCTCGGCGAGATCACCCGCGAGGAGATGTTCGCGAAACTCAACACTGCCATTCACCAGTTCTCCAAACGCCAGATGACCTGGTTCCGCAAGATGGAACGCGACGGCTTCGTCATCCATTGGATCGACATCGAGGACTTGAAAAACAATTAACTATACAGATATGCACTCTTTGTTAGACTATGATGCCAAAATCCTGCTCGCTTGGAACGAGAGTTTGAAGGGCGACCGTCGATTCACGGACTTCCTTTTGCATAACGGATTCCCGGAGTTGGCGGCGCTGAGTCGGGCCATCTTGTCCGATGTCGATGCTCTCAAGTGGCTGATGGACAACGGCTATCCGGAGTTCGCCATTCTCAGCGACGCCATCGACGACGAGGACGAGGCCATCGCCTGGTTGGAGAAATACCATTGCGATTTCCTTTCCAAGTTCGCCGCCGCCTGCCGCCGCGATGACGATGCCATCAAGTGGTTTGTTGATAATGAGTTGCACGGTTTCGTGCCCATCATACAAACCATTCATAACGAACTGTTGCATCAGTCGTGGGACTCTTCCGACATCCATCGTCGGCGGATGTCGTAAAAAGTGACCGCTGTTTCCTAATAAAATCGTATTTTTGCAGCCCAAAATACAACCATGTCGATTCTTACGGAAACATCACTTTGGTTCATCCCCGTCTGCGTCCTTTTGGGCGTGGCGTATGCCTTCTTTCTATATTTCCGTAACCATGAGACCGACTACGACAGGCGTGCCCAATGGGTGATGGCCGTCCTTCGCGGCTTGTCCGTGTCGCTCATCGCCTTCCTGCTGCTCACCCCGATGCTCAAACACAGCGTCAAGGAGGTGGACAAGCCCATGCTCGTCGTCGCCATCGACAACTCCGAGTCGATGGTATCCACGTCAGACTCCAACTATTACCGAAAGAGTTTACAACAGGATATCAACAAGATCATCAATAACTTCGGCGACCAGTATGAGGTGAAGACCTACCTGATCGGGGAGAAGAACGAGTTGCAGGACAAGGGGCAGGTGGAGCGGTTGTCTTTCGATGCGAAGACTACCAACCTGTCGTCTATCTTTGAGGAAATCAGCAACTTATACGCCAACCACAACGTCGGCGCGATGCTGCTGGTGTCGGACGGAATCTTCAATACGGGCAACAACCCGCAGTATGCCGCCGAGAAGGTGAAGTTTCCGGTGTATGCGGTGGGGACGGGTGACACCACGGTGCAGACTGACCTGCTGATTGCCGACGTGCTCCACAACCGCCAGACCTACGTGGGCAACTACTCGCCTGTGGAGATCAAGATTTCGGCGACGCATTTGGCTGGAAAGAAGGCAAAACTCACTGTGTATGAAGGAGATGAAGAGATCTATACCAAACCTGTCGATATTCGGGGCAACCAGCATTTCGAGACGGTGAAGTTCACGGTGGAGGCGAAAAAGAAGGGAATGCGCAAGTATCGGGCGGAGTTGACCGAACTGGAGGGGGAGATCACTTACAAGAACAACGCGACTTCTTTCTTCATCGAGGTAATCGACCAGCGTGAGAAGATCGCTATCGTCTATCATGCACCGCATCCCGATGTGGCGGCCATCCGCTCGGCATTGGAGACTTCCGACAAATACGATGTGGAAGTGTTTCAGGCAGAAGAGTTTAACGGCAATGTGAACGACTATTCGCTGTTCGTGTTGCACCAACTGCCGTCGAAGACCCGCGCCGCCGGCAACCTGCTCAACAGAATCAATCAGGCGAAGATTTCTACATTGTATGTCGTTGGCAGTCAGACCGATTTGAGCACACTCAACCAGATGAACACGGGGCTTTCCATCCAGAATATCAGTCAGGGTGGTCGCACGATGTACAACGAGGCAATGCCCAGCGTAAACGAGAGTTTCCTGTCGTTCACCTTCTCGGAGGAGGCGCGGCAGATGCTGAAGAGTTACCCGCCGCTGACGACGTTCTTCGCCAACTACCAGCCGGCGGTGAGCACCAGCGTCTTCATGTACCAGAAAATCAACAATGTGGTGAGCAACTACCCGCTCATCACCTTCTACCAGGGACCGACGGCGCGTGTGGGCGTGGTGGCCGGCACCGACCTATGGCGTTGGCGGATGCAGAACTACCTGAAAGCCCAGAACTTCGAGGCCTTTGATGAAATCGTCAATAAGATGGCGCTCTACCTGTCGGTGAAGGGCGACCAGGGGCATTTCCGGGTACACGCCGCCGAACTCTATAGCGAGAACTCGCCCGTGGAGATCAGCGCGGAGGTCTATAACGAGAGCCAGGAGCTGGTGAACACCCCCGACGTGCGATTCGTACTCACCGACAGCGAAGGCAAGGAGTTCGCGTCGCAGTTCTCGAAACAGAACAACGCCTACTCACTCAACCTCGGCAAGTTGCCCGTGGGTGACTACACCTGGACGGCCACCGCCACCGAGGGATCCGCCACCTACACCAAGTCAGGGCATTTCAGCGTTCAGGAGATCCTGCTCGAAAGCATGAACCTTGTCGCCAACCACGACCTGATGCGCACCATCGCCAATCGCACCAACGGACGCTATTTCTCTGTGAGTCAACTTTCTCAAGTGGAAAAGGCCATCCGCGACAACGAAAACATCCGTCCGGTGGTCACCTATCATAAAAAGTACAACCCGCTGCTCGACAGTTGGATCTACCTGTTGGCCATCGTCCTGTTGTTGGGTGTGGAGTGGTTCATGCGCAAGTGGGGCGGCGGCTACTAAAGGCTGCAACTATCTATCAGTCAAAGGAAAATGAGAATGAAAAACAAGACATTATCGGTGATGTTGGGGCTGGTGCTTCTGGGGGGCACGCTCTTCGGGCAGCAAATTGCGCTGTTGAAGTACCGCGGTGGCGGCGACTGGTATGCCAACCCGACGTCGTTGCCCAACCTGATCGCCTTCTGCAACCAGAACCTGTCGATGTCGCTCGACCCGAAGCCCGTGACGGTGGAGGTGGGCAGCACCGACATCTTCCAATATCCCTTCATCCACATGACGGGCCACGGCAACGTGGTCTTTTCGGCGGAGGAGGCCCAGAACCTGCGCAACTACCTGTTGTCGGGCGGGTTCCTGCACATCGACGACAACTATGGTCTCAACAACTTCATCCGCACGCAGATGAAGATCGTTTTCCCCGAGTTGGATTTCGTGGAACTTCCGTACAGCCATCCGATTTTCCACCAGAAATATCCCTTCCCGAATGGGCTGCCGAAGATCCACGAGCATGATGGCAAGCCGCCGCAGGCGTTCGGCTTGGTGTGGGAAGGCCGGTTGGTGTGCCTGTTCACTTACGAGTGCGACTTGGGCGACGGCTGGGAGGACACCAGCGTGCACCACGACTCGGAGGCCACGCACCAAAAGGCGTTGAAGATGGGTGCCAATATCGTGCAGTACGTTTTCACGCATTAACTTTTTTTATGAACATTGAATATCGAGATAATATGAAAAACAGCAGTTGTTCCGTCGCTGCCCCGCGAGGGGGAGAGGAAAGTCCGGGCAACGCAGAGCACCGTGCTTCCTAACAGGAAGGGGCCTCGGAAGGGGTCACGGAAAGTGCCGCAGAAAATATACCGCCTGCTTGCAGGTAAGGGTGAAAACGCGAGGTAAGAGCTCACGACGTCGCGCAGTGATGCCGGCGATGGCAAACCCCACGGGTTGAAAAACCAAATAAACCGAGGCTTGAGGGTGGCTCGCCCGACTCGGAGGGTAGGTTGATGGAGCCGTCCGGCGACGGCCGGCCTAGATAGATGACGGAACTCGACAGAACCCGGCTTACAGACTGCTGTTTTTTTTCTTTTTTTAAGATGAGACTCGACTCCGTTTTTTTACGGAAAAATGAGTATTTTTGCCTTTTCAAAAATAGAAACGAAAAAACAGCGTTTCTTTTCAAATATCTTTCATAAAATGAAAAAGATCAATCTCTTACTGTGCTCAGCACTGTTCCTGCTCTCCTCGCTTTCGGTGATGGGGCAGTCGAAACCGGCCAACACCACTTATGAATCGGGCAAGCGGACCGTCGATTATTTCCTGAACCTGCTGGATCGGATCTATGTGGACACGTTGAATTTCAACGACATAGCAGAAGTCGGCGTGAAGGAGATGATCAGCACACTCGACCCGCACTCCATCTACACGACGGCCAAGGACGTGGCGGCCTCGCGTGAGCCGCTGCAGGGCTCCTTCGACGGCATCGGCGTCACCTTCCAGATCGTGAAGGATACCATCAACGTGGTGGAGGTCATCATCGACGGACCATCGGAGAAGGTGGGCATCCTGCCGGGCGACAAGATCGTGAAGGTGGATGACCTGACGGCGTGCGGCAAGGAGATCACCAACACGTGGGTGCGCGATCACTTGCGTGGCAAGAAGGGCACCAAGGTGGTGCTCACCGTGATCCGCGGTCGCAACAAGACCCCGATGACCTTCACCGTCACCCGCGGGAAGATCCCCATGTACAGCATCAACGTCGCCTTCATGGTGGATGAGACCACCGGCTACATCAAACTCGACCGTTTCGCCCAGACCAGTCTGGCCGAGTTCGAGAAGGCCTTCCAGAAGTTGAAAAGCCAGGGGATGGAAGACCTGATCTTCGACCTGCGCGGCAACGGTGGCGGCTACCTCAACACGGCGGTGCAGATCGCCAGCCAGTTCATCGAATCGGGCAAGATGGTGGTCTATACCGACAACTTCCGCAAGACCGGCGAAACACTGCGTTCCAGCGGCCCCGGACTTTTCCGTCAGGGACGGCTCATCGTGCTGGTGGACGAGAACTCCGCCTCCGCCAGCGAGATCACCGCGGGCGCCATCCAGGATTGGGACCGCGGGCTTATCATGGGCCGCCGCACTTTCGGTAAAGGACTGGTGCAGAAGCCGGTGGACCTTCCTAGCGGGGCCGAAGTGCGCGTCACCATCTCCCACTATTACACCCCCACCGGACGCTGCATCCAGAAACCCTACGAAGACCGCGACGACTACGCCAAGGACATCGCCAACCGCTATGCCCATGGCGAACTCTTCTCCGCCGACAACATCGAATTTCCCGACTCCCTCAAGTTCAAGACCCCGGCCGGAAAGAAAGTCTATGGCGGCGGCGGCATCATGCCCGACATCTTCGTCCCCCTCGACACTACCAACTACGCCTATTTCTATAACGACCTCGTCCGCAAGGGTGTCGTCAGCACTTTTGTCATGGACTACCTCGGCAGCCAGCGTGAGGCGCTGAAGAAGCAGTATCCCACTTTCTCCGATTTCCAGCAGAACTTCACCATCAGCGACAAGATGTACAACGACCTCGTGGCTTACGCCGCCAAAGAGGGCGTGGTGGATAGCGCCAAACTCTATTTCGCCTCCTATATTGAGAAATTCGCCAAGGAGAAACGCGCGGAACTCGATTCTATCTATAAAAATACCAGTGATTTGCAGGATTTCCAGCAGTTCGACAAGATGTTGAAGGAGTATGTGCAGGAGGCCTACGACAAGAGCGTGAAAGAGCGCAATTCCGACAAGGCGCCGCAACTCATCAAGACCTACATGCTGTTTGAGTTGGCCCGCAACCTGTACGGCTATGGCGATGGCTATCAGTACATTCTTCGCGATGACAGGACCTTCCAGGAGGCATGCAAGGCCATCCACGACAAGAAGATCTTCCGGAAATACAAAATCAGCGAACGGTAATGATCACCCAGAAGTGCATTGATGAGATCAAGTTGGCTGCCCGCATCGAGGAAGTGGTGGGCGACTTCGTGCAGTTGAAGAAGTCGGGCGCCAGCTACAAGGGCATGTGCCCTTTCCACAACGACCATGATCCGTCATTGCACGTCACCCCGCGCTTGGGCATCTACCACTGTTTCGTGTGCGGTGCCAGCGGTGACGCTATCAAGTTCTTGCGCGAGAACCAGCAGATGAGCTACACGGAGGCGTTGCGCTATCTGGCTGAGAAATACCACATTGAGGTTGAAGAGGAGAAGCGCGAGTTGACGCCGGAGCAAGAGGCCGCCAAGAGCGAGCGCGAGGCGCTGCTCAAGGTGAACGAGTATGCCGAGAAGTTCTTCATCGACCAACTCTTCAATACGGAAGAGGGGCAGAACATCGGCATGACCTACCTGCGCGACAAGCGCGGCTTCCGACCCGAGACCATCAAGAAGTTCAAACTGGGTTACTGCCCCGACTCATGGGAGACCTTTTCAACCCAAGCCACCAACGACGGCTATAATCCCGAATATCTCATCACTTTGGGATTGTGCCGGCGATCGGAGAAGACCGGACGCTTGTTCGATTTTTATAAAGGACGTGTCATCTTCCCGATTCTCAACACCATAGGAAGTACCATCGGCTTCGGCGGGCGCGTGATGAGCAGCGATGTCAAAGGCCCGAAATACTACAATTCGCCCGAAAATCCCATCTACCACAAGAGCGATGTACTCTATGGCTTTTATCAGGCCAAGCGTGCCATGCGCACCCAAAACAATGTCTATCTCGTGGAGGGATACACGGATGTGATCTCGATGTCGGAAGCCGGCGTCGAGAATGTGGTCGCCTCTTCGGGTACGGCCCTTACCGAAGGGCAGATCAAGCTGGTGAAGTCACAGACCGACAATATCACCGTGCTGTACGACGGCGACCGTGCCGGCATCAAGGCCTCGTTGCGCGGCATCAACATGCTGGTGGCGGCGGGCTTGCACGTGAAGGCCGTGCTGCTGCCCGACGGTGAGGACCCCGACTCGTTCGCCAAAGGGCACCGCGACTCGGAGTTGTACGACTACCTCACCCAGAACGCCGTCAGCGTCATCCAATTCAAGGTCGATGTGCTGATGCAGGATGCGGGCGACGACCCGCTGAAACGCGCGGAGGCAGTGAAGGACATCATCGCCACCATCGCTGAGGTGCGCGACGAGATCGAACGCGCCTTCTACGTCAAGGAGTGCGCCGAACTGCTCCACCTGAGTGAGGAGTCGGTGAATGTCAGTTTGCGGCAGGCCGTCTGGAAAAGGATCAACACCCGCCCGGCCGATCTCCCGCACCCCGAGCAGCCCCAGCCGCAGACGCTGCCGAACTTGTCCCCCGTCGTGGAGGTGCCCCACCCCCAGAGTCCCACGGTCGATCCCATCCAAAACGTGGAGTTGGACGTGGTCCGCTTGCTCCTCAAGTACGGGATGCTGGAGACGAATGTCGAGACGGAAGCGGAAAACGGCACCCGCAAGGTGAAGTCCGTCCGCATCGACCAGTATGTTTTCAACGAGTTTTCACAAGATGAAATTCTGTTTGAAAATCCACTCTATCAGCGTTTTTATAAAGAATATGCACGGTTGGCGCAAGAGAAGCCAACGCAGGAGGAGTTGTTGCAGGCCTTCGCCCACCATGAGGACTCGGAGATTCAAGAGTTGGCCATCCCTATCCTGTCGGAGGAGGAACCGCCGTTCAGCGAAGCATGGTTGAAGCGTTTCGACGTGGATACACGCAAACCCGACACCGACATCGAGAACCTCAATCAGGCGTTGACGGGATGTATCAACCTGTATAAACTCCGTTTGATAGAAAAACAGAAGAAACTGTTGACCAAGGAGTTGGAAGAGAAACACACGGAAAAGGAGGAGCGTGAAATCATGGAACGGTTAGTGCAGTTGAATGAGATGTATCGAAAATTGGGTGAGTTGCAGCGGGCGGTTATTGTTCCATAAATAATTGAAAATGAGATATTTCATGAAACTTGCTTACAACGGGTCCGCTTTTTGCGGATGGCAGGTGCAGCCGGGTGAGCCGACGGTGCAGGCCGTGTTGGAGCATGCCCTCACGTTGCTGTTACGCGAAGAGGTGGCAGTGACCGGCTGCGGCCGCACCGACACCGGCGTCCATGCCAGTCAGTTCTTCGCCCATTTTGATGTGGAACAACCTGTTGACTGCGAGCGTCTTACCAACAAACTCAACAGTTTTCTCCCCAAGGAGATCGTGATCTACCGGACTTTTCCGGTCGCCCCTGACCTGCACGCGCGTTTCAGTGCGACGGCGCGTACCTATAAGTATTATGTGGCGATCGACAAGGACTGTTTCCGCTACCCATACAGTTACCGGATGTTCAAGAAGTTGGATGTGGAACAGATGAATGCCGCGGCGGCGCTGTTGCTGGAGGTGGATGATTTCACGAGTTTCTCGAAACTGCACACGCAGACGCGCACCAACAGGTGTCGGGTGAGCGCCGCCGCGTGGCGGATGGAGGACGGCCTGCTGGTCTTCACGATTACCGCGGACCGGTTCCTCCGCAACATGGTGCGGGCGATCGTCGGCACGCTGTTGCAGGTGGGAAAGGGACAGCTGTCGTTGGAGGAGTTCCAGTCGGTGGTGGAGCGGCACGACCGTTGCGCCGCAGGCGACTCGGTGCCTGCCCACGCACTCTTCCTCACCCGCGTGGAGTACCCCTGCGGGTGCTAGATGAATATCCGCGTATTTTTCTTGTACTCAGCGTATTCCGGTTTATTGCGCAGCTGCCGGCCTTCCATCAAGGGGATGCTGATGCAGCAGAAGAGCAGCGTGATGCACATGGCGCCGACGCCCCAGACCCAGTCGGATGAGGGCGCGGGTGCGACCGACAAGAACATCAGAAAGACGCCCCACCACATCGTGATCTCTCCCAGGTAGTTGGGATGCCGCCCGTGCTTCCACAAGCCGACGTTGCACACCCGCCCCCGCTTCTCGCGGATGTAACGGTGTATCTGATGGTCGGCGATCAACTGTAGGGTTGCACTGCCGATACATACGAGCAAACCGATGACTGTCAGGATGTTGGCATTTGCTCCTAACGCAATCAGCTTGAAGCCCGGGATCATCGCCAAGAAGACGACGAAAGTGGGCATCAGGTTCAGTCCGAACAGGTTGATGGCTTGGAAGACGATGGGCTTTTGTGAAGCGCGGTATTTGGAGTAGCGCCAGTCTTCTGCGGTGAGGTTCCTGAAGGTGTAGAGCCAGTTGCCGGTGAGTCGGATGCCCCATACCCAGACGGCGATAAGCAGCAGGCAAGTGGCTGAACTGCAGGCACCTGTCATGCAGGCCCAGACGGTCAGCATCACGGGCGGGGCGACGCTCCAATAGGGGTCATAGACCGACACGTTCTTGAATACTAACCCGAAGGCCCACACGAACAGGGTGGCGGCCACGTCGGCCCACAGCCAGAGCCACAGCACGTCCATTCTGCTGGACTGCAATCCCTTGAAAACGCCCCAACCCACGAAAAAGGAGGCAATGTATATGAGCGTGATGACGATGACGCTTTGGATTTTGGATTCTCTCATTGGATGTTTTGATTAGGCGGCAAAAGTACGCTTTTTTTACCAATTTTTTTACAAAATCATTTCATGTTTTTCGAGGATGAGACACGTTGCAAAATGCGACACCTCATTTGTCCATTCAAGTATAAGTTCAATAACAATACGGGCGCCCCGGCGGGCCATCCCCTTGGAGCTTACAGGTGTTGCGACGGCTCGTCTGTGGTGCCCGCCCACTCCCGCCGGCCGGGCTGTCCACTTTACTCCACTTCGCGGTTTCTACGGCGTTAGGACGGAAAGTAGCTTCCGCTGGTCGCTCTTTCCGCCCAACCGCCGTGACAAAACCGCGCGCGTTCCGTGCCCGTTTCCATCCCTGGCGCACGCTCTTCCGTCATCGCTGCGAAATCGCGTGGCAAACCACCCGCCGGTAGAAGACGTCGCAAAACATCTCCGAATGGCGGAAACAACATTCGCGTAATGTTCATTCATTCGTGTTTATAAGAGCATGGGTTGCAATCCACAACCTATACTCGGGCTGCAAGCGGTTGGGGGATCAGCCGCCGCACTTGGAGTAGCCGCAACTGGAGCAGACCAGGCAACCCTCCTTGAACTCCATGGTGTTCTGCTCGCCGCATTTGGGGCAGGTGACGCCGTGGGCCTTGGTGCCGTCCTTGATGAACTTCTTGAGGGCGCGCATGATGCCGTTCTTCCATGAGTTGATGCTGTCTTCGCGGAAATTGAGCCCGCCGATGATGTTGCAGATGTTCTCGATGGGCAGGCCGTGGCGCAGCATCGCGGAGATCATCTTGGCATAGTTCCAGAACTCGGGGTTGAAGCAGCGGCTCAGCCCGCCGATGGTCACAGAGTACCCGTCGGCGTCGGCGTATTGGAAGTCGTACGACTTGGTGCCGTCGGGGTGGCGTTGCTTGATGATGATGCCGTGGGTGATGCTCTTGGGCAGGGGCAGCCGGTCCTCGTCGCACTTGCCGGTGAAGATCTCATAGGGGCTGCCGTCCTCGCGCAGGCCGACGAAGGCGACCCACGACTCGTTGTTGTTGCGGAAGCGGATCACTTCGGCGTGCAGCTCCTTCGGGCGCTTGAAGTTGGTCGGCGCCGGCTTCTCGGGGGCCTTCGGCTTCTCGCTGATGTTGTTGAGCACGCCGTCGCGCGAACCGTCGCGATAGACCGTCATGCCCTTGCAGCCGCACTCCCACGCCTTGCGGTAGAGCGAGTCCACCACCTCCTGCGTCGTGTCCTTCGGCAGGTTGATGGTCACTGAGATGGAGTGGTCAACCCACTTCTGGATCATCCCCTGCATCTCCACCTTCTTGAGGTAGTCGGTGTCGTTGGCCATGGCCTTGTAGTAGGGCGACTTGGCTACGATCTCGTTGATCTCGGCCTCGCTCATGGTCTCGAAGGTGCTGGTGTCGTATCCGTTGGCCTCGGCCCACATCAGGAACTTCTTGTGGAAGACGAGGTACTCCTCGAAGAGGTCGCCGTTGACGTCCTTGACGGTCGGACGGTTCATGTTGAGGTCGTTGGGGTTGATCTTGCGGCGCCGTTTATAGACCACGTTGAAGGCGGGTTCGATGCCGGAGGTGGTCTGCGTGCAGATGCTCACGCTGCCGGTGGGGGCGATGGTGAGCAGGGCGATGTTGCGGCGGCCGTAGCGCACCATGTCGTCGTACAACTTCTCGTCGGCCTTCTTGATGCGGTTGATGAAGGGGTTGTGCCCCTCCTTGACGCTGCTATAGACGGGGAAGGCGCCGCGTTCCTTGGCCATGGTGACGGAGGAACGGTAGGCGGCGAGGGCCAGTTGCTTGTGCACTTCGGTGGAGAAGGCGTTGCTGTGGTCGGTGCCGTAGCGGATGCCGAGGGCGGCGAGCATGTCGCCTTCGGCGGTGGTGCCCAGTCCAGTGCGACGGCCTTTCTGCGACTGTGACTTGATCTTCCGCCAAAGGTCGCGCTCGACGCGCTTCACCGCCTCGGGCTCCGGGTCCTTGTCGATCTTGCGGAGGATGGCGTCAACCTTCTCGATCTCGAGGTCAACGAGGTCGTCCATGAGGCGCTGGGCGCTGGCGACGTGCTGTTTGAAGAGGGGCATGTTGAAGGATGCCTTCGCGGTGAAGGGGTCTTTCACGTAGCTGAACAGGTTAATGGCTATCAAACGGCAGCTGTCGTAGGGACAGAGCGGGATCTCTCCGCACGGGTTGGTCGATTCGGTGAGGAAGCCCTCGTCGGCGTAGCAGTCGGGCACGGCTTCGCGGTGGATGGTGTCCCAGAAGAGCACGCCGGGTTCGGCGGACTTCCAGGCGTTGTAGATGATCTTGGCCCACAACTTGCCCGCATCGACCTGTTGCACGTAGGTCGGGTGGTCGGAGTGGATCGGGTATTGCTGGGTGTAGGGTGTGCCGTTGTTGACACACTGCATGAACTCGTCGTCGATGCGCACGGATACGTTGGCGCCGGTGATGCGCCCCTCGGTCATCTTGGCGTCGATGAACTTCTCGGCGTCGGGGTGCTTGATGGAGACGGTGAGCATGAGGGCGCCGCGGCGGCCGTCCTGCGCCACCTCGCGGGTGGAGTTGGAGTAGCGCTCCATGAAGGGTACGATGCCGGTGGAGGTGAGAGCGCAGTTCTGCACGTTGCTGCCGGCGGGACGGAGGGCCGACAGGTCGTGGCCGACGCCGCCGCGCCGCTTCATCAACTGCACCTGCTCCTCGTCCATCTGCATGATGCCGCCGTAAGAGTCGGCGTTCTCGCCGTTGCCGATGACGAAGCAGTTGGAGAGAGACACCACCTGGTAGTTGTTGCCGATGCCGGCCATGGGACTGCCCTGCGGGATCACGTAGCGGAAGTCCTTGAGCAGATGGAAGATCTCATCTTCGCTCATCGGGTTGGGGTATCTCTTCTCGATGCGGGCAAACTCGCGCGCGAGACGGCGGTGCATGTCGTCGGGCGTGCGCTCCACCAACTTGCCCTCGCGGTTCTTCATCGCGTATTTGTCCACCCATACGCTGGCGGCCAGCGCGTCACCATGGAAGTACTCGGTCACGTCGCCGATGATCTCCTCCTTCTCGTAGGTCTTCGCCTCGTCCTCGACGAAAGGCGCCTGCTCCGGCGCGACTTCCGGCGCGACCTCGTCGGCCGGTTCCGCCGCCACACTTTCCGCCGACAACTGCGAGAGTTGACGGTCGCGAAGTGCGATCAGTTGGGCTTCCTGCTCCTGCGTTTTTTGCTCCGTGTTTTCGCAGGTGTCAAAGAGAGATAATGTTTGTTCCATGGTTCTTTTGTGCGTATCTTAATAAATGGTTAAAATCAGTTTTGGGATGAAAAAAGGGAAATTCCCTCCTTCAAGAATTTTGTATGAGAGTGATTATTAGCAATATGAGAATCTGCAATCGCTAACTTGCATCGGTCACGAAATTATATTTTATTAAGGAAATAGCAACGCGATTTCGAAAATCTTATCAACAAAAAAACGTTGATATTTTTTATTCCTGAGTATTAAACAGTTATAAAAAAAGAGCGGGAAAAAGTGCTCTTTTTGGCACTACCGTTGCAGCGTGATCCGCATCGTGGTGCCCTTGTTGACCGCCGAACTTTTCACGAACAGTTTCCCCTTGTGGTACTCCTTGATGATGCGCTTCGCCAGCGTCAACCCCAGCCCCCAACCGCGGCTTTTGGAAGTGTAGCCCGGGTTGAAGATCGCCTTCTGCATCTTCGGCGGAATTCCCTTGCCCGTGTCGCTGATGTCCACGTGAACGTGCCTGTTCTCCTCCGTGATGGTGATGACGATGCTGCCGCTGCCGTCCATGGCGTCCACGGCGTTCTTGCAAAGGTTCTCGATCACCCACTCGAAAAGATACCGGTTGATGGGCAGGATGACGGGGGGGTAACTTGCTGCGTCGAAGGTGATTGTGACTTTCGAGGAGATGCGCGTGCGCAGGTAGGAGGTGAAGTTCTGGATCACCTCCACCAAGTTCTCCTCGTGCAACTCGGGCACAGACCCGATCTTCGAGAACCGCTGCGCGATGGTGTCCAGCCGTTTCACATCCTTGTCGATCTCGTTCACCGTCGATGGATCCACGTCGCTGTCGCGCAGGATCTCCGTCCATGCCATCAGCGACGAGATGGGCGTTCCCAACTGGTGCGCCGTCTCCTTCGACATGCCCACCCACACGCGGTTCTGCTCCGACCGCCGCGCGATGCTGAACATCAGGTAGGCGACGATGACGAATACGAGGATGATAACGAACTGAATGTAAGGAAAATAACGCAGCCGTTGCAGCACGGGCGACTCCTCGTAGAAGACGTAGCACTTGCCGTGCTCCGGCAGCACTACCTCGATGGGCTGGTTCTGGTTGCTCATCTGTTCCAACAACTTGGAGAGATTCAACTCCGTCGCCTCCTCGCTCAGGTTTCCCGACAGGATCACATGGTTTTTCTCCTCGTTGGTGACCACGACCGGCAGCGAGGCGTTATTCGATACAATCTCTTGGAAAAAAGAACTTTGCAACGTGTCGAGCGCGGCTTTCAAGTCGGAATAAACCTGCGACTGTTTATAGTATATGGTAACGAAACTGGTCGTGTCGCTCGGGTCGTAGTGGAGCACGATGGAGTCGTACTCGTGGATGCGTTCGCCTAATTCGGACACTTTGCGCATGGCGGCCACGTCGGGCATCTCGTTGGCAGTGTAGGAGATGTCGCCGTCTTGCGAAGCCAAGATGAGCGGAAATTTGTTGTTTTTTCTATTATTCTCTATTTCAGAAAGATAGGTGTTCAATTCGGCACTTGTGGAGGCCTCATTGAGCTTCTGGAACACCTGCGCGAACTGCTGGGCCCGCTTCCCCTCTTCCCGCTTGATCTCGTTGAAGAACTTGTTGGTGGAGTTGACCAATTCGGCCTTGTGCTTCACGGCGTTGGCCCACAGTTCCACCTTGTTGCGCTCCTCCTGCGCGATGCCGCCGAGCAGCAGGTTCGAATAGTACAGAATGGCGATGAAGGCGGCCAGTGCGGCGCCGAACAGCAGCCATTTCCAGTATCTTTTCAGTGGAGTGGGACTCTTCATGACATCGGATGCTATTGTTGTGGAACGTAGGTTTCGTTCAGCCCTCCGATGTAGTCGCAAATCTGCTCGCGCCCGCGTCCGTTCTCGGCAGAGGAGAGGAAGCAGGGCGGCACTTCCTCCCAGGTCTCTAGCAGTTTATTCTTGAAAATCTGCACATTGCGCTGCATTTGTGCATTCGAGATTTTGTCGGTCTTCGTGAAGATGATGGCCGTGGGAATACCCTTCGCCCCCATCCGGTTGATGAAATCCAAGTCGTTGCGCTGCGGTTCCAGTCGCGAATCCACCAGTACGAACACCAACTGCAGGTTCGGACGCTGCATCAGGTACTCGTCGATCATCACGCGCCATTTCTCCCGCATTGTCTTTGAAACGCCCGCATAGCCGTAGCCGGGCAAGTCCACCAAATACCAACTGTTGTCGATAAGGAAGTGGTTGATGGTCTGTGTCTTGCCGGGTTTCGACGAGGTCTTTGCCAGCGAACCGTTGCCCGTCAGCATGTTGATGAGCGACGACTTGCCCACGTTCGACCTTCCGATGAAGGCGTACTCGGGCAGTCGGCTGTCGGGGCATTTCCGCCAATCGACGACACTCTGGACGTATGCTGCCTGATGGATGATCATAAGCCCTGCTTGGCGATTTTGGACGTTCCGAGCAATTGGTTGCCGCTGCGCACCTGCAGCACGTAGATGCCGTTGGCAAGGCCGTTCAGGTTGACCGTTGTGAAGGCGTCGTTGATCGTGCCGTGCAGCAACGTCTTTCCGAACATGTCGCACACCACGTACTCGGCGCTCTGCTCCAAATCTGTGTCAAACTGGATGTTCAGGTTGCCGGTGGTGGGGTTCGGGAAGGCGGTGAAGGTGCACTGGCCATCGGTATAGTCGGTGATGTTGTCGCTCTCGGAGATGGTGATGTTGTCGAGATAGACGTTGTCGAGGGTGTACATGAATAGGTTGCCAGCGATGCACTTGGCCTCGAAGGTGATGCTGTGCAGGCCGCCGGTATAAGCCGCCAGATTGATGCCCTGGTAGATGAACGGGTCGCTGTTGCCGGTGCTCGGCATGTAGTCCTCTCCGACCTGCTCGCCGTCGATCAGCACGCGCATCAAGCTGGACTGGTGCAGGTCGATGCCGTCGGGGATGTAGCCACCCAGCATTTGGTTGTAAACGTCAATGCCGGAGGTCTGCTTGAGGTCGAAATTGACGGCGAACTGGGCGTAGTCGGTGGCGTCGGCGCAGAAGGTGATGCGGGAACTCATTTCAGGGTTGACATCCCACCAACTCTGGCCGAAATCGGGGAAACTCAGTTGATCGTAGTATTCCATGACGTTGCCGCCGCTGATCTTCACCAACTTGCCGCCGTTGTATCCGGTGAGGGTGGAGATGCTGAGGTCGGAGTATTCGCCGGTCTCAGTGAAGTAGTAGGAGTTCATGTTGCCGTCGTCGAAGCCGATCCGGCCGCCCGGCAGTTCGTTGAGCGGACGTGGGCGCACCACGATGCGGGAGAGTTGGTTGTCGGAGGCGTCGCCGTCGTCCGGATTAAGCCCCAGGATACGCACGGTGGTGCGGGCTTCGGCAGTGAAGTCGGCAGGAGTGCCGAAGACATAAATCAACGTGTCGGCAGAGGTGACAGTCTGCGGGAGCACCAACCATTCGATGATGGTGTCGCCGTTTCCCAACTTGTAGCCGAGACGGATGGAGTCGCCGGCCATGATGCTGTCGCAAATGTCGAAAGTGACCGAGCAGACGATGGGCGTCTCGGCGGTGAGGAAGCAGGAGGAGACCGGCGAGACCAGATCGACGATGTGGAGGTCGGAGTTCTGATAGACGCGGTTCTCGAAACGGTAGTTCATCAGACTATCTACATAGTTGTCGGAGAAGTCGGGCTTGGCGAAGACATCCAGCCGGTGCTGCCCTATGGCGGAGGCGTCAACGGTGCGGTTGAGGGCGAGTTGGAAGAATTCGCCGGGTTCGACCTGCTGTTCAAGGACGACGGTGTCGAGGATCTCGGTGGTCTGGTCGAATATCAGGCGCACGTGGATGGCGGTGCCAGCAGCGAGAGGCTGGTCGCAGGAGTTGTAGGAGAGTTCGAGGACCACGGGCTCGGCGTCGGTCAGGGCGCAGCCGGTGGCGGGCGTCAGCACGTTCTCGACATAGGTGACGGTGTCGGAGTAGCGGTAGCCCACGCCGACGGCCTGCCAGGTCTCGGCCACGGCGTACACCTCCGGCGAGCACTCGCCGTACAGGTCGGCGGCCACCAGCAGCGACAGTTCGTAAGTGTCGTGGTAGTCGGAGGTCTCCATCAGGTTCTCGGTCAGCGTGTAGTAGGCGATGGTGGCTGCCTTGGCGGTGCCGATGCCGGCGAGGTCATAGGCGTAGCCGTTGTCGTTCACGCCCTGGCCGCCCACGCAGAGCATCTTGAACCAGTAGTTAGCGGGACCGCTGTTGGAGTGCACGCCGCCGTTGTCGCTGTTGTCGCTCACCCAGTAGGTGCCGTGGTAGGTGTCAGGGTTCTGGTTGGCCTTCGGGTTGGCCATGTCGCGGAACACCTGGCCCAGCTCGTCGCCGATGGTCCACTTCAGCGTGTCGCTGGCGTAGTAGGCCACCATCTGGCCGAACATGTCGCTGAAGGCCTCGTTCAATGCGCCGGGTTCGTCCTGATAAACCAGGTTGGCGGTGCGCTCGGTGAGGCCGTGGGTGATCTCATGGCCGCAGACCGAGAGAAAGGTGAACTGGTAGCCGTTCACGCCGTCGCCGTAGAACATCGCGCCGTTGGTCCAGGCCGCGTTCTCCACATTCTGTCCCAGGTGTACGTAACTCATCAGCCGCATGCCGTTGTTGTCGATGCTGTTGCGGCCGAATGTGTTGTAATAGTAATCGTATGTGTTTTCGGCGCCGAAGTGGGCAGCATTGGCCACCGAGTCGGTGTCGAAGAAGTTGTCCGTCTCCACCACATCCACCGCATAGGCGGGGTTGACCTCGAAGAGCGAGCCGTTGTTCTGAAGGTCTCGGGTGTAGATGCCGTTGCCTTCGCCGCGTGTCGTCTCGCGCAGGACGAACTGGTTGGGCGCCAGCGAGTCAACGACGATGGTCCGCGTGCCGTTGTAACGTGTCTTCGCCTGCACCTCCACGTTCACGTTGCGGTGTCTCTGCACCACGTTCAGGATCTCGCCCGTCACGGCGTCGATGTAGTAGATGCTGCTGCGCAAGGGCTCTAAAGAGAAAAGATTCACCTCATAGACCAGACGGAACTGGCGCGCGTCGTTGCTGAAGGTCGCGTCGTAGAACATCAGCTTCGGAGTGGGGTAGTAGGTGGCCTTCTCGTCGTGCATCGTCTCCTTGAGGTCCTGCTCCAGGGTGGGGTTCTGCCAGGCATAACTGGTGGCCCCGTCGGCGAGGATGGAGAGTTCCACCGCGTCGCTTGCCGCGACCAATGGCGTGAATGGATGGCTGAAGTTGCTGATGATGACGCCGTTGGCATAGGTTACCTTGCCGTCTTTCTCATGCAACAGCATCGTGGCACCCTGGATGGGCACGCCCATGTACTGCTGGTGGTAGCGATAGGTGACCATGCCGTTTCTGGTCTCGCTCTTCTCCGCCAAAACCATGTCTTCGGCGTTGGCCAGTCCGAAATGGTTGTGGAAGGTGGCGAAGAACTCGGCGGCAGGCACCTGGCTCTGCTCGTTCATCATCAAAATCCTGCCGTTGGATTTCAACGTGGCAATCTTCTGGATGTCAGAAGGATAATGTGTCCCGGCAGCGCCGTTGCGCTGGGCGAAAGCGTAACTGCACAACAGAAACGCGACGAGAAGGATGGCAAATTTTTTCATAAATATATTTATTGTAAAATTTGCTGCAAAAATACAAAAATCATTGATTGCATCCCGCCTTTTTTGCTATTTTTGCCAATTCTTTTCAGTGAATGAATCATTAGATAGAAATTGATGAAAAAACTTTTTATAGAGACTTACGGATGTCAGATGAATGTGGCTGACAGTGAAGTGGTTGCGTCGATTTTGGCCTCGCAGTACGAACTGACGACGCAGGAGGATGACGCCGACTTGATCCTCATCAACACGTGTGCGGTGCGCGACAATGCGGAGCAGCGTGTGCGCGCCCGCTTGCGCGAGTTGGAGAGTTGGAAGCGCCGTCGTCCCGCCCTGATGGTCGGCCTGCTGGGCTGCATGGCCGAACGCCTGAAGACGCAGTTGCTGCACGACGCGCCCGCCCTCGACTTCATCGCCGGTCCCGATGCCTACCGCACCCTGCCTGAGCTGATCGAAAAGGCCGCCGCCGGCGAGGAGGCATACGATGTGACGCTGTCGAAATCGGAGACATACGACGATATCATGCCGTTGCGCTATGCCGCCAACGGTGTCTCCGGATTCATCTCAATCATGCGCGGGTGCGACAACTTCTGCGCTTACTGCGTGGTGCCCTTCACCCGCGGTCGCGAGCGCAGCCGCAACCCGCAGACGATCCTCGCCGAAGCCCGCCAACTGCTCGCCGACGGCTACAAGGAGGTCACCCTGTTGGGCCAGAACGTCAACTCGTACCGTTACGAGGCCGACGGCCGTGTCACCACCTTCGCCGACCTCATGGAGATGGTCGCTCTGCTCTCGCCGCAACTGCGCGTGCGCTTCGCCACCTCCCATCCCAAGGACATCTCCGACGAACTTATCCACGTCATCGCCAAGTACCCGAATGTCTGCAAGTTCATCCACCTGCCCGTTCAGGCCGGCAGCACCTCCATGCTCCAACGCATGCGACGTGTCTATACCCGCGAGCAGTACCTTGAGCGCATCGCCACCATTAAGCGGGTCGTGCCCGAATGCTCTATCGCCACCGACATCATCGCCGGCTTCAGCGGCGAGACCGAGGAGGAGCACCAGGCCACCCTCTCGCTCATGCGCGAGGTGGGCTACGCCGCCGCCTATATGTTCAAATACTCCGTGCGCGACAACACATACGCCGCCACCCATTACCAAGATGATATTCCGGAAGAGTTGAAAATCAAGCGATTGGAAGAGATTATCGCATTGCAGCAACAACTTTCACTCGAAAGCAACCAGCAGGATGTCGGCAAGGTCTTCGAGGTTTTGGTCGAAGGCACATCCAAACGTTCCGCCGACCAACTCTTCGGCAGAACCTCCCAGAACAAAGTAGCCGTCTTTCCGAAAAAAGATGCAAAGAAAGGAGATTACGTCCAGGTGAGGATTCTCTCCTGCACGGCCGCCACGCTCATGGGAGAAATCGTGTAGTGGTCTCTAAAAATGACTGCGTTATAATCCGCTGTTGATCAAGTATTTCACCTCTTTCATCCCGCAGCACCACTGTTCGATTTCCTCGTGCCCTTGCAGCCGCAATCGTCCGTAGGCATCGACGCCCGTGATACGTGCTTCCCGTCGTTTTCCGTGGATCTCATACTCGGCCCACTCTTCCATGCGATAGAGGTGGGCAAGATACTCGTCGTCCAACGCCGCCCACTCTTCGGGTTGCAACTGCGCCGCTCGTGCCTGACAACATGCCACCAACTCTTTCGCCATCGACATCGCATCATATTGTTCTCCAGTGATTTGCGTCAATGAAATGGGATTGGGAAGATCCTCGGGAAAGTCGGTCTCGTTGAGGTTGAGTCCGATGCCGGCGATGGTGTAGCGGATGCGTTCCCCGATGACGGCGTGCTCGATGAGGATGCCCGCCACCTTGCGGTCGCCGACGTAGATGTCGTTGGGCCACTTCACCTGCGCCTCCACCCCGTGGGCGGACAGCAGGTCGCGGACGGAGAGGGCGAAATATTCGTTAAAAACAAACTGCCGTGAGGCGGGTAGGGGAGGGTAGAAGCAGATGGATGCCAGCAGGTTCTGTCCTGCTTCGCTGTGCCATTGGTTGCTCCCCTGTCCTCGTCCATTCTCTTGATAATCTGTTATAACAATATGATATTCAGGTATTTTTAAATTTGATTCTTCAGAAAGACATAACATGGTCTCCAAGTCGCGGTTGGTGGAGCCGGCGACTTCCGTGTAGGTGACATTGCCATTTTCTTGCATTTCCGAAAACGTTTGTGATTGATTTTCAGCCATCTTTTCACATTTTTTATGACGGCAAAGTTACAAGAATAATCCTTGTCGGACAACATCAGTCGAAATAATATGGGCCGACAGCAAAAAATCGCTGTCGGGATATAAGATTTTGCCATTCCGAACGTTTATTAATTACTATGAAAAAGGTGAAATCAATCATTCGTGTGATGGCGGCGGCCGTGCTGATGTCGTTGTCGGTGCCGTTTGTGTGCGCCCAAAGTCTGAGTGAAATCCTGATGCACTTCTCCGAGGAGGAGATGGAGGTGCCGATGAGTGTGCGTCAGAAGATGGTGGACAACGGCGGCAACACGCTGCCCAACTACGACAATTACAAGCTGTTGGTGTACGACAAGCGCGCTCGTTTCTTGCAGTTGCGCACCCCGTTCGATGTCATTTACGAGATCGCCACGTGGCGGGTGCCCGGACATGACGGCTGGGTTGTGGGACTTTGCGAGACCCATTGCGGTGCCATCTGCTACTCCAAGCTCAACTTCTACGACAGCGGCGACGACTGGAAACAACTGCCCACCTCGGACTTTATTCCCGAGATCAGTTTTGATGATATTTTCAATGCCAAACGGCTGCAACGCAACTACTTGACTACGGATGCGGTGGTCAAGGATTTGGAACTGCACGTGCAGTACATGCTGCCGCAGGTCGGGCACAACATCATGGTCATCTTCACCTGCCTTGACGAACTCGACAAAAAGGAGTATCAACGCATTTTCAAGTATCTGGACGGCACGATGTTGGATTTGGAGTGGAAGAAGGGGGCTTTCATCAAAAGCACGCCCTATTTCCCTGCCAGTTAGTTAATGATGAAAAAAAGAGACAAGATGATAGAAGAGATTTACCGAACCTATTTGGAACACCCGATGGTGCAGACCGACACGCGGGCCATCACGCCCGGGTGTCTTTTTTTCTGTTTGAAGGGCGAGAATTTCGACGGCAACGACTTTGCTTTGCAGGCGTTGACGGCCGGGGCGGCGGCGGTGGTCACCAATCGTGCCGACCTGCGTGGGCGCGACGGATTTTTCGTGGTCGAAGACACGTTGGAGACCTTGCAGGCGCTGGCGAACCATCACCGTCGGCAATTTCGCATTCCTTTCATCGGCATCACCGGGACGAATGGCAAGACCACTACGAAAGAGTTGATAACCACGGTGTTGCGCATGAAATACCGCGTGGCTTGCACCCAGGGCAACTTCAACAACCACATCGGGGTGCCGCTCACCCTGTTGTCGATCGCACCCGAAACCGAGGTCGCGGTGGTGGAGATGGGCGCCAACCATCCGGGCGAGATCGCGGGGCTGTGCGAGATTTCGGAGCCGGACTACGGCGTCATCACCAACATCGGGGTGGCGCACATCGAGGGCTTCGGTTCGCGCGAGAACATCGTGGAGACCAAACGCGCACTGTATGAGTCTGTTATGAAGCGCGGGGGCACGATCTTTGTCAATGGCGATGACGCCACGTTGGTGGAGTGCGCCGGCGGTTACGGCAAGCAGGTGCGCTACGGCGCGGGCGAGGACAGTGTCTGCTGCGGCCGCATCGCCGACATGGATCCCTACCTCACCGTCACTGTTGACAATGTCACTTTCCGTACCCACCTCGCCGGGGCCTACAACCTTGCCAACATTCTCAGTGCCATTGCGGTAGGCCGGCATTTCGGGATTGACCTGAAGCAGGCCGCCGCCGCCATCGAGGGGTATGTGCCCGCCAACCACCGTTCGCAGATCGAGCGCGTCGGCGACAACACCCTCATTGCCGACTACTACAACGCCAACCCCACCAGCATGGCGGCGGCCATCGACAACCTCAGCCGGTTGTCGCAGTCCCGCAAGTGCGCCGTCCTCGGCGACATGCTCGAACTGGGTGAGGTGAGCGCGACAGAGCATCGCCACATCGTCGAACTCTGCAGCCAGCACGATATCGAGGCCTACTTCGTCGGCAGTTGCTTCCAGCAAGCCGTCCCCTCCGGCAGTCACGCTTTCGCCAATGTGGTGGAACTCAACGACTTCTTGGAAAAACATCCCATCCATAACGCCATTATCCTCATCAAGGGATCGCGTGGCATGCACTTGGAGAAGTGCGCGCTCGTTCCGGCCAACGCTTAAATTACACCTCTATGAAAAAAACGATTGTCCTGATGGTGATTGCCTTTTTCGCCCTTTGCGGGGCGCGGGCGCAGACTGTTTACAGTTGCAATTACAAGTATGATGCGGATGTAAAGGTCTATGTCACTGATTACAAATATGATGCGGACCTGGTCGTCTATAAGTGCTCGTACAAGTACGATGCGCAGGACAATCGCGGGTGGTGGTATTTCGTCGATTATAAATATGACGCCAAAAAGAAGATATATTTCACTGATTACAAGTACGATGCCGACATCGTGATCTACTTCACGGATTACAAGTACGATGCGGGTTGGCTGAAGAAGGAGAAAATGCACTTGATGTACTGATTTTTATCAATTTTTTTTGTTGATAACTTGTTGATAAAGAGCGGGGAGCATAGCATCTCTTTCATTACCTTTGTATCTTGGTAAATAAAATGAATATATCTGATTATGAAGAAGTTAGTCGTAAGGTATAGTCTTTTGGCAGGCCTGATATTCGCAGTTGTGGCGGTACGGGCGCAACGTCCTGTGAGTTATGATTCTCCGTTGCGGGAGTACAACACCGCGATGGAGTTGTACCAGAAGCACGAATTCGGCTCGGCGCAGGAGTATTTCCGGTATGTGTATGAGCACACGACCGACCAGCAGTACGACCTCAAATCGACGTCGTATTTCTATGTCGGCGTGTGTGCCGAGAAGTTGAACCATGGCGATGCGGCGTTCCTGCTGCGCGATTTCGTGCGCAAGTATCCCATCCACACGCGGGTGCCCGACGCGCATCTTTACATCGCCCGCTCCTACTACTATCAGAAGCAGTACAAGAAGGCGTTGGAGAACTTCAACGAGTTGGATGAACGGAAGATCAAGGACGAGGATTTGGCGGAGTACCACTTCAAGAAGGGCTTTTGCTCGTTGAAGGAGGGCGACCGCGACGAGGCCAAGTACCACCTGCGGAAGGCCCGCGAGTACGAAGGCCAGTACAAGAACAAGGCCATCTACTACATCGCGCATTTGGAATATGAGGACGGCTACTACGAGGCGGCGATGGAGGATTTCAACCTCATCCGCGACGAGAAGGAGTATTCGCAGGTCGTCCCCTCTTACATCATGCAGATCAAGTTCTTGCAGGGAGAATATGAGGAGGTGGCGGCACTCGCGCCCACCATGGCGGAGCAGAGCGGCGACAAGGCGGAGCTCTACCGAATCATCGGACTGTCGAATTTCAACTTAGCGCGTTATGATGTCGCCTCACAATATTTCAGCAAAATGCAGAATGTCGGCGGCAGCAAGCAGACGCAACTCGACCGCCCCGACCACTACGCCATCGGTTTCACCGCTTACAAGGTCGGTGACTACTCCGATGCCATCGGCCATCTGTCGCAGGTGACCGACACCGTGGATGCCATGACCCAGAACGCTTACTACGTCATCGCCGACTGTTTCCTGAAACAGCAGCGGCTTGCCGATGCGTCCAACTATTTCTACGAAGCGCAGAAGTTGGATTATTCCGCTGACATTCAAGAAGATGCTTTCTACAACTACGCCAAGTTGCAGTATGAGACCAGCACGGCGTTGTCGCAGCAGAAGGCCATCAGCACCATTGAGGAGTACATTGCCCGCTATCCTTACACGGAGCGGTCGCAGGAGATGGCCGCCCACCTGAGCGCCATCTACGCCTCCACGCGCAACTATCCCGCCGCCATCAAGGCCATCGAGCAGCTCGACCGGAACCACAAGAGTCCCGAGGTGCTGCGGTCGTACCAACGCTGCACCCACTTCCGTGCCATGGAGTTGATTTCCGACAAAAAGTACAACGAGGCCGTCCAGGTCCTCGACAAGTCGTTGACCACCCCGCTCAACCTCGACCTGCACCGCTCCAACCTCTATTGGAAGGCAGAGGCCGAATACCGCGCCGAAAAGTACTCCCAGGCATACAACGATTTCATCATCTACCAGAAATCCGACCAGGCGACCGCCGACCCCAACTATCCGCTCTCCTTCTACTCCTTGGGTTATGCCGCCCTGAACACCAAGCGTTACAAGGAGGCCCAAAAAGCGTATGATAAGTTTTTGTCCTTCTGTAATACAGATCAATACGAAAGTTACAAGCCGGATGTCTATGCCCGTCTGGGCGACTGTTATTTCATGCAGAAGAACCTCAAGTCGGCCATTGCCAACTACGACCGTTGCGCCCAGTTGAAGGGCAGCAACGCCGACTATGCACTTTATCAGCAGAGTGTTTGCTACGGCTACCAGCAGAACGCGAGCAAGAAGGTGGAGTTGTTGGAGAAGTTCACGCAGTTCTATCCCAAGTCACCCTACATCGACGATGTGGAGTTTGAGTTGGCGGGCATCTATCATGCTCAGAACCAATATACTTTGGCCATCAACTCTTACAACGACTTCATCCGGAAGTACCCGAAGAGTCCGTATGTGCCGAAGGCCTACAACAAGTTGGCGCAGGCCTATCAGAACGCGGGGCAGACGGAGAAGGCGATTGAGACCTTCAAGCATGTGGTGAGCAAGTACCCGGGGTCGCAGGAGGCGAAGGATGCGGTCTCCAACCTGCAGGATGTCTATACCGAGTTGGGGCGTCCGGGCGACTTCTTCGACTATGCCGCCCAGGGCAACATCAGCATCTCCCCCGAGCGTCAGGATTCCGTCACCTACCGGGCGGCGGAGACCAAGTTCAGCGCGGGCAACTGCGAGTTGGCCATCAAGGGCTTCAGCGAATACATCAACAAGTTCCCCAATGGATTCTTCATTGCGGAGGCCTATTTCAACCGGGCGGACTGCGAGTATGGCAACCACAGTTACGATGAGGCCCTGTCGGACTACGAGTATGTCATCGCCAACTTCCGATCGGCCAACAACGAGCTGGCGTTGAAACGTGCGGCCACGATCCTGTTCAACAAGCGGCAATACAGTCAGGCCTTGGCCTATTTCAACGGTTTGAAGGAGGCCGCCACCAACGAGGTGAACACCTCATACGCTTACAATGGCATCATGCGTTGTGCGTATGAACTGAAGAACTACAAGGATGCGTTGGAGGGTGCGCGCGGCTACATTGCCTCTTCGAAGGCCGACCCCGACCTGCTCAACGACGCGAAGTTGATTGCCGGCAAGTCGTCGTTTGAACTGCGCGACTATGGTGCCGCCAGTTCTTACCTCAAGCCGTTGGCGAAGAGCGGTACCAACGAACTGGCTGCTGAGGCCGCCTACTTCGTGGCCCTCAGCGAGTTCCAGCGCGGCGACCTGACCGCCTGCGAGAAGGAGATCACCGACATCATCGAGGCGAGATATACTTCCGTCTATTGGATCGCCAAGACCTTCATCCTCTACGGCGACTACTACAAGGCCATCGGCAACACATTCCAGGCGCGCCACACCTACCAGAGCATCGTCGATAACTACGATGGCGAAGACCTGCGCGAGGAGGCCCGCCAGCGCATCGCCGCCCTCGACCCGCCGGCCGCCGAGCCCACGCCCCGCCGTTCCGCTCCCGCCGAAGACGAAGACAACCTCAACCCCGAAGAGTAATCCTTAAAAAAATCACAGCGATGAAAAGATATATAGTCACCATCATCCTTCTCATAGCCACGGTCGGCCTGTATGCCCAACTCGACACCGCCTACTTCAAACTCGAATATACCCCGACCATCAAATCGTTCAACAAGGTCAACCAGGCGCCCGACCTCAACGACACCGTCACCGACCACGTGAAGTTCAACTACTACATCACGCCGCAGCGGTTTGAGGCATCATTCAAGCCCACTCCCATCAAGTACAACAAGGTGTCGCCTGACATCCAGGAGGCGCTGTTCCGCAACTATCTCAAGGTCGGCTTCGGCTACCCGATCACGCCGCTGCTCGACTTTTCGTTTCACAACCTGCAGACCGAAAGCAAGCATCCCAACTCCTTCGGTGTCAACGTACACCACTACTCCTCCTGGGGTCCCAACATCGGCAAGGTGCTGAAACCCTACGCCAAGTTCCCCACTTCCGACACCCGCGTCCACCTCAACTTCAAGCATTTCTTCAAGCACCAGACGCTTTACAGCGCGGTCAACTACAACCACGAAGCCGCCCGCTTCTATGGTTTCAAACCCAACCCGGAGATCGAATACAACAAGGACTCCCTGAAGAACAACTTCCACCATCTCAACGCCACCATCGGCATTGCTTCCAATTACGTGTTGGAAGACAGGAAGTTGAAACAGGATGTGCGCTTGGATTACGATTTTCTTTACACCAACTGGAAGGACATGGAGAACCACATCGGGCTCACATCCTTCTTTGCATACGATGCCCGCTGGGCCAAGATCACCGGCAGTCAACTCTACCGCGCCAACATCAACTTCGACTATTACAACGACAAGTGGAATTCCGACATCACCTACAACGCCTTCCTTTTCAATCCCGAAGTCTATGCGCACTTCACCATCAAGGAGTACCACATCCTCGTCGGTGTGGGCGGTGTGGTGAACCATTTGCGCAAGACCGGAGGCACCGCCTATCCTATTGTGGAACTGCAACTTGGCGTCATCCCCAATATTCTCAACATCTATGCCGGCGTCAACGGCGATTGCAAGTACAACTCCCTTACCGATTTGCTTTATGAAAATCCCTTCGTTGAATATGACCTCCGCAGCAACAAGTTCACTACCAACTACATCAACATTTACGGTGGTGTGAAGGGCAACCTCGTCAAGAAACTCAATTACAATCTCTCCGCCCGTTACAGTTACTCCAAGAACCTGCCGTTCTTCATCATCGACACCCTCTGCCCGGAACACAACATGTTCGATGTCACCTACAACGACGGCAACATGCTGAATGTCAACCTCAACATAGACTACGAGATCCTCAGCAATTTGCGGTTGGTCTTTGATGCCAATTATTGGCTTTATGTGTTGAAAGACAAAGCCATTCCGTGGCACAAGCCGATGTTAGAGTTCCGTTTCGACGGCAGAT
This sequence comes from Bacteroidales bacterium, assembly GCA_016288655.1. GTDB lineage: Bacteria > Bacteroidota > Bacteroidia > Bacteroidales > WCHB1-69 > UBA1756. The sequence goes on from JAEEKX010000020.1 coordinate 37,322, forward strand.
ATACGTTGAAGAAGAAGTTCATCTTCGACCTCAACTTCGCGCTCGACTTCGGTCGTAAGGGGTTGGGTTGGAGCGACGAGACGAACTCCTGGGAGGTCGTGAAGATGAAGCCCATCCTCGACTTCGGTCTCGGGTTCGAGTACTTGATCAACGACCGGTTCTCTGCCTTTGCCACGGTGAGCAATTTGGCCTGCCAGTACTACTCCAAGTTCTACGATTTCAAGGCCTTCGGCATCAACGCGCTCGTGGGTGTGAAGTACTGTTTCGGCAACGAAAGCATCCGTCGGGTGAAAGGGAAGAGGTAATTTATTGAAAATCAATTATCAACACATTTTATTAATCATTAAAAACAAAAAAAGATGAATCCTAAATCCATGATCAGAGTTAGAATGAGTGCGGGTGACGCCCATTATGGCGGCAACCTGGTTGACGGTGCGCACATGCTCGCCATTTTCGGTGATGTGGCCACTGAGTTGCTTATCATCCAAGATGGCGACGAGGGCCTGTTCTGCGCTTACGACAATGTGGAGTTCCTTGCTCCCGTACACGCTGGAGACTTCATTGAGGCCGTGGGCGAGATCACGCACGTAGGCAATACCAGCCGCAAGATGGTCTTCGAGGCCCGCAAGGTGATCACCCCGCGCACCGACATCTCCGACTCCGCCGCCGATGTCTTGGAGGAGCCCATTGTCGTCTGCCGTGCTTCCGGCACCTGTGTCACCCCCAAGGCCTGCCAACGCAAGAACAAATAGTCTGACCATTTAAAATATAGTATCATGAAATACGATGTCATTGTCATCGGGAGCGGTCCTGGTGGCTATGTGGCGGCCATCCGTGCCAGTCAGTTGGGCATGAAGGCGGCCGTGGTGGAGGCCGGCGAACTCGGCGGCATCTGCCTCAACTGGGGCTGCATCCCCACCAAGGCGCTGCTGAAATCCGCGCAGGTATATAACTACATGAAACATGCCGACAGTTACGGCATGGTGCTGGACGCGCCCGCACGGCCCGACTTCGAGGCCATCGTGCGTCGCAGTCGCGGCGTGGCCGAGGCCATGAGCAAGGGCGTCCAGTTCCTGCTCAAGAAGAACAACGTCGATGTGATCGAGGGCTACGCCCAGCTCACTGCCGACCGCAAGGTGCAGGTCTTCCTCTCCGACGGCGGCGAGGCGGTGCATGAGGCCGACCACATCATTCTCGCCACCGGCGCCCATTCCAAGGAACTTCCTCATATCAAGCAAGATGGAGAGAAAATCATCGGCTACCGCATGGCTCTCACGCTGCCCAAACTTCCCGAGTCGATGGTGGTGATGGGCTCCGGCGCCATCGGCAGCGAGTTCGCCCATTTCTACTCCACCCTCGGTACCAAGGTGACCCTCGTGGAGTTCATGCCCAACATCGTACCCGTGGAGGATGAGGAGATCTCCAAGCAGTTGGAGCGTTGCTTCCGCAAGAACGGTGTCAAGGTGATGACGTCATCCTCCGTGGAGAGTGTCGATACCACCGGCGAGAAGTGCAAGGTGACCATCAAGGACGGCAAGGGCAAGATCTCCGAAGTGGAGTGCGACGTCGTGCTGTCGGCGGTGGGCATTGTGGCCAACATCGAGGGCATCGGATTGGAGCGTCTCGGCATCCAAACCGAGCGCGGCAAGGTGGTGGTGGATGAATACTACCGCACGAACTGTCCGGGTGTCTATGCCATCGGCGACATCGTCCCCGGTCCCGCGCTTGCGCACGTGGCCTCGCACGAGGCGCTCGTCTGCGTGGAGAAGATCGCCGGGCTGAACCCGACGCCGGTCGATTACGGCAACATCCCGGGCTGCACCTACACCTCTCCCGAAGTGGCCTCTGTGGGTCTCACGGAGAAGAAGGCACTCGAAGCCGGACACGAACTGCGCATCGGCAAGTTCCCCTTCACGGCTTCGGGCAAGGCGACCGCCTCGGGCAACCGCGACGGCATGATCAAACTCATTTTCGACAAGAACACCGACGAGATTTTGGGCTGTCACATGGTTGGCGAGAACGTCACGGAGATGGTCTCCGGCATTGTCGTCGCCCGCCAGCAGCATGTGAAAGGTCCCGAACTCATCCACGCCGTACATCCCCATCCCACGTTGTCGGAGGCGCTCATGGAGGCCGCCGCCGCCGCGTACGGGGAGTGCGTACACCTCTAACAACCGCCCCGCCAGATGCGCGTCAGACTCCATTTTTGGGAATTGGACCCCGAAGGGTACCACCTCACGTTGCGCGCGCGACTGGCGGGGCATCCGGTTTGGCTGCTGGTGGATACCGGCGCCAACCACAGCTGCTTCGACCGTGCCTACTTCGAGTCGCTCGGACTGGAAGTGGGCGCTATCGTCGGGCAGGATGAAGTCAACGTCGGCATCGGCGGCAGCGACTTCGAGACCGTCATTGCGCAGACCGACCAGTTGAAGATCGGCAGGTTGCGCATCCCCAGCATGGAGGCGCGGCTGCTCGACCTCGGTTCGGTGAACGCGATGTACGAGACCGTCGGCTTCCACGCCATCCAAGGAATCCTCGGCAGCGACTTCCTATACCGCCACCGCGCGGTGATCGACTTTGCCGCCCGCGAACTGACGTTGCAATCCGCCAGGAAAATCAATCACAAACAGTAAATCAACACGATGCAGACCACACCGCCACAGACCGACCATCTCATACTTGGTATCGACCCAGGCACGAACGTCATGGGTTATGCCATTTTGAAGACGCACTTGCGCAATAGCGAGGTGGTGGCGGTGGATGTGGTGAAGATGAGCCGTCTGCCCGACCAGAGTGCCAAGTTGCGCAAAATCTACGAGAGCACGCTGGAGTTGGTGGAGACCTATCATCCTGACATTCTGGCGATTGAAGAGCCGTTTTACGGCAAGAATCCGCAGTCGATGTTGAAGTTGGGGCGAGCGCAGGGGGTAGTCATCGGGGCGTGCCTGCATGCCGGGTTGGCGGTGTTCGAGTATCCGCCGCGGAAGGTGAAGCAGGCCATCACGGGACGCGGTGGCGCGTCGAAGGAGCAGGTGGCGGCCATGCTGCACCAGATGTACGCCTTTGATGATGCGACGGCCTGTCTGGACGCCACCGACGCCTTAGGCATCGCCGTGTGCCATCATTTGCAGAACCGTCTGGGGGCGCCGCTGTCGTCGCGCATGCGTGGCGGTGGCTGGGAGGCCTTCATCGCCCAGCATCAGGACCGGGTGGTGCGGAAATAGGTGAGTGGTGGAGACGTTTCATGAAACGTATCTACACTTATTCCTCGTTCCATCCCGTCGGCTGAACCGAGCCAGGGGAATCGCAAAAAACTGTATCTTTGCAATTCCAATTTCATCCTATGACACTTCAAGAATACATTGAGAACGAGATACTTCCTCGGTACGAGGCCTTTGACGCGGGACACCGGCGCGACCACGCCGAGAGCGTCATCCGCGAGAGCCGGAAGTTGGCGCGGGAGCATGGTGCCGACGAGCGGATGGCATACGTCATCGCGGCCTACCATGACCTCGGACTAGCGGTCGATCGCGAGTTCCACCACATCCATTCCGGCGAGATGCTGATGGCGGACGTGCGGCTGCGGGAGTGGTTCACGGAGGCGCAGTTGTCGGTGATGCGCGATGCGGTGGAGGACCATCGCGCCAGTGGCAAGCGGCCACCGCGGACCATCTACGGCGCCATCGTGGCGGAGGCCGACCGCCAGATCGATCCCGAGACCATTCTCCGCCGCACCCTGCAGTTCGGACTGCGGCAGTCGCCCGACGCCGACTTCGAGTGGCACTTCGTCCGCGCCTACGACCACATGCTTGAGAAGTACGCCGAGGGCGGCTATCTGCACCTTTGGCTCAATTCCGAGCGCAACGTCCAGGGCCTCGCCGCCCTGCGCGCCATCATCGGCGACAAGCCGAGGATGCGGGAAATGTGCGAGCGCATCTTCCGAGAGTTGAAATCGTAACATTTTGATACACAATCGAATCAGTCTATTGGTTTTCATGATTCATCAAGTCGGGGGCGTTATAACAGAAGATGCCCTAAAGACAGATTCTTTGATTGGGGCGACCGGGCACCAGGCGGGAGAAGATGTTCGTTGCCCTTACAACTTCTGGGAAAACTTCACGATGTCTCTGGCGGTGACGGCGAATTTGTCGTAGCCGTCGCGGGTGCAGACTCCCATCGAGCGTGTCGCTGAGGTGGATGCAGGGCATAGGGTGCAAAAACAGAAAAAGGAGTGCCTGAGGAGGACTTGGGCTTAGTTGGCTTCCTCCAGATCGAGCACACTTCCGAGTGGAATCCGGGTGCCGTCGGTCATCACGAGCGAGTGCGTCGCCTCGTCGATTGTCTTCAGGTTGCCTGTGAGGGTGTGGTAGGCGCCGCCGGCCTTGCGTTCGTCGGGCTTGAAATAGATGACGGTGATGGCGGGTCGTTTTGCGACCTGCGCCGCCAAGCGCATTAAGATGTCCTGCAGCCGCTGGTTGTCGTACTCTTCCAATTCCAGTTGCGTGTCGGTGAGCCGTGCCGTCTCGTTGATGGCGGCGTCGTAGCCCGTCAGTGCGGCGAAGGGGGCGAACTGCGCCGCGCGGTTGTGCATCGACATGCGCGGGTGTCGTTTCGGCTCGTAATGCGGATGGTCTATGATGTCGTCGTAGTCGTTCATGTTGTTGGTGTTGTGACTTTTATGCTTTGTGCCCGCCGATCTGGGCGTTGCGGTCCTTGGCGGTTGCGCCCTCTTCGAAGTTCAGTCCTTTCAGGATGGCGTTCTTGCCGTATTTCCGTTTGATGGTCAATCGGGCCTCTTGCAGCCGCCGTTCCTTGTCGAGTGCTGACTGTTCCTGTTCGCGTTTCCGCTCTTCCGCCTCGGGGTCGGCGAACAGGTCGAGTTGTTCGGGCTGGGCGTTGCGTGCGGTTGCGGACTCATCCACCACGTGGTTGGTGTTGAGGTAGATGCGGCGCACGAGCAGGTCGGGGTTCACGATGCGGTCGTAGAGTTCCATGACAGCATCGACGATGGCGTGCGACGAGGAGGTGGGGCCGTCGAGGTTGGCGGTGCCGTGGGCGTGTTTGGGTACTTTCCGGCCGTATCGGTCGGTGGTCACCTCGCCGTGGTATTTCGAGCGCACGTCGGGACGGGTCAGACTCTCCACGTCGTAGCCGATCGTGAGCGTCAGTTGGTCGGTGACGAGGCGTTTGGCCACGAGGTCGAGGGCGGCGCCATCGGCCATCTCGCGCACCACCACCCGCGCCTTGCGAAAGTCGTAGGCGTTCTGCAGCACCTGTCCGCTGCTGAAGGAGTTGGTCTCGGGGCGGTACTGTTTGACGAGGTCGAGGGTGCAGGGTTCCCAGCCCCAGGCGTGGTCGATGAGCAGTTCCGCGTTGACGCCGAAGAGATGGTACAGCAACTCCTCGTTCTGTTCCGACAGGCGGGCGATCTTGCCCATCGTGTCGATGCCGTAGGGGGCCAGCCGTTCGGCGATGCCGGGTCCGACGCGCCAGAATTTCGTGAGCGGCTTGAAGTCCCACAGTTTCCGCCGATAACTCATCTCGTCGAGTTCGGCGATACGCACGCCGTCTTTGTCGGCGGGGATGTGCTTGGCCTCGATGTCCATGGCCACCTTGCAGAGGTACAGGTTGGTGCCGATGCCCGCCGTGGCGGTGATGCCCGTGGTGCGCAGCACGTCGCGGATCATCTTCATCGCCAGGTCGTGCGCCGACATCTTGTAGATTCCGAGGTAGGCCGTCACGTCCATGAAGACCTCATCGATGCTATAGACGTGGATGTCCTCGGGGGCGATGTATTTCAGGTAGGTCTGATAGATGCGGGTGCTCACTTCGATGTAGTGGGCCATGCGGGGCGGGGCAGCAATATAGTCGAGTTCCCAATCGGGGTGGGCTTGGAGTTCGAGGGCGTTGGCGGATTTGCCTGTCGTCTTCCATCCCGCCTGCCGTCTGCGTTCGCGGTTGACCTCGCGCACGCGCTGTACCACCTCGAAGAGCCGTGCTCGCCCGCCGATGCCGTAGGCCTTCAGCGACGGTGTAACGGCCAAGCAAATGGTCTTCTCGGTCCGGCTCACGTCGGCCACGACGAGGTGAGTGGTCAACGGGTCGAGGCCACGCTCCACGCATTCCACGGAGGCGTAGAACGACTTGAGGTCGATGGCGATGTAGGTGCGGTCGGACATTTCGGAGTGGGTCGGTTGCTGTTTTGTGGAATGAGGTCGCCGGTGGGGGCGTCGTCGCTGATGCGGGTGCAAAGGTACGAAAAAAAAGATGACGGATTGTGCGAAAAAATCGGATCTTTGCAGATCGTTCATTCGTTTGTGTATCGCCCACTTCGAGCTTATTCCATTGAAACCAGCCGGTTCATGCGCGGGGCATCTTTCCACGTGTCGTTCGAAAATTGGGTGTGATGATCTCCGAACCGATAGGCGATGCCAATCCATACCATTCTGGTTTTGTGAGCGTTGCGGTGCGTCAGACTGTATGTTCCATTGTCGAAATGGGCTTCCCAACGTGCGGTGTTGAACACGTCGGTGGCCGACAGCGAAACAGTCAGTCTGTAAAAGAAGATATGGCTGATTTTGAGGTTCAGATAGTGGCTGAGCGAGGTGGTGAACTGCGGATGGAATTGGGGTGTGATGATGTGATAATCCGCTTGAAGACGCAGCCAATAGCGGTAGCTATGTACGGGACTATATCTGAGTTCCAGTGAGTTGTCGCTCGTCCACCCGCGATTCGACCAATCCTCCCCGTCGAGCCGTGCGATAGCACGCCGGTAGTAGGTGCAGGAATTCAGCAGGATCCACCAGAATTGGGAGGAGTTGCCCACACGCAGTTTCAAATCCAGCCCTGCCCTTGCATCATGGTGGATGTTGACATATTCAAACGAGATGGCATTTTCTTGAAAACGAGCGATTTGTGTAATATAACGGGCGGTGTGTCGATAAAATAAATCGGCATACAATCGCGCATGGTTTGTCGTCAAATTGTAGCGTGCTTCCACGCGGTTGACAATCTCCGGGCGGAGCGTCGGATTGCCCTGCAGGGATGTGTTGGCATCCAGCATGTACCGGTAAGGGCTGAGCTCCGCATAGTCGGCACGTTCGGCATGGCAGCGGTATTCAAGGCCAACCGACTGGTGAGGCGTGATGCGGAAAGTGAGTTGCAGGTTGGGGGCGAAAATGAGGTGCGACTGCCAAGCGTCGGAAGCATTGTGCCCTGCCCGGATGTATTCGGTCTGAAGTCCTGCCTTTAAGAAAAAATAGTGTTTTGCGAATATGTAATTTAAATAAACTGAGGGCACTACCTCTTGATGGGTGAAATGGTACTGGAGCGGCTGGAAAGCGGTTGGCACACTGTCGGCGGCTGCCGTCAGGTTCTGGCTGAAGCCGTTGCGGCGATACAACGCCTGCGCGCCCACTTGCCATGTTGAATGTTTCCGTTGGATGGTGAAGTCCGCCTTGAAGGTGGCGCTCAAAGGGCCTTCGCTGGACTGCGAACTTGCCCAGATCAGGTTTTTATGGTAGAAGTCTTCGCGGTAAGTGTCTTCGCGCCGCTCCCACGCTTTTGAAACCGCGCCCTCCAACGAAAAGGAGGAGCTGTTGGGGCGGTGCGACAGGTAGGGCTGGATAATATGGCGGTAACGAATCGTACCCTCTACAGATTCCTGTTGCCATCGTCTGCCGGTGAATCCGTTTTCCAGCGATTGCCACCGTTCTCCGCCGGCATTGTTATCGTAGGCATGGTCCGCCAGCAGGCGCGGCACCTTCGCCCGCACGTTCACCTCCAGACTGTTTCGGTCATTCAGCAGGAAAAAGCCGTTCAAGCGGAAGTCGTTGCGCAACTGCCGGCATTGGTGCTTGAACTCCGTTGTCGCTGCATCTGCTGTGCTTTTATGTTGATATTCAAATTTCCCCTTAAATATATCATCCTCATAATCAACATTATATTGAAAATTGAGATCGAATTTCTTTTTGGAGAGCCATAGATTGACATCTGCATTGGCAAAATGGAAGAAGCCATACTGTGCGGAAACATTGCCGCCAAAGCCAGCGTCCTGTAGTGGGTTGGATATAATATGAATTACAGCAACCATGCAGTCGTGGCAGCGTTCTTGATGGTCAACTTGTAGTTGTACAAAGGTATGGGGCGGTAGAAAAAGCTGTTCAAGGTCTTCTGTTGTAATAGGTTGAGCATTAAACAATATTAATACATTTTCATTTCCTTCGTACGACAAAATGCCATCCTTTGAGATGGAGAATTCTGGAAAGTAGTTCAAGAGGTCTGCCAGCACTTGCACTTCGTACTCGTTGTCAATGATGTACACTGTTCTGGTGGCGATACCGTCTGGTGAATAGTATGACTTCCCTTTCATATATCCTTGCGACGGCAGCTTCAGTGTCACGTTTAGCGAGTGGGTGGATTCGGGGGGCAGGGTAATGGTCTTGACCTCGGCCCCCAGACTCCAGAATGTGAGCGTATAGTCGCTTTTCGACTGTGGCAGCGAGAGGGTGAAGAATCCCTGCCCATTGGTAGTGGTCATCCCGACATACTCGTTCCCGCTGCGAGCTGTTACATGCACATTAAACACTGCTAACGTGTCGGTGTTGGTCACCCGACCGCTGACTGTGATGGCTTCCTGCTGGGCAAAAATCGTTCCGCCGCCGAACAGGATCAGAAACAGGAGCGCTGGCAATTTTTTCATACACAAGGGTGACTTTATTTTTACTCTTTTCCCGCCATGCCTTCAGACCCTGCGAAGTCCTTTCAACAAAATCTGAAAATACAACGAGGCAAATTTACATATTATTTTCTGATTTACAAGGGTTTGAAATAAATTTTTTATTAAAAATGGGGGGGTAATATGTTGATTGTCAATATGTTACAAATATTAATTCATACCTAATCTCTTGATTTGTTCATATCTCAACATGTTGTAGACCAGACACGTGAAGATTATCTGGGCGGCATTTCGAAGAAAATCTGACCATAAGTTGACGGATTTTTTTATAAAAACATTACTCCTGTTGCAGTAAATATACTGTCGTCGTGCTGAAGCACGATATTTTGGAAACCCCGTACAGCTTGCTGTGCGGGGAGGGTAGTCGCATAATGGGTAAGAGCGTGCCTGAGGTACGCAACTCTTTGTGTATCTGTAGCGTGCCTTTGGCACGCAGGATGCACGGCGGGCTTCCTGTACCCCGCACCGCACTGCGTTTGGTACGGGGTTAATGGAATATCGTGCCCTTGGCACGATTATCGTGGCTTCATATCAAAAACATTAAATATACTTGTAATTAATTGTATTATAATTATTTGTGCTAATTCTTTGATACTTTATCACGACAGTATATAAAAACATCAGCCATTCTTAATCATTTGAAATAGGAATTTTGAATAGGATTTTAGCGCAATTTTCAGCTGTAACAAATTATGTTTCAGTTAGAAATATTTAGAAGTTACCAAAAGTGTAAGTTTGTCCCATCAACATCCCTACCATGCCTCACAACCTTTCAGCTTTCCCATTTTCAATTCCCCTACTTCCACATCGCGAAGCAGAAAAAACCGTATCGGGTTTCCATTCCCTCCTGTGGAAGAAAAAAGTGGAGGAATTGCAGGTTTTGCGGATTGTCGTAGTTTGCAAGGAAGAAGGGGTTGTCAGGGTTCCATTCACGGATTTTCATACCTACCAGAATATATTCCGCCACGCGGTCGGTGCGCCATTGGCAGTAGGCACGGGCTTGCTCCGGCGACACGCCCAAGACGGTAAAACCGTTGTATGCTGGCTGCCACAGATAGTTTGTAGCAATGCTGTCGGGCAGCTGCTGCTGGAGGACTGCCTCGTCGGGCAGGGCGGCACGGTATGGCTCCGACTCTTTTCCGTAGATGCGTTCCAGCCAATACAGGTACTCGCGCCAGTCGAGGTTGGTGATGGGCTTGGAGTCGCAGTACTGTTGCTTGTCGATTCGAATCAAACTTAAACTGCGAGTCATTTTCCCCTGATAGTTTTTCAGGGTAAGGTGCTGTCCGGCCGCCGAGGTAGCAGCCGCCACCAAAAGACAAAGGAAAAAGAGGCGGAGTTTCATGTGCGGTTTTTCTTTTTAAAACGAAATTGGGGGCGGCAATCTTGGGGGGGGATATCGTTTTCATGATAACCCGCTGATAGTTAACGGGTGATTTTTTTCACACAATACCCATAAAGTATTCATTTTTTTACTATATTTGCAGCCTCTTACTAACTCTACAACGATGAGCTACAAATCAGTGAAATTTGTAATTGACTTACTAAAGAAGAATGGCTTTGTTTTAAAGGCGCAAAAGGGCAGCCACATGAAGTTTGAAAAGGAGGGACGAATTGTAGTTGTACCCAATCATGGGAGTAAGGGCATTGAGAAAGGGACATACTATAACATACTGAGTCAGGCGGGATTAAAAGAAAAATAAAAAGATGAACAATATGAAAATCGTGGAAGTGATTGTGGAATTTGCAGGGAAAAATTTGAGCGCCTATATTGAAGGAGCGCCGATTATCACGGTGGGCAGCAACATTCAAGAGGTGGAGCGCAATATGCAAGAGGCTGTGGAGCTTTATCTGGAGGACAATCCCAATCCGTGCGACAAGCTCACTGGCGATTTTGAATTAAAGTTTCGTATTGATACGGCCACTTTTATAAATTACTATAGCGGAATCTTTACCAAAGCCGCTTTAAGCCGAATCACAGGCATCAATGAGCGGCAGCTTTGGCACTATGCTGCCGGAGTGCACAAACCCCGGCGCAAGCAGGCGGAGAAAATCCAACGGGGCATCCGAGCATTGACTAGGGAGCTGGAATCAATCAGTCTGGTGTGACGCTCCATCCCATCAGAAATTCGTTTCCACCAAGTTAATCTCCAACCGCGAGCCGTCAATGTTGGCGTTGTCCATTTTCACAAAACCGTAGGTATCGTTATAGTATGCTGTGAGGCAAGTGGTTCCGATGCGGCTTTTGGCCACTGCCTCCACCTTCACGCACGAAAGCGTGCCCATCGGCGTAACGACTTCGCAATCCGTATCGGTAATTTTGTATCTGTACTTGTTGACGATGACGCTCATCCAAGTCTTCCAACGCTCGTCGCCCCACTGACTGCCGATGGAGAGCCGCCATCTCCAAGTTTTACTTTTTTTGACAGGGTATTGGATATACGGAAATGGATTGAGTTCGAGGATGCGGAACAGGCAAGATCTGTTAGGATGCATCCACAAATTCCGTTCGTTTTCCACA
>JAEEKX010000021.1 GCA_016288655.1 Bacteroidales bacterium
AGTTGTAGTCACCGGGCTGGTCGCAGATGATGGCGGCGGTGGAGTCGGAGGTCGGCACGATGTTGCCGCCGCTCCAGTTGATGCCGGTGATATCGACGCTGTAGGTCCAATCCTGCGGCATGAGGTTCGGGTCGAGGGTCAGCTCCCAGCTGAAGATGTATCCGTTGTCGCTTCCCCAGGTGTCGCACACCCGCATCTGCCACAGTCCGTTGAGCGGGCAGCCGATGAGGTTGTTGAACGACTGATAGGGAGTGTAGTACTGTTGGCCCTGCACGAAGCCCCCCTGACCGGGATAGCCGTGGGCGACGTGTGAGGAGTCGATGGTCTGTGACACGTCATGACCGAGGTTGGCGTTGAGGTAGCAGTAGCCGCTGTTCTGGGCGAAGGTGGTGTTCTCGCTCCAGCAGTAGTTCCAACCGGTGCCCTGGGTGTTGTCGGAGGCGTTGCAATAACTGCCGTCGGGTTCATAGTAGATGCCCAGATAGGAGTAGTTGGTGCCGCCGACATTGCCGCAGTGGTCGGGCATGAGGAGCACCGAATTATTATTAGGACAGACGAGTGAAATGTTGATATCGCCCACATAGGAGTGTTCGATGTTGAGGCGGACGCCGAGGATGTCGGCGGCACTCTGGATGGTGGCGCCGGGGGGGAAGGAGGTGAAGTTGACGGAAGAGCTGTAGCACTGGGTGGGACAGTTGGGGCCGTCGGGGATGAAGACCACCGAGTCAACGGCCAAACTGGACTCCTGGGTACTGCCGACAGGGTGCACGAGGATGGTGGCCGCGCTGTCCATACTGACCAACAGGGGCACCTGTTCGCCCTGGCAGACATCGTCGAGCAGGTTGGCGCTCACGAAGGGGTCTTGGGAGCCGCGCACGCGGATGGAGAGCGGGGTCTGACCGAAACAGACGTTGCCGTTGTGGGAGTCGCGCACGCTCATGGTGAGGTCATAGCCCTGACCGGGGTTGAAGAGATAGTCGAGTGCGTACTGGCCCTGTCCGCTGTTGCCGAAACTCCAGTCGAAGTAGGTGGTGGTGACATCCTGATGGTAGCTGAAGTCGTTGTCGGGATAGGAGACAGTGGCTTCGATGTGGATGGTGTCGCCGGGACAGAAATCGACGTAGTAGTAGCCGTCGTTGAGTTCGGTGTCGAAGTGGGGCACGGGGTGGGAGTTGGCGAAGTCGATGCCGGCGTGGAGGCGCTGGCAAGGTTCGGCGCAAGTGACGATGAGGTAGAAGCCCGCGCCGGTCTGGGAAGTGGCGGAGGAGACGAAGTGGAGGGTGAGTGCGCCGGTGGGGTTCTGGATGGTGGCGGCCACCTCCTGGTCACCCACCTGGATCTGGTTGTCGTCGTTGACCCAGTTCACGGCGTTACTGCCGATGAGCAACGGGATGGAGTCGTTGTTGGGGTCGGTGCCGTTATAGACATATAGTGTGTCGGTGTTGGCAATGCCGTGGGTGGTGCCCAATTCGCCGCTGAAGCGGAGGTTGACGGCGCCGCCGGTGGGGTGGATGGTGAGCCAGATGTCTTCGCCGGGGCTGTAGTTACCGTTTTCGCCGCCGCTGTCGTAGATGATGGCGTTGCAGGTGGTGATGTCGCTCCCGCACTGTCCCAAGATGTACTGCGTTTGGGCGTAAGATATCACACTCAACAGAATTACGCCTAAGAAAAGTATAGTTTTTTTCATTATGATGATGTTTAATATTCGTAAATGATTAATTACCAAACTTTTTCATATATTCGTTGCGCTGCTTCACAAACTCTTGGTTGGGCAGGGCGATGACGTAGAATCCGCTGTTGCCGACGGGAAAGGCGGTATAGCGGGTGTCGTCGGTGGGAAGGGCGTAGTGGTAGCGGTTGAGTTTCTTGCCGGCGACGATGTCGGCCGGATTGCAAGTGTGACCGGGAGAGACATAAGTGCAGATGTCGTTCAATACGAGTGTGTTGGCCGGCAGTTGGCTATCGACATAGCAGAAATGGGTGAGGGTGAAGTTGATGTCGGCCAACTTTGAAGGTGCCTGGTCCTCCAAGGTGGCGATTTGCTCTTCGGTGAGCATCTGATACAACATGCGGTCGTACTTCATAGTTGTACCGGATTGTTGGGCGAATCCGCTTATACACAAGCAGATAACAGCAATGACAAGGAGTGTTTTTTTCATTATGATATGGTTTTAGATGACAAATTATCGGATAGTGTGTACTTCGTTTAATTTCGCTGCAAAGATACTAAATTTTTCCAATGATTGATTCATGATTCTTATTTTGGGAAGATAAAATATTGGAAATGAGAAAATCCGCGGGGGCAGCGGGACAGCGGGGGCAAGATTCCGGCGAGTCGGGGAGCGTGCGCCAGGGATAGGAGCGGACACGAAACGCGCACGGTTGCCTACGGCAGTGGCGGCCCAGCGGCGACCGGCGGAAGCCGCTGAGCCGCCCTGCTGCCGTGGCAACCGTGAAGTGAAGTAAAGCAGATAGCCCGGCGGCGGCCGTGCCGATGCGGTTGGGGAACAGCCCTTCAGAGGAGACGTCTGAGGGACGGGTTGGAAAATGCCGGAGGCACGGCCGCCGGGCGCCCAACGTATAATCCAAATATTTTTGCTAATTTTGCCGCAAATTATAAAAACCATGTCCAGAAGCGAAAAAGAGTTGCGCGGCATCACCCGGTTGGGCAGTCAGAACACCCGCTACGACTACGACTACACCCCCGAAGTGTTGGAGGCATTTGAGAACAAACATCCTGAGAACGAGTATCTTGTGACGCTCGACTGTCCGGAGTTCACCTCGCTGTGTCCCAAGACCGGACAACCCGACTTCGGCCACATCATCATCAACTACATCCCGCGCACCCGCATGGTGGAGAGCAAGAGTCTGAAACTCTACCTCTTCAGTTTCCGCAACCACGGCGACTTCCACGAGGACTGCGTGAACATCATCCTCAAGGACCTTGTCCGGTTGATGGCCCCCAAGTACATTGAGGTCATCGGGCTGTTCAACCCGCGGGGTGGCATTGCCATCAAACCCTTTGCCAACTACGGCGACGCGGAGCACCAGGAGATGGTGCGCCAACGCCTTCTCGCCAGTTTTCCCAACCACTGAGCCATGGAAAAAGACGCGGTCATCATTCTCTCCGGCGGCATGGACTCCACCACCATGCTATACGAGTTTCACGACGCCATCGCGCTGGCGATCACCTTCGACTACGGTTCGCTCCAGAACGCCCGTGAGCGCGAGTTCGCCGTCCGCCACTGCCGGCGTCTCGGCATCGAACACATTATCATCCCGCTCGACTTCATGCGGCAGCACTTCACCAGTGCGCTCCTCTCCTCCCCCGACGACATTCCGGAAGGCGACTACGACGACGACAACATGAAATCGACCGTGGTGCCCTTCCGCAACGGCATCATGCTCGCCATCGCATGCGGCATGGCGGAGAGCCGCCACCTGAAGCGCGTGCTCATCGCCAACCACGCCGGCGACCACGCCATCTACCCCGACTGCCGGCCCGAATTCGTGTCGGCGATGTCGGCTGCGATGACCGCCGGCACCTACGAGCGCGTGGCCGTGTTCGCTCCCTACACCCTGCTCAGCAAGGCCGACATCGCCCGCCGCGGCAAGGGACTCGGGCTTGACTACGGCGAGACCTACTCCTGCTACAAGGGAGGTTCCAAGCACTGCGGCAAGTGCGGCACCTGCCGCGAGCGCCGCGAGGCCCTGCGACAAGCCGGAATCAACGATCCCACCCCCTACGAAGAGCAACCTTAAAACCACCCATCATGTATTACGTGAGAAAAACCTTGGAGATCTCCTCCTGCCACCAACTCTACCTCGACTACGAAAGCAAGTGCGAGAACCTGCACGGGCACAACTGGAAAGTGAACGTCTATTGCCGCGCCGAACAGTTGGACAGCAACGGCATGGTGTGCGACTTTACGGAGATCAAACGACTGATACACGGAAAGATAGACCACAAGAACCTGAATGAAGTGCTCGACTTCAACCCCACTGCCGAGAACTTGGCCCACTGGATTGTGGAGACCGTGCCCAACTGCTACCGCGCCGACGTGTGGGAGTCGCGCGACAACAAGGCGTCGTACATCGCCGACGACGCGCCCCAAAACTTCGACTAAGTGTACCGCATCAACGAGATCTTCCACTCCCTGCAGGGCGAGGGCACACACAACGGCGTCCCCAGCGTCTTCGTGCGCTTCAGTGGGTGCAACCTGCACTGCCACTTCTGCGACACCGACCACCGCGGCGGCCACGACATGTCGTCGGCCGACATCGCCGACGCCGTGAGCCGTCTGCCCCGCACCCGTTGGATCATCCTCACCGGCGGCGAGCCCTCCCTCTTCATCGATGATGCCTTTGTGCGCTACCTCAAGGCACGCACCTGTCGCCTCGTCGCCATCGAGACCAACGGCACCCGTCCGCTGCCGCCCTCCATCGACTGGGTGACTCTCTCGCCGAAGTCGGCCTTTGCCGGTGGTGACAGCGAACCCTGCGTGCTCACCCGCTGCGATGAACTCAAGGTGGTCTATTGCGGTCAGGATTTGTCGCAATATGCTCACATCCAGACTGACAACCGTCTGCTACAACCCTGCTACTATGCCGACGAAGAGCAACGGCAAGCCAACCTCAATGCCTGCATTGAAGCCGTAATGCGGAATCCCGACTGGCGGCTGTCGCTGCAAATCCACCGCATCCTTCACCTGCGGTAGTTCCCATCTTTCTTTTATATAATGATGAAAAGAAGCCCTTCCCCACTGTTTTTTCAACTTCATAATTTATTGATTATAAAGAAAATAATAATTTCTTTCGGATTGATGATGCTCTTTGCGGCAGGCTGGGCGCAGGAGGACCGCTACGTGGCGCCGACGGAGCCGGAAGTGCAGGCGAAGTTGGAACAGTGGCGGGACCTGAAGTTCGGCATGATCATCCACTGGGGGCTGTATGCGGTGCCGGGGATTGTGGAGTCGTGGTCGATCTGTTCGGAAGACGAGGAGTGGATCCCGCGCGACAGCGCCGTTGACTACGCCGACTACAAGCGCTGGTACTGGGGGTTGAGCCGCGAATTCAACCCGGTGGATTTCGACCCTGACCAGTGGGCGGCCACCGCCGAGGCCGCGGGCATGCGCTACGTGGTCTTCACCACCAAGCATCACGACGGGTTCGCCATGTACGACACGAAATACAGCGATTTCTCCATCGCCCGCGGCCCCTTCGCCAGCCACCCCAAGGCCGACGTGGCCCGCCACGTATTCGACGCCTTCCGGCAGCACGGGATGATGGTAGGTGCCTACTACTCCAAACCCGACTGGCATTCGCAGGACTACTGGTGGAGCCGTTACGCGCCCCCCAACCGGCACGTCAACTATCAGATTGCCAAGCACCCGCAACGCTGGGCCGACTTCCGGCATTTCGTTTACAACCAGATCGGCGAACTGACGAGCGACTACGGGCCGCTCGACATTTTATGGCTTGACGGCGGCTGGGTGTGCCCGCCCCGCGAGGACATCGGCATGGACACGCTCGCCCGCATTGCCCGCAGCCGCCAGCCCGGGCTGTTGATCGTGGACCGCACCGTGGGCGGCGTGTACGAGAACTACCAGACACCCGAGAAGACCATCCCCGACCGGCAACTGCCGCACCCGTGGGAGACCTGCACGCCGCTGAGCAAGGACTGGGGGTACGTACCCGGCGCCATCTTCAAACCCGCCAACTCCGTGATCTCCATGCTGATGGAGGTGGTGGCAAAGGGCGGCAGCCTGCTGCTCGGCATCGGTCCCACCCCGCAAGGAGTCATTGAGCCCGAGGTGGTGAAAATCCTTGACACCATCGGCAACTGGCTGGAAGTCAACGGAGAAGCGATCTACAGCACCCGTACACTTGCCAACTACCAAGCCGACGGCTGCTGGTTCACGACATCAAAAGACGGCCGCCACATATATGTCCTCTGCCCGTCCGCACCATCCGCGACCTTGCAATGGAGAGACAACATTCCCGCCAAAGGCGCGAAAATCGTTCTTTTAGATGGTGACAAATCATTGAGATACAAAGTAACAAAAGAAAATGTCACGGTAACACTTCCTGCCGCATTGGTGCAGTCGGGCCAACCGTTCGCCCTGAAGTTCGAAGTGGATGCTCCGCGCTACAACGACCTGAACCGCAACGGCCGCTGCGACGCTTACGAGAACCCCACCCTCACCGTGGAGGCGCGGGTGGAGGACCTGCTGGCACGCATGACGCTTGACGAGAAGATCGGTCAATTAGCCATGACGATGGGCTGGGAATACTACGAGCGCGACGGACGGGGTGTGCGTCTGACACCGAAGTTCGAGCACGACATGGGCGACCGCCTCGTCGGAGGTACCTGGGCGGTGATGCGCGCGGACCCGTGGACGCAGAAGACCCTCGACAACGGACTCACGCCGGCGACGGCACGGCAGGCCAGCAACGCGATGCAACAGTGGGTGAGGCGACACACGCGCCTCGGCATCCCGCTGCTGCTGGCAGAGGAGTGTCCCCACGGCCACATGGCCATCGGCACCGACGTGCTGCCTACGGGGCTAGGCCGTGCTGCCACCTTTGACCCGTTGTTGGAGTACGAACTCGGACGAGCGGTGGCGGCGCAACTGTCGCTACAGGGCGGCAACGTGGCCTTCGGTCCGGTGCTCGACATCTGCCGCGACCCCCGCTGGTCGCGCACGGAGGAGGGCTACGGCGAGGACCCGTGGCTGTCGGGCACGATGGGCAACGCCTACAGCCGCGGGCTGGCGGCGGGCGGAGTACTGCCCGTGGCCAAGCACTTCAGCGGCTATGGAGCCACCGAGGGCGGCCACAACGGCACCTCCACGCATGCCGGCCGCCGCGAACTGATGGCGGAGCTGTCGCTGCCGTTCCGCCTCTGTCCCGAAGCCGCGGTGATGAGCGCCTACAACGACATCGACGGGCTCCCCTGCTCTGCCAACCGCTGGCTGCTCACCGACGTGCTGCGTCGGCAATGGGGCTTCCGCCGACCGGTCATCTCCGACCTCTACGCCATTGACGGTCTGGTAGGCCACGGCGTGGCCACCGACAAGCGCGAGGCCGCCGCGATGGCACTGCACGCCGGCGTCACCATTGACCTCGGCGCCGCCTGTTACGGCGAGCCATTACGTGAGGCCATCGCCGACGGACGGGTCTCCTCTACCGAACTCGACGAGGCCGTACGGACCGTACTCACCTGCAAATACGAATTGGGATTTTTTGACAAGGATTTCGAAAATATTGACAACCAAGAATTTAACAACTTCAATTTTGAAGAATTGAACCGTCAGGCGGCCACCGAGTCGGTGGTGCTGTTGAAAAACGACGGGCTGTTGCCGCTGTCGAAAAGTGTGAAACGGGTGGCGGTGATCGGGCCGAATGCCGACAACGTATATAATATGTTAGGAGACTACACCGCGCCGCAGTCGGGTGAGTCGGTGGTGACATTGTGGGAAGGCGTACAGGCGAAGTTGCCGCAGGCCCAGGTGGAGTTTGTGAAGGGCTGTGCCATCCGTGACACGTCGTGGCAGGAGATCGACCGGGCGGTGGCGGCGGCGCGCGCGGCCGACGTGGTGATCGTGGCGTTGGGCGGCTCCAGCGCGCGCGACTTCCGCACCAACTATCACGAAACCGGCGCCGCCGACGCCACCGCGCCGACGGTGAGCGACATGGAGAGTGGCGAGGGTTTCGACCGAGCCACCTTGTCCCTGATGGGACATCAGCAGGCGCTGTTGCAGGCGGTGGTGGCCACGGGCACGCCGACAGTGTTGGTGATGATTCAGGGGCGTCCTCTCGACCTGACGTGGGCCGATGCGCACGTGCCGGCGATTCTGACGGCATGGTATCCGGGCACGCAGGGCGGCGCGGCCGTGGCCGACATCCTCTTCGGCGACGCCAACCCGTCGGGGCGGCTTCCGCTGTCATACCCACGCTCGGCAGGCCAACTGCCGGTGAACTACCAGAACGCAGCCGCACGTCCCGACTACACCGACGCCTCCGCACAGCCGCTCTACCCCTTCGGTTACGGTCTGAGTTACACGCAGTTCGACTACTCAGCACTCACCGCCGAAGTGCGCGACACGACCGTGACGGTGACGCTGACGGTCCGCAACAGCGGCGACCGCGACGGGAGCGAGGTGGTGCAGTTGTACCTGCAGAATGCGGCGGTGCCCGTGGCATTGTCCGAGCGGCGGCTGGCAGCGTTCTCGCGGGTGGCCCTGCGTGCAGGCGAGAGCAAAACCGTCGTCCTCCGGCTCAACCGCAAGGATCTATCGGTGATGGATGAAGATGGCGAGTGGCAGTTCATCTCGGGGCAGACGACCCTGCTGGTAGGCGCTTCCAGCCAGGATATCCGGCTGAAGGCGACGGTGGAGGTTTCCCTCCCCTAACCCGAGAGGGCCCAGGCGGTTCG
Organism: Bacteroidales bacterium; assembly: GCA_016288655.1. GTDB lineage: Bacteria > Bacteroidota > Bacteroidia > Bacteroidales > WCHB1-69 > UBA1756. Next base: position 8,438 of record JAEEKX010000021.1, read on the forward strand.
AAAAGAGCCGGCCACATTGGGGGCCACTTTGTATAACAAAACAAGTTTTCGATTTTCAGCGAGCGATGCATGCCTAATGACATGCGGGAATCCCATGCGTATGCGGTTTCCACCGAGATTGATTTCCCATCGGGAATCGGGCAATGCCAACCATATCGATGAAACAAAAAAACATGCCTCAAGACGCAGATTGTTTCTGTTTATTACAAGAAAATTCGTACTTTTGCAGCCGCACTTAACGAATGGACAATTTGTAAGTCTTTTATCATAAACCATTAAAAAACAAACTATTATGGCATTCAATCTGAGAAACAGAAACTTCTTGAAACTGTTGGATTTCACTCCCGCTGAGATCCAATACATGTTAGACTTGGCCCGCGATCTGAAGCGTGCGAAATACGCCGGCATCGAGCAGCCCCGTCTGAAAGGCAAGAACATCGCCTTGATTTTCGAGAAGACCTCCACCCGTACCCGTTGCGCTTTTGAAGTGGCCGCATACGACCAGGGCGCGCACGTGACCTACCTCGGCCCCTCCGGTTCGCAGATCGGCATCAAGGAGTCGATGGCCGATACCGCCCGCGTGCTCGGACGCATGTTCGACGGCATCGAATACCGCGGCTTCAAGCAGGCCACCGTGGAAGAGCTGGCCAAGTTCGCCGGTGTGCCCGTCTGGAACGGCCTCACCAACGAGTTCCACCCCACCCAGATCCTCGCCGACTTCCTCACCATGAGCGAGCATGTCGATAAGCCCCTCAACCAGGTGACCTACGCCTACCTCGGCGACGCCCGTTTCAACATGGGCAACTCTCTGATGGTGGGTGGCGCCAAGATGGGCATGGACGTCCGCATTGTGGCTCCCAAGAAGCTCCAACCCAGCAAGGAGCTCATCGACACCTGCAAGAAGATCGCCAAAGAGACCGGCGCCAAGATCACCGTCACCGACGACGTGAAGAAGGGCGTGAAGGGCTGCGACTTCCTCTACACCGACGTTTGGGTATCGATGGGCGAGCCCGCTGAAGTGTGGAAAGAGCGTATCAACATGCTCAAACCCTACCAGGTGAACAAAGAGACCATGGCCCTCACCGGCAACCCGAAGTGCAAGTTCATGCACTGTCTGCCCGCCTACCACAACCTCGAGACCCAGGTGGGCCGCGACGTCAACAAGCAGTTCGGCCTCGACGGCATCGAAGTGACCGAGGACGTCTTCGAATCCGAAGCATCCATCGTGTTCGACGAAGCCGAGAACCGCATGCACACCATCAAGGCCGTCATGGTGGCGACCTTGGGTGACTAAATTCCACCACTATGAAGAAAATCGCAGCCATCTTCGTCACCATCCTGCTGTGCAGTTGGACGTTGGGAACGTTCGCGCAGAGCAAGGCCGATGCCATCTGCGGCTATTACTACGCCAAAGACCCCTTCTCCAAGGAGGGGAGTCAGGTGAAGATTTACAAGGCCAAAGACGGCACCTACGAAGGTATTGTCTGCTGGGTGGAGAATCCCGCCAAGAAGAACTTCATCAACTACAAGTTCCTCCGCGGTTTCCACTACAACGCGAAAGACAACGAGTGGCAAGACGGCACCATCCACCACCCCGGCAGCGGCAAGACCTACAAGAGTTACATGAAGTTCGACGACAAAGGGAAGTTGAAAGTCCGTGGCTACGTAGGGTTCTCGCTACTGGGTGCCACGGTGACATGGACGCGCGAGACGAAGCAGCGGATACAAAAATAGACGTTGCTTTCATACGGACAGCGGGGTGAGGGGTCTCATCCCGCTTTTTTCATCCCCAAATCTCAAAAAAAACGTATATTTGCCTTCTCTTAATTTTCATTTGTGAATTATATAAATTTTTGATTATCAATTAATTATTATCAATAAAACTTTCATATGATGAAAAAAACCTTCTTTTTGACGCTGATTGTCGCCGTGATGGTCGCCTGGATGCCGGCCGGCATGGCGCAGAAGCTGGACACTAAAATCGGGCAAGACCCCAACGTGCGCGTGGGCAAACTCGACAACGGGTTGACCTACTACGTGCGGCATAACGACAAGCCCGCGGGGCGTGTGGAGTTCCGTCTGGCCGTGAACGCCGGCTCTTGCCAGGAGGACGACGACCAGCAGGGCCTCGCCCACTTCACCGAGCACATGGCCTTCAACGGCATCACGGGCTACCCGCACAACACGATGATCTCCGAGCTGCAGAAGATCGGCGTGATCTTCGGACAGGACATCAACGCCTACACGTCGTTTGATGAGACCGTATTCATGATCACCATGCCTTGCGACGACAAGAAGTACGTGGACATGGGCATCGATTTCCTGTACGGCTGGGCCTGCGGGCTGCTATACGACCCGAAGGAGATCGACGACGAGCGCGGTGTGGTTTCGGAAGAGTACCGCATGGGGCGCGGCGCCGACGACCGCATGCGCCAGAAGTGGTTCCCGGTGGTCTTCAACAACTCGCAATATGCGAAACGCCTGCCCATCGGACTGATCGAGATCATCCAGAACTTCAAGCCGGAGGTGATCCGCCGTTTCTATAACGACTGGTATCGCACTGATTTGCAAGCGGTCATCGTTGTCGGCGACATTGACGCCGATGCCATCGAGCAGCAGATCAAGGAGAAGTTCTCCCCCATTCCGGCGAAGCAGAACCCGCGCGAGAAGGTCTATCCCACCATTGCCGACAACAAGGATCCGTTGGTATGCGTCGCCACCGACAAGGAGGCAGGTGGCAGCCAGATCATGATGGGCCACAAGTTCCCCCATCATACGATGGTGACCGTGCAGGATTTCAAGGACCACATGGCCGCGGAACTGTACAACTCGATGTACGCTTCTCGCATGATGGAACTGATGCAGGATCCCAACTGTCCGGCTGTGAGCATGGGTGCCGGCTACAGCCACTTCATCGGCCAGATCGACGGCTACTTCATGAACGGCATGGCCAAGGAGGGACGCATTCTCGACGCCATACGCGTGATGCTGCGTGAGGACTACCGCGTGCTCAAGCACGGCTTCCTCGAAACCGAGTTGCAGCGTGCCAAGGACGCCCTCATGGAGGAGTACGAGCGCGCCGTGAAGGAACTCGACAAGACCGAGTCGGCCAAGTTCGCCAACGAATATGTCGATAACTTCCTGTACGGCACACCGATCCCGGGGGCCAAGCGTGAACTCAACTACGCCAAGAAGTATTTGGAAGAGATCACGTTGGAAGATGTGAACGCTTTGGCGAAGAAGTGGATCGTGAATGACAACTTCCTCGCCGTGGTGATGGCGCCCGAGAAAGAGGGTGTGAAGGTACCCACCGAGGCCGAAGTGCTGGCTGTGATCAACGACAAGTCGCTGGCCGACGTGGAGCCCTACATCGATAACTACAAGGAGCAGGAAATCATAGAGAAGGAGACCCTGAAGCCGGGCTTCGTCACTTCGAAGCGCGACCTGCCCGAGGTGGGCGCGACCGAATACACGCTCTCCAACGGCATCAAGGTGGTGGCCAAGCAGACCGACTTCAAGAACGACGAGATCCTGTTCTCCGCCGTCAGCCCTGGCGGCATGAGCATGTACTATGAGTGCGACATCCCTTCGCTGTCGCTGGCTGCCGACATGGTCGATCGCGGCGGTATCAACGAGATGGACAACACCACATTGCACAAAAAACTGAAAGGCAAGAAGATCAGTCTGACACCCAACATCTCCCCCATCCGCGAGGGCTTGAGCGGCAGCACCAGTCCTAAGGACCTCGACCTTTTCTTCCAGTATATCAACGCCTTCTTCACGCACCCACGCCACGACACCACCGCTTACAGTTTAGTGATGAACGAAGTGCGCGAGCAGTTGAAGATGATCAAGGCGCAACCGATGTACAAGTTCATCGGCGAGTTCATGAACGGCATCTACGACAACGACCCGTACATGAGCAACATGCTGACTTTCACCGATGAGACGTTGGACAAGGTGGATTACGAACGCGCCTTCTACCTCTATCAGGAGCGTTTCGCCAATCCGGCCGACTTCACATTCTTCTTCACCGGCAGTTTCGACGAGCAGGAGTTGGTGAGTTTGATGGAGACCTACCTTGCCTCGATGCCGACCACCGACCAGATGGAGAAATTCCGTCCGGAGGTGTTCAAGAAGGGTGCCGAGGGCATCCGCACCAAGAACATCTACTCGGGTGCCGATGACGCCGCGAGCTGGGTGGGGCTGGCCTTCGTGCAGCCGCTGGAGTGGAACGAAGCCAACGAGTTGATGGTGGAGGTGGTGAACGAGGCCGTCACCATCGAGTGCTTAGAGATCATCCGCGAGAAAATGGGCGGCGTCTATAGCCCGATGGTACAGATGGCGCTGTCGAAGTACCCGCGTTCCAACTTCATGTCAATGGTGATGTTCAGTTGCGCCCCGAAGAACGTTGATAAGTTGGCGAATGCGGTGATCAAGATCATGGAGAAGTTCTGCAAGAAGGGTCCTAAGCCGGAGACTTTGGCAAAGGTGAAGGAGCAGATGTTGCGCACCGCGGAGAGCGACCAGCAGACCAACCATTACTGGCACAATTACATCGCCACGCAGTATTTCAACGGTGACGACTTGAACGAGATGTTCACCATGAAGGAGAATTTGGAGAAGATCACGGTGAGCGGAATTGCCAACTTCATGCAGAAAAACTTCAAAACCGACCAGTATTTGCGCGTGAACATGTATCCGGAATCGTGGAAAGACGGCGGCAAGAAGTCGAAAAAGTAAAATTTAATAAATTAAATATCAACCACTTACATGGTGTTTTGAGGTAATTTGAAAAAAAATCAAAAGAAGCGATGTACGACAAAAAAAAGTTGTATATTTGCAACCTCAAAACACCACTGCTTCCTTAGCTCAGTTGGTTAGAGCATCTGACTGTTAATCAGAGGGTCCTAGGTTCAAGTCCTAGAGGGAGCGCAAAACGAAAGCACCGATTCTGCAAAGAGTTGGTGTTTTTTTTGTCCTGATTTCGCGGTGCCATCGCCACCCGCATCGAGCAGATGATTGAGCAGGAGTACAAGGTCTCGGCCACCATCCACATGGAGCCTATCGGCTACGAGCACCCGGAAGACTGAGGGGAGTTAAAAGTTGAGAGTTAAAAGTTGAGAGTTAAAAGTTGAGAGTTGAAAGTTGAGAGTTGAAAGTTGAGAGTTGAAAGTTGAGAGTTGAAAGTTGAGAGTTGAAAGTTGAGAGTTGAAAGTTGAGAGTTGAGAATTGAGAATTGAGAGTTGAGAATTGAGAACTGAAAAATAATAAAA